>CAYVUW010000016.1:0-44975 GCA_964455175.1 uncultured Acidobacteriota bacterium | reverse complement strand
CGCGAATGAGTAAACGGCTAGCCGGTCGACTCCCATGTTGATGACTTGGTCCACGGCCCGAGCGAACGAGTCAGAGCTTTGAAACGGAAGGCCATAAATAAGGTCGACATTAATCCCACGGAAACCCTTGCGCCGAGCGTATTGGATTAGTTCCTCGGTCTCCTTTACCGATTGAACTCGATTGATGGACTCTTGAACCTCAGGAGTGAAGTCCTGCACACCCATCGACACACGGTTGAAGCCACGCTCTCCGAGAACATCAAGATGCTCATAAGTAGTCACCCTAGGGTCAACCTCGACGGCGAGCTCTGCATCATGACAGCGTTCAAAGCGGTCGAATAAGTGGTCTAGGAGTTCGGCGAGGTCGTTTGGCTTGTGATAGGTGGGCGTGCCGCCGCCTAGATGGAGTTGGGACACTTTTCGTCGCCGCGGCAAGTGTTTTGCGACCAAACTGATTTCGCGACGGAGAAGATCAAGATACGGAACCGTCTTCTCATAGTGCGGGGTGATGATGACGTGGCAAGCACAGAACAAGCAGCGTTCTTCACAAAACGGCAGGTGGATGTAGATCGACAACGGCTCAGAATCACGTTTATTGGCGGCTGCCAAAAGGTTGGTATAGATAGCGTCATCAAGATTCTCTTGGAACTCCACCGCAGTGGGGTAGCTCGTATACCTCGGACCTTGACGGTCATAGCGGCGCATCAACTCGGTGGTTACTGCCGGTGAAAGTAACTGGGTGATGGCATCTTCCGTATTGGTATTATTCTTCGCCATTTATTGCTAAACCTCTTCACCGGCTGATGCTGAAGTGCGAGAACACTCCTGCACTTCGCTGTGAACGACTCCGATCAATGCCTCGACGCTTTCCATGGGAGTTTGTGGGAGGATCCCGTGCCCCAAGTTCACGATGTGCCCAACGGGTGGAATGTCTTGCAACAACCGACGAGCCGCCCGTGATGTCGACTCGGGCCCCGCGAGCAGGATTGCCGGGTCAAGATTTCCTTGCAGAATCTTTTGAGGTCCCAATGACTGACGTAACTCGGCCATGTCAACTCGCCAGTCCACGGAGAAACCATCGGCCGCCAAAGTGGTCATTTCTGCCAGAAGATGTGGCGCATTTTGCATGAACAATATGCATGGCACCCCGAGTTGCCCCACGTTCTCAAGAAGGTTCTCCAAGTGTGGTTTTACAAGTAACGACCAGTCCGAAACCGATAGCACGCCCGACCAAGTTTCGAAGATCTGTACGGCATCGACGCCTGATTCCACCTGCCCCCTCAAGTAGGAGCCAGATAACGCTGTGAGCCGCTCAAGAAGCTCGGTCAACACCCTCGGTTTATCGATGGCGAGCGCTCTCAGTGCCGGAAAGTCGCGTACCCCCCGACCTTGTACGAGATATGCCGCAAGTGTCCAAGGTCCACCTGCAAACCCAAGTACTGGAACACGGCCAGAAAGTTCCTTCTTGACCAATCGAACCGTTTCCATGACCGTCGGGGCGATTTCGTCCTGGGTAGGTATCGATAATGCCTGGACCGCAGCTTTTGACCGTAGAGGTTTGCTGATCACGGGACCAGGAGCAAACTCGACGTTGATACCAAGCGCACTGATTGGACTCATGATGTCAGCGAAAACAATGGCGGCATCGAGCGGGAACCGGTTAATCGGCATTAGCGTTACTTCGGTCGCTAAATCGGGACGGGCGCACAGCTCTTCGAAGGAAAAACGCTCGCGAAGCGCGCGGTACTCGGGAAGATAGCGACCAGCTTGTCGCATGATCCACAGTGGTCTTCGTTCTGTGTTCTGTCCCCGAAGGGTGCGCAAGAGGAGATCGTTCATGGCGGTCACATTTTATCGAGCGCAGCTGAAATGCTGTTGCACAGGTGCTGCAGGTGTTTTTCTTCGTGAGCTAACGACAAGAACCCTACTTCGTAACTTGAGGGCGCGAGGTAAACGCCATTTTCGAGCATGAGGTGGAAGAAGCGACGGTAGTTCTTGGCGGCACACGGTTCGATTGCGTCAGCGCGGCGGGGTGCCGCTCCGCCTTGAAATGCAAGCCAAAAGACCGAAGCGCAGCGGACTAGCTGAACCGGTGTCTTTGAAGCCTCCAGAATTGGAGTCAACATTGTTTCTAGTTTCTTGCCAGCAGTTTCTAGCTTCTGCCAGCCTTGCTCACGCTTGAGAGTGCGGAGGGTCTCGAGGCCCGCTGCCATTGCCACTGGGTTGCCCGAAAGCGTTCCTGCCTGGTAGACGGGCCCTTCGGGGGCGAGGTTGTCCATTATGGTTCCAGCTCCCCCGAACCCGCCTACAGGTAGCCCACCACCGATTACTTTGCCGAAAGTGGCTAGGTCTGGCGTGATTCCGAATAACTCTGCGGCGCCTCCTGCCCCTACTCGAAAACCGCTAATGACTTCATCGAATAGAAGAAGTGCTCCGTGTTTTTGTGTGAGATTGCGTAGCTTTCTGAGAAAGGCCTCACGCTGCAGGAGCAGACCGTTATTGGCCGGTATCGGTTCGACAATTACTGCCGCGATGCTGTCACCCTCTTGGAGGAACAGGGTTTCGAGCGCCTCATCATCGTCAAGCGGTAAAATGCGCGTTTGCGAGGCGAACGATTCGGGCACCCCCGCTGAGTCTGGCTGGCCGAATGTTGCCAAACCGGAACCGGCGGCAACTAAAAGATGGTCAGCGTGGCCATGATAGCAACCCGAGAATTTAACAATCACATCTCGGCTGGTCACCCCGCGGGCCAAACGAATTGCGCTCATTGTTGCCTCTGTCCCAGAGGAGACAAAGCGGACCTTTTCAAGTCCTGGGTATAGTGAAGCGACTGTCTCGGCAAGTTCGATCTCTAGCTCGCAGAGAGCACCATACGTCGTCCCCCGTTCAGCAGCTTGATGGACTGCTTCGACAATTGCCTGGTGAGCATGACCGAGGATCAGAGGACCCCAAGAACATACGAAATCGATGTAGGTTTGGCCGTCCACATCCTCTATAAGTGCACCTCGACCGGACCGGATTACGATGGGCTCACCACCGACGGCATTGAAAGCTCGCACCGGGGAGTTAACCCCGCCGGGGAGACACTCTTTCGCACGCTTGAACCAAGCTGCTGACGTTACTCGTGGCTGTGCGGATCTTTCTGTCATAGCCACCCACGCTCTAACGCTTCCCGCGAATGGTAAGTGATAATTAAGTCGGCCCCAGCTCTAGTCATGGCAACCAGGTTCTCGCGGACTACGGCTGCCTCATCCAACCAACCGCGGGCTGCTGCTGCCTTCACCGCAGAGTATTCGCCTGAAACGTTGTACGTAGCCAAGGGCAATCTGGTTTCTTCGCGTACAGCACGGACGACATCGAGGTATGCAAGAGCCGGTTTCACCATCAGCATGTCGGCCCCTTCTTGTTCGTCCAAATAAGCCTCGCGAATTGCCTCGCGAACATTGGCCGGGTCCATCTGGTACGCCTTACGGTCTCCAGTAGCTGGGGTCGACTCTGCAGCATCTCGAAAAGGGCCGTAGTATGCCGAGGCGTACTTCGCTGCGTAAGACAGGATTCCGACATCTCCATAGTCGGCTTCATCAAGCCCTCTTCGTATAGCCGCTACTCGCCCGTCCATCATGTCGGACGGAGCGACCAAGTCGGCCCCTGCTCCAGCGTGCGCCAGAGCAATGTCCTTCAGCAATGGGAGAGTCTCATCGTTGATTACTTTGCCATCGCGCAATACACCACAATGCCCATGCGACGTGTAGGCACATAGGCACACGTCCGTGATCACCACGATCTCGTCCCCAGCCCTTTGTTTAAGAGTCTCGACCGCTCGTGCTACCGCACTACTTGGAGAGCTTGCTGGCGTACCTCGTTCATTTTTCTTCCCATCCTCCGGCGTGCCAAACAGAAGCACGGCGCGAATACCGAGGTCGGCATCAGCCAGCACACGTTCTGCCAGATTCTTGACTCCATATCTTGAAATCCCGGGCATCGACTCAACGGGGTCCTCAGCGCGATCCGTGGGAAGAACAAAATGTGGCATAACTAACTGCTCAGCGGAAACACGACTCTCACGCACCAAAGCTCGCAGTCGTTCCGTTGTGCGGAGTCGTCTAGGGCGCTTAGTAAGTTGTCCGGAGACTTCGCTGGAATCAATCGTCATGGAATTGCCTCAATCATGCCTTCGAGGTCACGCCCGGCTGCTTCGCCGTCGACATGCAAACCGGCTTCATGCGCGGCGCGTGTCGTCGATGGTCCGATGGTAATGATTTGAACTTTCTTAGGAACATGTGTCCTTGCCAACAAACCCGCTACTGCCGAAGGACTCGCCAAAAAGATGGTGTCAACGTCCATGTTGGTGATGTCCCCACGTGGTTCCTCGGCCTGTGCCACAAGCGTTCGGTAAACAGCTATGTGTGACATTTCTATTCCCAAGGGCTGAAGCACTTCTTCAAAATCAGGGTTCGGCTTTTCCGCCCCAGCAGAGACCACCCGAACCAACCGACGGTCATCGTCCGTCAAACATTCTGCGAGCGTCTTTGCGAGGGTTCGGATCGTGCCACCCTCTCCGATGAGGTCAACGTGGCCAAGCTCCTGTTTGGCAGCAGCCGCAGTTGTTCTTCCGACTGCTGCGATTGAAACTTCTGCCACTGCCCGTAACCCAGCCAGCGCGGCAACTCCACGGACACCTCGTACTGAAGATACAACCAGCCAATCAGCGTCGCCGAGGGCAGCTACAAGTTTATCGGCGGTTGCTTCATCTCGAATTTCCTGGCCTTCTATACACGGGAAAATCACGGCGCGGGCGCCTCGTTCGGCAAGGTCGACAGCCCACGCTTCGGCATCTTCACGAGCCCGGGTTAGTAGCACGGTAAGCCCATTGACATCGCCCACGCTCATGCCTCCAAACTGGTGGCATCGATAGGCGTCTCAGGCAAAGCGTGAGAGAGCTGCCCCCAGAGGGCAGCAGCCAGCTCTTCGGGATTCTTTGACCGACCACTTTCCCGAATAAGCCCACCATCGGATTCAAGCACCGACATCAGCTCCAAGTCCCCACCATCTAACCGATGACACCAGGCGCCGAACGGCAAGTTGCAGCCTCCGTCAACTAGTCGCAGGAGCTCGCGCTCTGCCCGCACCGGGCCCGAAGTGCTGACGTCATGCAACGGGAATACCGCGTCGATCACCCGGTCTCCCTCACGGCACTGGAGAGCGAGGGCACCTTGGGCAGGTGCAGGCACGAAAACAGAGGGGTCGAGGCGAAGGTTTACGAAGCGGTCCAGGTTCAGGGAAGGGGCATCTTGCTGATGCCCGAGTCGAATCAGCCCTGCGGCGGCCAGGACGATTGCGTCATATTGCCCCTCGAGGAGTTTAGCCAAGCGGGTGGGAACGTTGCCGCGGATGGGCACGATCTTCAAATCAGGGCGAAATGACCGTAACAAGGCTCGCCGACGTTCGGACGAAGTTCCAACGACAGCATTTTTCTTCAACGCAAGGTCGAATTCGAGTTCCAACCCAGAAGGACTGGGGTCTGGCTGCCCATCGCCACGCATAATCAAGCAATCCTCCGGGGTGAGCCTCTCAGGGATGGCTGCAACCACCAGTCCTTCTGGGCCCTGAGAAGGAAGATCCTTGTAACTGTGGACGGCCAAATCGATCTCCTCCTCGAGAAGGGCCGTTTCAATTTCGCGAACAAAAACTCCCGGAGGACCAATCTCTGCGAAACACCGATCCTGATCTAGATCGCCGGCCGTTTGGATGATAACGAGTTCCGTCTCGTGACCAAGGTCAGAGAGCGCCTGAGCTACTTTGTTCGTCTGAGCAAGTGCGAGGGCAGAGCCACGTGAGCCGATATGGATCTTCATAGTGTTATTGGTTTGGCGTCGAGCTCAGTGTCACCTTCCCCAGATGCCAATTGGGGGCTGTCTTCTTCCGACAGTCTCTGTTGGAACTCAGCACTCAAGAACTTGTCAACATCAGAAAAAAATGTCGTGGCAACATCTAGTCCTTTGTCACGCACAATGGAGCGCATACCCACAAGCGGTACATGGGCAAGTCGTCGTGCTAGCACACGCGCCCAGCGAGCTACTGCCTCGCGGTCATCCTCACTCAACGTTGAAAGGTCCTTGCGAAACAGGCGCTCAAGTGCAATCCGAGTGGTTTCCTGGTATTTCTGTTGCATTGCTACAAGCATTGGAGACAATGCCTTGTCGACCAGTCGATCGCGCAAATCCGCGAGTGCCCGATCGACCATCGCACGAGCATCGGCGGCAGCGTCGGCACGTTGCTCGCTGTGTTGTCGTCCCTGATCGACGATGTCATTGATGTCAATTCGCTCAACACCGGCTGTGATGGCATCGGCGGCAGCAACATCTGGCGGGTTCGCCATGTCGATGATCAACGGCGGGCGACCCGAGGGTGAACGAGCCGCTAATCGTTCAAGATCGGCAAGTGTGATCACAGGTTCGGGCGCTGCGGTCGCTGCGACCACGACTTCGATCTCGTCGGCACCCTCTCCGAGCGCAGTAAGCGGTCGTGCTACCCCGCCGACACAATCAGCGAGTTCGGTAGCGCGCTCAAGCGAGCGGTTAAAAACAATGATCTGGACTCCTTCTCGCGCGAGCTTTTTAGCACATCGCTCTGTCATAGGTGATACGCCAACAACACCGAGAGCTGAGGGGGTTTCTGCGAGGCGCTCGCGAGCCCGCAAAATGGCGACTTCTGCTAACGAGACTTTGCCCTTACCGACCTTGGTGGCTCCATGAATTCGTCGAGCTGTCTTGGCGGCTTCCTCGAATACCCATTCAAGACGTGGCCCGGCCAGATTGAGCGAGCGCGATAGCTGCAGCGAGTCTCGCATCTGACCACGTATCTCAGTTTCGCCGACCATGGCTGAATCTAACCCAGCGGCGACGTGGAAGACATGTTCTACTGCGCCTTCGCCCACCCACGCTGTCATAGCTCGTTCCGACTCCCCGGTGGCGGGTATTTGCCCGGTGATTGCGGTGTAGATATGGGGCCGACAAACACTCGGTGAACTACTTTTATTTCCGACGTAAACCACCTCAACCCGATTGCATGTTGCCAGGTAGACGACCTCCTGCAGGTCGGCGCTAGTAGCGATCTTTCGCATTACCTCCGGCCGCTTATCTGCAGGAATCGTGAAGCGGGCTACCTCGTCGACACCTTGGCGGCGCCAACTCACACTAACCACGCCTATTTTGTCCATATGTCCTTGAAAGTGAGCAAATCCGGGGGTAACAAGGTGGTTGAGGCTATTCGCGTGATCATTACACCGACAAACTAGACGAAATTCTTCCTCAAGTTGTCACAGATTTGTCATTACACCTTGCTAACAATTGGGAAACGCTGCTCGCACAAGACCGGCTAGCAGGGCTGGATGGTCTTCCGGTGCGTTGACTCGGATAAAAGTGTCGCCACCAGCCTCCTTGAATAGTTCGCGCCCTTGAATGCCAATCTCTTCTATGGTTTCGAGGCCGTCCGTCAGAAACCCAGGGGTGACCACCGCGAGACTCCGGATACGTTTTTGGGGCAACTCCGTGAAAAGATCCGCAGTTGTTGGCTTTAACCATGGTTCGGGGCCGAACTTTGACTGATAACAATGGGTGGCGTGTCCGGGGTCCCAGTTGAGAGCCTTCAGGAGGGCATCAGTTGTTGCCAGGCAGTCGGTACTGTATTGCCTCCGCTCGCGAAGGTCGTAGCGTGTCGGGATCCCGTGGTAAGAAAGTAAAAGATGATCTGGTTCGACCCCAGCCTTTTCAAACGCGCTTCGACAGCAATCGGCCAAGGCGTTAATGAATCCTGAATCATCCGCTTCTAACGTTACTTCGCGAAGGTTCGTCGAAATTCCTAGCGTTTCCGCTACGCGATGAGCTTCGAGAAATACCGACTCGGTTGTTGAGCTAGTGCGGTGCGCGTATAGCGGAAGAATTGCCACTTCAGTACCCGAGCTAACTTCTTTACTGAGGGTTCTATAGAGTGAACGGTCGCCGTACCGGTACGCCCATGTTACTTCGAAGTGGTCGTCGGCGATTTCCCTAATTCCTCTTGCAATCTTACGAGTGCCAACCTCGAGTGGAGATCCTTCCGTTGTCCAGATTGAGCGATAAAGATCCGCCACTTTACTGGGCCGGCTGTTTAATACAAACCGCCGCAGAATTGGTTGCCATAGCCAACGTGGCAAATCAATAACGCCTGGATCCGACAAGAACTCAAGAAGGAACTTATGCACAGCCGCGGGAGTTGGGGCGTCTGGTGTTCCAAGGTTCACGATGATTAGAAGGCGACGATTTGCTTTATTCATCGTCAAGAAGGGGTAACGAGATTGCCTGAAACCATAATGACCTCCCACCTGCTATTCGCTGCCACCACCATATATAAACGCACATTCCCGCGCTGCGCGAGATGCTTGCGTTCAGATACCCAGAAGAGCTTCCTCTTGGGGCGCTTTTGTGAAAGTTTTGGAGAGGGTATTCGGTGGGTAAACTGGGTTCGGAAGTGTAGAGTCCGCTAAAAGTCGGCAATTCGACAATCGAAATAGACACCTTGGTGAAACGGTGCGCATAGGGGAGAGAATGATGAAAAAGGTTTTGGCATTGAGTGCGATGCTTATATTCGCCACAACCGTGTGTGCGCAGGAACGGCAGGCTAGCGACCCCCGTAACATGGGTGGCGGGAGCTGCGAGGCTAATGTGTACAACTGCGTCGACACTCCAAACCCGTTACCGAATCCGGATACGGTGTGGATTGGAGAAATGACCTGGATGGATGTCCGTGATGCACTGGATGCAGGCAAAACAACGGCCATCATCTCGACCGGAGGCATCGAGCCAAACGGTCCGTGGTTGGCGACCGGCAAGCACCAATATGTTCTTCGCGCCAACTGCGACGCGATCGCGCGCAAATTGGGCGACGCACTCTGTGCCCCTATCATCAAGTTGGTACCCGAGGGTTCCATTGAGCCACAGAGCGGTCACATGACGAGCCCCGGCACGATGAGCGCCCGCGAAGAAACTTTTCGGTCCGTCCTGATTGATGTTGCGCACAGCCTGAAGATGCATGGCTTTGAAAACATTATTTTTATAGGTGATAGCGGGGGGAACCAGGGTGGGCAAAGAGCAGTGGCAGAGCGGCTAAACGCTGAATGGAACGATGTGGTTGTGGCCCATGTGCAGGAGTATTACGACTATGCAGGTGTCACTGCCTACATGGCCAGCCAGGGGCTGGTATCCGAGGGAAACGATGGCTTGCACGACGACCCGGTCATTGCTCTCAACATGTTCTACACGGATCCACGCTCGGTGCGGTACGACGAACGTGTAGCGGCAGGGTTGGCGACTATAAATGGTGTGTCAATTGCTGACCGTGTTGAATCCTTGTCGCTCGCCCGTGAAATCGTGGAGTTTCGTGCCAACCATACAGCCGAAGCTATCGAGAGCGCCATTACTGGTGGTGGTACGGTGTCGGGTCCGGAGCGCGGGGGAGGGACTCCTGGGGGTCGTCGGGGCAGAGGTGGTCGCGGTGCTAGGCGGCCCGAACAGCCTGCCGCTGATCCGCGCACGATGGGCGGCGGAAATTGCCGCGACAACGAATACAACTGCTCTGATACACCCAACCCACTGCCAGCAACAGATACCGTATGGCTTGAGGAAATGACCTGGATGGACGTCCGGGACGCTTTGATTGCAGGCAAAACGACGGCAATTATCTCTACGGGTGGTATCGAGCCGAACGGCCCATGGCTGGTGACGGGTAAACACAACTATGTGTTGCGCGCCAACTGTGACGCGATCGCTCGGAAACTTGGCAACGCTGTGTGCGCACCCATTTTTGAGTTGGTTCCTGAGGGTGGTATCGAGCCACAAAGTGGCCACATGCGAAGTCCAGGAACGATAAGTCTTCGCCAGGAGACCTTCGAGGCGATGCTTACCGACGCCGCCCACAGCCTCAAGATGCACGGGTTTAAAAACATCATTTTTATCGGCGATAGTGGTGGGAACCAAAGTGGCATGGCTAATGTTGCAGAAGCACTCTCGGCGCAGTGGGGTGTCGAGGTGGCGGCGATACATATCCCGGAGTACTACAGAACACCTCCCGGAACTCCCAACGTGCTGCGTGATCTTGGCGTAATCACGGATGACATGCCGAACGATGGCATTCACGATGGTGCAGCGATCACGCTCAATATGATGTTGACCGATCCGAGCTCGGTTCGCTGGGCAGAACGAGTGAAGACAGGCCAGGCGATCATCAATGGGGTTTCGATTGCCGATCTAGGAGAGTCGCTCAAACTCGCCAAGGCTGTCTCCGACGCGCGGGCTGAGCGCACGGCTGAAGTGATCGAGCAGAGGATTGCCGAACGACAGCAGTAACCGAGGGCAAAGACCGGTTCGATTTGACCATCCGGACTGAACGAGCGGATGGCCAGGGGTTCATCACCAAAAGTTTCAGCTGGTCCTGGGTCGATGGGTTGTCCGGGAACAATCAACATCGGCTTGAAAGGTGCAAACTTTAGTACTCGTGATGAGTTGAGCGAGATAGTTGGTTACTGGCGGGCTAAACTAAGCTCTCCATTTCTTGAGCAAGGATACGAACATGTCAGGCCTTCTTCCCGATATCGATCCCGAAGGGCTCCTTGAGTACTCGGTAGTTTTCACTGACCGCTCGCTCAATCACATGTCGCAGTCGTTCCAGGCGGTGATGAACGATATCTCTGAGACACTCAAGAAAGTCTATGGTGCCGAAGCGGTTGCCGTCGTCCCTGGTGGGGGAACCTCTGCAATGGAGGCAGTTGCGCGGCAGTTTGCGACCGACATGAGGTGTCTCGTTATTCGCAATGGTTGGTTTAGTTTCCGGTGGACACAGATTTTTGAGATGGGTGATATTCCTTCGGCAAGTACTGTACTGAAGGCACGCCCTATTGATGACAGTGAGCATCCGAGTTTTATGCCGCCGCCTGTAGAAGAAGTCGTTGCGACCATCGAGGCTGAAAGACCTGGCATAGTATTTGCGCCACACGTGGAAACATCCTCGGGGATGATCTTGCCCGATGACTACCTGCGCTCCGTGGCGGATGCGGTACACGGTGTGGGTGGCATGTTCGTCCTCGATTGCATAGCGTCGGGCGCGATCTGGGTCGACATGAAAGTTTCTGGTGTCGATGTGCTGATCAGTGCGCCACAAAAGGGTTGGAGTTCCTCTCCATGTGCCGGCTTGGTAATGCTCAACTCGGTGGCTCTGGAAAGACTTAAGTCAACAACCAGTACCAGCTTCGCGGGCGACCTTCGCAAGTGGCTTGAGATCATGCAAGCGTACGAAAAGGGTGGACACGCGTACCACGCCACTATGCCAACAGATGCACTGGCACGCTTTCGTGACACGATGAAAGAGACTGAAGCCTATGGCTTCAGCAAAGTCCGTGGGGAGCAGCAGGAGCTTGGAGATAAAGTTCGGGCGCTTTTGGTTGGGAAAGGGATCAAGAGCGTGGCGGCCGAAGGGTTCCAGGCCCCGGGTGTCGTTGTTAGCTACACGGACGATGCTGGCATCCAAGATGGAAAGAAATTTGCCGAGGCCGGCCTGCAGATTGCGGCCGGTGTTCCCTTACGTTGTGACGAGCCAGAAACTTTCCAGACCTTTCGGCTTGGTCTCTTTGGCCTTGACAAGTTGCACAACATCGGCCGAACCGTTGAATTTCTTGATAGAGGATTTGACGAAATTCTGTAATTTAGGCGTGGTTCGGGGACCGAAGTGGTTGTCGCGGGTTCAATATTGCTGGCAGAGTCAGGCGGCCCAGTTTTGTTCGCGCACGAACAGCAGTTGATTTTCTTGGGAAAGTTCGGGGCGAAAGCTGTATCCCTCTTCCGCAAATTCTTTCAGGTTGTCCGGAGTGTCGATCCGGTTCCGGACGATGAAGCGGGCCATCAGTCCGCGGGCGCGCTTGGCTGAAAAACTGATCGTCTTCGGTTTGCCATCACGGATCTCCTGAAAGAGAGCAGTGACGAGTGGCGCATCGAGCTGTTTCTTGGGCACAGCCTTGAAGTACTCATTCGAAGCGAGGTTAAGTACCGCCTTGACCGGCCGTTTTGAATGCTCGCTGTTCAATGATTCCACCAATCGATCGCCCCAAAAGTCGTAGAGATTCTTGCCGCGGGGATTAGATAACCGGGTCCCCATTTCTAATCGATAAGGCTGCATCAAGTCGAACGGCCGAAGGATACCGTAGAGCCCCGAGAGGATGCGCAGGCGATGATGTGCCCAGTCCAGGTCGCGTTTCGAAAGGCTAGCCGCATCAAGTCCCCGGTAAACGCCGCCACGAAAGGCGAGCAAGCAAGGTTTAGAGTTGTCCGCCGTGAACGGAAGGGTCATGCTCTGGAACCTCTGGCGGTTAAGCTCAGCTAAGGGTTGACTGATATTCATTAGCTCTCGGAGCTTGGGGACTGTTAGCCTTTTGCACCGTCCGAGGAGGACCTCGATATCCTCTTGGAAAAGGGGTGTGGTAGAGGGCAGACTTTCTGAAGAAAACTCAAAGTCGAGCGTTTTAGCGGGGGACAGAAGGGTCAGCACGTCATTGTCCTTGGATTGCAGCGCGGATCGCACGGGCAGTGATCTGAGCCCGGTACTCTACCAGTTTCCGACCGTTGGCGATTGTAGCTTCCACGGGCCCCAGGTCGACTCCGTTAATACTGAACAAATCGGCTTCGATACGTTGGTTGGTCCGGATCATGTTGGGGTCTACCGTCGCGATGATCGATGAGTAGTGGTAGTCATCGTGGTATTCGTTACGCGTTGCACGGCACTCATCAGGCTGTTGGAAGATGCCGAGTTCCGCCTTTAGATACTCGCAACTATACATATCCTCAGTGTAGTACTCGGGGATATGGTAAACGCGTGCTGGCGCGCCGTCCCACTGTGACGTCAAAGCTTCAGTTACGGCTTGCATGCCGCGCGTATTGCCGCCGCTATCACCGATGAGGACGATATCGGTAAATCCGTGCGCCGCCAGGCTACTGACTACATCGGTCAACATTGATTCAAAAGTTTCTTGGCGAACGCTTAGGGTGGCGTGGTACCTCATGTGTCCTGAAGGCGGATCAATGCTCCCTTCGGGAACGAGCTTGATAATGGGTGCGACTAAGGCATTACCTAACTCTCGCGCAATCGCATCGGTCGTTGCCTGCAACACGAAGTTGTGTTTCCCGCTTGCCACGTAAGGTCCGTTTTGCTCGACTCCTCCAGTAGCAACAATCGCTGTGGTTTTCCCGTCACGGATTGCGTCACGGACATCCATCCAAGTCATCTCTTCAATGAAGACGGTGTCAATGCCTGCGATCGGCCGCGGCGAGTCAAGATCCTGAGCCGAGATTGCGGCGGTTGGAATCAAACAGGCAAGAACACAAAATATGGTCGGAAAGCAGTTATACATAGCTTGATCCTCAGGGTTTCGAATTTGATGATTCCTTTCTACGCGCTAGGGATTGGTTTGGTCAAGGCCCCAGCTGGTGGCGGCTCGAGTGCTGGGAAAGGTGGCCACCGCACGAACCGAACCTAACCCTGGCGATCCCTGGGGTCCGCCAGTATGCTTCGGTCGCAACCTTGAACACTTTTAATCCCTTCATTTAGGAGCCTAACCGATGTGCACACGGAAGTTTGTCTTGGGTATCGCGCTCAGCATCATTGTTCTGTTAGTTGTCGCGAACGTCTCCGCACAGGACACGAACCCACGATTCGGTGTTTGGAGGAATCAGTCCAACCCCAACAACGTCATGACTTATGAGCCCTACGGTGATGGTGGCATGAAGATTACGGTGGCGACTACTCGAAATGGGAACACCTCCGAGTGGAGCTACGTAACGTTGTTCGATGGCGCATTTCATCCAGTCGAGGGCCAAGAGAACTCTGAAACCGCAGTTGAGTTCATCGACGAGCAGAGCACCAGGATCTACAACAAGCGCAATGGGCTCGTTGGCCAGGTCATAATCAACACACTCTCGGAAGATGGCAACACCATCAATAATGAATACGTTCGTATGAGCGCGGATGGCAAGATCACTGGGGTCGGCCACGCTGTATATGAGCGAATCCAGTAGGCAATAGGCAGACACTGCCGTGGACGGACCCCTAGCCTTACATTCAATCTGACATGTGGTTTCAGCGGGTGGTCTTCATCGTCCTTGTGGTTGTTGCCGTACTAGGTCCCTGCTCGATGGTTGCGTCGGGCACGTTGTCCCAAGATGCTTCGGTCCTGCTCAATCAGGCTATGGTCGACTTCTTAGCCGGGCATATTGAGAGATCCGTTGCGGAATTCGACCAAATTGTCGAGCTTGCTCCCGAGATGGGGCCGTACCTTTGGCAGCGAGGCATCGCTCTCTACTACATGGGTCGTTACGATGATTGCCGAGCCCAGTTTGAATCTCACCGCACCGTGAATCCCAACGATGTGGAGAACGCGGCTTGGCACTTTTTATGTTTCGCCCGGCTTCAGTCACCGGAGGAGGCACGCAAAGCGCTGCTCCCGGTTGGACACGATAGCCGGGAACCAATGATGACGATCTACAAGGTGTTCCGCGGCGAAAACCGGCCGGAAGAGCTCCTGCCCGGCATTAGTACAGGGGCACTAGCCCGTTTTTATGCGCACCTGTATCTCGGTCTCTACTACGAGGCCCTCGGACGTGAGGTTGAAGCCTATCAGCACATCGCGGTCGCGGCCGACGATAACTATGGAATTGGTGGGTATATGCACGGCGTAGCTAAGTTGCACCTTGCTTGGCTTCAACGGGAGCAAGAACAACCCTCAGAACCCCCTTTTTTTTGAGCGGGGCTTGCCAAGGATTTACCAAAATGGCCTTATTGCCTGCACCTAAAATCCATCAATGGCGATGACAGAAAGGGTTTGCAGGAATTCAATACGAAGATGGTACCGTTGACCCGCTATGGTAAAGACCACCGACGTTATCGTTGTCGGCGGCGGGGTGAACGGCACGTGCATTGCCTATCATCTTGCCCAGCGCGGCGCCTCCGTCACACTAGTTGAAAAGGACAACATCGCCGCAGGGCCGACAGGGCTGTCATGTGGAATCATCCGCCAGCATTACTCGCATCCAATCACCGCGAGAATTGCACTTGCAGCGCTTCGTTTCTTCGAGAACTTCGAGGATCTAGTGGGTGGCGATTGCGATTTCCGGCAGACCGGGTACATCTTTGCTGCTGGCCCGGACACCATTGATACTTTGAAGTCTAACGTGGCCCTTCAGCAGTCGCTTGGTATAAACACCTCGGTTATTTCGGTGGAGGAACTGCGGGAATTAGTGCCTGGAGCTGCAATCGACGGGATCGTTGGCGCAGCGTACGAACCGGAATCAGGGTACGCTGATCCCTATAGTACATCGGTAGCATTCGCTAACCGTGCCGAGGAACTTGGTGCCGAGGTGCTTACCGGTACCGAAGTTCGCTCGGTGATTGTCGAGGGTGGTAAGGCCCGTGGTGTTGTTACCAACCAGGGTCGATTCGAGGCTGCTTCAGTCGTTCTGGCGACAGGCCCCTGGTCATCGCAGCTCGCCAAGCTGTTTGGCATCGACCTGCCGATTGTTCCGTGCCGAGTTCAGGTTTGCTTGTTCGAACGTGCCCCCGACCTAAATCACGACAAAATATTTATTGACTCGCCACTCGGTGTTTACACGAGACCCGAAGGAGAAGATCTAATGCTAGTTGGCTCCGTTGCTACCGACGAAGCCAAAGCCGGTATCAAGCACCCCGATGATTTTCAGAGGGTCGCCGACTTCGATGTTGTTTCACGTTACAGTGAGCAACTTGTCGAACGCTTCCCGGAAATGGACAAAGGTAGCTTTCTAAACGGCTACGCGTCACTCTACGACGTCACCCCTGATTGGCAACCGATCCTTGACGAACTCCCAGGTATAGAGAATCTCTATTGCTGCGCCGGCAGCAGCGGCCACGGATTTAAGCTTGCCCCGATCGTTGGGAAAATGATGGCTGATCTGATCACACGAGGGAAGAGTGATAACGACGACATCAATTTCTTCGCTTTGGACCGCTTTGCAAGAGGAGAGCTGGTCGAGGGTGGCTACGCTCACAAACTTCTTGGGTAAACGCGTGTCAACTTTCTTACTGTCGGCTCTTGCGATTGTCGTTCTTCTCGCTCCGGTTGCTGGTGCCTCCCGTGCTAGTAACGGTTTGAATTTCCCGTCGATTGTGCAGCACACGGAGCAAACATTCCTAGGCTTCCGACAAGGCCAGGAGCTTCGTTACGCGTTTGAGATTGAGGGAGGCCGCCAACAGGACAGCATTGTCCAATGGAGTATTACGCTCCAGGGAGTCAATGAACGTGGATCTGAGGGCACGTTCGACTTGGGGTACATTGCCATCATCGCTGGGAAGAAGAGGGCCCAGGCGACAGCCCAGACACGATTCAATGCCTATGGGTTCCCGCTCAATGTGAATTTTACTTCCGAGCGAGACACTGTGATGGGCGCTGTTGGCTACAGCATCGAATACCGGTTCGAAGGCGACAGGTTTCGAAAGGAGCTAATGGATGGGGATTTTGATGATCAGGAACTCAAGCTGGAAGATTATTCAGGTGTCAACACGAGCTTCCCAAGAGGGTTGTATCTTTATACTCCGCTCGACTCTGAATGCATTGGGGCGTTTGCTGGACTTCCCCGCAATGAGGAAAGCGATGCGGATAGTGGCCGCGGCGGGTATCGGACCGAAGAAATTTGTCACGGCCGCGAGATAATTTTTGCGAATCCTGGTCTACTGAACCTCACCATGCCGGCGTTGTGGGAAACAGGTACCGGCACACTCGACTTCTTCGTTTTGGCGCCGACCGGCATGCGCCTTGATTTGCTCACTGGACCCCCTTCCGGTATCCCGGGTGGTGGCGTAAACATTGCCGGTTTCAGCCTTAATAGAATGGGCAGATTAATCGGTCTTGGGCCTAGTCCGTTTAACAATGCCGAGGATGCGCTACAGAACTTTGGGCTAGCCGCTTCCTCTGATCTATTGCAACTCGATATCGGTGGCCGAATAGTTGATGCTTGGCGGCTCGATCCCCCGACACCTTTCTCGGCGGTGTACGTCGATGGGAACGGTTCGATCGTGCGCCTCGATTTGGCAGAGGGGCCGATGACTGGCTTTCGGGGTTGGATTCGACGGCTTCGGCCCAGTGAATTGTAAGTAGCGTTGGCAACGTTAAGCGGAGATGACGACAATCTTGTCCTTGCCTCGTTGCTGCCCTGTTATTTCCAATGTGCTGCTAAACTCAAAAAATAGCAGGTGACAAATTGGACACGCGCCGCCCACAAGACATGCAGGTGCCTAAGGAGGATTCTTGATGTACACCGATTGGATGATCCGGGGGCTGTCGGTTTCGACTTGCAACTGTGACTATGGTTGCCCTTGTCAATTCAACTCCCTCCCGACGCATGGTGATTGCCGGGCAGCGGTGGCGATGAGTATCGAAGAAGGACACTTCGACGATGTATCTCTCGGGGGGACAAAATGGGTCGGGTTGTTTGCCTGGCCCGGCCCCATCCACGAGGGCAACGGTGAAGCGTTAGTTATCATTGATGAGAGCACCAACGACAAGCAGCGGGAAGCTCTGTTGACTATCTTGTCGGGGGAGGAGACTGAGCCTGGAGCTACGATTTTCAACGTCTTCGCGGGAACGCTGTCGGAAATGCACGAGCCGCAGTTTCTTCCGATCTCCATGGAAGCCGACATGGAGTCCCGACAGGGCTACTTCTCTGTCGAAGGGGTAGTAGAGGGCAAGGTCACACCGATTCTCAATGCGGTAACAGGTGCTGAGCATCGTGCCCGGGTGACGCTGCCGGCTGGATTCGAGTACACCGAGGCGGAGTACGCTAGTAGCACGGTGAACGCGCCGGGGACCATCCGGCTCGACCACGAAAACGGCCACGCGCACTTTGCGATTGTCCACATGACGCCTCAGGGTGTTGTTCGCTGATTGGATCGTGACCAAACTGGGAACCGTTGCTGGGCCCAAGGCTTCGAGGTCTTCCGTTGAGGCTATCTTTCGTCGTGATCGCTGGGTAACGATTAGCGGCATTATCTTGCTTACCGTGCTTTCCTGGGCGTATCTGTTCGGCCTGGCGGCAGGAATGGATGACATGGCCATGGAGGGCGATTTGATGTCGTCGGTTTCAGGACTTATGGGTCCGCAACTGTCCACATGGTCGGTTCGGGACTTCTTTTTCATGTTCCTGATGTGGTCAGTGATGATGGTGGCGATGATGTTGCCGTCGGCCAGCCCGTTGATCCTGCTGCACGTGAGAGTGAATCGACAACAGGAAGATGGTGGCGATGGCTTCCATGGAACCGTTGCTTTCGCTATCGGCTACCTGTTGGTCTGGACGTCTTTCAGTGCTGTTGTCACGTTGTTGCAGTTGGGCTTAGAGAAGCTAGCAGTATTGTCACCGATGATGGCCAGCACCAGTCCGTTATTAGGGGCTGGTTTGCTATTGGCAGCGGGCATTTATCAGCTCACACCGCTCAAGGATGCCTGCCTGAGACATTGTCGGTCACCAGTGCATTCCCTTATGCAACATTGGCGCCGTGGCACGAGTGGGGCTTTCATAATGGGCTTCCATCACGGCGTCTATTGCATTGGGTGTTGCTGGCTTCTGATGGCACTACTGTTTGTGTTTGGAGTCATGAATCTGGTTTGGATCGCGGTACTGTCTGTTTTCGTGCTCCTCGAGAAGGTTGCGCCCCAGGGAAAGCTGGTGGCACGGGTGGCTGGCGTTGGTTTCATAGTTGCCGGAGTCTTCGTATTAACATGGACGGTCTGAGTAGACGGTCGCCCAGGATATTGCGTTTCTGGTATCATTGACGTTCGACCCGTAAGGACATGCTTCTCCTCAGTGCTTGTCTGCGCTTCCGGGTTTTCGCAGTCTCCTAAGGCATAGCTAGTTGAACAGGATTACTCACGATGGCCAAGACCGGTCCGCGCGTACACGTAAAGATGCGTAGCACTGAAAGCCCGCATCGTTACTACACGGAAAAAAATAAGCGCAATTCGCCTGATCGCCTTGAGTTGCAGAAATACGATCCCGTGTTGCGTCGCCACGTGCTTTACAAGGAAGAAAAGTAATGCCTCGACGCTGTGCTATCACTGGGAAGGGTCCGCTAACCGGGAACCACGTTTCTCACGCCAACAACAAAACCAAGCGGCGTCAGAACCCGAATCTCCAGAAGAAGCGAATTTATATCCCTGAACTGGGGCGGACGATACGCGTGCGCATCTCGACAAGCGCCTTACGTTCGATTACCCGTCAAGGGTTGATGCCGTATCTGAAAAAGAAAGGGCTTACACTCAAGGACATCACCTGAGCGCCGATCCCCTGGCCAAAGATCGCCGTGGAGCTACAGATAGTCCTGTGTAGACTGGAGCGATGTTCCAGCGCCAGACCGAAGGATCGCTTGTTTGCCCGAACTGCGGCCGCCTCGTTGGTGTGCGCGACCGCGAGTGTTTCAATTGTGGTCGCCGTAACCCTGGGTTGTGGGGTTTCGCGCCGTTGTTGCGAAAGTTCGGCCTAGACTTTGGCTTCACGCAGCTTGTTTTCACGGTGTGCGTTGCCATGTACGCCGTCTCGCTGCTGAGCGACCCGCAGAACATCGGCGGATTCCTGGGGCCAAGCACGCAATCAACCTTCATGTTTGGTGGCAGTGGCTACTGGCCGATCGTTGAATATGGCCGCTGGTGGACCGTTTTGAGCGCGGCGTGGCTGCACGGTAGCTTGCTCCATATCGGCATGAACATGATGTGGCTGCGCCAGATCATGCCGATCGTGCAGGAGTTCTACGGTGTAGGGCGGCTCATCATTATTTACACAGTCGCTTCCGCATCGGGATTTGCGCTGACCTCGCTGATGTTTCAGCCGGCCATACCGCTGGGGCCGTTTCGTGGCGCTTATTTCACCGTCGGCGCCTCCGCACCTCTATTCGGTTTGTTCGGCGCCTTGATTGTCTACAGCAAGCGAACAGGCCAGACGGCGCTTGGTCAGGAAATCTGGCGTTGGGTGATGATCTTCGTCGTCATCGGTTTAATCGTGCCAATTATCGACAATTGGGCTCACCTGGGTGGCTACGCGGGGGGGTGGTTGGCGGCAAGCGTCCTTGATCCCCTCAAGGACGAAAGTCCGACCCACATGCTGATCGGACTGGTATGCCTTCTGCTGACCGCGACGTCGATCGTCGTCTCGGTCGTGCTTGGCATCCCGCTTTTTCAACAAGGTTGATTCGGCGGGGCTAGTTGTCACCTAGCTTGATGATTCGTTCTTCAATAGTTAGGTCAGCCGCCTGTGGTTCGCCAAGGAGTTCGACCTCGATCTCAGCCAAGGCCCGGTTTGCTAGGCGCTCCCGTGGACGTTTGATAGTGCTTGAGCGGTTGGCGGTTTCAAAGATTCCCTCTTCGATTTCACTGAGCACCTTCTGGGCCCGCATCTCCTGGCGCCGGTAGCTTCGCCAGACGCTACGGGCAGCGCGCACCGGAAAGATCAGGATAATCAGCAGAATCCAGACGACCGCACCCATAAAGATAGGCCATGGATCAGCATCGTAGACTCGATCGGTGACGATCTCAGAAATTGCCCAGTAGGCGCCCTGCGTAATACGCCAGACCGCGATGCCTCCCATCCCGATCCCGTAGGCGTAGATTGCCAGAAGGATCGATACCCAAATCAGAATCGAACCGAGCAGCAATAAGCCGCGCCGTTCGCCGATTTGCTCGAGATATTTCTCGAAGATGCGAAACATATGTTCATCGTTGCTAGTGTGCGCCAATCACATATTACTTCGATGCCTTTACTCCCACTCGATCGTCCCCGGAGGTTTCGAGGTCAAGTCCAGCGCCAGGCCAGTGACACCATCGAGCATTAAAATTTCGCTACGCAATTCCTCGATCATCACCTTTGGTAATTTAACCGGGCGAGCGGTCATTGCTCGCTGGGAGGCGACCGGGCGAACGACGACCAATTCTCCTTCGGTGTTGTTGTGGGCGTACGTTAGGGAGCATGGCACCAGAACGGTCGGGCATTGCCAGACCGAATCGTAAAGGTGATGGCGTTCGAGTGCCTGCATTACGATGGCATCTGCTTCGCGTAGTAAGTCGAGGCGCTGACTGGTTACGGTGGCGGCCACTGCGTGTGCGCTGATGGGGGCCTCGGCCGCAAGGTTCCATATGCACCGGTTGATGCCAGGCGCGTCAGCGGTAACTGTCGAAGTGGCTTGGATCAGCATGTCCCATGATTTATCTCCACTGAGCATCACTGGGTGTTCGTAGGCGCGCACATCGGCTTTCACTCCGACCGACCGGACAGGTAGCGTCAACGCCTGAAGCTCGAAACGTTCAGTGATTGGCATTAGGGCTGGCTCGATTTGGTCGAAGCCGCGGCGGTCATCATCACCACCGTTGCACAGCAGCCGAACACCGAGTCCAGGACCGGGAAACGGGTGCCGGTGTAAGAGCTTGTCGGGGATACCGAGCTTCTCGCCAAGCTCACGCACTTCCACCTTGTAGAGCTCAACGAGAGGTTCAACGATGCGGCCCTCTTGGAGCAATTCCTCGATGATTGGAACGCGGTTGTGGTGGGTTTTAATTGTATCGGACCGCTTCGTAGCTCCAGTCTCAATGGTGTCAGGGTAGATAGTTCCCTGTCCGAGTAAATGGTCGGTGATCCCGAGGCGTTCAGCCTCACGGTTGAAAACTTCGATGAAGGTGTCACCGATGATCCTCCGTTTTTCCTCGGGGCCGATTACCCCTTCCAGCGCCGAGAGGAAATCTTCCGTTGCATCAACGAACGCGAGATTTTCACCGAGACCGATCTCCTTGAAGTATTCAACGACCTCGGCACTTTCGTTCTCGCGCATTAAGCCGTTGTCGATGTGCAGTAATTGGAGATGATCAGGACCCAAAGCGCTAGCGATTAGAGCCGCGGCCACAGTTGAGTCGACGCCGCCTGACGCGAGCAGGAAAACCGACCCCTCGCCCACCTGTTCCCTGAGATGTTCGGACGTTTCATCCACGTAGCCTTCCATCGTCCACGATGGTTTGCATTCGCAGATATCGAGCACGAAGTTGGCGATCATCCGGTCTCCGTGCACAGTATCGTCAACTTCAGGGTGAAACTGCAGGCCGTATCGACGCAGTGTGTCAGAGCCAATCGCCGCGAAACGGTGCCCCTCGCTCCCTTCGGTGGCTTTACTGTAGCCGAGTTCCTGGAAATCGGCCCCAACGCTCGCTATCGAATCGTAGTGACTCATGAAGACTTGCTCGACTGGGCCTAGGCCGGCAAACAATGGGTGTTCGCCGGTCAGATGCAGATTCACTTTGCCCCATTCTCGCCCCCCATGGATGACCTCGCCATCATAGTGACGAGCGATCTCTTGGTGGCCGAAACAGAAGCCGATAATCGGCACGTCGAGGTCGTAGATCGCATGGGTGTATTCGGAATCTTCGCCATGCGAGGCAAGGCTGGGGCTACCCGAGATAATGATCCCTTTAAAACCCTCGAAGGCCTCAATTGGGTCTTCCGGCTGGCGAATTTCGGCGAGGACGCCATGGCGCCGGACCTTGGTGGCAATCAGGTGAGCGTACTGCCCACCGAAATCGATGACCGCGATTTCATCGTGCTTCATCGCAGCTCGGCACCTCCGAAGAAACCGAAGCTTGGTGGGCAGAAAGCGCCATTCTACCCTCGTTGTCTTGTCCTCGCAGGCTGGTCGTCGCGTTGTGGTGCCTCATTGGGTAGAGGAGGGAGCAGATTAATGACATTGAGAAGGTGGAGATGTCGAGATAGATTGCCCGGACACAAGCAGCGAGACTTGCGAGGAGACACGACGGTGGTTGTAAGCAACGTTCGAAACATTTCTTTTACGGTTCTTCTGGTTGCTGCATTGACTGCGGGCGTGCTCGCGTCGGAAGGGCAGCAACAAGACTACGACGTCATCATCAGCGGCGGCAGAATTCTCGATGGCACAGGAAACCCTTGGTTTACCGCCGACGTTGGGATCTCTAAAGATCGCATCTTGTTAATCGATGATCTCTCGGAAGCCAGTGCCACGGTCGTACTTGACGCAAAGGGCCTGTATGTCACACCAGGCTTCATCGATGTTCATTCGCACGCTGCTGAAGGACTCACAGCACCAGATCGAAGTGGTGCTAGGACACTGATTACTCAAGGCCTCACAACGGTCGTTGTTAACCCCGATGGTCGCAGCCCTGACATTCAGGAGCAGCGCGACGCGCTTGGCGAGCACGGCCTAGGTGTCAACGTGGCACAAATGGTGGGCCACGGGTCAACGCGCCGTACTGTCATAGGAATGGAGGATCGCCAGGCTACGCCGGAAGAACTGAACCGCATGCGCGATATCGTGCGCGTTGGCATGGACACCGGGGCTTTTGGACTTTCGAGCGGGCTTTTTTACACCCCAGGGAGCTACGCCGAACTCTCCGAAGTGATCACCCTGGCTGAAGTCGCAGCTGAATATGGTGGTGTTTATGCTAGCCATATAAGGGATGAGGCGGACTATTCGATTGGCCTTGTCGCAGCGGTTGACGAGGTCATCGAGGTGGCACGAAAGGTGGGGATACCGGGCGTTGTTACTCACATCAAGGCGCTCGGTCCCAACGTGTGGGGTGAATCGCGTACCGTTATCGAACATATCTCACAAGCCCGTAACGAAGGCGTCGAGATGTATGCTGACCAGTATCCGTACGAGGCTTCAAGTACCGGGTTGAGTGCCGCGTTGCTACCGCGCTGGTCCCAAGCCGGCGGCGCTGATGCGCTCGCTGGACGCTTTGCGGAATTGGAGACGCGGATACGTATCCGTGAAGCTATGGTCGGGAACCTAGCCCGCCGCGGGGGTGCTGACCGGCTCCAGTTCACGAGCGGAGGCCCGGAAATCGAAGGTCGCACGCTGGAGGATCTTGCCGGCGAGCAAGATGTGGATCCGATCGATATTGCTATTGAGCTACTGACAAGTGGTGGGGCCGGCAGCATTATTTCCTACAACATGCACTCTGATGACCTTCACGCCTTTATGATGCAGTCTTGGACCATGACCTCCTCCGATGGAGGCGTGCCGCGTTTCGGTGCCGCCAAGCCGCATCCGCGCTCCTACGGAAGTTTTGCGCGCAAGATTCGCAAATATGTTCTTGAGGATAATGTTGTCTCCCTGGAGCAGGCGATTCGAAGTATGACTAGCCTACCGGCGACGGCGTTTCGGATTCGCGACCGCGGCACGCTGCGCCCCGGGGCTTACGCCGACGTTGTAGTTTTTGATCTCGATCGCATCAGAGACCGCGCTACCTATACCGATCCACACCAATACTCCGAGGGGGTTGTACACGTGCTGGTGAATGGGGAGTTGGCGCTTCGTGAAGAAGAGATGACAGGGTCGATGTCAGGAGAGGTGTTGCGACGATAGGGGCACGCTGTCAGTTTAATTGGCCAGCTTGGCCCTGGCACTTTCAAAGGCGAGCAGGAGCAATAGGGTACAGCCCGCAGCCGTTTCACCTCACATTAAATGACCAGTTGCCACGGCCCGGATTTGATTGTTCTGCTGTTTGCCATGCGAACTATTCAAGTAACGGAACTGGAACCCGGTCGCTCAATAGATCAAATGAAATTCGCTTTGGCGGCGAAGCATCCACCTTGTGCGTCCGTCGGCTGTAACCTCTGCTTCTTCTTCCATCGCCATGCGCACTGCCTGGTTGCCCCATTCCGGAACCGGAGTTGTCACCTGCAACTCGGTTGAAAACCACATGCTGGGTATTACCGGTACATCACCGCGTCCCGGCACGTTCTCTTGGTAATCCCACAAACCGATTAGTGGCCCTGCCCCATGGCCATGGTCGCCGATTGGATGTGTGTACATCGTGCCGTTGAGCCCTTCGGCGTTCATACGATTGAGCACTAACGTTAGGATCTCGTTGCCGCTAAGACCGACCTTGATCTCTTCCATGAGGATGTCTTGTAGACGCTTGGCATTGTCGAGTGCGACCTGCAACCCTGCAGGCGTCTCGGTCTCGCCTTCTCTCAGCACGTAGCCCATGTGCTGGGTATCAGTATTCAAGCGCATCGCTGTAATACCGAAATCGCAGTGCAACACATCGCCCCGTTCAATCACCGGGTTTGTGTCGAGGCCACCAGTGACCCCCTGTCGTTGGATGCTAACCGAAGGTTGGAACCATGTTCCCAGCCCCATGTCATTGACCCGCTGGCGCATCCACCAGACAACGTCATCGGTGGTTGTTACTCCAGGCTCGATGACCAAATTGGAAAAAGCTGCTGAGATGACTTCGTGGACAATCGACTGTAAGCGACGATAATACGGAGTCATTCCTGGCACCCGCATCGCGAGATAGTCGATCGCTAACCGGGGGTTTCTCACCACCCTGGAGGCGTAATCTTGGCCTAGGGCCTCGGCCATCTGTTCCCACTCACCAGCGGTCAGACCGTCCGCGAAGTTGTGCTCGTGATCGATATTGACGGCGATGACCTGAGGATCGCGCTCGCTTACCAGCTGCGCTAGCAAGCGCCACTGACCCGCTCCCCACAACTCTGCCTGCTGGGTCGTTGAAGTCGACAAGTTCGTTCGAAATGCTTCGTATAGACCGCCCTGTGAACCGCCGCCAAGCGCCAGTCGTTCCACACCTTCAGTGACCCCTCGGTCGAAAAACACATAGATAGTGCGGCGCCGTGCCGCGAAACTGGTAGGGGAGACCAAGGCGCGGAATACTGGGTCTTCGTTGTACTCGCGCATGGACATGATCCACATGTCGACGCCCTGCTCCCGCATAATTCGCGGTAGGTTGATTTCGAGTCGCTCTCGAACCCACTCCTGTTGAATCTTTGCCTGTTGCCTCAGGGTGCCAAATGGCCGGGCAGCATCGTAGGCACCTGTTTGCTGGCTGGTTGTTGGCAATGTGATTTCAGGAGGCGACGAAGATGCCGTTGTGGTCGATCCAGCGACGGTCACTATCGCCAAGAAAACGAGCAAGGGGAGTTTGCGAGTCATGGGTGTTCTCCTCATATCAGGGAAGTGAAGGGACCGCCATAAAAGCTTGGTGTTCTAAGGTGCGCACCCGAGCGGAATAATGCTACTGCTACAAAGTACCTGTGATAATCGTGTGTTACTGAGCTTCGGGCAGAAAGCTCAAATCTGGCAGATTCTGGATGGTGTGAATGGTTGCCTTTTTGACGCTGCGTAACATGTTCTCCCGGAGCCTCACGTAGGCTTCTTCCCCTCCTGCAGCGTTTGCAAGCTCAGCCTCACGAACTGGGTCGACTCCAGGCATGTCGTCCCATCCTTCCACCCATTGCACGTAGTGGCGCTTAGCGAGGCTGTCGCCAGACACTACCTCCATCCACATATGATAGTCGTCATGGCCGACTTCAGTCTCTAGAGCTTCAAGTTGTTCCACTGACTGCATGAACGAGGTTATTTCTGGAAACTCGATGTCAATTTCGTAGACATTAACCATAGCTGCTTGGTGGTCCGCTGGCGGGGGGTTATCAAGCCCTGGAATCGTCCCGTAGATCTGGGTTTCGATGCCGTCGATATATTGCATCCCACCACGATTACTCCAATCTGCCACGTCGGTTTCTTCGAATGTTCTGTAGTCATCGAGCATGGCTCCTGTTAGCGGACCTGCTGCCCAGACGAATTGTCCCGTTCGAGGCCCCGTAATCACCTGTCCGGCGCTGTAGTAGTGGGTATCGTTAGTGCTCTTGTGCCACTCAAGGTGATCAGCCATAGCCGCCATGAAAGCTTGTTCCATGCCGTGCTTGATGGTCACGTAGTTCATCAGGACAAACATCCTGCCTTGATCTGAGGATTCCTGGGATTCTTGCGCAGGTGTAGTTGTTGTGACCAGCGTCACAAGCAACACGAAAATAGAAATCTTTCTCATTCTGTCTCCCCCGAGAGCTAGTTGTGGCATAAAAGCTGTGAGTATGTGAGAACAAACTCAGGCAAGTTCCCATTAGGCGGGTTGTTTATACAACTCTCAACCCGTGGCCTCCAGTAGATTCTACTCGAAGGTATTAAGTGGTTCTGCTGTGGATGCCGACTTGCCTTCTGGACGTTTCTCCCGTGCAAACAACGCTGATCACTGGAGCTAGCATTGCATGACCGTTAAAGTTCTGGGAATTCTCATCTTTCTCTAAAGAGGTTGGAAATGAACATCGGCCGGGTATCAAGATTCACTGGCATTGCCATTTTCTTGCTTACATCCGCGACTCCAGCGGTGCAGCAATGGACACCCCAAAAGCGTGGCAGTGACAACATTGAAGTGGTTTCTCATTTGCCACTTGGACCACGTTTATCAGTTGCAGATATTGACATTGAACAGGAACTCGAGCGGCCCTACGCGTATGTCGGACGGGTCAAATTTTTCGATGGTGAAAGGGGCACCGACATCATCAACCTTTCCAATCCGCATCAGCCAGAGGTGGTCTACCGCTGGCGCATTGAGAACGATGACCTCCACCAGGGCAGTGGAGGCATGGACGTCAAACACTTCAAGTGGGACGGTCGCTACTACGTAGTGCAATCGCTACAGTTTTCTCAGGGAGGGCCAGACGCTGACCTCGGTGCAGTAGTCCTTGATGTTACTGGGCTTCCGGACCCATCGTCTGTAACGGAAGTGGGCCGCATACGGGCACCAGACCATCCAGGTGGTTTCCACAATATCTTCATCTACAAGCACAGCAACGGTCGGGTGCTGTTATTTACTACCGTGCGTGGCCCGTATGCTCATGTCTACGATCTTGGTTACGTCGTCCAAGGTCGTGCTGACGAAGCCCTAGTGGCTACCGTTCCTGTCGGCACGGATGGTGGTGACTTCCGTGGCTACCACGACATGTACGTTGGCTATCATCCCGACACCGAATCCGACCGGTTTTACGGTGGCGGTACAGGTGGTTACTACGTCTATGATGTTAGTGATCTCGAGACCCCTGTTTTGATCGCGTCGATTGTTGGAGCCACTGGAATTACCTTTGGGCACACTTTTACGCCGTCCCCTGATGGTCGCTACGTAGTCGCCGAAACCGAGTACCAATACGCGCCGTTGCGAATCTTCGACCTTCAACCGGCGCTTGACGGTGAACGACAAAACATACGCTCTCCGATTGGAGCCTGGACAGCCAATTGGAAGCACCTAGTGCACAATCACGAGGTCCGCTGGCCATATGTGTTTGTTTCTGGCTACGTGGATGGCGTGCAGATCTTCAGCCTTATGGACCCCAAGAACCCGGTGACCGTTGCTTGGTATGACACCTACCTTGGTCCTCTTAACGAGGACTTCACTCCGGTGTTCAATGGGAATTTCGGTGTGGACGTGCGCAACGCCGATGGTTTGATCGTGGCTTCGGATTCAACGAGTGGCTTCTGGGCATTCCGAATGGAAGGCTTCCAAGGTTGGAATGGGGAGCAATGGGGCTATCCGGATATTTCGAGCGCTCAGGATTGGGACAATGGCCCGACGGGCCATCGTCGATAGTGCCATTTTTAGCAGAAGGCTTCTGCGCGGTGCTCACGTGCTTGACAGACCATTGCCCCCATGCGCCCACGATGGGGGGGAACCCTTTCTGCTCCTCACAGGCATTTTCATGGCGTACCCTAGATGTGGGCTACCCAGTTGAGACTGCTAAGCTGGATTACAGCACAAGCTTTAAATTGTTGAGCCCCTATATGCTATGGAACTTCTGACGAGCCCAGACGCCTGGATTGCCCTAATCACGTTGACGGTTCTTGAGGTTGTCCTCGGGATAGACAACATCGTTTTTATCTCGTTGCTCTCAGGCAAATTAGAGAAAGGGCAGCAGGCTCGTGCTCGCACCTTAGGTTTGTCCATGGCGATGCTGATGAGGATCGTCATGCTGATACTGATTGTCTGGATTGCGCGGCTGACGACGCCGCTATTCAGCTTCGGCGAGCATGGTGTGTCGGGGCGCGATTTGATCCTCTTATTTGGTGGCTTATTTCTGCTAGGGAAGGCAACGCACGAAATCCATGAAAATATCGAAGGTGATGGTCACGGCCCCACCTCGAAGCCGGTGGCATCTTTCGCCCTAGTGATCGGCCAGATAATGATTCTTGATATCGTATTTTCTCTCGATTCCGTCATTACTGCTGTGGGTATGGTGGACGACGTCCGTATCATGGTTGCAGCGGTGATCATCGCGGTCGGCATAATGTTGATTGCGGCGAGTCCAGTTGCGAATTTCGTCGAGCGCCATCCAACAGTCAAGATGTTGGCACTTGGTTTCCTTCTCTTGATCGGTATGTCACTAGTCGCGGACGGTGCTGGCTTCCATATTCCTAAGGGTTACATCTACTTCGCGATGGGCTTCTCGGTGTTTATCGAGTTCCTTAACCTGAAGGTCCAGCAGCGTCGCCGAAACCGCGAGCAGTATTAAGCCTATTCTGAACAATGGATGCAGTTGTCAACTTCTATGACGAACTTGTATCGGCACGGACGTCTCGTTTTCGATTGCGGTACAGCTCAAGGTCGACTACAGCCATCATCGACTCAACATCGAGGTTCCCGCCAAGGAACTTATTGACGTCGGTGGCAAAAATCCGCGGTGCTTCCATCGCTTGCATAAATTGGACCTCGATCATTTCGAAATTGGGGCGCCTGCGCACCATGTAGCGAATGTCAACGAGATGGCGTATATATGCCTCTTTGACTGTTGAGTCAGCAGCCTGATTTTCCTCGCCGCGCCGCTCCAACATCTTGTTCTGTGAGGCAATAATTTCGTCGAAATCGCGACGCACCAAGATAACGCGGTAGAAGTTTTCATCCGGCAGAGTTTCCAGAAGATGGGAAATAACTTTTAGCACTTGGCCGCGCGCCTCGCGCACCCACGACTTGTCCGCTTCATCTTTTAGGTCCTTGACCCGCGCGTACTCGAAGTAGCCCTTGGGGTTGTCCTCATCCGCAGCGCGCTCGTTGTCGGTCATAATTGGCAATGCGGCGGCGTCGAGCATCTTCATCATCATCGAGGTGCCCGAACGGGGAAGCCCCGAGACGACAATTACATCGTCTCCATACTTGAGTTTGCGTAGAAAACTAGAAACGGGATTCGCCATGGCGGTTAAGAGATGCTCAGAGATGCCGGAATAATAACAAGCAGACCCTCAGCCAGATAAGGTGGGCGTCGCGTAACGTGGGCTGAAGCTACTTCCTCCCAGGTGTTTCTCAGCCGTGTTGACCAACGTCTCAAGCCCGCTGCGGTCAACCGCGCTGACGGCAGTTGCCGCGAAGCGCCGCACAAGATTGTCGGCTTGGTCCTCAGGCACCAGGTCGATCTTGTTGAGAACACGAAGAATCGGTATATCACTGAGTCCCAGGTCACACAGAAGTGACTCAACAGCCCCAATTTTTTCGTTGATGCGTGGATCCGCAGCGTCTATGACGTGCAGGAGAAGGTTCGCATCGGCAAGTTCTTCTAGCGTGGCACGAAAAGCGGTGATCAGGTCTTCGGGAAGATCAGCAATAAACCCGACGGTATCAGTGATGATTACCTTGCCCTGACGTGGGAACCGGAGCCGACGGCTGGTTGGGTCGAGCGTCATGAAAAGCTTGTCGGCTGCTTCAATTTCACTGTTAGTTAGTGCATTAAGTAACGTGCTCTTGCCAGCGTTTGTATAGCCAATGATCGAGAGTACTGGAGTGCGCTCACGGCGGCGACGTTGTCTTCTAAGGTCACGTTGCTTGGAGAGCTTTTCCACTCTCTTCTCAAGTGCACGGATGCGATCGCGAATACGCCGCCGTCCGATTTCCATCACAGTTTCGCCAGGGCCGCGCCCACCAATACCTCCAGTCAAACGTGAGAGCCCGGCGTCTTTCTCGGTAAGTCTGGGTAGCGAATAACGTAGCTGCGCTAGCTCCACTTGAAGCTTACCGTCGCCGCTACGCGCCCGTTGTGCGAAAACATCAAGGATTAGCTGAGTACGATCGATCGCCTTAAGGCCGGTGGCATCCTCGAAGGCGCGGGCCTGGGCCGGCTTTAGGTCAATGTCGAAGATTGCGACTTCGGCGTTACGGCGCATCGCTTCGAGAACGATTTCTTGCAACTTGCCGCGCCCGACCACTGTCTTTGGGTGGATTCGGCGGCGACGTTGGCGAGAGGCCCCAGCCATGACGACTTCAGCCGAGCGGACCAGTTCGAGGGTTTCGGCGAGGTGGTCGTCATCAGGTTGGATACCGATAACCAAGGCGCGTTCGGTGCCAGTGGCGCCGGAAGTATTGCGGGCCACTCGGGCGAACTCATCTTCGAGGGCAGTTATTGTCGATTCGAAGTCAAGGGTGAGCTCCTGAACGTTACGTGCCCGCGCGTATAGAAACGGGCTGGATGGGGGCAAGCCACTTTGGTTGGCACCATTGGTGGATACGCTATCGTCAACGGCTAGCATCGACGGATCGAGATACGCAGCCTCGACGCGACCTGGCTGACCGTTTTGTATCACCTCAACCATGGTGACCATGTCCAGGCGCAGTAAAGCTAGGTCGTTGAGATCATCAGCCGTTAGTGGTTCACCCTTGAGGTGAGTATGAACAAGTCGCAGACCTCGAAACCGTCCGGCCCGCCCCCGTAGACGGCCAATGTCGGGCAACATGAGCTGTGCGGCGTCGCCAACAATGACGTTGCGGATAACGCCGTCCCGGCTGACAAGTACCCCAACCTGGCGCCTGAGGTCATTAGAAATTTGGGCCAGGTGACGGGCTAGTTCGGCAGAGACCACTTTGCTTGGCGGAACACGGCGTCGGTACGTTCGTTCCAGCGCTTTGCGCTGCGAAGGTTGCAAACCTTGTGTATTGCCGTGGATGACGTGTCTTGAGATAAAAGCCTCGTTAGCTAAGCAACCAGGAACCGGCCGTCATGTGATCGAAGCAACATCAAATGTCTCCGAACCCCTTGCCTTCTTTGGCTAACTCCTTCAGAAGGCCAGCTGGTTTCATGAGGTTGCCGTGCTCGGTTTCGAACTCGACCATCTTGCCATGGATAGTGTCGGTCCCAATCAGGTCCGCCCAGAACATAGGCCCGCCGTGGTGACGTGGGAAGCCGTAGCCGTACAACCAGACCACATCAATGTCGCTGGAACGGATCGCTATGCCTTCCTCAAGAATCTTGGCACCCTCGTTGATTAGTGGGTACAAGCAACGCTCGATGATTTCCTGGTCGCTTATTTCGCGCCGCTTGATACCAAGGTTCGCGGACGTCTCGACAATCATTTCTTCGATCATGTCATCCGCTGCGGGCTTTCGCGTGCCGGCCTCGTACTTGTACCAACCGGCGCCCGTCTTTTGCCCGAGCCGACCCATTTCGACGATACGGTCCTCAATGTCCGAGTAACGTTCATCAGTGGCCCTCGTTCCGGCCTGATGTTGGCGGATAAGATAACCGACTGTAAGACCGGCCATGTCGAGCATGGTGAATGGTCCCATCGGAAAGCCGAAATCATAGATTGCCTTATCGACTTGCTGGGGCAATGCTCCTTCCTCAAGAAGGAAATAGGCCTCACGCAAATAGGCTAGCAGCATGCGGTTGCCAACAAAGCCTTCGCATACTCCCACCAATACACCGGTTTTGCGGAGCATTTTGGCCAGCGCCATAGCAGTAGCGATAACGTCAGCCCCGGTTTTGTCACCGCGAACAATTTCAAGCAGACGCATGATGTGTGCTGGGCTGAAAAAGTGTAGTCCGATGACGTCGCCGGGGCGCGAGGTCGTAGCGGCGACCTCATTGATGTCCAAGGTTGAAGTATTGGTTGCCAGTATGGCGCCTGGATTACACACTTGATCGAGCTTCGAGAAGATTGCCTTTTTAAGTTCTAGTTCTTCGAAGACAGCTTCGACGACTAAGTCCGCATCAGCCAGTTCGGCGTACTCGAGGGTTCCGGTGATCATTGAGATGACGTGGTCGCGCTCCTCTGTTGAAATGCGGCCTTTCTCCACTGACGAGTTATAGGTCTTCTCGATCTTTGCAAGACCAGCGTCGAGCGCTTCCTGGTCTGCCTCCAGAACTTTTACTGGGATGCTAGCGTTGGCGAATGCCATCGAAATGCCTTGCCCCATCGTGCCGCAGCCGATCACGGCTACGCTGTCGACTTTCCGGGGAGGCGTCTCCTTGGGCACATCGGGTATCTTGCTAACGGTGCGCTCGGCGAAGAACGCGTGGCGCATAGCCTTCGACTGGTCAGACTCAACGCAACGATCGAAGATCTCACGTTCCTTCTCGATGCTTTCATCGAATGGCAGGTTGACGGCGTTCTCAATTGATTCGATCGCCGCTAATGGTGCATGCATGCCGCGCGCCTTCTTTTGAGCGCCGAGGCGGTACTCTTCGAAGATCTCAGACTTGCCGTGCGCTGCCTCGATATGAGCGTTCTGATTGCGGGTTGGCCGTGGACCAGCGGCGTCGACTATCAGCTTATTGGCGTAAGCGATACCAGCATCAGCGGCATTACCTTCGAACAGTTCGTCGACCAAGCCTATATTGTGCGCTTCGAGAGCAGGATTGAGCTTGCCTTGAACAATCAGATCAAGAGCGGCTGGTACACCCACTAGCCGAGGCAGGCGTTGTGTACCACCAGCGCCGGGGATAATGCCAAGCGTTACTTCCGGAAGACCAAGGCGCGCGTTAATAGCAGCAAGTCGATAGTGGCAGCCAAGGGCGAGTTCTAGACCGCCACCAGCGGCGACCCCGTGGATTGTTGCTACTACTGGCTTACCCGATGCTTCGATCATGTTTATAACTTCAGTCAGCAATGGTGGTGTGAACGCAAGCTCGGACCCGAACTCCTTGATGTCGGCGCCAGCAGAGAACATTTTGTCTGCACCATGTACGACGATAGCTTCAACCATGTTGTTGGCTAGCGCGTCGGAAAGGCACTTGACTAAACCTTTCCGGACCGCGTGGCCTAGCCCGTTGACTGGCGGGCTGTCGATGGTGATGACAGCGACTGCACCATGTTCAGAGCAGTTCACAACTCTACTCATTTCGACCTCGCTTGATTTTATGACCGCGACACGCCGTGTTTGGTCAATTGTCGATTCTTGCCGTTTCCATTGTTTGCAGGAAGATTCACTGAGAGGATGTCACTCACTCTGATCTTTTCAAGGAAACCAAGACATATGAAAATGCACCGCCGAAATTTCCTCAAGCACACCACCGTTGCAAGTAGCAGCATTGCTCTGGCAGCGAGTGGCCTATTTGGGGCCGCGCCGATAACCGTTCCATTGGCTACATCAAGAAAATCAACAATCTCAATCACTGGCGCAACCAATAATCAGATTGGTGTTTCGACTTATTCGTTTAGCCGCTACAAGGATGAGCAACCTACAATTCTACAGTGCATTGATATCGCCGCCGACATGGGTTTTGACGGCGTTGAAATCCTTCACAACCAGATGGACGATGAGTCAAATGGGGCGCTCCAAGCGCTCAAAGCCCGGGCCCACAAGCTCGGCATGACCTTAATGGGGTTTTCAACTCATCAAGGTTTTTTGTATCCGGAGCCTGAGCGGCGTCAGGAGAACGTCGACCTGACGATCCATCAACTACAACTTGCCAACGCCATGGGTATACCAACAATGCGGATCAACACTGGTCGCTGGGGTACCACGCGCTCGTTTAACCAGTTGATGGAAGATGAAGGCATCGAGCCAATTCCTAACGGTCTTACTGAGGAAATGGGTTTTGAATGGGTTATTAACTCATTAGAAAAGATTCTACCTAAGGCAGAGGAATACGGTGTGGTTATGGGCCTTGAGAATCACTGGGGTCTGGGCCGCACGGCGGCAGGAGTCCTCCGCATTGTCGAAGCTATTGATTCACCATGGCTACAGATCACTCTGGATACTGGCAATTTCTTTGAAAATCGCTTCCCGCAACTAGAAATGATGGCGGCGAGCCACATTCCGATTACGCTGGTACAGGCTAAGACCTACTATGGTGGTGGTCGTTGGTACACGCTCGATATCAACTACGCACGTATCGCTGAAATGTTGCGCCGCGCTGGCTACCGGGGCTGGATCTCGCTCGAGTTTGAGGGCCGAGAAGATTCTTCGACTGGTGCGCCCAAGAGCCTTGAAATCCTCCGGGAGCATTTTTCCGCTTAGCACCGGGACCGACTCGCCCGCGAATTCTTCACCAGCTTGGAGCGTGGCCATTTCCACAAAGCCTTCTATTTAGCGCGTACACCTCTCCGCTGGTATCCTCGTCATGATGGAGATCTACGAGCATATTCTTGAAACGATGGGCAACACGCCGCTTGTCAAGCTGCGAAATTTCGAATCGAGCGGACCGCTCATCGCAGCAAAGATTGAGAGCTTCAATCCTGGTTCTAGTGTCAAGGACCGGATTGGTCCGGCGATGATTGAGGCGGGAGAGAAGGCGGGGTTGCTGAAACCCGGCGGTACGATCGTCGAGCCTACTTCTGGTAACACCGGGCTCGGTTTAGCGATGTGCGCCGCGCTGAAAGGTTACAAGATGATCTGTACGGCTCCTGACAAGGTGCCAAGCGAAAAGGTTTCCCTCCTCAAGGCATTTGGTGTCGAGGTGATTCTCTGTCCGACGGAAGTCCAAGCCGATGATCCACGGTCCTATTACAAGGTTGCCGAGCGCATCCGTGACGAACAGGGTGCTTACCTGCCATACCAGTACTACAACATGGCCAACCCTCAGGCTCACTTCGACACCACCGGACCGGAGATCTGGCGCCAGACCGACGGCAAGATCACCCACTGGGTTGCCGGTGTTGGTACAGGTGGCACGATCAGCGGTACGGCCAAGTTTCTGAAGGAGCAGAACCCTGACCTTCAAGTAGTTGGGGTTGACACAGTTGGCAGTATCTACACGTATTACTTCGAGCATCGTGAATTGCCGCCGACTGACCAGATTCACCAATACCTGATAGATGGTATCGGGGAGGACTTCATGCCGGAGACGGTGCTGTGGGATTACATTGACGAGATCATCACGATTGACGACAAGACGGGTTATATGGCGACCATGGAGTTGGCTCGCAATGAGGCGATTTTTACTGGGTCTTCGGGAGGGGCTGCAGCAGCTGGTGCTCGCGTCGTTGCCCGACGGATTGCCGCTGGAGATGATCCTTCCAGAGTATCCGTCGAAGACGCTTTGATTGTTACTCTTCTTCCCGACTCAGGTGAACGGTACTTGTCGAAGCTCAATGAGGACTGGCTGCGGAAGCACGACTTGCTTGATTAATGGCACCCCCGAGTGTTTGGCTGCTTCTACGACCCAGAAATTTGCTCCCGCAAGTGCTCAACCTGGCGCTTGATTTGCTCGGGTGCCGTACCCCCAAGAGAGGTTCGCCGCTCGGCGGCCGCACGGGGGTCAAGGAGCTCAAGCAAGTCAGCGTCGAGCGCTGGATGGAACCCACGAGCCACTTCGGGAGTTAACAACCGAAGGTCGCCGTTATTTTCCTCGCACCAGCGGACAATCCGCGCGGCCACTGAGTGCCCGGTACGAAAGTCCACTCCCTTTAGGACAAGGAAGTCAGCGATCTCAGTGGCGAGGCTGAAGTCACCCTCCAGTTCACTGGAAAAACGGTCCGGTCGAAATTCAACCGTCCTCCAGACTCCAGTCATAAGAGCCACGCTGTCGTGGGTTGCCATCACCGCCTCGAAAAGTGGTGCGCGACCCTCCTGTAAATCTCGATTGTAGGAAAGTGGCTGTGCCTTCACGAGCGACAGCAACATCATCGCGCAGCCGTGGACCAGAGCCGCTTTGCCTCTCACTAGTTCCACGGAGTCCGGGTTGCGCTTTTGAGGCATGATGCTGGAGCCTGTCGTGTAGTCATCGCTGAGTTGCACGAGATCAAACTCGGCGGAACTCCACCAAACTAATTCCTCAGCCATGCGCGAAAGATGATTCATGCAAATGGCGCACGCCGCAGCAACCTCTTGCTCATGATCCCTTGCCGACACTGCGTCCATAGCGTTATCTATCGGGGCTTCGAATCCGAGAAGCTCGGCACTTCGGTGACGATCAATCGGCAACGAGGTTCCAGCCATGGCACAGGCCCCGAGCGGGCAGGCGTCCACGCGTCGGCATGCCTCTGAAAGACGCGCCCGGTCACGTTCTAGCGCCCACGCATGGGCCAGCAAGTGATGCCCCAAGAGAATCGGCTGGCCGCGTTGAACGTGAGTGTAACCAGGAAGCAGGTTGTCACCGTCAAGCTCGATCCGGTCCAGGAGGGTTGACACCAATTTTCGGAGAGCATCATCGATCTGCTGCAAACGTCCCCGAAGCCACAAGCGCACATCTGTGGCGCACTGGTCATTCCGTGAGCGGGCTGTGTGGAGCTTGCCGCCGAGTTCACCCAGTTTCTCGATGAGCCGAGCCTCCACAGCCATGTGTATATCCTCGAGTTCGTCGCCCGGCACGTAGGTACCGTTTTCGATCTCAGTCTGCACTTCGGCAAGTCCGTCACTCAACGCTAAAACTTCATTTGCCTCCAGCAAACCGACCTCTCCGAGCATCTGTACATGGGCGAGGGAGCCTTGCACGTCTTCCTTAAGCATCAGCAAGTCAACTTCCAGCGAAGAGGAGTAACGCTGCATATCATCGCCAACCTCGCCGCCAAATCGATCCCGTAGCAAACTCATCTCACTCGCCCTCTGAGATGCGCTTTGCAGCTAGTGTTCGGAGACGCAATGCTTGCAGGCGGATAAATCCTGTCGCATCACTCTGGTCGTAAACGTCGTCCGCCTCGAAAGTTACGGTTTTCTCGTCATAGAGGGTGTGAGTGGCCGAGCGGCGACCCTCAATGGAAGCTTGGCCCTTATATAGTTTAAGGCGCGCTTCGCCATTAACTCGCTTCTGCACCGAGTCCATGAATTCTTGTAGCGCTTCCCGCTCGGGACTGAACCAATTACCGTTGTAAACCATCTCGGCGTATCGTGGCACTAGTTCGTCGCGCAGGTGCTGCACTTCGCGGTCGAGCGTGATCGACTCGACTGCACGGTGGGCATGTAGCAACAGAGTGACTCCCGGTGTTTCATACACGCCACGGCTCTTCATCCCAAGGAAACGATTTTCAACGATGTCGACGCGTCCCACACCGTGGGCGCCGGCGACCTCATTAAGCCGCTCTAAAAGCGCCACCGGAGCAAGGGGTTCGCCATCGACCGCCACCGGCGTACCAGACTCGAACATTATGGTTACGTAGCCAGCCTTTTCGGGCGCATCCTCCGGGTCCACAGTCATGCGGAACATGCCAGGTGGTGGAGCCGCCCATGGGTCTTCCAGTACCCCTCCCTCATAAGAGACGTGCATCAGGTTCGCGTCCATTGAGTATTCGGGCTTTGGCGCAGCGGACAGATCGATGTCGTATCGTTCTGCATAGGCCAGTAAATCGGACCGACCACGTAGATCCCACTCTCTCCAGGGAGCAATGATCTTGATGTCGGGCTTGAGCGCGTACGCTGTCATTTCGAAGCGAACCTGGTCGTTGCCCTTCCCTGTGGCCCCGTGTGCAATCGCTTCGGCACCAACACGCTCCGCCGTGCCGACGAGACCACGACCAATGATTGGTCGTGCCAATGCTGTACCCATCAGGTAGTACCACTCGTAGACTGCGTTAGCCCGAACGGCCGGGAAAATACACTCGCTGACGAAAGCCTCACGTAGATCTTCAACGACAATGTCCGCAGCACCGGTAAGAACAGCGCTAGCACGAGCCTTCTCAAGCTCGTCTTCACCCTGGCCAACGTCGCCAGTGTAGGCAACAACCTCAGCGTTGTAGGTCTCGCGAATCCAGCGAAGGATTACCGCGGTATCTAGACCTCCCGAGTACGCCAGCACTACCTTCATATTCCAGCTCTCCAAGAGTTACTTGAATTCCGCCCCGTACCACACTGCCGCGGGCACGTAGGGAGTAATGTGAGAGATGCCGCAATTGTAGCAAGCAAGAGTGCCAACTACTTCACGGGGAGGCTAACAATTCCAGTGTGCAATGCTGACGGACTGCCAGGCTCCGTCCATGCCATGATCAAACGGGCGCCGCTTCGCACTAGGCGAGGGAACCCACTTGCTCGGCCTGCGTCAGTCGTTGCCAACACATAACGAGGCCCTCTGGTTTCGTCAAGAGCTACGGTCTGCATCACAATTTCCGCGACACTGCCGCGGGCTACAAGCCAGATGACCGCGACACGCTCGTCGTCGACCCACTCCACATCCACGCGTCCAAGCGGGATCCCCGGAATCCATTTTTCACGGTCCTCCTCGATCATGCGCTCATAGCCGGCATCAATATCAAGTTCGTTGACCTGATCGAGCAGGATTGTCTGTGAATAGGTTTGACCCTCATCCGAGACAAACTTAACTTTGACCTCGGGATTGCCTTCGCGCAATGAAAACCAGGCGATTGCGCCTGTTGAGGGACCGCCGGCCACTGCCGGGCCGTTGACCGGGCACCCCGGAATCTGCCAATTATCGTGCGCGACTCGGATGGGTGCTTGCCAGCCATCTGGTGTCCGACGAACGCTCCAAATGTCGCGGACTTCTTCTTCGGAACGATCACGGTAGGCGACCACGAGAGTGGTGCCAATATACTCAGCTGACGTCTGGCAGCAATCACAAATGCGGGGGTCAAGGAGAGCCTCTCGACCTTGTTTTCCCTCACCGGAGAAACGCGACGCACGTAAAGACATCTCGGGCGAAACATTTTCCTCATGCTCTGAGAAATCACGGCCATCTAGCCAGATGGCCGTGAAGCCCCCATCCAGCTCAGGGACCATCGATACAAATCCGTGTTCGGTTTTTGTGCCGTCGGAGTGTGGTACTACTGAATCACTCCATGTTGCACCACCATCTTTCGAGTGAGTGATATGGACGTCGTAGCTTGTCCCGGGCCCGCCGTTCATCTGTAGCCAATGGGCAACGAGCATCCCGCTGCTTTCGATGAGCACCGGGAAATCAGCCCAGTTGACGAAGAACTTCTCGCTTTCGGCTATCGTTCGTGGTTCTGACCATACTTCTGCTTCGAGCGTTGCGAAGCGCAGCGCAAAACGTCCCCGCCGCGTGGTTTCGGTCTCTAAGCCATCGTTGCGTACGGGCTCGAGCCAACTCATCAAGACGCGGCCGTCGTCCGTAGCATAGAGGTTGGGAGCGCTGCTTCCTGGCCCGGCCGGCGAGTCTAGAAGGATAAGGGGTTTTGTGGTGTCGCCGGTCACATCGTTTGGGGCCGTGTCGGGAGATTGGGCGCATCCTGTTAGCTTGATTATCAATGCGGCAGCTATGAGGATCGGAAAAATCTGGCTTTGGTTGTGTCTCATCGGGAAAGTCTCCTTCTAATTAGCAGCCGCTAACCGATGAATTTATAGCCCATGCCATGCACTGTGAGAATATGCACGGGGTATTTTGGATTTGCCTCGATTTTCTGTCGGAGCCGGGCGATGTGCACGTCCACGGTGCGCGTTGATGGCATAACATCATAACCCCACACGTTGTTGAGTAACTCGTCGCGTGACAACAAACTCTCGCGGTTTTCGATGAAGTAGCGCAACAGCTGAAATTCCCGTGCCGAAACATCAACCAGCTTGCCGCTAAGTATGACCTCTGACTTTCGGAAGTCCACGGAAACGTTACCGAACTCGTAGAAATCAGTGCTGTGCGTCGTTACAGACGTCGCCGAGCGTCGTAGCAGTGCCTCCACACGAGCCAACAGCTCAATGTTCTCGAACGGTTTAGTGAGGTAGTCATCCCCGCCTAGTTTCAGCCCGACAACCTTGTCAGCTACCTGGTCACGTGCCGTGAGCATTAGGATCGGTTGTGTCATGCCATCTTGCCTCAGGTCGCGGCAGACGTCGAAGCCGTTTTTGCCCGGAAGCATGATGTCTAGAATGATGAGGTCGAAGGTCTCTTCTGTAGCGCGTTCATAGCCCGTCTCTCCGTCGCTGGCAGTTTCGACCTCGTAGCCTTCACTGCGCAAACGATCCGATAGTGTTACCTGTAGGCCAGGCTCGTCTTCCACGAGAAGAATTCGTTTCGCCATACGGCGATCCTACCTTAATGAAAGGTCGGATTTCAGGCTTCTGAATTGTCAATTACTGGAAGCTCGACCACGAAAGTGCTGCCGGCGCCGGGCGTGCTAGCAACGTCAATCCCCCCACCGTGCGCTTGGACCACTTGTTTAACGAGGCTAAGCCCCAGGCCGCTTCCCTCTGTCTGTGTTTGCCGAGCCCGCTCTCCGCGAAAGAAGGGGTCGAACAGGTGGGGAATTTCTCTGCTCGGGATTCCTTCGCCTTGGTCGTGGATGGCGACTTGAATGGCAGGACCGGATTCGGTACTGGTCTCCCTCGCTTGTATCGTAACGATGCCTTCCTCGCGGCTATACTTGATTGCGTTGGAAATCAGGTTTCGTATCACGGAACTCAGTGCCGACGGGTCGCCCATGGTCCTGGGCAACGATTCCGGGAGCTCCTTCTTTACTTTAACGGAACGCTCGTTGCCCCCGGCGCTGCTCGAAGCGATGGCATCCTCAATGGTCGCGATCAGGTCTACAGCCTGATGTTCGAACTGCAGGTTGTCTCCTCGCATTTTGGCGTACAGCAAAACGCGCTCGACCATATTGGAAAGTCGGCGCCCCTCATGGTTGATCAGCTCTCCGTACTGGCGCGTTTTCTCAGCATCGTGCACCACGTCGTCGGCGAGGTTTTCAGCGGCAGTACGGATCACTGCGAGAGGTGTCCTGAGTTCGTGTGAGACTCCAGCGACGAATTCCATTTGTTGTGCTGCGAGCCGTTGCGCGCGTCGAGTTGAGACCATGACCATCGCTATGGCGGTGGCGAGAAGGGTAAACACGCCAAGGCTAATCGCCAAGTTGCGATTACGTGTTGCGGCCACAGCTGCTTCCAGTGACCCGGCTTGGTGTTTCACCAGCAGGTCCCACTTTGGCCCTGAACTTTCCTCTACGATGTTCCACATTCGCCGATTTTTCTGGAAGCGCGCATTGAAGTGCCAACTACGTAAACCGTAGATGTTGCTCTGTGCGTCGGGTTCCGCAAAGCTAGCAGCAGTGAGATTGGGCTCCGAGCTGTACACAAGTTCAGTGGGTTCATCGCGGTTGACGACACCAACGTTGTAATCGAGTGTTTCCTCGCCGTAGATGTACTGGTTCGCGAGGGCAGGAATCAGTTCGCCGATGATCACTTTTGGCCGCAATTTAGCCACAATCCAGCTGATCGACCTGTAATCGTCAAGGGTGCTTGTTGGTCGGGTGAAGACTTGCTGGATGACCAGGGCGGGAATGTCGTCCTGCAGGGGCTCGGGACCTAGAAGCAACCGAAATTGTGCATCATTGTATGAAAGCAGCCCATCGAATTCGTTGCGGAACTTCGCGATGTCTTGGGGCCATTCATCGAGGGTTTTTAAACCAGAACCGGTGAACTCTTGTAGCACTAGACCGGTTTCTTCATTGAGGTTTACCCAGTAGATTTTTTCCAGGATATCTGGGCCCTCGATCGTTTCGACGTGTTCGGCGTAATGCTCCACCAGTTGTTCTGGGAACGTGCCATCCTCCCGATAGTCCACTTGGAAAGTCCGATATAGCTCGGCAAGCTCGTTATCGAACTCAGAACGAACGGCGCGGGTCGCAAAATCGAGAGACTGGCCCATACGTTCCTGCTCTCGTTCCGACAATTGTCCCAGCCAGGTGTACTGGAAGCTTGCTAGCGTCAGCAGCAGTCCGACCAGAATACAAACAATCCCCAGCTGCATCTTGTTGGCCTGTGGATAGATCATGGGAAGGCAATTCTATCAGCGTCTAACTCCCATGATTGGGGCATGTTTGAGCTTTTACATCCTTAACAAACATTTTGCATTGTCTTAACCATCTGGTCCGGAAGCTGCCTAATAATCAATCTAACAATGACGAGTTTTGGACCGCATCGTGTGCGTAAAAATCGTCACGTAGTTAGTTTTGCCTAAAAGGTTTCGAACGGCGCGTCAGACGTGTCCCGTCGTTAATGGGGAGCGGCATGGACTTCGGCTGGCGCGCCGATTTTCTTTGGTCCAGTTTGATTTCTATCCTTTGCGTGCACGCCATAGACTTGACTAACAATGCAAGCTCTCAAGAAACTACTCGCCGCAACATTCAAGCTGGTGATCTTCATTGGCGTTATTGGTGGCGGTTATTATGCTTACCAGCGATACACTACCGAGTTCGAAGAAGAAGAACTTAGTGAGTTGCCGACTGTTATCGCTGCAGTTCGTGACATTACTGTCGCGGTTTCCGCCACCGGTATTCTGCAGCCAGTCAAGATCGTCGAGATCAAGTCTAAGGCATCCGGTGAAATTCTTGAGATGCCGGTTGAGATGGGAGACTTCCTCGTAGCTGGCGCTCTCATCGCACAGATCGACACTCGCATTCTCGACCAGGAATTGAAGCAGGTCGAGGCTGATTACGAGTCAGCGGAGATCCGTCTACAGATCGGACAGCGGCAGTTTGTTCGTGCAGAGTCCCTGTACGCCGAGGACCTGATTTCGCAAAATGACCTCGAGACTAGCAAGCAGAACTTCACCAGTGCCGAATCGCAGTTCATTCGCGCAGAAGCTTCTCTCGAACTGGCGCGCGAACGACTTGAAGACACCACTGTAACTGCACCGATCAGTGGCACAATTATCGCCAAGACCGTTGAGCAGGGCCAGATTATCGCCTCGAGCACCAACAATGTTTCTGGCGGCACGGTTTTGATTCAAATGGCAGACCTTTCCGAGCTTGAGATTCGGACGCTAGTCGATGAGATCGATATTGGTAACGTTAAGGCCGGTCTAGGGATTGAGAGTACGGTCGAAGCTTTTGCCGACATGAGCTTTGAGGGCGAAGTAATGAAAATTGAACCTCGGGCGGTGGTACAGCAGTCCGTTACCACCTTTCCAGTATTGTCGCGCATCGACAACAGTCGCGGGCTGTTGCTTCCCGGCATGAATGCCGACGTCAGTATCATCATCAAAGAGCGCAGTAACGTGCTGACGGTCTCCAACGAAGCGGTGCGTTCACCGGAGGATGCCCGCGAAGTGATACAACTTCTTGGCCTCGATGCTCGAGTTGGCGTTTTGCAATCCTCGCTGGTGACTTCGATGGAAAACTCCACCCACTCAGCGTCGGCGTCAATGCGAGAGCCAGACGATTGGGCCAATGGCAACATCGACAATGGCCACGCAGATAGCCGTAAAACCGTCACGAAGGCACGACCGGTGGGTGGTATCCAGGGTGACAAGGACAGCCGTCAGGAACCGGCAGTAGTTTTCGTTCTCGACGTCGATGGGCGGTTCCATGCCCGCGAAATTGTTACCGGGGTTCGCGATTGGGAAACTTCAGAGGTTCTCGCTGGCCTCGAGGAAGGTGAAGAGCTAGTGCTGTTGCCGAGCACGTCCTTGCTTCGTTCGCAGCAGGATATACGTGACCGTTTTGCGCGGCAGAATACTGTCGTTTCACTCCCTGGCCAATAGGCAGATTGGCAGCGCTTAAAGCACTGATTTGAGGTCCGCATGCTGTACTTTGAGATTATGCGCGTCGCGCTCAACTCTCTGAGGGTGAATCCGCTGCGATCGATGCTTACCATGCTCGGCGTCATCATTGGCGTCGCGGCGGTGATTACCATGATCGCTCTAGGGACGGGCGCGCAGGCCGCTGTTGAGGCACAACTTAATTCGCTCGGTGCTGATCTTCTGACGGTTAGCCAAGGATGGGGGAAGGGCCGAGATGGTGCCCGGGGCCGATCGGAGCGACTTTCTGTCGACGACGCCGTCGCCATTCAGGCCAAGACTCGGACAATAACCGACGTTGTTCCGGTCTCGGAGCGCGATGCCCAAGTGGAATACGGCAATGTAAACCTGGGTACTAAGGTCATCGGCACATGGGCTGATTGGGCCGAACTC
>CAYVUW010000015.1:37076-51740 GCA_964455175.1 uncultured Acidobacteriota bacterium | reverse complement strand
GAGGGGTTGGCACCCGTCTATCTTCCACGGTCCCTGATGTCGTCCACAAAGTATGCCTGTTGGTACGGATTCATTGCCAGAATCCGTGCCTCTTCAACACCGCAGGCGCGTGTTGGGGCGGTGCCTTCCATAAACGCGACCACTACTGATGGTCCGCATGCTTCGCTCGATAGCAGACCGGTGCGAGCATCGACAGTACGGAGAACAACCCCCACGGGCAACTCGAAGCCCCTAGGCTCTAGGCCTTCACTGGCTGCTCGCATAACCTCCATCCAGATTGGTAGGGCTGTATTAGCACCTTCTCGGCCAGGGCCGATTGGTTGTTTCGTGTCGTTGCCCACCCAGACTCCGATGGTGTGATACGGCGAAAATCCGATGAACCATGCGTCAGAATAGTTATCGGTAGTACCTGTCTTGCCAGCCAACGGCATGCCAAGGTCACTGACAAGGAAACGTGCCCTTCGGCCACTACCACCTTGTGTGCCGCGGTCAAAAGTGTACGAGATTACGTTAGCAAGCATTTGGCTCATTAGGAACGCGACATCTGCATCCATGACCTGCTGTGATTGCCTTTGGGTTTGAGACCGAGGTCGTCCCTCGCGATCCACAACTGAGACGACCCGGTGTGGCTCCACCCGTACCCCGCCATTGGCAAACACCGCGTAAGCACGCGTCATCTGCCAAAGAGAAACATCGACGACACCAAGAGCTAAAGACAAATAAGGCTGCAAGTTGGCCGTGATACCGAGCTGCCGTGCTAGCGCAATGATGTTTCCTGCTCCCACTTGCTCTTGGACCGCAACCGCGACGACGTTGCGTGACCGTGCTAGGGCCTCCGTTATGGTCGTGATTCCCACGTAAGCATCATTGTGGTTACGCGGCTGGTAAGGTTGTCCACTGTCATCCTCAAAGGCTTGAGGCATATCGACTACTAGGTTGCTAGCTGTCCAGCCATGGAACAATGCCGCCGCATAAACAAACGGTTTGAATGCCGACCCAGTCTGTCGAACTGCCTGGCGAGCTCGATTAAATTCACTTTCCGAGAACCGGCGACCTCCAACCTCCGCCTTGATCTCGCCGGAGTAGTTTTCGAACACGAGCACCGCCCCTTCTAACTCGGGCTCCTGGTCGAGACCAACACTGAGAGTGCCGTCATTGCGCACTTCAGTTACATGCACGGAGATCAGATCACCGGGTTGAATCAGGCGCTCCAGGCGCACATTTTCCACGCGGTCGAAAGCAGTCCAGGCGGCGCCTTCTGGTGTGATCACGGCGGTATAAGGCCCGACACGGAGCTGTGCTTGCTCTCGACTTGAATCAAGGACAACAGCCGGCACATAGTCCCCAGTCTCGATGGGCCGATCCCAACGTTGTTCAATATGGGCAGCTATGTCTATCTGCTCTTCAAGCAGGTTGCGTTTTGAGCCACGCCACCCTTGAGTTTTGTCTACCGCACGCAGTCCGGAATCGAGAGCCTGTTCGGCTGCTGCCTGCAAACGAGAATCCAGTGTCGTGTAGACGCGAAGGCCCGATTCATACAGCGTCGTACCGTAGCCTTCAATCAGTGTTCGACGGATCTCCTCAGTGAAATACGCCCCTAATTCCTCGCTACGGTCATCGCGTTCTGCAAGATCGAGAGGTTCATTGCGCGCCTGCTCGCGTTCTTCGTTGCTGATGTAACCCTCAACCAACATTCGGCCGAGCACGACGTCCCGGCGGCGGATTGCACGCTCTTCATTGCGGTCGAGTGGGTAGTAATCGTTCGGCCGCTGGACGATTCCAGCAAGCAAAGCGGACTCTGCTAGGGTGAGCTCATTGAGTTCGTCATCGAAGTAAAATTCAGCGGCTGCCCCGAATCCGTAAGCGTCATGTCCCATAAAAATCTGGTTCATGTAGAGCTCTAGGATACGTTCCTTCGAAAAATAACGTTCAGTCTGCAGCGCGTAGTAAAACGCCTCGATGAGCTTACGGACAACTGTCTTTTCGGGGCTCGACCAGCCGAGGCCACGGGCAAGTTGCATTGTGATCGTGCTGGCACCACGCTCCCCAAATCCACGCGTGACGTTGTCGCGTACTGCTCCCAGTACACCAATCGGGTCGACACCTACGTGCCAGAAAAAGCGACTGTCTTCTACGGCGAGCAGCGCATTACGAAGGTCTTCCGGGATATCCCGATATGGAATCATTTTACGGCGTTCCGCAGCCTCGAGCTCGGCGTAGGGTTGTCCCTGGTCGTCGTACAGGGTCACTTGCATACTTGGTACGTATTCCTCAAGTACACGCACTTGTGAAGCGTCAGGGAGGTAAACCATCGCGACGCCGGTTGCCATCCCTAAAACGATGACAAGTGCTCCAGCCAAGAGAACATTGCGTGGCCTCACCCAAAATTGCGCGGTACGGCCAACAAGCGGAGTCTTATCTCCAACCTGCGGTTTCTTGGTCGGTTCTCGCGGTGTTTCTGCGCCGAGTGGTTTGTTTGTTGTAGAGGGCATCAAAACGCATGTTAGCATTCGGTCAGCTAAAGCTGTCGGTCGTCCAGCCCTATTGCGATGCTGACTTGACAGTTATCCAGCACCATTGTTCTATCCACGTTTAGCACTCGATGGGCGGGAGTGCTAAACGACGAGTTCGATTCGAGATGACGAAAGACCTTACCCCACGAGGCGCTGCGGTATTAGATGTGGTGGTGCGCCATTTTATCGCCACCGGTCAGCCGGCCGGTTCGGTTACCGTGGCAGGCCTACTCGCAGAGAAAATAAGCTCAGCGACGGTTCGTAATGTGATGGCGGAGTTTGCCAAGCAGGGATACCTTACCCAACCGCACACTTCTGCTGGCCGGATGCCGACAGCGCGTGGATACGTCGCCTATGTTAAGCACTTGATGCGTCATGGGGATCTGCAGCGAGTCGACGAGCGTCGGATTAGAGAGCGCTTGGACGAGGCGCAACCGGAGCTCAATGCACTTATGCAGCGTGCCTGCTCGGTGCTCTCTGAGATGACCCAACATGTTGGGGTTGTTCTGGTCCCTCCACCGGCGGAAGCAGATATTCACCACGTGGAATTTGTACGCCTTGGCCCCGATCGTGTGTCGATCGTCTTTGTAACCTCTGTTGGTATGGTGCATACGCGGACAATTATGTTTGATGAAGAATTGGGTGAGCAGGCCCTCGACGCAGCGGCAGACTATGTCCGTCATCGCTTTGCCGGCCAAACGTTACGGCACTTGCGGGAAAGTATCGGCGATACTTCCACTTCCACGTCATCTCACCCAGAGGCGGTCGCGGTGCGCCTCGTCAGGCGGTCGTTGGGCGACGCGATTGATCAACCAGCAATGTATGTCGAGGGTGCTTTTCACCTGCTTGACAGTCCCGAGCTAGCCGAACGTGCGACCTTCCCGGAGATTTTCGCGACTTTCGAGGAACGCAGTGAGTTAAGCCGCGTGCTCGCTGGGTGTGGAACGGAGATGGGGGTAAGAGTATTGATTGGCCGTGCAGGATTGCCAGCTTCGTTGGGGGGGTGTGCCTTAGTTGCCGCTGGTTATCGTTTTGGCCCGAGACCTGTCGGGGCTCTTGGAGTATTGGGGCCGGCCCGTATGCATTACGAGCGAACCATCCCTATGGTTACAACGATGGCCCGGGTGACCAGTGACATGGCCACGAGACTGTATGCCTGAAAGTTTCCAAGGCACCGCTGAAGAAGTCGGCTGTGCCGTTTGATATTCGACGGGGACCGAGCTTGAACGATAACAAACACGAAAATCAAGAAAACGAAGACTTGTCCGTCGAGCCGTCGACGAGCGAAGGTGACACGTCAACTCTTCCAATAATGGAACAGCTTGAACTCGCCAAAGCTGAGATTGAACGCTTGACGGACCAGTCACTCCGGCGGCAGGCGGAATTGATCAACTATCGGCGTCGGGTTCAGAAAGAGCAAGCCGAGAACGCCACCGTTGCACAGGTTGCGTTGCTGGGCGGCCTCGTCCCAGTTATCGATGACCTTGAGCGCGCTGTGGAAACGGAGTCGGAAGACGCAGGTACGTACCACGAGGGAATGCAGATCATCCTGCGTAGCGTGCAGCAAGTTCTCGAGAAAACTGGCGTGGAACGGACAGAGCCAGAGGGTGAGGCGTTTGATCCGCGATATCACGAAGCAATTGCTCGTCATGAAACCAACGACGTTCCTGAAGGACAGGTTCTGGAGGTTTGTCAGCCCGGCTACAGGCTCAACGATCGCCTAATTCGGCCGGCTAAGGTGATTGTGTCATTTGGGAACGTGCCCACTGAAGATGATATCTGTGAGGACGACCCTGGCGTGCTGACGGAGGAGAATGAATCCAACGATGGATGAGCGCGACTTCTATCAAATTCTAGGCGTTGATCGTACAGCGTCAAAAGACGAAGTTAAGCGCGCCTATCGTAAAGCGGCGTTGAGGTACCACCCCGACCGGAACCCCGATGACGCCGCAGCGGAAGAGCGCTTCAAAGAGGCAGCAGAGGCGTATTCTGTCCTCGGAGATGAGGAGAAGCGTTCCAACTACGATCGTTTTGGTGAGGCGGGACTGCGTGGTGGCCAAGGATTCAACGCTGACATCTTTGCTGATTTCTCTGACATTGTTGGGGACCTATTTGGTTTTGGTGGTGGTTTTGGGGGGATGGGGCGGTCACAGCGGGCGAGCCCCGGACAAGGAACTAGCATTCGCATCCAACTGGGCATCGATCTCTCTGAGGCGATTAGTGGCGCGGAGAAACAGATCTCGGTCCGGCGCCACGTTGCCTGCGAAGTTTGTGGCCAGAGCGGATCAGAGAGTGGGACAGCTCCAACTGTGTGCGGTCAGTGTGGGGGGAGCGGCGCAGTACAGCAGCGTCATGGTTTCCTGGCGATCGCCCACCCGTGTGCCGCTTGCAGTGGTACCGGCCGCACAGTGTCTGATCCTTGCCGGATTTGCCGCGGCGATGGACGGGTTGAGGATAATAGCGAGCTCTCGGTTCGTGTTCCGGCAGGTATCGATACGGGTTCCAGGCTCCTTTTGCGAGGGGAAGGGTCCGCGGGTTTGCGTGGAGCGGTGCCTGGGGATCTCGAGGTGTTAATTGCAGTGAGCGAACATCCGGTGTTTGCTCGTCGTGGTAAGGATCTTTTTACACGTGTGGCGGTATCCTTCCCCATGGCGGCGCTTGGAGGTACGGTCGACGTTCCCACCCTTGATGAAGCATCAGCCGCGCTCCCTATTCCGGCAGGTGGTCACGGGGGCGAGGTGTTCGAGATTCGGGGGAGGGGGATGCCACCGGTCAATGGTGGGCGTCGCGGGAGCCTTCGTGTGGCGGTTCAAGTGGTCACGCCGTCGCGGCTTAGCAGCGAACAGCGGGACCTTTTGGAACAGCTCCATAAGATCACCGAGGAGCCGGAACTAAAGGATGAGGCAGATAGTTGGTGGGACCATCTTCTTAACCTCGTTAGTTGACCGGAAACCTTGTGAAGCGCCGATTCCGCGTGAGCTCTGTCAAACCGGATGCCACTGGTCATATTGACCTCAACACCATCCGCCGGCATCTTGAAGTTGTCCGGGCAACCGTGGGAGATGTTATATATCTTTTCGACGGTTGTGGCACGGAAGTCGAAGCAGAAATCAGTATATTTGATGGGTGTGCAGCGGTGGCTGCTGTACGTAAGCAGGTTTCGAACGACACGGAGTCAGCTCTTGAATGCTGGCTTATACAAGCCATACCGGCCCGGATTGTCCGAATGGATACCATCATTCGCCAGGTTACCGAACTTGGGGTCTATCGTATTGCGCCGGTGTTTGCCGAGCGTAGCCAGCAATCGAAGGCAAAACTTTCTGCTACACGGCGCCGTGCCAATCGGTGGAATCGAATTGCCGAAGCTGCAGCAGAACAGAGCTGTCGGACCCATGTCCCTGAAATTGATCCGCCTTGTGCTTTTAGCGAACTAGATTGGAAATGTTTCCCTCAACCGATGTTTGTCGCCGACCCGGGGAAGCCTCCAGTTGCCAGGATTCCAGAACCAAATACAGTCAGCTTGCTTATTGGTCCCGAGGGTGGATGGACGGAACGCGAAATTGATGCTGCACTGTCTGTCGGAGCACAGCCCTTTGGTTTAGGTGCAAGGGTCTTGCGGTCCGATACTGCCGGCGTGGTCGCGATCACCCTTTTCCAGTCATTGTGGGGTGACTTGAGTTAAATTCCGGTTAGCCCGGCACTGGTAGGTTAGGGTCTGTGTGCCGGACCTGTGGCACGCGAAGATTGTGTTTGCTCTGTAGTCCCGTGGACGGTTCCTCTTCCCGTAATCTGGCGGAAGTCTTGTCCATGCATTGGGACTTCGCGACACATTTCATACAAGCGGCTGCGCGCATAAGGGCCGATGCGCTCAGCTAACGTTGGCACTGATGAATCGGTGTCGTCATCTTCATAGTTAGTTGTGATCAGCGTGACCCGCTCTCGCTTATAGCGATCATTGAGAATCTGCGTGACGGTGTCCCGAACCCAGTCGGTCGGTCGCCGCGTACCGAGTTCATCGAGAAGCAAGACATCTGCGTTCAAGACGGGTTGAAGGATTTCTAGCTCCGAGGTTTCCGACACTGGGTTGTATGAGTTCTGGATTGAGCGCAAAAGGTCTCGATAGTCAACGAACCTGCCCGTGATACCGCAATTAGTGACGAGTTCTCGAAGGACAGCCACTGCTAAGTGTGTTTTTCCGACTCCGGAAGGGCCTTGGAACAGTAGCCCGGGATCCTTCTGGTTTGGGTACGTTTCAGCGAATTTTTCCGCGATGAGCTGAGCTCCCTGGAGGGTCTCGTGGATACCAGGGTAATGGTCGAAGTTGTTGAGTCTCGCTATTCGGTAGCGTTGCGGAATCAAAGAATTCTTAAGGCGTCGTTCATCGTCCTGGGTTGCGTAGCATGAGCAACGTCGCAACGTGGCGCCGGGATCATCCGCGTCCGTTGTGACCCAGCCAGTCGCTGAACACCTCGGGCAAGAAGCGGACTCTTTCAATGGGGTTGTGAGAGGGGTGGTCACAAGTTACTCGTCTTATCAACTTCACCAGTGGTTTGTTTGTCCGACGAACGGACAGTGATTTGGGTAGTTCGTTCTAGGACCATAAGGGGTCCTCGCTCGATCCGAACCAGTGCCTGTTCAAAGCGGCCCTTTAGTTTGCTCTCATTTTTCAGAAGTTCATCCCGTACGTAAGTCATCAACGAGCCAACTTCTTCCTGCAGGCGCGACATGTTTTCGCGCATATTTAGAATAACCTCGACACCGGCAAGGTTGACGCCAAGATCGCGAGTGAGAGTAAGAATAAACTCGAGACGCTCAAGGTCTGAGGTGGAATAAAGGCGGGTGTTTCCCTCTGAACGATTCGGCTGCAGCAACCCCTCGCGCTCGTACATTCGGAGTGTCTGCGGGTGAATATCATAGAGTTCCGCCACGGCACTGATCATGTACATTCCGTGGCGTGGCCTATCTCCAATTCTCATCGGTTCACGGTAGCACGTTCATTCTGATCTCGAATCGGCTCATCCGTGCGGCTTCCAAACTCCCGTATGAGACGTCGGGCGTCTTCATCGATAGTGTCGGGGAGCCAAAGGTCGATGACTGCAATCAGGTCACCACATCGGCCGTTGGCCATTTCAAGTCCGCGCCCACGAACGCGCAACCGGTCACCGCCCCGGGTTCCCGGAGGAACGCGAAGTAAGGCAATTGGGCCATCAATCGTTGGTACCTCTATGCGCCCCCCAAGTATCGCTTCAGACACTGTAATTGGTACGGAGGTGACTAGGTGTGGGCCGTTACGTTGGAAGCGTGGATCGTTTTGTACGCTGACAGTGACCACCAGGTCGCCAGGCGGTGACCCTTTTCGGCCCTGGTGCCCACCTTCCTCGATTCGAATTGTCTGTCCGTCTTGGACCCCAGCAGGTATCTGGAGGGGAAGTGTTTCGTTTCGCGTGGTAAGTCCTGAAGCATGGCACGCTCCGCAGGCAGCTCCGGCCTGCAACCCCTCACCGCTGCAGTCGCCACAGGCAACAGCAACCGCGAGCGGACCACGGCCGAAAACCTCCTTGCCCGAGCCCATGCAGGTAGCGCATGGAGCGTTATCTCCATCGTACAGGCGCCCTGTACCGGAACAGTCTAAACAACGATGCAAGCGACGGACTTCTACGGTCGTTCGGCGACCACGTTCGCTATCTGCGAGCCGACAAACCACCGAGGTGTGAACATCACGGCCTCGCTCAGGCCGGGCTCGCCGAGCATTGTCGCAGAGATGCCTGAAAAGGTCTGCGTAAGATCGGGTTTCGTTCTTAACTTCTGTACTCGTTCTGGCCAGAACCTGGACATCTTTAGCCGTGGAACGGTCTTCGCTGTCGTAGCGGGCTCGCTCACGTGAGTCAGTGAGAATGCTATGGGCCATTTCAAGGCGCTCGAAGGCAGTCTGTGCACGCGCGTCGCCTGGATTTAGATCGGGATGGTAACGACGACTCAGACGGCGAAATGCAGCATCAATGGTTTCATTGTCGGCATCAGGTGGAACGCCTAGTACGGCATAATGATCCCTGGATAACATGGAAACGATCCGCCCGCGACCGGCCAGATAGGGAACGCCTATCTATAGATCGCCGTTATTTGGTCAGGAAGACTCGGTGTCGTCGTCGACGACCTCGGCCTCAAGGACCTCCTCTTCGTCTTGTGCTGGCGCAGCGCCTGAATCCGCTGATTCTCCCGAAGCAGAAGCGGCGCCATACATAGCCTCAGCCATAGCGTGCGATGTGGCGTTCAGTTTCTCAGCGGCTGCCGAGAGTGTCGTTGTATCGGTATCGTCGCTACTGAGCGCGTTTTTGGCGTTTTGCAGTGCCTCCTCGATCTCCGACACTGATGCTGCATCGATATTGTCGCGATTCTCGTTTAGCACCTTCTCGGTTTGGTAGACAACTGAATCGAGTTGGTTACGCGCATCGATCTGTTCTCGGCGCTCTCGGTCTTCGTCGGCGTGTGACGCAGCGTCGTTGACCATTGTTCCTATTTCATCCGGATCGAGGCCGCTGGACGATGTAACCGTAATCTTTTGCTCTGTACCCGTCCCGAGATCTTTAGCGGACACGTTCAAAATGCCGTTGGCATCAATGTCGAACGTCACCTCGACCTGAGGGCCGCCTCGTGGTGCCGCTGGAATACCACCCAAGTGAAATTTACCCAACGTGCGGTTATCACTGGCCATTTCTCTTTCGCCCTGCAGGACGTGTATCTCGACACTTGGCTGGTTGTCCGAGGCAGTACTGAAGACCTCGCTTTTACGGGTTGGAATCGTCGTATTTCGAGGAATAAGTACAGTCCTGACACTGCCAAGTGTTTCGATGCCGAGCGACAGTGGTGCTACATCGAGCAACAATACGTCATCAACCTCGCCAGAAAGCACCCCGGCCTGAATGGCTGCACCGATGGCGACGACCTCATCTGGATTGACTCCCTTGTGGGGCTCTTTCCCGAAGAGTTCAGTAATGAGCTGCTGCACCTTGGGCATGCGGGTTGAGCCGCCCACCAATACCACCTCATCGATCTCCCCAGGCTTCATGTTGGCGTCTTTGAGCGCTTGCTTGCAGGGTCCGATCGTGCGTTGGAGCAAGTCTTCCACAAGTTGCTCTAGCTTGGCCCTTGAAAGTTTCATCGACAAATGTTTGGGGCCGCTTTCGCCTGCGGTGATGTAGGGAAAGCTCAATTTTTGCCTTTTCAGCCTCCTCTTTAAGTCGTTGTACCGCCCTTCGGTCCATAGCGAGGTCAACACCCTGGTCCTTTTTGAACTCGGAAACAATCCACTCGATAACACGTTGGTCGAGGTTGTCGCCTCCAAGGTGTGTGTCCCCATTAGTCGCTTTGACCTCCACGACACCGTCACCTACTTCAAGGATCGAAATGTCGAACGTGCCACCGCCAAAGTCGTAAACAGCAATTTTTTCGTCGGCTTGCTTGTCGAGCCCGTAGGCAAGGGCGGCGGCGGTAGGTTCGTTGATAATTCTCTCGACTTTTAAGCCGGCAATCTTCCCGGCATCCTTAGTTGCTTGGCGTTGGCTATCGTTGAAATAGGCGGGCACCGTCACGACGACCCGATCCACCTTTGTTCCGAGGTAGTCCTCGGCCGCTTGCTTCAATTTCCCTAGAGTCATCGCGGAGATCTCAGGTGGCGAATATTTCTTGCCGCGTGCCAATATGCGAACGTCATCCCCGTCTTTGATGACTTCATAGGGGACCATTTTCATTTCTTCATCGACTTCGCTGTAGCGCCGTCCCATAAAGCGCTTGATCGAGAAGACTGTATTTTCGGGGTTGGTGATGGCCTGTCGTTTGGCAACCTGCCCAACTAGTCGCTCGTCTTTTTCGGTGAACGCTACGACCGAGGGGGTTGTGCGATTGCCTTCAGGGTTGGGGATGACAACAGGTTCCCCTCCCTCCATGACGGCTACGACCGAATTTGTGGTTCCGAGGTCGATACCGATGATTTTGGACATAATTTTCCTCTTGTTTTCACTAAAACGCGGAGTTTACGGGTGTTTGTGTGAGCGTGGCAAACGATCTGCCACTCTCGTACTTTAGTTACTAGCAAGAATAAAATCTGAGTCGCTTAATGTCAACCTAAAGATTAATAGACTTAGTCTTTTCAAGATAGATCATGCGGAGTTGGTAGAGCACCGCTACGACCCGTTCCTTTTCATCAGCGTCTAGATTGCCTTCAGTTTTGCTCTGAAGCATTCCGAGGAGATCAATCTTGTATTCAGCCAGTTCAAGATCCTCGATCATTTCACCGGTGCGAGGATCTGGTATTGCGCCAAGATAAAGCATCGCTTCGAGGTACATACCTTCAAGAAAAGCTGAAAAGTCCCGCGGCAGTTGGGCAATGTTTCGTTCAGGTGTATCGGTTGGTGGCTCTGGCTCCTCTTGGGCCCTGGTATCCGTCGTCGATTCTGTTTCGGGTTGCTTTAATTCCTCAGGTTTCAGAGTCTCCGCTTATGGCTTGGTGTCCTCGCCTTCAACGGAGCCCGATTCCAAAGGTGTACCATCGGCCGCAAATTTCCGGCGATCAGTGACCTTGAGTGTCGGCGGATCGTTTTCGTTATCGTTTTGAACTAATTCGTCTTCGTCCATCGGCCTTTCACAGAAGTGTTAAGGAATTTGCTGGCAGAGTGTAGAGGGCGAATCAATGCTCTGCAAATGGCCCGACGTGACTCATCGGGCGCGTTAGTATTTCGGCGTATCAGCTTACAGTGACTTCACGTACTTTATCCCCGCCTTCAGAAAGAGACAGAGATTGTGTCAAATCGTATTGGGGCCGCCTTCGAACACCTTGTAGACATCATGAAAACTCTACGCGGCCCGGATGGGTGCCCCTGGGATCGCCAACAGGATCTTTATTCGTTGCGTAGGTACATCCTTGAGGAAGCGTATGAGGTGGTGCAGGCGATCGATGATGACGACTTAGAAGCGCTCCCCTCCGAACTTGGCGATCTTCTGCTACAGGTCGTTTTCCTTTCCCAACTGGCCGATGAAGGAGGCCAGTTCAACATCACCGATGTTGTCGAATCGATTAGTGACAAACTTGTTCGGCGCCACCCGCATGTTTTTGGCGAAGGTCAGTTGGACAGTGCTGATGAAGTTTTGGTTCGATGGGAAGCGATCAAACGCGAGGAACGTGGTGGAGGATCAGTGCTTGATGATATTCCCGAGGTGTTTCCGGCTCTTGTCCGCGCAGAAAAGCTTGGCCGGCGGGCTTCAAATGTTGGATTCGACTGGCCTAATGCGGCCGGTGCTCTTGAAAAAGTGCGTGAGGAGCTTGTTGAGGTCGAGGAGGCAACAGTCGAAGCTGAGCGAGATGCTAAGCGGGCCTCAGTGGAAATTGAAGAAGAAATCGGAGATCTGCTGTTTGCGATCGCTAATTTTGCGCGTCACATGGGGTTGTCTCCGGAGGTGGCTCTCCGGCGTGCGAGTGAAAAATTCGAACGTCGATTTCGTGCCATCGAATCGCGTATAGAGTCGGGGGAGGCGTCTGATCTTGAACAAATGGACGGGCTTTGGAACGAAGTTAAGTCCTTAGAAAAAGACCCTTGATTATGTTGGTGAAAGCTCCCGGCTAGTCCGGATGGGTACATTGGGTTCGGTCTTGCTAATTTCGGGGTGCCGCGACTGCTGCAACGACTACGCCCAACAAATACAGCACCATCATCGGCGTTGCGACGAGTAATTGGCTTATGCCATCAGGAGGTGTAATCAGAGCGGCGATCACGAAGGCGGCCAGCACCGCATAGGGAAACCAGCGGAGTAAGCGCCGGGCTGTGACCAACCCAAAGCGAGCGAGCACAAAACTGATTAGAGGAAGTTGGGCAGAGATTCCCATCGCCATGAGCATGCGCAACGCGAAGCGTAAATATTCTCGTATGGTTACCGCGTACCGGAATTCTTCAGCGACACCGAGAAGGTATCGGACGACAAAGGGTAGCAATACCCAATAACCGAACGCCAAGCCGGCTAAGAACAGCACCGATGATGCGGCGACAAAAACGACAGCCTTCGCTGCCCCACGCCCGAGACCCAGAGGTGCAACTATACGCCAAAATAGAGACATGATGACTGGCAGGGCCAAGAGTAGCCCCAGCAGCATTGCGACACTGAAATAGATGATGAACGGATCACTTAAGCTTGTGAACGCAAGCCGGGGGTCCCGAGTTGCGTTCGCAAGTGCTGTCGTGAGCGGTGCGGCCAAGAAATTGAACACCCGATCAGCAACGCCCCAGCCGGCCCCAGTACCTAACAGGAGAGCAGCCACAACCCATAAAAGGCTGCGTCGTAGCGCGTTGATCCGGCTGATCACATGGTCCCAAGAAACTATTGGGCCAGATTGATTCGAGGTAGTGGCAGTGTCCAAGAGGAAGAGCTACTGTGAACAGAAGGCCAGAAGACGACGGATTATAGCATCGGGCAAGAGTTTTTGATCATCTAGTAATTGCCGCAAATGCGGAGGCAGCAGGATTGGCCACCCAGGAGCAGACTGACCATAGTGTTCTTGAAAGTGCTTCCGCCACAGAGGCTACCGACATGCGCACTCCAGACGCCAGCACCCAACAGCGGGGGCGAGGCTGGATCGAGGTAATTTGCGGAAGTATGTTCTCTGGCAAAAGCGAGGAGCTTATCCGCCGTCTGCGCCGCGCCGAAATTGCCCGCCAGAAAGTTCAGGTCTTCAAGCCGCGCATTGATGATCGTCTTGACGACAATCACATTGTGTCCCACAGTCGGCAGCGAATCTTGAGCGAACAGGTTACGACATCAGCGGAGCTGTATGACGCAGTTTCCCCAGAGACCCATGTTGTAGGTATCGATGAGGCCCAATTTTATGATGATGGACTTATTGACGTCTGCCAGCGGCTGATTGCCGAAGGGCGACGGGTAATTATCGCGGGATTGGACCAGGATTACCTCGGACGACCTTTCGAGCCGATTCCGCAGTTGCTGGCGCTCGCCGAGTACATCACCAAAACGTTGGCAATCTGTGTCCAATGCGGCGCACCGGCAAACCATTCGCAGAGGCTTATTGCAAGCGAGGAGAGAGTTGTGGTGGGCGCTGATGATATGTACGAAGCACGGTGCCGAGACTGTTTCAGCCCCGACAGCTATCAGTAAAAACACCCCTTTTGGTATCAATCTCGTCGTTGCATCGCGCGATATGGCTTAGCGTGTGCGAGTCGAGTCTATACTCGGATGAGACTATCGAGAGTTTGTGAGCAACACTAGTCTCGACACGGGAAACTGCAGGGTACACCGGGTTGGGTCATGCGTCGTAGGGGCTAAAGGGCGGCAAGCTTAGCGCTTTAAGCTCATCGGTTCCCGAGAGTGATTTCAAGGCGTTGCACAAGCGACTTTCGACATCGTTGGCCCTTCGGTCGACTGAGCGAGCTTCCAAGTCGCCGTCTGCGGCTGCACGCTCAATCTCATCAAGCTCTGCTGCGGCAGTAAGGAGACAGGACGCGACGGTCTTTTGGACGTTTGTGGCAGCAGAACGGCAAGCTGCAGAGACACCACGCAAGTGGGCTGATGCTATTGGTAACCCCGCAGGTCCTTGGTCCCCACGAGGGTGCCTATGTTGATGTGTTGCTCTGTACTCTTCCCATGCTGCTCGAATCTCCTGCTCACAGTAGAGCAATGAGTTGATACGGTCAGGGCGCGGTCCGGAAGCTGCAAAACGATCAAAAGCCTGGTTAATACCGCGTAGAACGATCCTTAGCGGTATACCACTGTCGTGCCACGCCTCGACGAGACCCCAGTCTTTCGGTGAAAGTACGAGTGGGCCACCTCTTCGACGCCCAAAATGTTCCTCAATCCGGTTGAAATATTGGTCGTGCGCTGAATCCGACATTGTCTTAACTAAGCATTGGTTAGCTGTTGCGGGATGAATCCATTGGCTGGGGTTAGTTTGAGGAAGTTAATCGTTGATCCAGTCGGCCACCGTTCCAGGGTCTTCTGTGGCTGGAGCCCCAGCATCTAGCCATCTAACTACAGCTTTAGTGCAATTAATAATCCTTTTACAGCAGGCCTCATATACTTTTCGGTTACCGCCCATTGGGTCCGGTATCTCCATTGTGTCTGTCGGGCCACCACTGAAATCTGTTAGCTCGTA
>CAYVUW010000015.1:30137-37066 GCA_964455175.1 uncultured Acidobacteriota bacterium | reverse complement strand
GGGGTTCAAGTCAGCGGCCCACGCTGCTTGACGCTGTGACATAACGAAGATGTAGTCGCTATTTCGCAATAAGTCTGAGGTCAAGAGCAAAGAGCGTTGCCTCGTTATATCAAGATCTGCAAGTTTCGCGATGGCATTGCAAGCTCCAGCGGTGGGCGGGTCGCCCCCGACCGCGTGGGTCCCCGCGGAGATCACTTCCCATCTGTTGCTAGGAAGGTAATGCCGCAGCAGAGCTTCTGCAATCGGACTGCGGCATAGGTTCCCGAAACATACAGCGAGTACTGTTTTACGGGAGCAAGACCTAAGAGATGGCATGTTTGTCCGGAAAAGGTTGAGACTCTAACATGGTGGTCTCGGTCGCTGGTTCTGATTTCATCAGGTACAAAGAGGCTCTTGGGCCCTTTTTTTCTTCTGGAATACAAGGTCATGTCCGTTAGACAAACCCCCAAAGCTGCCGCAGCAGTCCACCAGACGATTTCAGTCCGTGGGGCGAGGGTACACAATTTAAAAAACATTAATGTTGATATTCCCAGCCAAAAGCTGGTGGTGATTACTGGTGTCTCTGGCTCGGGAAAGTCAAGTCTCGCGTTTGACACACTTTACGCCGAGGGACAGCGTCGCTACGTTGAGTCGCTATCAGCCTACGCCCGGCAGTTCCTTGAACGTATGAAGAAGCCTGCCGTTGACTCTATCGAAGGTGTTTGTCCCGCTGTTGCCATACAGCAGAAAGTGCCGCCACGTAGCGCTCGGTCGACGGTTGCGACCACCACGGAAGTTCACGACTACCTACGATTGCTATTCGCTCGGGTCGGACAAACCGTGTGCCCCTCGTGCAATCAAGTTGTTTGTTCTGATACTCCGGCTGGAGCGGTCGACACACTTCTTGATACGGCGGCACACTGCCACGTGGTAATAACCTTCCAAACTTGCTTGCCACGTTCGATCAAAGGCCGAAAAACAGTTCTGCTTGGTTTGTTACAGCAGGGATTTCGTCGCCTATGGCACAAGGGAGAGATGCTTGAGATGTCGGTCCGTTCTCTCCAGGACGTGGTTAAGGAACTTGGCAGTGGCTCTGTAGAGGTCATCGTCGATCGTTCAATACTTGATCCGGATGCTCGTACTCGACTCATTGATTCAATGGAGATGGGTTTCAATGGGGGAGGGGGCAAAGCTAGCGCCTTTGTAATTAGTAATGGAGACGGCCAGTCGGTGACGAAGCACCCGTTCGACTGGCGCTTTCGGTGTTCCGGGTGCGACCTGGACTTTCTGCAACCAGAACCTCGCCTTTTCTCGTTCAACAACCCTTATGGTGCCTGCCCCGAGTGCAAGGGGTTTGGGAACATTATTGAGGTTGATCTCGACAAGGTTGTTCCTGACAAGACGGTGACACTGGAGGACGGGGCTATCGAGCCGTGGGATAAGGCGAGCCGGGGACGTTGGCGCAAACGACTGCGTGATTATTGTAGTGCACATGCAATTCCGATGGACATTCCCTGGCAGGACCTAAAGGCTGCGCAGCGCCAGGCTGTAATGGAAGGTTCCGATGGTTTTTCAGGAGTCCTCGGTTTTTTTGAAAGACTTAAGAGAAAGAACTATCGACTTCATGTGCGTGTTCTGCTTGCTCGGTACCGTGGGTATGTCTCTTGTTCTGCTTGTGATGGTGTGCGGCTCCGGAGCGAGGCTCGGAATGTTCAGGTTAGCGGGATGACCATAGGTAAAATTTTGGCAATGAGTATTGAGGATGCCGAACGATTTTTCCTTGAGTCTGATTTTCTGGAAGGAGATGACGTGGTTTCTGAACCGCTGTTGGCTGAGATTCGTTTCCGGCTAACTTACCTGGTTGAAGTAGGCGTCGGATACCTGACCCTGGATCGCCTTACGGGGACGCTTTCAGGTGGCGAGGCGCAGAGGATCAACCTGGCTGCTTGTCTTGGTTCCTCACTAGTTGGTGTGATGTACGTTCTTGACGAACCCAGCATTGGTTTGCACCCACGCGACAATGAGCGGTTAATGGGGATTCTGCGGCGTTTGCGTGATCTTGGTAACAGTGTCCTCGTTGTTGAACACGATCGAGAGATGATCGAGGCGGCCGATCATCTTATTGACCTCGGCCCCGGAGCCGGGGAAGAAGGTGGAGAGCTTGTGTGCGAGGGAGCCCCTTGTGCGTTATTGGCGTCGAGCGGGTTGACTTCGGAGTACATGCGAGGTGACAAGAGTGTTCCCGAGCCTTCACGAGTCCGCCCAGCCGAGGGTTACCTCGAGGTGGTTGGGGCTCGCGAACATAACCTGAAAAACCTCAACGTAAAAATACCGCTCGGTGTGTTGTGCTGTATCACGGGCGTCTCTGGTTCGGGGAAGAGCACCTTGATCCACGATGTGTTGCACAACGGCCTGCGCCAACGCTTGGGCCCATGGAAGGAGAAGATAGGTGCCCACGACCGCATAGAAGGCGCGGAACAGGTCGCTCGCGTAGTAATGATTGATCAATCACCGATTGGTCGATCCTCTAGATCGAATCCGGTTACCTACATCAAGGCGTTTGATGGCATCCGCGCGGCCTTTGCCAAGACACGCGAGGGGCAGGCGCGAGGCTTAAAGTCTGGACACTTCTCGTTCAACATTGCAGGAGGTCGCTGCGAGGCTTGCGACGGAAGCGGTGAAGTGGTTGTGGAGATGCAATTCTTGCCCGATGTCAGCTTGCCTTGTGAAGAGTGCGAAGGCAGCCGTTATCGGGCTGATACTCTGGAAGTTAAGTATTGCGGCAAGAATATCCGCGAAGTTCTTGAAATGACAGTAAACGAGGCAAGGCTTTTCCTCCGAGACCTTCCAGTGACGGCTAAGCGACTACAGGTTCTTCAGGATATTGGCCTTGGTTACCTTCGACTTGGCCAACCGTCGACCACTCTGTCAGGAGGTGAAGCGCAGCGAGTCAAGCTTGCTGCCCATCTTATCGAGGGAGCTGGCTGCGACACTCTCTATCTATTCGATGAGCCAACCACGGGACTCCACTTCGACGACATTTCCAAGCTATTGTTCGCCCTAAATCGTTTGGTTGATGAAGGTGCTTCAGTTGTCGTTATCGAGCATAACCTTGACCTTCTGAAGACGGCCGACTGGATCATCGATATGGGGCCGGAAGGAGGTGCTGACGGTGGCTGGATAGTGGCTGAGGGTACACCCGAAGATATCGTAGTAGCACCACACTCGCACACTGGCGACTACCTAGGAAAGGTGTTGAAACTTTGAGGGCTAACCGGACGGCGAGAGACGAGAATTGTCGATGAGACGTTTAATTGACTTGCGCTCGGACACTGTCACGATGCCGACAGAGAACATGCGTCGCGCTATGGCTCAGGCTGAGGTGGGCGATGACGTATTTCGAGAAGATCCAACCGTTTCTGCGCTGGAGGAAGAATGCGCGGAGTTACTCGGTTACGAAGCCGCTTTATTTGTGCCCACAGGAACAATGGGAAATCAGATTTCCATCCATCTCCTTACTCGCCCAGGTGATGAAGTGCTTATTGAAGGTAGCGGGCATTCTTATGATTGGGAGAACTCCGGGATGGCAGTGATTTCAGGTGTTCAACCACGTGTATTGATTGGCGATCGAGGTGTCTTCGATGTTGATGATGTTGAGGAGGCATTGTGTGATCGAATGAAATTGCAATATCTTCGGGCTAAGGTCTCGTTGGTAATTATTGAGAACACTCATAATATGGCTGGCGGTCGTGTGTGGCCGCAGGATCGGATGGCTCAGGTGCAACAGGTCGCACGTGCACGCGGTGCTGCGTTGCACCTGGATGGGGCGAGATTGTTCAACGCTGCAGTTGCTAGCGGTACTGCAGTGGCTGACCTTGCGGTGGGTTTTGATACTGTGATGGTTTCGCTATCCAAAGGACTGTGCGCTCCGTTGGGCTCAATATTGGCTGGCCCCGCTGGATTGATCGATGACGGTCGGCGAGTCCGTAAGCTTCTCGGTGGCGGTATGCGACAGGTTGGGGTCGTAGCGGCTGCCGGTAGGGTTGCCATTGCAGAGATGATCGATCGTTTAGCCGAGGACCATCACAATGCTCGCCGCTTAGCCAAGGGGCTCACTGAATTGCCTGGTGTCGAACTTGCTTACGGTCATTGCGACAGCAACATCGTCATCATAGATGTTGCTGACTGTGACGTTAGCGCAGGAGAGATTCGAAACCGACTCGAAGAGCAAGGTGTGGTGTGCTTAAACCCTGGCTCTAATGTTTTGCGCATGGTGACCCACGCAGATGTTAATTCAGCTGACATAGATTTTACGATTGGTGTGGCGCGTGAAGTTGTCGGAGCTTGAACCGATACACGGGATTGAAAGTAGATTTCAACGCTCCCATCCTAGGAGCCTAATTGGAAACAGCGGCTAACACCCAGGCGGAAATTCACGAACCTGTTTGAGAAAGCCTTTCCAGTTCCGTTGTGTTTCGCACAAACTGTCGCCCCCGAACTTCTCCATGCAGGCATCTGTGAGGACGAGGGCCAACATGGCTTCGCCAATAACGGCCGCCGCAGGTACGGCGCACACGTCGGAGCGTTGAACCACGGCCTGAATAGCCTCCCCGGTGTCAATGTCTACCGAGGCGAGTGGCTGACGCAGAGTCGAGAGAGGTTTCATGTATACACGTACCCGAAGATCTCCACCGTAAGTTACGCCACCCTCGGTGCCTCCAGCGCGGTTAGTGGGACGCTCGTAGGATTTGTTTGTTTTGTCGAAAGTAATGGCGTCATGCACTGCGGAACCTTGTTGGCCTGCGGCCCAAATGCCGTCACCGATCTCGACAGCTTTCTGGGCTGGAATCGAAATCATCGCGTGGGCAATTCGCGCATCAAGCTTTTTGTCCCACTGCACATGGCTGCCTAGACCGACAGGGACGTTGCGGGCAACAACCTCAAAGACACCACCAAGAGTGTCAAGATTGTCGGATGCTTTGTCGATGGCCTCCATCATGAGGCGCTCGGCGCTTTCGTCCACACAGCGGACTGGTGAGTCATCTGCTTTTGCCCGGATTGTTTCGAATGGTGTTCCAGTCGATTCAACTGCCGCCCCGCCAATTTGAACGACATGACTAGCGACCTCGACCCGAAAAGCACCAAGAAATTGTTTGCAAATCGCCCCAGCGGCGACACGGTTGGCAGTTTCCCGAGCGCTGGCACGCTCGAGAATGTCACGCAGGTCAGAACGGTTGTACTTGAGCCCACCAGCAAGGTCGGCATGCCCGGGCCGCGGTCGGCTTACACGGCGTGGATCAGAGTTTTTCGTTGGTGCATTGCCGCTTTCCGCTATGGCGCCACCCTCTTTTTGTTGTGCCGCGGGTTCTTCAGCACCCATGACATGCTGCCAGTTTGGCCAATCTTTATTTTCGATGAAGTAAGCGATCGGGCTACCAAGTGTCTGACCGTGACGCACTCCGCCAACAATGCGAGCTTGATCGTCTTCTATCTTCATCCGTTTGCCTCGGCCGTAACCGCCCATGCGGCGCTTTAGATCAGCATCGACCTTAGTTATCTCGATCGGCACACCAGCAGGTAAGCCCTCGAGTATGCTGACGAGCATGGGCCCGTGCGACTCACCTGCCGTCATCAAACGGAGAATACGAAAGGACATCGATTAGAGTGGTTAAATGTGAAAAATGGCAACGAGAATCCAGTATAACAGGGCCCTGAAGTCTTCTGGTCAGCAATATTGCGGGTAGATTTAAGGGCTTATCAAGCCGTGGTGCTAGGGACGCAGGGCTATAATCTGAGTGTCATGAAGGTTCTCAATAGCCAACAGATGCAGCAATGTGACCGCGAAGCGATCAACGACTACGGTATCTCCGAGTCTGTGCTAATGGAGAACGCCGGCGTCCAGGTCGTCGAGTCCATGGACGAGTACTTCGGTGATGGAGTTCCGGAACTAATCGCCGTAATGTGTGGCAAGGGTAACAACGGTGGCGATGGTTTCGTTGTAGCACGGCACCTTTACGCTGCGGGTTCTTCGGTGAGGGCCTATCTGTTCGCCTTGGCTGTTGACCTACAGGGAGCCGCCGCTCAGAATCACCGCATCGCGGAAGAGCTTGGCGTTGAAATCGTCGAGGTTCCTGACACTGAGTCCTGGGAGAAGTATTCCAGTGACATAGCTGGCTTCGACTGTATCGTTGATGCGTTGTTTGGCACGGGAATTACGGGGCCGCTTCGTGGCTACTTTGGTTCCGTCGTTGAGGCAGTTAACGATTCTGGCTCCATAGTTGTTTCGGTAGATCTACCGAGCGGCTTGTCGGCTGACAGTGGGGAAGTTCTTGGCCCAACGGTCGAAGCGGACCTTACTGTCGCTTTCGCAGCGCCAAAGTTGTGCCATATTTTTCCGCCTGCTTTCGACTTCATTGGCGAGCTTAGCGTCGTCGACATCGGAATCCCCGCGGCCGTGATTGATGCGGTTGGAAGTACTGTCGAATTGGTTACCCCGGAGGAATGTGCACGCTCGCTCAAGCCACGCTCTGTGGATACACATAAAGGTACCTATGGGCGCGTCCTAATCGTCGCGGGTGCTCGGGTAATGGGCGGGCCTGGGGCGCTAGCGGCACGTGGCGCACTGCGGGGGGGTGCTGGGTTGGTTACCGTAGGGACCCCCGATTCTGTTTCTGGCATCATCGCAAGCCTAGTAATAGAGGCCATGGTCAGGCCGTACGCCAGCGATGGAGACGGGCAGCTCTCACTCTCTGCGAAAATGGGGCTGTTAGCACTAGCTGAATCTGCCGATGTTATTGCCGTTGGTCCAGGCATTGGCACATCAGAGGAAACCCAACAGCTAGTGCGGGAAATTGTGGTGGAGAGTCCGGCGCCGGTAGTTTTGGACGCTGATGGCCTAAACGCATTCGCAGGCAATCCTGAGGCGCTTCGAGAGGTAAGACCCCCTTGTG
>CAYVUW010000015.1:21730-30127 GCA_964455175.1 uncultured Acidobacteriota bacterium | reverse complement strand
CAGCATAAGCACAGCGGAAGCTCAAGCTGAGCGGTTAGCGGCCGTGCGCTTGCTTGCCGCTCGTAGCGGTTCGATTGTCATCCTGAAGGGATACCGGTCGTTGGTGTGCCACCCGGACGGCAGGGTCGCGATCAACCCTACAGGCAACCCTGGAATGGCGACAGGAGGCTCAGGTGATGTTCTTACGGGACTCTTGGCGGCTCTAATCGGCCAGGGTCTTGAGCTATTTTCCGCAGCACGATTGGGCGCGTTTCTGCACGGGGAGGCTGGTGATATAGCCGCTGAAAGAGTAGGCGAGATCTCATTGATTGCCTCTGACATCATCGAGGCGCTCCCCGATGCATTCTCTAGTTTCGAACTTGGGCCCAGAGGTGGTACAGCATGAGGTCCGCACGTGAGTTTGTGACCCGCAACCCGGCGGAGACACATGAAGTAGGAAGAACCCTCGGCGAAGGACTGCATGGTGGTGAAGTTGTTTTGCTATTCGGACCATTGGGCGCAGGGAAGACGGTATTTGTTCGAGGGCTTGCAGAAGGGTTAGGTCTGAGGCCCGAAGAAGTCAGCAGTCCCGCGTACACGCTCATTTACGAGCATGCCGGAAGGGATCGCCTGTTACATGCCGACCTTTACCGTCTAAGTCCTGACTCATTGGTGGATCTTGGTCTCGAAGAGATCTACGGTGACGGCCAAGTCGTTGCAGTCGAATGGGCAGAACGGTTGGAGGAGGCTGGCTGGGACATAGTGGACGCAGTCATAGTTGAAATTGACTGCCACCCCACTGAGGACGAGACTCGCATGATAATGCTCGACGCATTAGTGCATCAAGTTAGCTGAAAATCAGGCTTTAAAGGACCTGGAAGCGGGTTGTATCAGGGTTCTAGAGGAGCCTTCTAGAGCTTGAAAATTTGGCCTCGGCGAGCAACTCCAAACCCCGCGTTGCTTACCACCAAGTTTTCATGGCTATCCGGGTCCCACAGTGGGTTGGTGTTGTTGAGGTGGGTAAACCATATTTCCGGATCTCCTCCCCGTCCGCTGAGAAGGTCGATCGAAGCTATCACCGGGGGATGAGGGACGTCGTCTTGACGTCGGTGCCCGAGCTCTTCGTGGCTGAAGAAGCTGCCATCAAGGAGAGCGGCGTCGCTGCGATCAAGCAACTGTTCAAATGGAATCCTCCAACCTTCCCAAACGTCTGCGTCCGGAACAAACATCAGCGTGCGCTCTGGACCATGGATAAGGAAGCCGAGAGTGTCGGTGAATTCTTGCCGGTGCACGACGATAAAGGGCGTGAGGGCCAGCGAATCGGTGAGGACTAGGCGAGTCTCGGGTTGAAGGACCATAAGCTGGACATGATGATTGTGAACAAGAAAGGCCCAGGGCTCGTTGTCGTTCAAATACGAAGCCATTGAAGGCGACACGTACAACGGCAAGCGGCTAGCGCCAGCGCCCTCGCGGCCGATGTGAATTAAGCCGGTGTAATGTCCCATATGGCCGTGGGTCAGAAAGATGCCATGAAGGTGTTCCTGGAGTGGGATCGAGGTGGTTGGTAGAGCTGTTCCGGCTGGGTGCGTCAGAAGCTCTCCCACTTGGGATGCGAAGTCTGGCGTTGCATCAAAGATAAAACGCTTTCCGGCCAAGGGGTCCACGAGCCCGATGCTTGAGACTCTTGGTATAGGTCGCGCGCCGCGTCGCACTGCGTTGCAGTTTTCGTTGAAACAATTAACTTGCGGCACACCGGCATCTTGGGCTGTGCCGAGGACAACGGCGTAGGGCGAGGTTTGAGTCGGTCGTAGCCAGGAGCTTAGCGGAGCCATAGGGACTGCTAGCGTCCCGCTAAGGAAGTGGCGTCGTGTCAGGAGGTTACTCGACGCGATAGTTTGGGGCCTCTTTTGTAATTTGGACATCATGGACGTGGGCTTCCCGTAAACCAGCAGCGGTGACCCGTACGAATTGGGCTTTGGATTGCATGGTGGCAATGTTGGCGCAACCGCAGTAGCCCATGCCGGCACGCAGTCCCCCGATAAGCTGGTGGACGGTCTCGGAGACCGGGCCTTTGTAGGGGACGCGGCCCTCTATTCCCTCGGGGACTAGCTTTGCCTCGTCAACATCACGCTGAAAATACCGGTCTTTGCTACCGTGCCGCATGGCCCCGACCGACCCCATCCCTCGGTAGGCTTTGAAAGCGCGGCCTTGGTACAGTTCGATTTCGCCAGGACTTTCGTCCGTGCCAGCAAGTAAAGAGCCGACCATGACGACATCAGCTCCGGCGGCGATTGCTTTGGCGATGTCGCCAGAATACTTGACACCGCCGTCGGCAATAATTGGGATGCCGCATTCTTTGGCGATGCGGGTGCATTCAGCGATGGCAGTGACTTGCGGCACTCCAGCACCTGCCACAACGCGAGTTGTGCAGATCGCCGATGGACCAATTCCAACTTTCACTGCGTCGACACCGACTTCAATTAGATCCCGTGTTGCTTCGGAAGTGGCGATGTTGCCAGCGATGACACCTATGTTGCCAAATTTCTTCTTGATCGCGCCAGCCGTTTTGATTACCGACTCGGAGTGTCCGTGCGCTGTATCGACAACGATGACGTCGACGCCAGATTGCACCAAGGCAGCCGCCCGTTCTTCGGATTCTGGGCCAACTCCGATGGCAGCGCCAACGCGAAGACGACCAAGGTCGTCTTTAGAGGCGTGCGGGTAGTCGATTGCCTTTTGGATATCCTTAACGGTGATCAGGCCCTTTAAATAGCCTTGGTCGTCAACCACTAGAAGTTTTTCAATTCTATGCAGCTGCAACATTTCAGCAGCCTCGTCCATGGTTGTGCCTGATGGTACGGTGACGAGGTTGTCTCGCGTCATTAGTTCCTCAACACGACGGTTCTGATCATCTTCGAAGCGCACGTCGCGATTGGTAAGTATGCCGACGGCTTTGCCCTGAGGGTCAGTGACCGGGACGCCAGAAATCTTGTACTTTGCCATCATCCCCAGCGCTTGGTGGATGGGCTCAGTCGGGCCGATGGTAATCGGATCTACGATCATCCCGCTTTCTGATCGTTTGACCTTATCAACTTCATCAGCTTGTTCTTCGATCGTCAGGTTCCGGTGGATGATCGCGAGGCCACCTTGTTGGGCTAGGGCGATCCCCATACGTGACTCAGTGACTGTATCCATCGCGGCCGATAGCAATGGAATTCGAAGGTTAATATCGGCAGTCAGTTGAGTCGTGGTGTCTGCTTCTGAAGGCAGCACACTTGAGCGGGCGGGGACGAGTTGAACGTCATCGAAGGTAAGCGCTACCCGCAGGTTCTCGCTGAGCATCCCGGCTCCTGTATTGTGCGTAATTGCGGCACAGTACAACACCGGTACGATTTCGCAAGCCTATATGGCTAACGACCGCAACACTTCTTGTACTTCCTTCCGCTGCCACATGGGCAAGGACTGTTGCGACCCACCTTTTTTTTCTGGCGGATAACAGTCTCCGTTGAGGGCGAAGGTCCGCCAGCGGCTGCCGCGACGCGCTGAACTCGTTTCGTTTCCGCCTTCTGTTGGGCCAGCTGCGCCTGGCGCTCTTCTTGGCTCATCGGCTCAAGTTGGAAAGCATAGCGAACTACTTCTCCACAGATACGCTCATGAACTTCTTGGTACATGTCAAACGACTCGCGCTTGTACTCGACGAGTGGATTACGTTGTCCGTAGCCACGGAGGCCGATGCCTTCTTTTAGTCGGTCAAGAGCGTAGAGATGCTCCTTCCAACGCGCGTCTATGACCTGTAGGCAGATCCAGGTTTCGAATTGCGTTATGACCTCACCGATACGGTCAACCTTGGTTTGGTAGTGGTCCCGAATCGTTTCCAGCAATTCCGTGCGAATGTCCTGGATGCTGTCCTGATCGAGGTCCACTGTGAAGTCTTCCCGGCCAAGACCAAAGAAATGCTTTAACTGCGTTCGCATCTCATCAGTTTCCCAGTCAAGCGGATCTGCCTCCGGGTCGAAGTGCGTATCTAGTAGCCAGTCGAGGATGTCTTCAGCTGTTTCCAACACGAAACGGCGGGGAGCCGTTTCATCGCTCATTTGGTCATGGCGCATTGCGTAGATCGCTTGGCGTTGCTTCTCCATTACATCGTCATACTCGAGGAGATGCTTGCGAGTCTCGAAGTTGCGCCCTTCAACTTGTCTCTGAGCACGTTCGAGCGCCTTGGTAACCATTCGGTCTTCTATAGGCACGTTTTCCTCCATGCCCAGGCGGGCCATCAAACCTTGTAGTCGGTCCATCCCAAATATCCGCATGAGATCATCTTCAAGGGAAAGGATGAACTGCGATGATCCTGCGTCGCCCTGGCGTCCAGTACGTCCACGCAATTGATTGTCGATGCGACGCGCCTCGTGCCGCTCGGTACCGAGTACATGCAGGCCGCCAAGTTCCTTGACACCGTCGCCGAGAACGATGTCAGTCCCTCGGCCTGCCATGTTAGTGGCGATGGTCACCGCGCCTTGTTGGCCGGCCAGTGCCACAATTTCAGCCTCCCGCTCATGGTGTTTGGCATTCAGGACGACGTGTTTCACGCCCCGTTTGCCAAGCATCTTGGAGATCTTCTCAGATTTTTCAATCGAGGTAGTGCCGACCAGAACTGGACGGCCTGTCTCATTTTGTTCGGTGATTTCTTCAACCGCAGCCTTCCACTTTTCAGATTCGGTACGGAAAATCACGTCGGGCATCTCGTCGCGGATCAGCGGCTTGTTAGTAGGTATTTCCAGTACGTCAAGGTCGTAGATTTTGTGAAATTCTGGAGCCTCAGTTATAGCCGTACCCGTCATGCCTGCGAGTTTGTCGTACATTCGGAAAAAATTTTGAAATGTGATCGTAGCGAGAGTTTGATTCTCTTGCGCGATCTTGACGCCCTCTTTAGCCTCGACTGCTTGATGAAGGCCGTCGCTCCATCGTCGGCCTGGCATCATGCGGCCAGTGAACTCATCGACAATAACCACCTCGCCGTCTTTCAGGAGGTAGTCTCGATCGAGCTTAAAGAGGGCGTGCGCCTTAACCGCCTGTTGGACGTGGTGGACCAGGTCCATATGGGAGGCATCATAGAGATTGTCTACACCGAGAAGCCTTTCTAAATGAGAGACGCCTTCCTCGGTGAGGGCCGCTGAGCGGTTCTTTTCGTCGACTTCGTAATCACGCTCGAGCTTCAATGCTGGTATCAAGCGGTCGACTTTGTAGTAAAGCTCTGTCGATTGCTCTGCCGGGCCTGAAATAATGAGTGGAGTACGCGACTCATCGATCAGGATCGAATCGACTTCATCAACGATAGCGAAATTATGGGTTGGCTGAACCATGTCTTCGCTTTGAAACTTCATGTTGTCCCGCAGGTAGTCAAAGCCGAATTCGTTATTGGTGCCAAAAGTAATGTCGGCACCATAAGCTGCCCGGCGATCATCGTCGGGCATGTCATGTTGGATGTTCCCGATAGTTAAGCCGAGTAACTCGTAGAGTGGTCCCATCCACTCGGAATCGCGACGCGCCAGATAGTCGTTGACAGTGATGATGTGTACTCCACCGCCCGCGAGTGCGTTCAGGTAGGCCGGCAGAGTGGCAACTAACGTCTTGCCTTCTCCTGTGGCCATCTCCGCGATCTTTCCTTCATGCAGGACGACACCACCGATTAGCTGTACGTCGTAATGACGCATATTAAGGACTCGCCGACCGGCCTCACGAGCGACAGCGAAGGCGTCGACAAGAATGTCGTCAAGCGTTTCTGAGTTGGCGAGCCGGTCCTTGAATTCCTCAGTCTTCCGACTCAAGTCAGAGTCAGAAAGCTTTTCCATCGAGGGCTCAAGCGAGTTAATCGGCCCTAAAAACGCCTCACTAATACGTTTCAGTTCGCGGTCGTTATGAGTTCCGAAAACCTTGGTGAGAACGTTGTTAATCATGGCTCAGCATGAAGGCGGTTATGACAGCCCGTGATTCAACGGGTTAGGGTCAACGCTGCGGAATGAGAATCTGGTCCCCGGGATGGATGACACTACGGGACGATAACCCATTAACCTGTAGGAGACTCCTCAGAGAGATTCCGTGATTTTCTGCAATACCACCTAGTGTGTCACCACGGCGCACCGTGTAGTCGGACACAGATGGTGAGGAGGCACGACCTCCCGGGATCTTCAACTCGTCGCCGGGGTAAATATTGCTCCGGCGCGACAAGCCGTTTGCAACTAAAAGGGCGTCAAGCCCGACACCGTAGCGTTGAGCAATCTCATACGGTGAGTCACCTCGCCGTACGATATAGCTCTGGGCATTGGTCATTCCGCCAGTGGTATTTACCGGGGAATTGGAAAATGCTGGTGAATAAACTACGAGTTTGTCTCCCGGAAAGATGGTATTGCTTTGGCGGTTATTCCAGAGTTTGAGCTGAGTTACGGTGACGTCATAGCGCTGGGCGATAGCGGAAAAATTGTCCCCACGACGCACTGTGTAGATGCCGCGCTCGCTGTTTGTAGTCGTGTCTGGCGTTGGGTCGTCTGCATTCAAGTTACTGGGGAGGGGACTGGGCGCCTTTGTAGATGAACTCTCTAGTGCTACAGGCGTTGCCATATTGCTACGTACCCCGTAATAGACGATCAACGTGTCGCCTGGGTAGATACGATCACTGGCCAGGTCATTCCATCGCATCAGGTGGCCCACTGTGGTTCGGAAGTTCTGGGCGATTCCCCAAAGTTCGTCGCCGCGTTGCACTCGGTAAGTTGTCCGCTCACCTGTATTAAACCCTGCTACTGGCTGAGCTCTATAAGGGCGCGCTTCAGGTCCGACCGGGATAATTAATCTTTGGCCGATGCTCAGTCTATTAGGATTTCTCAAGCTATTGACTTCCACAATAGCGGACTGTCGTGTCCCGTAAATACTAGCGATCTCGGAGAGAGTATCGCCACTCGCAACAACATGGCTCAGAAATGCGATCCGCTCAGCCTTTGGAACTTCGGCAAGCGCGTTTTCGAAGGCCAGCTTGGACCCTGACGGAATCCGTACCGGATATCCTTCAGGCACCCAGGCCATGATGTGGGGGTTGAGTTCCCGAATTTCTTCCAATGTTAGACCGCTGAGATCAGCGACTAGCCGCAGGTCCGTATTGGCTTCCATTATCGATTCGTCATAAACATAGGGTGGAAGTTGTGTCACTTCCAGGCCGTAGAACTCTGGGTCATTGGCCATCAAGATGGCAGCGTAAACCTTTGGGACATGATCACGAGTTTCACGTGGGATGGCACGACGTTCCGACAGAGTCCAGTAATCAGTCGCGCCGGTCCTTTGCATGGCTCTGCCAATGCGGCCCTTGCCGGCGTTATAGGCAGCAAGCACAAGTGACCAATCCTGGAATTCCTCATAAAGGTCGCGCATGAAGATCGCAGCCATACGAGTTGATATGATTGGGTCACGGCGCTCGTCCACATTTGGGCCTACCTTCATGTTGTAGAGCCGGGCCGTGCCTCTGATGAACTGCCACATGCCACTTGCCGCAGCGTGTGAATACGCAGTGTTCTTAAAGAGACTCTCAATAAGCGGAGTCCATCCCAGTTCTCGCGGTATGCCTACTTCGTCGAAAATCGACTCGATCATAGGCATATATCGGGTGGCCTGTGACAGGCCTTCCTCAATAACTTCTTTGCGCACTCCAGACAGATAGGCAAGTGCCCATTCGACGCGTTCATTTTCAAGGGGCGATGGTACTGGCATTGAGAATTTCGGCAGTTCCGGAGGTGAAGCTTCAAGGCGAGCGTGCAGATCTGCCAGGTCCGCTACATTTGGAGACGGCAACTCATCTTTCTCGACCGGAACAATCTCATCTGGGCCAGCAATTAGCCCATCAAAAGTCATGACAACATGGATGCGGTTGAAGAGGTCAATCAACGCGGCGTGTAACGCGTCCCGGTCGCTCGGAGTGACGTTGGCATCAAGATATACGTCGAGAGCTCTCTGGAATCGGTCATCGGCGGTCCCATACTCACTACGGCGGTAGGCTTCCTCTCCCTGCAGAAAGTAGCTTTCGGCCTCACTGAGCAAATCCGCGACTTTGTTGATTGGTTCAGCGGGTGCTAACGGAGATGGAAGTGTGCTCACCGGCGGTGCCTGGGACCCGGCACATGCGGGTAACCAAACAAGAATGATCAGAAGAAGGGCCAATCTGCCGGCCACGTCTCTGGACCCAAGTCGCAATGCCCCACTACAGATCATACGGACCTCGAAAGAATGCCCCCCGGCGTCATTGTTGCACCATCGTGGTCACCGACCACGATCATGAGTCCTTTCAGAGCCGGTGAAAGATGCCGTGCGCCTCCCCCAATTCGAGAGCGAGAGGTGTGACGATTGTATCGGGTCCGATGCCAATTTTCTCGCCTGTTT
>CAYVUW010000015.1:0-21720 GCA_964455175.1 uncultured Acidobacteriota bacterium | reverse complement strand
TGTTTCCCAAGCATCTCGAACGTCGTCCTCGGAAACAAATTCCGCCGGAGATAAATGTGGAGTCGTCGTTTCTGTTGTCTTGGCTTTAAGGGCCGCGCGCTCCTGGTCGGCCGGCAGTTCCGGTCTTCCGCGCGGGGGAGGTGGCGTCGTTAACACAGTGTCGGAAGTCTCACCATCGCGGACCGAGATTACTGAAGTTCGCCCTACTACAGGTGGCACTGTCGATGCTTTAGGTAACAGGCCACGCTTGTCCAGAAAGTCAGTAATTTGTACTTCGAGCCCCTCTCCGGCCACGTGTTCAGTGTCAGCAACAATGTTAGCTGACAATTCGGTACGCCCATTCAAATCGGAAATGGTTGCCGGTGCTGCGGTAATTTCTTCTGGTATGTATTCACGCGTCTCGTAGGCTAGCCGTTTAACGTTCAATAAGTGTTGTGGACCGATGTTGTCCGAGGTGATGTTATTCCCCCAGGAACCGCAACCAAGTGTCATCGAGGGAAAGAGGTGAGTGGTGTGCCCGACGGCGCCAAGCGCTGCGACAGTGTTCACGAGTACCCGGTGAGCTGGTTTTCTTAGGCCGAATTCCAAGACGATGTCGTCATTGCCTGAGTGGATCACCATCGTGTGACCCATGCCGCCGAAGCGCAGCAATTCAGTGCATCGTTCGCATCCTTCCTGCCAGTCGTCCACGACGTAAAAAGCAAGTACGGGCGAAAGCTTTTCGTGAGAGAGAGGATATTGCTTGCCGACACCGCCGACCGGACAAATTAAGACCCGGGTTCCATCTGGCACCTTGATTCCAGCGGCGTTCGCGATGGTGATAGCTGGCCGGCCAACATAGTCGGTGTTGACCAAAAGGCGGTCGGTAATTAGCACTGTGGCCAGACGATCACATTCCTCTGGAGTGAGAAGGTGGCCACCGTTTGCACGTGCTTGCTCGAGGACTTCATCCTTGACAATACGGTCGCAGATGATTGCCTGCTCCGAGGAGCATAGTGTGCCGTTGTCGAAGGTTGTTCCGGAAATGACGTCCCGCACCGCTTTAGGCACATTTGCTGTTTGTTCGATATAGGCTGGAACGTTGCCGGGTCCGACGCCATAAGCTGGTTTGCCCGCCGAGTAGGCCGCCGTGACTAAACCGATACCTCCGGTTGCTAGAATCATGTCGGTCTCGCGACCATGCATGAGTTCCCTGGTTCCTTGCATCGTGACACTGCTCATGCATCCGATAATGCCGTCTGGGGCCCCTGCCTCGCGTGCGGCTGAGGCCATAACCTCGGCACTGGCTTTAACACACTGGGCCGCGGTTGGGTGGGGCGACAATACGATCCCGCAACGAGCCTTGAGAGCAATCAGGCACTTGAAGAACGCTGTGGAGGTCGGGTTTGTCGATGGGATGATACCGGCGACAACTCCCACGGGTTCAGCGATTTCGCGGATGCCATGTTCGCGATCCTCACGGAGTACGCCGACTGTAAGCATGCCACGCATGGCTTCCACAACATCCTTGAGGACAAAGTTGTTCTTAAGAACCTTGTGCGGGATGTTGCCGAAGCCGGTTTCATCGTGGGCTAACTCCGCGAGGTGCTCGCTATGAGATAATCCTGAAGCAGCCATCTCTTCAATGATGGCGTCTACTTGCTCTTGCGTGTAGCCCTCAAGTTGGCGCTGAGCTTCTACAGCGGCACGGCCAAGCTGCCGGGCTTCTTGAATCGACGCAAGGTCGCGGTCTCGTTCCGCGTTAGTCATCGGCGGCATTTATAACGGGATGGTGTCTCTTGTAGCACTCGCCGGCCAGTTCACTAACTAGTTGATTTTACTGGTTGGTATGGGCACTACCCCTCCTGAGGAGCGGGGCTTATCAATTTCTCGACTTCTTCGTGGGGCCGCGGGATCACGTGTACCGAAACAAGCTCGCCAACCCGTCGTGCTGCAGCCGCACCGGCGTCGGTGGCGGCCTTTACGGCGCCTACGTCGCCTCGTAACAGTACGGTAACAAAACCCCCACCAACTTGTTCTATCCCAACAAGCTCAACCTTAGCAGACTTTGCCATTGCATCAGCAGCATCGATCGCACCGACCAACCCGCGGGTCTCGATCATCCCGAGGGCTTCATACGACATGTGGATCCTCCTGGTAGGCCTAGCGTGCGCTAGTAGTGAACGGCGCGGACGTTAGCATGGTGCCCGTGCATGGTCAACAAAATGAAATCGCTGCGGAGTGCATAGGTAGTGAGTTTCACGACATTTTCTTGTTGATCCAGAAAGGGTAGGGAGCCCGTTCTGGCAACATTTTTGTGAGCTTGATGGGGGTTGGGTGCCACAGTAGACTGCAATCTGGGACGCCCGCCCGAAACGAAGGTCTTTGGGAGACTGCTCGATCATGATTAGAACGCTGGCAAAAACCAGCGTATACGGTTGTTTTGCGTGGGTCGTAACGGTTTCATTCGGCTTCGTTGTGGCCTGTGGTGGCCACGAACTTGACCGTACCGTCGATGTGAGTGTAACCGTTGACTTGCCCGAGAGTATGCCGCCCGGGAGTCCTCTAGACATTGGTTACACCTGGACCCCCAATAGTGGTTTCTTGCCTCCTGCCGACGACTTTAAAGTTTTTGTCAATATCGTTGGCCCGGACGGGATCATAGTCGAACAGGATGACCATTTTCCTACGGTCCCAACTAGTCAATGGAGAGCCGGACAGCCGTTTACCTATCGACACTTGATCTACTCAGACCCAGGCCTACAGGTTGACCAACTAAGTTTTTACGTTGGCTTATACGACGAAGACGGTAAGGTCGGAATCATGTACGAGGGCCGTTTTCAGGAACGGCCGTTGGTGCATACGATGCTAATTCGAGCAGATGACCAGGGGGGACGGCCAGGTTACCTTGAGGGATTCGAAGAAGAGGAAGTGCTATTGACCGGCCAAGATGTTTATACACGAAAGTGGCGGTGGATGGGTCGCCGCGGCGTGGTGGAATTTCGCAACCCACGTGGGCCTTCGACGCTACACTTCCGAGCCTTAAGCCCGGTCGACTTCGTTGGTGGGAATCAGAACGTCGCCATCAAGTTGGCAGACAGGGAAATTGACTGGTTTACGCGAACAGACTCGTCGTCGTACCTTCTTTATTTTGACTTGTCCCACGAGGAATTAGGGGATAGCGACTGGGTTGAATTCACGATCGAGGTGGACAAAGTCTTCGTTCCGGCAAACGTCACCGAAGGGTCCACGGATACGCGAGAATTAGGCCTGCAGGTTTTTTGGATGTACCTGCTGGCCCAGTAGGTGTTTTGGTTGCGGTAGCCTGATCAGGAAACTCAGTGAGCATCTGCACTGAACTGAGTGTCAAACAACGCGGCGCGCTGAGGAGTACACGATGGTAAAAAAGACAGACGAAAAACTAGACGCGGCAGAGCTAGCGATTTCACAAATCGAGCGCCAGCATGGCAAGGGCGCCATCATGCGGTTGGGGGCTGACAGTGTCGTTGACGTGGCGACAATTTCGACCGGATCGATCGGTTTGGATATTGCCGTCGGCGTAGGTGGTTTGCCGCGGGGTCGTGTTATTGAAATTTACGGACCTGAATCTTCTGGCAAGACAACGTTGGCCTCCCATGTTGTTGCAGAGGCACAGAAGACTGGTGGCATTGCCGGGTTCATAGATGCCGAACACGCCGTTGATCCGGAGTACTCACAGGAGTTGGGAGTTAACCTTGATGACCTTTTGGTTTCCCAACCAGATTCTGGCGAGCAGGCATTGGAGATAGCTGAAACATTAGTGCGTAGCGGCGCCCTCGATGTATTGGTGATTGACTCGGTTGCGGCGCTCGTGCCGCGTGCCGAGATAGAAGGCGAGATGGGTGATCAGCAGCCAGGCTTGCAAGCACGCCTCATGTCCAAGGCTCTTCGTAAGTTGACCGCCGTCGTGTCGAAATCACGGACCAGCCTCGTTTTTATTAACCAGGTACGCGAGAAGATAGGCGTGATGTTCGGTAACCCGGAGACGACGCCGGGAGGCCGTGCGCTCAAGTTTTATTCTTCGGTCAGGCTCGATATTCGACGTATCGGATCGATCAAGGATGGCGACCAGATAATTGGTAATCGAACGCGGGTAAAGGTAGTCAAGAACAAGGTCGCGGCGCCGTTCCGGATGGCGGAGTTTGAGATCATCTATGGCAAGGGAATTTCGCGCGCCGGTGAGCTCATCGATCTTGGGGAGTTAGCTGGTATTGTTCAGCGCTCCGGCTCCTGGTACTCGTATGATGGTGACCGGTTGGGGCAGGGTCGTGAGAACGCGCGCAAGTTCCTTAACGAAAACTTAGATGTTGCTGATGTTATCGATGCCAAGTTGCGTATCGAATACGGTCTTGTCCGCTCGGCGGAGGCGGTTGCCGGCGACGACGGGAGCCAAGAGGACGCTGGCGAGGAAACACCATCCGAAAAGGCGGCACCTACGGCAAGCTGAACTGGCCGACGAGAGCGCTCGCCTCGACACTGGTGTTGGCTCAAGAATTACTCTGGAAGATCAGTCTTCGAAGAGAATTTTCTTGTAGCAAAAGACGGTCAAAGAAATGATCACCGCCCAGCCCAGCGCCATGAATAGGTAGCCGTACAAGGTCATCAGTCTGTCTTCTCAGGGGGATCGGGCGGCTCTATGAAAACTTCGTTGAGTGGGCCTCGATGATCGTTGCCACTCTGTTTTTTCCAGGCAAGTCCGACCAGCGCGCAAAGTCCGACCAGCATGCCGACTAGCATCAGGCGGGCAAGCTGGATCATCTGGCCGGCCTCTGGGCTTGAGGGTTTTGAATCGCCGCGCAGCAGGATCACGTCTGGCAATGTGTTGTAAAAGTAATCGCCAAGAATGACAAACAACATCGCCGGTGCAATGAACTGCAGCACATACTTAAAGAATATCGGCACCTTGATGTCGGCAGCTTTATTGATCTCGTCCCAGGCGCGGTGGATACCGAACACCCAGGTGAACAACACGATCTCGATCGTAGCTAGAATGACTAGTCCGAATGTGCCGGCCCAGAAATCAAACTCGTTCATGAAATGGGGCATGATGAAGATCACCGGCTGCACAAGAACGAAGACGGTGAGCCCAAGGGTGATTGCGGCCTTTCGACGGGACATTTTTAGCTCATCTTGAAGAAAGGCCATTAGGGGCTGCCCCATTGCCAATGAGGAAGTGATTCCGGCGATGAACAGGAGGCCGAACCACAGCGTGCCGAAGAGCTGGCCGGCGGGAAGCTGTTGGAACAACACGGGCATGACGGCAAACGCCAGGTCAAACGAGTTAGCAGCGAGTTCTTGGGTCCGTTCAACCCCAAAGAAGACCACCGCTGCTGGAATTGCCAGTGTGCCGCCGAGGACCACCTCAGCGAATTCGTTGGTTGATGCCGTCGCCAGGCCGGTTAGTGCGATGTCGTCGTTCTCCGACAGGTAGGACGAATAGCACTGGATCGTGCCCATCCCGAGGCTGAGCGTGAAGAAAATCTGACCTGCCGCCGCCAGCCACGTCGCCGAGTCACTAATCTGGCTGAAGTCTGGGTTCCATATGAATCCGAGGCCTTTGCCGACACTGAACTCCGGTTGCGCTGGGTCCGGGGTGCCCAGAAGTAACACACGGACAACTAGGATGACGGCGAAGAGAAAAAGCGCCGGAAGTGCGTACCGGGCTACCAACTCGATTCCTCCGGAGACGCCACGCGACAGGACATACACATTGAGAACCATCGTGATTATGAAGAACACGTAGGCCCAGGCGATGCCACTGAAATACTCGTTGGTAGCCAGACCTTGATAGCCGGCGAGAAAATTGAAGGTGCTATCAAGCTCGGGGTTGCCCCAGTAACGTCCCGTTGCCGTAAAGAGTGAATATCCGAGAGACCAGGATTCCACATATGTGTAGTAGACCATCACGGTTAGTGGCATAAACAGGCCTAGAGCGCCAATGTATTTGGCCATCGGGCTGTCCCACAGCCTCTCGAACATTCCCGGGCTCGAGTGGTGGCCGTAACCACCGCCGTAGCGGCCGATTGCCCACTCCATCCACATTAGCGGGATCCCCAAGAGAAGGAACGAAACGAAATAGGGGATCATGAAGGCGCCGCCGCCATTTTGTGCGGCTTGTACCGGAAAACGCAGGAAATTTCCTAAGCCCACCGCGTTGCCTGCCATGGCGAGAACAAGCCCCACTCTTGTGGCCCACTTCTCTTGTTCGCTCATAGCCCTTCCATGAAAAACTTTGGGAAGCTAACCAGCCGACGCTTATGCCCATGCTGCGCCCGCATCGTTACGGAAGAACCGGATGCTATCATAGGCTCAAATGCCTGCTTCCGGATGGTGCGCTGTTGCACTGGGAACGGGAGTAGCTGGTAAGCTTTCAGCGTACCGGGTGCCACTCATTTCCGGTGCTCTGGCGGCCCGCGATCGCTGGCCGCCGCGACGTCTTCAAGAGGTGGGCTCGTAGCTCAGTCGGTAGAGCGCCAGACTGAAAATCTGGGCGTCGGTGGTTCGATTCCGCCCGAGCCCACCTTTTTATTTAGTAAGGAGTACTCTGATGGCGGTTCGTAAACAGCTAACAGTGAGCTGGCAGAACAGGGCGGGTGAGTTAGCCAATGTTTGCCGCGTCCTGTCAGACGTTGGAATCAATATCGAAGCGCTCGCGACGGCTGAAGCGGGAGAATATGGTGCCGTACGTCTTGTAGTCGACGATGTTGACATGGCACGCCAGGTCTTCCATAAAGCTCAGGTGGCGCATACAACAATCGATGTGTTTGTTATAGAGCTGCCGAATAGGGCAGGGTCTTTAGCTGACATAGCCGGGAGGCTTTCAGAGGAGAAGATCAACATCGAGTATTTCTACTCAGCGGTGGCGCCAGGGGTTGAACGGGCTTTGGGCGTGTTTAAGGTTTCCGATCCATGGCGTGCTGACGAGATCACTAACATGATGGAAGCTAATGACTGACCAAACTCGCATCGTTACATCAACTGAAATATCCGGTATTCCTATGGCGCGTCGGGGAAAGGTTCGCGACGTATACGACCTAAATGATGAACTTCTTATCGTTGCCACGGACCGAGTGTCGGCTTTTGACGTCGTTTTGCCGAACGGTATTCCTCACAAGGGCACTGTACTTACGCAAATTTCACGGTTCTGGTTCGAACGAATGAACGTCTGTCCGAATCACTTAATCAGCACTGACGTCGCCGATTTTCCAGAGTACCTGCAAGAGTACGCCGACATGTTAGCTGGACGTTCAATGCTGGTGCGTCGAGCCGATCGAGTTGATGTAGAGTGCGTGGTTCGTGGATATTTGATCGGGTCGGGATGGAAGGACTACCAAGCTACTGGTGCAGTTTGTGGTATCGATTTGCCTGCCGATATGCTCCTTGCTGGTCGCTTGGAAGAACCTATCTTCACGCCGGCGAGTAAGGCTGATGATGGTCATGACGAAAATATTTCATTCGATACCATGGTTGACATGGTCGGTGCCGATACGGCTGAGCGGCTGCGGGAGTTGTCACTACAGATCTATATTGAGGCGCGTGCTTTCGCGGAAGAACGCAACATTATTATCGCGGACACCAAGTTTGAATTTGGGTTCATCGATGGTGAACTGTCACTTATCGATGAGATTCTGACCCCTGACTCGTCCCGCTTCTGGCCGGCGGACCAGTACGAGAGTGGTGTGAGTCCACCCTCATACGACAAACAATTTGTTCGGGATTGGTTGAGTGACCTCGGTTGGGACAAGAATCCGCCCGGACCGGAGCTTCCTCAAGCTGTGGTTGAGGCGACAGCGGCCAAGTATCTTGAGGCCTACGAGCAGTTAACAGGTGTCCCATTGCTAGGTACGTAGGCTTCTGAAGAATAAAGGGAACACGGATCTGCACGGAAGGTTAGAAGAACTCGTTGGAGAGATGGTTACCGGTGGAATCCGTATGAATGAGGCTGTGCGCGAACTTGAGGTCCATTTCCTCCGGCGAATTCTCGAAGAGCATAAGGGGAACCAAAGCAAAGCAGCGAAAACGCTTGGCATTCATCGCAACACACTGCGTAACAAGATGCGGCGGTGTGGGCTCGCTTGACATCGCTACCAGGATATCTACGGGGTTCATCAAGTTGACGCTCTAAAGGGCCATTGTTACCCTTAGCACTCCTGCCACTGGAGTGCTAAGACAGTACTAGGCATTCGACTTTCGCGCCGGTGGTCTTCCCCCAATGACAACAAGTAAGAAGTAGCGCCCTTCTGTTTATTGCGAGGGCCCCTAACAAGACTCACGTAGCATCAAGGAGCAAATCAATGGCAGCAAGCAAGAACTCAGGTGTAAAGGTACGTCCGCTCGGTAATCGTGTTCTGGTGCGACGCCTTGAGCCGACCGAAGAGGTACATGGTGGGATCATCATTCCAGATACAGCTAAAGAAAAGCCAATGGAGGCGGAAGTTGTCGCCATAGGCGAGGGAACGCGGCTCGACGATGGGTCCCGGGCACCTTTTGAAGTCTCGGTAGGTGACACGGTCCTGATTGGCAAGTATGCCGGTACTGAAATCAAGTTCGATGGCGAGGAATACCAGATTCTCAAGGAAGACGAGATTCTCGGCATCGTTGGATGATCGAAATGGAGACAGTCGTCCACGGGCGGCTGATATACGGAGGTAACAAATGGCAAAACTAATTACCTATGACGAGGAATCGAGGCGCGAAATCCAGCGTGGTGTCAACAAACTTGCCGATGCGGTCAAGATAACGCTGGGTCCCAAGGGCCGTAACGTGATCCTTGAGAAAAAATTTGGTGCTCCGCAAATAACAAAAGACGGTGTGACCGTCGCCAAAGAACTTGACCTTGAGAGTCCCACTGAGGACCTTGGTGCGCAGCTTGTCAAAGAAGTGGCTAGCAAGACCTCGGACGTGGCTGGCGACGGGACGACAACAGCTACAGTCTTGGCTCAGGCAATCTATAACCAAGGTGTCAAGCAGGTTACCGCAGGGCACAATCCGATGGCCATTAAACGTGGTATCGAAGCGGCCGTAGGCGCAGCGGTTGGGGAAATCCGTAGTTTTTCCCAAGCGGTCGAAGGTGATGCTATCGCCCAGGTCGGTACTATTTCGGCTAACAGCGACGAAACCATCGGTGGAATTATCGCCGAGGCAATGGGCAAAGTGGGCAAGGATGGGGTCATAACGGTCGAGGAGGCTTCCGGCCTGGAGACTAGTCTCGACGTTGTCGAGGGAATGCAATTTGATCGTGGCTACTTGTCACCTTACTTCGTCACTGATCCTGAGCGAATGGAAACCGTTCTGGAAGATCCTCTTATCCTCATTCATGAGAAGAAGATTTCTTCAATGAGGGACTTGCTCCCGTTACTCGAACAGGTCTCGCGTTTGGGCAAGCCAGTACTGATCGTTGCAGAAGATGTCGAAGGTGAAGCACTGGCGACGCTGGTCGTCAATAAGCTTCGGGGCACTCTTCAGGCTGCCGCAGTGAAGGCCCCGGGATTTGGCGAGCGCCGCAAATCTATGCTTGAGGATATTGCCATTCTGACTGGTGGTACATCGATTAGTGAAGACATTGGAGTGAAACTCGAGAATATTAAGGCAGATGATCTCGGTAGTGCTAAGAAGGTGATTATCACCAAAGATGAAACGACGATAATCGAGGGTTCCGGCCAGGGCTCTGATATCGAAGGGCGCGTTGCTCAGATTCGTCAGCAGATCAGCAATACCACATCCGACTATGACCGCGAGAAGCTGCAAGAGCGGCTCGCAAAGTTAGTTGGAGGTGGTGCGGTTATCTACGTTGGTGCTGCGACTGAGACTGAGATGAAGGAAAAAAAGGCTCGTGTCGAAGACGCCATGCACGCGACTAAAGCAGCCGTCGAAGAGGGCATCGTTCCAGGTGGTGGTGTCGCCTTGTTACGTGCACAGTCTGCGGTTGCTGCGCTCGAGGTAGAGGGAGAAGAGCAAGTAGGTGTTGGCATAGTGCAACGTGCAATGGAGGAGCCTTTGCGCCAGATCCTGGTCAATGCTGGCGCCGCCAGTCCTGATCTCATCATTGAGCAGGTTCGTACGGAAAAAAGGCCATCACATGGTTTCGACGCCCAAACAATGGAGCATGCCGATTTAGTCAAGGCTGGTGTTGTCGACCCGACCAAGGTTGTTTGCCATGCGTTGCAGAATGCGGCGTCGGTGTCGGGTTTACTGCTAACGACAGAAGCGCTTGTCTCGGAGCTTCCAGAAGAGGACGAACCCCAGATGCCTGGTGGGGGTGATTTCTAGAGTAGGGCAAGATCCAGCATCCGCACGATTTGTCGCTGCGGATTTCTTGTCCGTTTTTCTGAGGGTCCGAGGGTGGTAATCATCCTCGGACCTTCGTGCTACGATCGGACATTCCCCGCTTGACGGCCGATCTCCGGCCGCACGTGATTCGTATCAAACTTCCCTGTAACAAGGAGATCGGGAACCCATGAAATCAATGAATTGGATTGTGCGCGGGTTAGCCCTGGCAATAGTCTTGAACGTTGGTGTTGCGTTGCCCGCGCATGCACAATTGGCTGCTGGCCCGAAGATCGCTGTGATTAACGGTGACCGCGTCTTGATGGAATCCAGCATCGGCATCCAGGTTCAGCAGGAGGCTCAGACGTCCGCGACCGACTGGGACAATCGTATACGCGCGAAGCAAGTGGAAATTGACGCACTGCTTGCCCAAGCTGAGCAACAGCAATTGACGCTTACCCAGGAGGCGATGGCTCGAATCCAAAGCAACGTCGAACAGTCGCAGGTTGACCTACAGCGCCTCCAAGATGATGCGCAACGCGCACTGAACCGCATGGCGGAACAGGCACAGACGCGGATCAACGAGCGCTTAGTTCCAGCGGTTGAGCAACTTGCAGCCGAAGCTGGCTACGACCTCATACTCGATACTAGGATGCAGGGAATCTTATATTTTGCAACTGCTATCGATGTGACTGATCGCTACATTGCGTTGGTCAACGCTAATAACCCGCCACCGCAACAGGAGAGTTACCGGTAGGCAATGACATCTCGATCCACGAGGCAGGGGAACCGCTGCCGGGCACTCCGGTGCATACGGTGGAGGAAAGTCGGGACTCCACGGGTCGCGTGCTGGGTAACGCCCAGTGGAGGAAACTCCAGGCAAGTGCCACAGAAAAAATACCGCCGCTCGTAAAGGTAGCCGTTCGCGGCCGCTGAGCGGTAAGGGTGGAACGGTGGGGTAAGAGCCCACCAGTGCTGGCGGTGACGCCGGTAGCTCGGTAAACCCCACGTGGAGCAAGGCCAAACAAGGGAATTCGGGGAGACCCGCCCCGTCCCTGGGTAGGCCGCATGAGGTGACGGGTAACCGTCGCCCCAGATGCATGGTTCCCACCCCGGTTCGCCGGGGCAACAGGATCCCGCTTACTCGCCTCGTGGACCGAGCATCTTTTTAAGGGGAAAGGGCTACGGTCGCCGTATTTCCCTGGTTGTCAGGCTTACTTAGCCGTCCCTAGAATGGGATGTCGTCGTCGGTTACGCCAGAGTCGGTCGGGCTGGGGCCAGCGGGCTGTGCGTCACTGGAGGGACCAACTGGTGCATTCCCCCCACCACCAAAGTCACCATCACCTCGGCTACCAAGCATCTGCATATTCTGGGCGACAATCTCCGTGGTATACCGAGGATTGCCATCGCGATCCTCCCATTTGCGGGTTTGGATGCGCCCTTCTATGTATACCTGTTTCCCCTTTTGAAGGTATTGGTGGCAGATTTCAGCCAGCCGCGCCCAGGCGACAATATTGTGCCACTCTGTGCGTTCATTAGTCTCGCCGTCTTTCGACCAACTATCGGTCGTTGCCAAGGAGAAATTAGCTACGGCTGTGCCGTTCTGCGTGTGCCGAATCTCCGGGTCCTTGCCTAGGTTGCCTATCAAGATCACCTTATTAACGCCCCGTGCCATTCCATGCCTCTCTTCGCTGTTTTCGTATTGGGCTAACTGATTCCGCCCGGGGTATGCCAGTCGAATACTTGTCTCTATGTACCACAAGAGAGGGAAAGGCACACGCCATTCGTTTCAAGCCAACAAAATATTTACAAACCAAACCCGCGGAAGGTTTCAGGGTACCTGGCAGGCGACAGGTAATGATTGGTCGAGGCGATCAAGCTGCATACAGCCGATCAACGCGGCATCAGTTCCTGCGTGCGTTGCAATTAGGTCCCGAAGTTCACGAATAGCAGTGTCATGCTCACCGAGCGCGATGGCTTCAAGTGCGGCGCTCAAGGTGGCATCAGAAACTTTTACACTGGCCGGATAGTTTTGTTTGACCTCAAGAAAACGACTCCGAGCATCAGTGTGTAGGCCTTGGGCCTTAAGTGATTCAGCAATCCAATAGAGTGCGTCTGGCGCACGCGAGGATGTTGAGTGGCGTACGAGGAACTCTTCAAATCCACTGATCGCGACAACGTATTGACCCGCTGTGTAGTCGGCGTAAGCACGATTGAACAGCCCCTCTTCTTCATCACTATAGCTAGTGAATTCTCCGGTTGACGTTGGCTGTTCTCCAGCAGTTGCTGGCATCCCTGAAGGTTTTGGTGGCGCAAAAAAGTCGTACAAAAGAAGCCGTCCTTTTGATGGCAACGGTACTTCGGCTGGTTGCGCCTGGCCGAGTGCGGCAGTTAGTTCTTTGACCTGCTCGCGCAGGGCCGAGACTTCCGACTCTAAGGCGCGTAGTTCCACCCCTTCACCGGCCTGTTGGACGCGTATAGGGTCGAGTGCTGCTTCGAGCTCGGTTTGAACCCTGGCTAGGTGTGTGATGAGGTTTTGCTGATTTTCCTGCAGGTCGGAGACTTGGGCCTCAAGGGTGTTGGAGCGATTCTCGGACTCCGTAACCCGTTTCTGCATAGAAGCGCATGCAGGCGCTGCAAAAACGAAGACCAGCAAAGTGATCAACCTAAGGGTGAGAGGCTGCTGGCGTCTATTCACGGCCTCGCTGGCGTGTTTCAGAGGAGAAGTGTTGTTGGTGGCGGGCCCGCCCAATTATGGTGTGAACCCGCCCCCAATATTGCGTTTATCGATCGTTGCTGTCGATGGCTTGAAACTGTGCTCGACGATTCTGTGCCCACGCGGCCTCGTTGCTTTCGGTCGCTGCGGGGTTTTCTTCGCCGTAGGAGATAATGTCAATGCGGCTGGCCGGGACACCAAGCGATACGAGATACTGCATCGTCGCACTGGCACGACGTTCGCCGAGTGCCATGTTGTACTCACGCGTTCCACGCTCGTCACAATGACCGGCAACCACCAGACGGAAATGGTCATTATCTCGCAGGAATTGTGCGTTGGCCTGGAGCTTGGCCCGTTGGTCGGCACGGACCTCTGATTCATCATAGTCGAAGTAGATTGTCTGCAGTATTCCTTCTTCGTTGATCTGGTCGATCGTAAGGACGTCTACTACAGGCTCAGCTTCTTCGAATTCCCTAGCCGGTGGTGGTGGCGGTGGTGGTGGTGGTGGTGGTGGCTCTTCCGCTGGTGGTGGTGGTGGTGGCTCTTCCGCTGGTGGTGGCGGGGGTGGCTCCACAACTGGCGGTGCCTGATTCGAACACGCCGCCAGCGTGCCAACCGCGACCATCAGAACGACGAGGCCAGTGAGTTTAAGGAGAGCTTTCATTAACTTTTTCCTCCGTTTGGTGAGCAGGTCCCGCTCATCTCCCACCCCAAGAGGGGCTCTGGTTAGCGCCTTCTCTAGTCAGTTGTCGCAGCCGCGAGCCATCCAGCCCAACCGCGAAAATATGGTTCTGGTTGCCTTGCGCTGCTTCAAAAACGATCTGTCTTCCATCTGGCGACCAATTCGGAGAATCGGCTCGCCCATAACCGCGGGTCACTGGGACACTACGGCCTGTACTGAGAGAGTATACAAAAACTTGAAACCTATTACCCCCTTCTGATGCTGCATAGGCTATCAGATCGGAAAGCTGAGGGTTGGGGTTCCAAGCCGGAGAATCGATTTGAGTACCTTCGACCGGTAACCGCCGGACGTTAATACCGTCGATACTCATCTTGTAGAGATGCTGTCCTCCACCGCGTGTCGAGATAAATGCTATCTCTCGACCGTTGGGAGAAAACGTCGGCGATGTGTCAATTTCCGAGTTGTTTGTGATTCGCTGCAAGTCGCTACCGTCAGATTTCGAAATGTAGATCTCGGAATTCCCAGTTTTGGTGCCGTCCTTTGTGGACGAGAACACCAGGTGGCTGCCGTCTGGCGACCAGTCGGGACTACTATCCTGCCCATTGGTTCGGATGATTACAGGCGGAATCCCACCACCCTTGTTGAGCATGGCGATATCAACGTTGGGGATACCATCATGTGAACGGTAGGAAACATACGCGATTTGGTCCCCATTCGGCGAGAAAGCGGGGTTCAAAGCGAACCCACCGTCGTTAGTGATACGTTGGTCACCATAGCCATCGTAATCCATTAGATGAATCTCTTTAGGGCCTCGACGGTTGGAGACGTAAGCTATTCGTGTTGAGGCGGCCCCATATTGGCCCGTGAAGTAGAATACGGCCTCGTCGTTGAACTCATGGGCAATTCGACGCAATTGCGAGTTCGAGATAATTGCTGCGGTTACGGGTATCTCCTGGTAATAACGCTTGCCGATGATCTGTTGCCCGCTGGCAACGTCATAGAGTCGGAATTCAACGGTTAGGTCGTCACCTTGGCGGCGAACGAAGCCTCGGATTAATGCCTCGGCATCGGTTTGACGCCAAGCCGTGAAGTCCGGGGCCCCGTCACCGGAGGCTATGTCTGGGTAGAACTTAGACTCGACCAGATCGAACACCATCGAGTAGTCCAAATCGTTCCATAGCACCTGGCGAAGAATGTTGGCTTCGCCTTCAGCCCCCGAGATTATGGAGAATGTCGGCACAGCAAGGGTGATTGGATTTACTGCCCGGTTTCTGAGTTCGATATAGATGTCCTCGCCTTGTTGATTCTGTGCCATTGCTACTCCGACGAGGGAAGCATCACTGGGCATGGAAGCCAGCGCAGCAAGAAAGATAATCGGCAAACGAAATTGCAAGTTCATGGACTTCTCACTGTCGAAAACCCAGATTTATTCCGAGAGTATTGCCCCGGTATCCTTGTGGCAGTGGTGGGAAGGGTTGCCCAGCCAATATAGCGCGGACGGCGGCGTCATCGTAGCGACGGTTGCCACTACTTGGGCGAGTTTCGGGGTCGATTATGATTTCCCCATTGCGGCCGACCCGGAAATGTACGATCGCTAGAATCTCGAGAGAACCAGGAGGCCGGGATGGAGGATCCCATCTGCTTGCTATGTTAGCGAGCACGCGGTTGATCCAAAACTGAAGAAGGGTTTGGTCTTGCTGGCTCACTGTTCCAGTGTCGTTGGTTAAAGACAGCCCAACCTGACCTCGCTGTGCTTGCTGGGTGACTTCTTGAGGCTCGGAAGGAGCAGCTATCTTGCGTGTTGCCTTCTGCGGTGCACGGCGGCGCTCTTCTTCCTCAAGACGGCGACGCTCTTCTTCCTCGAGACGACGGTGTGCTGCTTCCTCAGCAGCGCGGCGCCGGGCTTCAAGTTCTTCCTGTCGCCGTCTTTCTTCTTCGCGGCGGCGGGCTTCTTCTTCCTCTTCCTGACGTCGCTGAGCTTCCAGGTCCTCAGGGACATCCTCTGGGGGGGGAGGTTCGATGTCTTCAAGCGTGGGAGCCTCCTCAGGCTCGGAAAGTACAGGGCTCTCGGCCTCAGTATCGGGAGGCGGGGGGACAGGTTCGGGCCGTGGTGCCAACTCGACCAGGTATACCTGCGTGAGTTCGAAAAGGACGGGGATAGGGATCAGAAACGGCGCAAGTAGAATTAAGAGGGTGGCACCGGTGTGTAGCGCCGTCGATGTGATCATGGCAGACCGAAAACGCAGCACAGCATTTTGTCGGTCCTCAAGAATTACGTAAACACGATCGGTGTGCAGCGCGCCGGCAGAGTCCATCTTATCGCTGGTTGGGTGGCACCGGTGTCGTAACCAGGTTCACGTTATCAAGACCGGCAGACTTGATCGCATCCATAACCTCCATGATCCGACCGTAGTTGGTTGCGATATCTCCCTGAAGATAAACGGACTGCCCAAGCTCGATAAACGGGATTACTCGCTGTTCCAGATCCCGGAGTACAAGGGCGCTTTAGATATCGTTCATGTAGATGTCACCGTTTGCATCGACAGTCACAAATACGTTCCCGCTTGGCAGTTTGCTCATGGGCCGAGTCTGCGGAAGGTCGACGCTTGCACCTTGGACGAGCATTGGCGCAGTGATCATGAAAATGATGAGGAGAACGAGGGAAACGTCGACAAGCGGCGTGATGTTGATTTCAGCAAGCCCGTCTTCGTCGTCGTGGAACCATCCAAATTCCATGATGCGTTAGGCCTCGGTGGAGAAATTTCGCTCGATAAGGGCGAGGAATTCGAGCCCAAAGTCCTCCATTTGGGCTACAAACCCACGAATCTGTGTTTGCAGATAGTTATATGCAACCACTGCGGGAATGGCGGCTGCAAGGCCGGCTGCAGTTGTCGTTAGTGCCGCACTGATGCCAGGCGCTACAACGGCAATATCAGGGCTGCCATAACTACCTATAGCTGAAAACGAAACCATAATTCCCCAGACCGTTCCGAAGAGACCGATAAATGGACAGACGGCTGCGGTGGTCGCGAGAAACATCATTAAACGTTGCAACCGAGTCCGTTCAGCACGTGCCGCACGTTGTAGGCCACGTTCTAACGGAGGCAGCAGGATCGAGGTTTGTTCGCCAACGTTTTTTTGTGCGGAGAGTTCTGCGTGGCCAGCGAGAAACATGCCCGACAGGGGAGTGGTTTCCAATTCTTCAGCCGCTGATTTGGCCTGTGAGAATTTCGAGGAATTGCGAAAAGCCTCAAGAAACTCGTTGGATTCCCGTTGAGCTTTCCGGAAAAGCATCATGCGATCAAGAATGATCGCCCAAGAAACGACCGAAAAGATGGCCAAGACGAACAGCAGAAACCACGCCATCGACCCGGCGCCCCTTACCAGGTCGACCATCCCGTCTCCCGCCTGCAACACGAGCGAAGCGTCCAAATTCCGGACTCGATTAGTATGATGATGGGGAATCGCGAAGGATTCGCTTGAATACCACGTGGCGAGCTGCTCGAAGCAACTACAAGTGCAGATGCGCACTTGCCACCACCCAGCATTAAAATTATCACGCTCGCCACCAGTCCGTATAGGACGGGGGATAACAGGAATCACACATTATTTTTCGGTAGGTGGCACATTTGTCTTGGGACGGGAGTATTGGATACGAGAATGTTTCCCTACTTATGGCCAGCCTTGTGACGGAAGAAAGCAAGTTGAATGGCTAACGCGTATGCTTTGGACTTAGAAGGAACTGAGGCCATCCGCCAGCATGCGAACGATGCGTTGGTACTTTTGACGAGGGCTCCACGGATGAGGGTGAGGACAGACTATGTCTAAGACTCGAATTGGTGTAATTGGCGGTAGCGGACTCTACGAAATGGACGGGCTTACCGACCGCGAAGAAATAAATGTTTCGACCCCGTTTGGGGATCCATCTGATGTGTTCATTCTTGGGACGTTAGAAGGAAGACAGGTCTGTTTTTTGTCACGTCATGGGCGTGGCCATCGCTACAGTCCCTCAGAGGTTCCGTTTCAGGCCAACGTATATGGAATGAAAAGCCTTGGAGTCGACGCTATACTTTCGGCGAGCGCGGTGGGGAGCCTGCGCGAGGATATCGAGCCGCTGCATGTCGTTATCCCGAACCAGTTTTTTGATCGCACGCGGGGTCGCCACGCCACATTCTTTGGTGACGGTGTTGTTGCCCATGTAGCATTCGCAGACCCGTTATGTCCCGAGTTGCGTTCAGCTCTTGCTAGCGCTGCTGAGTCAGCTGGCTGTACCCATCACAATGGGGGCTCATATGTTTGTATAGAGGGGCCACAATTCTCGACCCGCGTAGAGAGTGATTTATATCGTTCGTGGGGAATGGACATCATCGGCATGACGAACCTCACAGAGGCCAAGCTTGCCCGGGAAGCTGGTATTTGCTACGCGACCTTGGCGTTGGTGACTGACTACGATTGTTGGCACCCAACTCACAAATCGGTGACAACCGAGATGATTATCGCCAACCTCATGCAGAATGTTAACGCTGCGCAAAACATCGTTAGTAGGACAGTTGCTACATTTCCCGAAGACCGGGACTGCGGTTGCCGAACAGCGCTTCGCAATGCAGTACTTACCAGTCCTGACCACATACCGGCAGAGGCCCGTGATCGATTGGCTTTGTTGCTCGACCCGATCCTCAGTTGCAGCGGAGAAGAGTAATGAGCATTGTTGTTGTTGGGTCCATGGCTTTCGATTCGGTCAAGACGCCCTACGGTGAAGTGAAAGATGCCCTCGGGGGCGCGGCGACATATTTTTCACTCGCGGCGTCTTATTTTTCCCCGGTTCGGGTGGTTGCTGTTATCGGAGATGATTTTGGTGAGGAGCATCTCGAATTGCTCCGACGTCACGGTGTCGATACCGGCGGAATCGAACGTGTGGATGGCCCTAGTTTCCGGTGGGGTGGGGAATATTCGTGGAATCTTAACGAGCGTACAACGTTGTTCACTGAACTGAATGTTTTCGAAGGGTTCCGTCCAAAATTGTCTCCAGAACTTCGCCAGTCACCGTTTGTTTTTCTCGCAAATATCGACCCTGAGTTGCAGATGTCGGTACTCAAACAGGTTGACAACAGGGAACTCGTGGCTTGCGACACGATGAATTTTTGGATTGAAGGCAAATCAGATCAGCTGCAATCACTGCTGGATGACATCGATGTGCTGGTAATAAATGATGACGAAGCGCGTCAGCTTGCAGGTACCTACAACCTAGTGGAAGCGGCGACGACAATTCACCAGATGGGCCCCAAAGTACTGGTCATCAAACGGGGCGAACATGGCGTGCTGGCATTTTTTAACGGCGAGATGTTTCATGCTCCGGGCTACCCACTTAAGTTTGTGGCAGATCCAACTGGTGCTGGCGACACATTTGCGGGGGGGTTCTTTGGGTATCTTGCTAAATATGGCAAGCATGGCCCGGAGGAGATCCGGAGAGCACTTGTTGTCGGGAGTGTCATGGCTTCATTCTGCGTTGAAAAATTCAGCATTGACGGCTTAGTGGATCTTAACGAGAGTGAGATTGCGATGCGGTACCGGGCATTCGAAAAGCTGACAGATTTCGGTGAGTTCTGACCGCCATGCTTTTTGCAATTGATGTGGGTAACACACAAATTCTCATGGGTGTCTACCAGGGTGAGGAGCTCCAGTTCCATTGGCGGTTGTCGACGGACAGAGTGCGCACGGTCGACGAGTTTGGCATTTTAGCTCGGACTCTCTTCAGTCTTGATGGTCTGGAGTCGCGCGATGTCGAGCGGATGGTGGTTTCCTCTGTTGTGCCGCCACTAGACAGTGTTTTGGAAAAGCTCGGCAGCGAGTATTTTAATGTGCCTCCACTATTTGTGACCCCGAAGCTAGTGCACGATATGCCGATTCTGTACGAACCGATCGGAGACGTCGGCTCAGACCGTATCGTTAATGCGGTGGGGGCGTGTGAGTTGTACGGCAAGCCGGCCATCGTTGTGGATTTTGGAACGGCGACTACCTTTGATGTTATCGATTCTGAGGGTGCCTACTTGGGAGGCACGATTTCACCCGGTATTGGAATTTCTGCAGAGGCTTTGACGCGCCGTGCGGCACGGTTGCCACGCGTGGATATAGCCCGTCCTGAAAGAGTCATTGGCCGTAACACCGTCGGTAGCATGCAAGCCGGCATTTTTTTTGGCTATGTTGACTTGGTCAACGGCATCGTCCGGCGGTTAGTGAAAGAACTAGGGACCGACCCGGTCGTGGTCGCAACGGGTGGTTGGGCGCAAAGTATTTCGCCAGAGTGCCCATGCATACAATACGTTGACCCTTTATTGACGTTGGCCGGGCTTCAGATTATCGCCCACCGGTATGGTTAGTGGCCGACGCTGTCCGTCCTGATAAAAAAAACGGTGCGGCCGAAGCCGCACCGTTTAACCTTCAACAAAGTTGCAGGCTAGTTAACCGTTGACCGTATCCTTTAAAGCCTTTCCTGCTGTGAACTTCGGGACATCCTTAGCGGCAATGTGGATCGATGCGCCGGTCTGTGGATTCCGGCCCATTCGTGCACCGCGATGAGAAACCGAGAAAGTACCGAAGCCTACGAGTGTGACCTTGCCTCCTCCACTCAGCGTCGACGCAATAGAGCCGAGCAGGGAGTCTAGCGCCGTGGCAGCCGCAGTTTTAGTAACACCGGCGTCACTCGCCATCTTGTCAATCAAGTCAGCCTTGTTCATTGACCGGGGTGCCCTCCTGACAGTTGAAAATCGTTTCTTTGTGAATTGCCCACGTCGGGTTTATAGCAACGTGGGTCGAACGCGTCAAGCTGTCAGTTTCTGTAAAACCGTGTTGGACGTTTGATTAGAGCGATTCCGTTTCTCACTGAATAGGTGCTTGGTCTCGATAGCCGGACCTAATAATCTAGACATGAAATGAAAATGAAGGCCAACTCAGATGCCTTAAAGGCAATTTGGAGAGCGGTGTCGAAAATCCGTTCGTTCGGGATCGACGGCCCACGTCCAATTGAAGAACTCGATATTCTTTTCGAGAATGAGGCTGAGGTCGACGATGCGTTATGCGATGCACTGCGCGAAGCAAATCCGTCTGATGTCGCTGCAGTCATTCACCTGGTATCGCTCATGAGGCGCTCGGCGATTCTCGACGTGGTTTCTGAGGTGGCATTTACACACGCTTCGGGACTGGAAGCAAAGAGAGAAGCAGTGGCAGCAATGCGCCGCTGTGAGGTTGAACCGGACCCTGATGCTGTTGAAAAACTAGCTATTATTGACACGCTGGATACGGGTCCTGGCAGTGGAACGCTAGCTATGTTGATGGAATGGCCTATGGCTTGGCGCGGCCCAGCCCTTGACGCATGGCTTGCGGTGGCAGGTGACAATCAACTGCCTGCAGTCGAAATCGCCATAGGTATTGATTCTGATCTGGATGCGAGGCTCTTAGATTGGATCGTGGCTCAAGGGAACTGCGAAGCGGCCGAAGCCTTGCAGCGAGCCTTAGCTAGCTCGGATGACAAGGACTGTACTAAACAAATCAAAAAAGCCTTGTACCGACTTCGGGCTCTGGGTATTGACGTCAAGGGAGTTTCTTCCGGGGAAACCAGTGACGTGCCGTTTTCGATGGCGGTTGGGGCAGAGCAACTCGAAGAGGCCCGTGCCTACGGCACCAGTATCGATGGGCGGGCCGCGCGCCGTGTGTGCATAGTATGGCGCGCACCAAACGGCGGTTCACGTTTACTCCAGGCGGTGATTGACGATACCTGCGGGATCAAAGAGGCTGACGTTGCAAAGGTGACACGGAAGGGTTTTCGCGAACACATTGAGCAGATAAAGGCAAATCCCACTGTGATGCTTAGCCAGGTTTCCGTCGAACGCGCTGGTGGCATTCTTGCGGATGCTGCCGAAAAAGCACCTTCTAAATCAGTTTGAAAGGAGACCATAAAACTTTGTTCACAATTAACCGATTTTCCTATCAACAAATATATCATCTATATAATTAATCCATTTAACAATTAAATCATAAATTT
>CAYVUW010000014.1:10610-53332 GCA_964455175.1 uncultured Acidobacteriota bacterium | reverse complement strand
GAGCATCCAGCATGCCGTGAACCCGAGGATCGGGGGAACCGCCATGAAGGCAAAACGCCTGAGCTTGATGGCGCCAAGGCCTGCCAGGAGGGTCGCAGCTGCGATCCAGGCTTGCTGGGTCTGCAGCTGACTTAAAAAGACGAGACGTTCGGCATCGCTTTCTATTTCAAAGGCATTACCAGCAGGAAGCCAACCCATGTAATCCTGGTACCCGAGGACCCCAATTGGAACCATGCAAACTGCCAGCGTGAACAAGAGCCCGCCTGGTATCCGCAGCCCAGGCTGTTTCCACAGCCAGTCACCACCAAGTACAAACAGAATCGCGTAGGACGAGGCAAGAGCCATGAGAGCGATGCCGCCGTAGCGGGCATACCAGTCAAATAGCAACCAGGTGAACGCCAACATGACGACAAGGGCGCCGAAGTAATAGGCGGCATTTATGAAATCAAAACGGGGCCGGTCGGCGTCCACGGCGGCACCGTATACCCGCATATCATCTGCGGTCGCTTCGTCGATGATGCCCGCTTCGAGTAGCCCCTTAATATCACTCTCTGTAATCATGCTTTCGAGCCCTTCTAATCAATCACTACCATGGCCTGCCCCACCCTAACTATGCGCCGAGCACCGAGCAACTGGATAAAGTGTGCGGGTTTCAGTGTTCTTCGGATAATGGCACGGTTGTCTAAACGGGCCTACCGGAACCAGCAAGGAACCTCACAATGAACAAAATAAGCGTATTGGAATCAAGGTTAGGGAAATTAGAACAGGACAACCGAAGGCTAAAGATGGGGTTTGGTGCGATGTTCTTACTTTTTGCCACCGTGGCCCTAATTGGTATGGCGGTGCCACAGCAGATACCCGATGTAATCTCGGCGCACGAATTTCACGTGGTGGACGCTAACGGAGCCCCAAGAGCGAGAATGCTAATTGATCGCATCAGCTACTTCGACGAGGACGGAATGCTCCGGGCTACAAGCGCTTCCGATGGTATTGGCTATAACGACGTGAACGGAACTGGTCGAATCTGGATAGATGAATATGGAATTGGCTACTACGGGGAGAATGGAACCCTCCGTCTAAGAATGAATTCCGGAGGGATCATCGTAGCTGACGACAATGGCACCTTCCGCACTCGCATGAATGCCTCCGGGTTTGTCTCCTACGATGAAGACGGTGCCGTAATTTGGAGCACTACCGAGGACAATCTGACGAACGGGACCAGGAACTGATGCCACGGACAGTCGTGTTAGCAGTGCTCATTCTGAGCTGGGCTGTTCCGCTTGCGGCGCAGGAAATTCCAGAAGGTCTTCGCATGAACGTCATTGCGGAAATCGACCCGGACGGCATCTTGTCTGCGGATTCATTGCGCACATCAGCGATCATTCTGCTTCGTGAAAACTGGCCAGATGTTGTGATTGATGAAAGCGCGCGGTTGTATCTGCACATCGAGCCGGCCTGTCTGGCTATCGTCATTGCAGTTTCCTGTACTGTGAATCTGGCTCTTCGCAGGCTCGGCCAGGACTATTCCCCGTTCCGGGAGTTAGTTTCGTCCTCAATGCCTCTCGCTGGTGGCGTCGCAGCATCGACGCCCGACCCCCTTGCCGAGATGCTCTACTGGCAAAAAAGAGCCCTCTTAATCGTCCCGGCAGATGCCGCAGCATCCGAAGTCACTGACTGGATCGAAAGGACTATCGACGAACCCCTAGCAATCTGGTTCTCGCTGGATCAAGCGACGCGGGACTGCTGGCGTGATTATTTCAATAACAATGAACGGGAGAGGCCACTATCCCCGTGCTTGCGGTCGCCTTAACTGCCAGGCGCTCGGTAGACCATCACACCATCGATAAACACCATCGTGGGTAAAACACGGTAGTCGAACGGGTGCCCTTCCAGAACAATGAAATCGGCCACTTTCCCGATTTCGATGCTCCCGATTTGGTCAGCTACATCAAACATCTCGGCAGCATTCAGGGTCGCCATCTTTAGCGCTTCCACCTCGGGCACGCCGTTCCTGAAGGCCCAGGCAGAATTAAGAACTGGTTCACCACTGAGCCGACCATTCGGCATGGCGCGACGAGAAGCCCCTGGGCCAAAGAACGCTACCTTCACCCCTGCACCACTGAGTATTGCGGGGCCCTGGACGTTCCATCCTTCACCCCCGCCACGGATTTCGGAACTGTAAACGCCGGAATCTCCAAGAATGACACCTTCAGCCGTTACCGCCAGCTCGTCAGCTATCTGCCATGCTTGCGACCCTCCGCTCACAATCAGACGAAGCTTAAAGTCTGCTGCGATGGAAATAGCCTCTCGTATTTCCTCCACGCGATTAGCGTGGAATACCGCGGGTACCATTCGCTGCAGAACCGGTATTAAGGCCTCCAATCGCTGGTTATAGTCACCTTGAATCGGTCCTTCTGTCCCGCGCGCCGTCATATATTTACGTGCATCGTCAAGTGCCACTCGGATCATGGCACCGGCAGTTTCTAGTGTCCCGGGAGTCTGAGGATCCGGTGACCATGTCCGAACCGAATCACTTACAAGAGAAAACACCATGCTGCTTGGTTCCCTACGAACCATCTTTTCGATGTCCATCCCAACGGTCTTTATGACGACCCCATTTCCTCCAACTAGATTTGCACGTCCTGGCGTAACGTTGATCGCCGTGACACCCATATCCATATTGACTTTGTATGACGGAAACCACGGATCGACGGCAAATACAGCGTTCATCTCAGGGACGATGGGTTCAATGATTTCGTCGTTCTGTACTTGCCATTTCAAGTCGCCAATCCAGTCATTTGGGTATGCCCGCGCAAGAACATAGCCAGGGTGAATTACCCGTCCACCGACATCCATTACTGGCATCCCAGCCGGAACGATGCCGCCGGAATCCAAGCGGGCAAATTTCCCATCCTCAATAACAACCGTGGCACCGGATATGTCCCCATCGCTCACGGTGAATACGTGCGCGTTAGTGATGGCATATGTCCGGTCGTTCGGCCCGACTTCGTTATCAATTGCCTGGAAAGGCCCTACCGAACGAGGCTGGTCTCTTTGAACAACCTCCTGTCGTTCGTATTCAAGGACACCATCCACGAACACTCTCTCAATCCGGTCCGCAGTAAGGTCGAAAAAGTGACCGTCCAATAAAACAAGGTCGGCGTCCTTGCCGGGTTCGATACTTCCAATCCGATCCTCCAGCATCATCGCTTTGGCGCCATTGATCGTCAGTGCTTCAAGCGCATGTTCTTCCTTTAATCCGTGCCTGGCTAAAAAGGCACCGTATTCCCGGAAGTCCTTAAAGTGCTGCCGTGACATATCTGTTTGAACACTGGCAGACACCCCGGCCTCCATAAGCTCTTTAATGATGTGGTGAGGCTCAGGGTCTCCGTAGTACTGAACAATCATCATCGGCCCGACCACCGGCACAATCTTGGTACCAGCAAGGAGGTCCACTAGCGGAAAGACTTCTTCGGCATGGCCAAGAGCAAGACTGTCAATAAAGCCGTACTTTCGTGCCAGGCGCATAACCATCATGATCTCGCTCGGGTAGTGGGAATGGACATGTGCCATGACGTCACCCCTGATCACAGCAGCCAGTGCCTCGAGCCGTTCATCAACCTGCGGTGGCTGATCAATACCACCGGAGCGGTACGCGTCCCACATCTCGATGTATTCAGATGCTCGGCGATATTGTTCGTCTGCCGTCGCATACCAACCCATGACCGTTTGCGGTGTCTCCCCCGGTCGTATACCAATCAAAGGCCTTACCGCCATTTTCAGGTCTACATAGGGCTTTAGAATCATGCTTTCGTCGCCGGGCACGCTTTTCATCTTTAGCGCTACAGACTGGCCACTACTAATGACGCCACTACCTGGCCGAGTTACCAGCGATGTAATCCCGCCCGAGAGAGCCACCTGAATCATTGGGTCGTTAAGGTCCAGGTTCTCAACAGCCTTCCATTCAGAGGTCACAGGTCCAGAGATCCGGCTCCTTCCGGAGCGATCTAGCGCTAGATGTGCGTGAGCATCGACCATTCCTGGTATGACGTAATCTGCCGTGTACTCCTCCACGGTGGCAGGGAGGGGAATCCCGACGCCTACTTCCTGAATCTTCCCATCCCGGATTAGGATTTCCCCATCTCTAATTATCCCGCTTGTCACGGTGTAAATGTTTTCAGCTCTTATAAGAATGGGGCGGGATTGAGCTGCATTCACATGGGCTGATGTCCCACTGCCAAGAAAAATAAGGGCAACCGCACACCGTACAAATAAACGCATCCGAACCTGTCCGATCTCCATAGTGAACACTCCTTGTCTGAGCGTATGCAACAATACTTCGATCGCCAAGCTTGGTGAGAATTCGTGTGCCGTAAAAGGTTAAAGACTGGGGATTTCGTGAGTTCTTCGCTTTATGTGATAGTCGGGGTCACCGGCCCGCTCGGTGCAGCGATCGCTCGCGCCCTCTGCAAGCGAGGAGATCGCGTCCGCGGCGTTAATCGAAGTGGACACGGCAAGGTGCCAAGCGGAGTCGAACTCGTCGCCGCTGACGTCAAGGATGCTTCAATTGCACGCCAGGTATGTGCTGGGGCGACCGTCATTTTTCACTGTGCTAGCGCTCCGTACACCGACTGGTCCAACCCCACAGTGCCTAAACCAATACGTTGGACCGACGAAGTCGACCACTTACCAGGAATAACAAGAGGTGTCATCGCTGGCGCGGCCTCTGCGGGCGCCCGCATTGTTTATGCTGACAACTTCTACATGTACGGCCCAGTCGATGAACCTCTTACAGAAGAACTTCCCTGGGCCGCAACTGACCGAAAGGGGCTTGCAAGGATTTCCGCGCTCCAAGACCTTCTGGATGCCCACGGAAAAGGAAATGTTGGGGTCGATATTGGTTCCGCTTCAGATTTCTTTGGCCCAGAAGTTCTGAATTCCACAGTTGGTGATCGTGTTTTCGGCGCTGCCCTCCAAGGCGAACCCGTTGAGATCTTCGGAGCGCCTGACGTTCTGCACACCTATTCATTCATTGATGATGTGGCAGCTGGAATGATCACCCTAGCGGATAGCCCAACAGCGCACGGGCAAGTGTGGCATCTTCCAAACGACGAACCGGTCACCCCCCGTCATTTCATGAAGGTTGCCTACGAAGTAGCGGGTAACCCTCACGCCATACAAATCGCCGATGACAGTGTATGGCAGCAACTTGGCTATCAAGCCCATCTACATGACCGAGAATACATCGTGGACCACACTAAATTTGCCACGATGTTTGGAGCTCAACCAACCGCCCTCCGAGATGCAATTCGGGTCACGATCGACTGGCTCCGGGAACGTAAATGAAACTTTTGGGGCCCGGGCAGCATTCCAAGTTATTGGTTTCGGAAAATCTCCCTTGTGCCGCCCCGATCCACTAAGGCAACCCAGTCCGCAAACCATCCTTCGAGTTCGTCGTCATCGGCCCCCATTGCTTGTTCCCAGTCGCTGAGGCCAGCCCACGTGGAAGACCAGACAAAGTTTGATTCTGCGTTCCCGCCAATGAGAACTTCTTGATTCTGACCTGACCAGCCAGCCAACGCTCCAGCCCGGCACATGAGAGCCCGAGCCAACTCTCGGCGCTCTGTTCGTACGGTGTAGGCACTCCGTACTTCAAGCCTTCCCGGCGCTACATCAAGTGGCTCGCTTGGCTCCAAAATCGTGAATACCTCAACCTTCGGACCGTACAAACATCGCGAATCAATTGCCTGTGACCATTCAACATGCGGAGGGAGGGTCTGCGCTCGTGCTATCGCTGCTTCCCAGTCCGACAACCTGTCCCACTCCGAAGACCACACGAATAAGCTTTGCTGGGCATGCCCGTGGAGCATTTGTTGGATACGCCCGTTCCAACCAGCTTGTGGCCAGACACCTTCCTTACCTTGTCGCCATACATCCACAAGGTCTCCTTCAGCTGCAGCCATTGTGACAACGTAGGAGCTGCGCACCTCAATCATAAGAATCTCCGGTCAATCATGAATCCACGTTAGCTGGCTAATTTGCCGAAAACAGATGGCAGGAAACCTCATGTAACTCTTCAACTGAAATTAGTTCTGGCTCGGTCATATCACAGTCTATGTTTAATCGATTCTTGACCTCGCCCTTCGACCCACAGCGCGTGCAGAAATTGCAGCCGAGCGGTGGAGACGATGGACTAGGAACCTCCCCCGACATCCCCTTCCAACCATGGGTGCTTGCATGCTCAGGGTCGGCGACGGGAACTGCAGACAGTAGAGATTGAGTGTAAGGGTGACGCGCTTCCTCGAATATGCGGTCCCGTGTCGCCATCTCTACAATTTTACCTAAGTACATCACTGCAACTCGGTCACTGATCTGTCGGACGACCCCCAGATCATGCGCAATGAACAGGTAAGAAAGCCTTAATTGGTCCTGGAGATCCTGTAATAAATTAATGATCTGCGCCTGGATCGATAGATCAAGTGCTGACGTAGGCTCGTCGCACACCAGCAAGTCAGGCTCTAGTGCGAGGGCTCGTGCAATACCTACTCGCTGCCGCTGTCCTCCAGACAACTCCCTTGGAAAACGTTTGCCGAGCGCCAAGTCCAAGCCGACAGTCTCAAACATAGCGTCGACCCTTTGCTGGAGCACAACTCCTTCAAGCCGTAAATGAATTTTAAATGGCTCGGCAACAAGATCCCGTGCGCGCCACCGTGGGTTAAGTGCAGCCCCTGCGTCCTGAAACACAAGTTGTATCCGTGGGCGAATGCGTCGAACCTCCCGGTTACTCATTGCCGTTATCTCATGCCCATCAAACCAAACGCTTCCGGAGGCCGCACCCACAAGCCCTAAGACGGCCCGGCCAAGTGTGCTCTTCCCGCAGCCACTCTCGCCAACGAGCCCAAGTGTTTCGCCACGTTGCAAAGTCAGCGAGACGCCGTCTACGGCACGGACCACTCCTTTGCTGTTTGACCATAAACCGCTACCCCGGGGAGCGAACTGGACCTTTAAATCAGATACTTCAAGTAAAGCTGTTCCTCTTTTATTCATCTCCCTGGCGCTCCGCAACCCCGATCTCCTTCGCGGCCGGAGTACAAGCAATCCAATGGGATGATGAAATGCTTGTCGTCACTGGAACACGGGCCTCGCATTCGTGCTCACTGATCCCGCAACGGGGAAAATAGGCACAACCCGGCGGCAAGGCCATTGGATCAGGCGTTCCTCCGGGAATCGTGGCCAGTCGTGAAAGCCGTTCTGCCCGCAAATCCGGAACCGATGATATGAGTCCCCGTGTATAAGGGTGGACTGGCCGACCATATAGATCTTGTGCTGAGGCTGACTCAACGATGCGTCCTGCGTACATAACTGCAACCCTATCGGCCAAGCCAGCAACAACGCCGAGATCATGACTGATCCAGACAAGTGCCATTCCCAGGTCATCTCGTAACTGAAGCATAAGATCTACGATCTGCGCTTGAACTGTTACGTCGAGTGCTGTGGTTGGCTCGTCAGCAATTAGCAGCTCTGGCTCTCCCGCCAATGCCATGGCGATCATGGCACGTTGACGCATCCCTCCTGACAGCTGATGGGGGAAAGAATCGGCTACGTCTTGAGAATCGGCAATGCCAACCCGTACTAGCCAATCGACTGCGCGTTTCTTTGCCTCCCCGCCCTTAATATTCAGGTGGCGCTCGATGACTTCGCTAATCTGGCGTCCGATCGTCAATACGGGATTGAGAGCAGATAGAGGATCCTGAAAGACAAACCCAATTCGAGATCCCCGAACCTCGCTAAGCTTTCGATCATCAAGGGCCAGAAGGTTGAGGCCATTGAGAACGGCCCTCTCCCCTCTGATTCGCGCAGGCGGTGAGGGCACCAAACCGACTAATGCCATTGCTGCGACGGTCTTGCCGGAACCAGACTCGCCTACGATCGCCAACGACTCACCGCGAGCGACATCGAAGTCAACACCATTGACAGCGTGCACTAACCCCTCAGGCGTCAGGAATTCCACATGTAGGCCCCTTACCTCCAGCAGGGCCGCTTTTTCGGCAGAATGGTGCCTGGTCGACAAAACGTGTTTCGAACCTCCGTTTCCAGCGGGGCCGAGTCCTTAGAGCTAGTCCTCGAAGCCCATCTCCGGATTGAAGCCACCATTCCCGCTCATCTCTTTCCCATCAAGATAAACAGTTGGCGTCGCCAGCATAATGTCCATGTGGTAATCACTTAAACCAACCGTGCCACCGAAATCTGGATTCTGGTATCCAAACCCAAAATCAACGGCCGCAAGCTTGCGCTCGTCCTCTATCATGCGACCCGAAATTCCCGCCTGTGGGTTTAGTCCCAGGCTGAAGTGGCAAAGTTTGTAGATTGTCGGGTCGTTGCAGGCAGCTAGCCACTCGCGCATGTTATCGGCCTCCGAGCCCCCTTCGACCTTTGTGATGACCCCGTTCTCCATTGTGAAGCTGTAGGGATTATGGACAACGCCTTGAACTGAGTCTGAGGCATCGATCACGATGGTCCCGTTAATCGATTCCTCTACTGGCGCGATGTTAGTTTGCATGCCAGGGAAAAAGTCGTCCATGCCGGGCTGAAGTAACGCGCCCCTCCCAAGGTCCGCCTTGCGAGGCTTGAGCTGAAAGCTCACGTCCGTCCCCTGTGGCGAAGTCACCCGGCAGAGATCTGTCGCTTCCCATAGTTCGCAAACCCGTTCCCCTATCCGGATCATCTTGTCGATGTCGGCGTGCAGTAAGGCACGCACCACATAATCCTCAACCCCGGTCACCTCGGTATACAAGATGCTAGTTCCACTCGCCTTTGCCTCGAGCATCGCCTCAGAAGCATCTATCCCATCATCGATAATCGAGACGATGTATTTAGCGGCCTTAAAAGCCTCGCTCAGGATCGGGCCCGGATACGCGGCCTCCTCTGGCTTAGCAAGTTGTTTAATGATCAGCTGGGTGTCGGCACCGGTGCGAGCCCCGGCCGCCATAAGCGCATGCGCAAGGTTCAAGTCGCTCCGTGTGTCTGCTAATACCAACACCGGATCCCCCTCTTTAGGGTCGACTAGTCGCTGCATCGCCACCTCGGCGAATTCATCCCAAAACTGTCTCGACTTCATCAAGTTACTCCTGTTCCTTAGTTAAGATTCCCGGTACCGGGTGGGCGCGCTTGCTCTGTGCGATACGCAACCGCGCGAGAGACTCCGCCATCATGGCGGATGCCTGAATGGGGTCTATTACAGGGATAGGCAATCGTTCTTGAAGTTGGCCGATTACACTCAAACTTCCATAGCCAATCACCACGTCAGCACCATCCTCGCTCATCGCCAAATTAGCTTGTTCGAGCATCGCTTCCGGTAAAGCCTCGTCGCGGGCAGCAAATTCAAGTGTCTTGCCGGTAACAGACCGCACCGAAGCGAGTTTGTCTGCAAATCCGTACATGCGCACCAAGTCTTCTATACAACGGGACCCGTAAGCCCCTCGCTGGTTACCCGCTCTCTCTCCTGGCATAAGGAAAGAAAACCGTCGACCAACCATAGAGGCCATATGTATCGATGCTTCTGTCTCTCCAACTACCGGTATTTCAAGAGCTTCTTTGGCAGCCTGCACTCCCGGCTCATCCAAACATCCCATAGCAACTGCATGGAACCCAGCTTCCTGCGCTGACTGGGCTGCCTCAACGTGGAGCATGCTTAGAAGTTCAACATCATAAGAACAGCTAATTGCTTCCAGAGGAGCATTTGGCAAATCGGCCAGCGTGATCTCAACGTCCGGGCGTGCCAGTGGCGACAGCAACTCTCTGTGAACATCTCCCCATGCCTGCAGGCCATTGCGCACCGGAATTATGGCGCAAATACGTATGACCTCCGTCATCTTCCCTCCGTCTCTTCGGCTCTGCCAATATGCAGTCCAGACTGCATTCGACCACTTAGTGACTCTCCTATCAGATTGAATCCTATTACAAGTACGAACAATGCGATTCCCGGAAATGTGGCCACCCACCATTGGTCCAACAGGAATGTCTGCCCCTCTGCAACCATACGTCCCCACTCTGGTGTCGGAGGCTGCGCGCCCAGCCCCAAAAAACTTAAGGACGCTGCTGTTAAGGCAACGAACCCCGCGTCGAGAGAGGCCCGAACAATCACTGGATCTAAAACGTTGGGAAGTACATGCCGTCCCACAATCCTGAATTCGTTAGCCCCTATCGCTCGCGCCGATTCGACAAACTCAAGTTTCCGGACAGCCAGGATCTGGCTCCGAACCAACCGCGCGTAAGCCGGCCACCAAAGAAAGGCAACGGCGAACATCGTCTGCTGGAGGCCGCGCCCAAGAACGGCGTTCGTCGCCAGCGCAAGAATCAATGGTGGGAAAGCCAAGAAGACGTCTGCAACTCGCATCAACAGCCCATCGATCCAGCCGCCAAGGTAGCCCGACACCGAACCTATGCTAACCCCAACTAGGATTGCGATCCCCAGTACAATCACAATGGTGGCAAGTGTTGTACGTGCCCCGTAAACCACTCGGGAGTAAACATCGACACCCACACCATCCGTGCCAAACCAATTGGCTGCTGAGGGTGCCGAAAGCCGGTGCTCAAGTCTAAGGCCGGCGGGGTCCTGGCTTGAAAACAAGCCTGGGGAAATTGCCATCGCGGCAAATAATCCAACAATAGCTAACCCCAGCAGAAGGCTCGGGTTCCAAAACTGGAACGTTTTATTCATAACGAATTCGTGGGTCAAGCTTTGTGTACAACAAGTCCACGCCCAAATTCACGAACAAATAGGCCGTTGTCGACACCAACGTGATTCCCATAATCACTGGGATGTCCAAGCGGAAGATTCCCTTCCATGCATAAGTTCCAAGTCCGCCCCAGGAAAATATATTTTCAATGAGCACGGTCCCACCAAGGAGAAATGCGACCTGGAGACCAATTACCGTCGTTGTCGGCAGCATCGCGTTTGGAAGAGCGTGCCGCAGCCACACTGCACGTTCGGAAAGGCCTTTGGCCCGTGCAGTTCTCACATAATCCTGCTCCAGTGCATTCAGCATTGCCGAGCGAGTAATCCGACCAACCTCTGATATTCCCGCTATGGAAAGAGTTAGTGCCGGCAATACTAAATGGCGCCCCGCATCGATCATTGTTGCCCACTGCCCCGCAAATAACGCGTCAAAGGTATACAGGCCCGTGAGTACGGGTGGAGGAACGGTTTCAAGACTCAACCTCCCAGCGATCGGTAGTATCCGAAGCCAGCCTGCAAACACAAGCTGCAGGAGCAAGGCGAGAAAGAAAACTGGCATCCCAACCCCTAAATACGAAAAGCCCAAGAATGCCCGATCAACCCATCCACCGCGGCTGGTAGCAGCGCGCACGCCAATGGTTATTCCCAAAACGACCGTGAGCACCATCGTCGCAAGAAGAAGCTCAAGCGTCGCCGGGAAAAATATCCGCAACTCCTGTGCAACTTCCTGTTTCGAACTTAAGGAGGTTCCAAGGTCGCCCTGAAGCAAACGTCCGATGTAAAGCCCATACTGGACTGGTACCGGTTGATCTAGTCCGAGACGTTCCCTGACTGCCTCAAGCTGCTCCGGAGTGGCTAGACGTCCCGCTGCCGCTCGCGCCGGATCACCGGGGAGCAACTGCGAGACATAAAACGCCAAAATGCTTACTCCCAGCAATACCGGGATCATTAAGAGTAAACGGCGTGCAACGTAACGTCCCATCATTCAAGCCACATCGGGTATAGGTTTTGCGTCAGCGGATGCCCCAATGCCACCGAGTAACCTTTCAGGTCATCTCTCTGGGCAGACAACCCGACCATTGTCACTGAGACTGCAAACGGCATTTCCTCTAGCCAAAGCGCCTCAACCTGCCGATACAACGAGCACCGCCGTTCTTCCTCGGTTGCCGCCGCCGCCTGGTCGAGAAGCAGGTCCATTACGGGGTTTTGGTACCAAGCAAAGTTGTTCCCCCCATCACCAGCTTGACTGGAATGGGCCAAGGAATACAGAAAGTGATGGGCCTCAGGGCCTGGGGCGAACAGCCAAATGGTCCCCATGTCTGTCGAACTATCTGGCCGGGAGTAATTCGACACCTTTGCGTCCCACTCGATGTCCACTGCAGTGACTCGAATACCTAGTTCAGCCGCCCCGGCGCGCATGATCTCAAAAAATGGAGTCTCCCCAGTAGTACCTTCAAAAGCCATGGTTAGTTCAAACTCGCCCGGCCGCACTCCGGCCTCGGCGATAAGACGTTTGGCCTCTACAAGATCGTGCCGCGGAGGCGGTTGCTCTGAGCTCGCACACTCGCCACGCGCTGGTAACACGCCATATGGCAACTCGGCATTCCCGCGCATTAGATGCTCAACATGCCCCTGGTAATCATAAGCCAGAGCAAGAGCACGTCGAACACGTGCGTCCCGCAAGGGTTCTCGCCTCGTGTTGAACGCAAAATACAGTTGGTTGAGAGTCGGGTCCCGATTGACTGTGATGCCCGGTTCTCCAGCAAGCGCCTCGAGCGTGTCGGCGCTGGAAAGATAGATCCAATCTGCGTCGCCATTACGTAGCGCTATACGGCGGGCTGCCTCTTCTCGAATAACCCGAAATACAGCTCTTTCAATGTGACGCTCCCCCCAACCCCTGTGATAATCGTCAAAACGTTCCACAGTGAATTGTTGTTCGGGTTGAAAAGAGACCAGCCTGTACGGCCCACTCCCAGCATCGTGACTCTGTAGCCATCGTTGACCCAGGTCCCCTTGGAATTCGTTGGACCGTACGAGTTCAGAATTGGCCACATAAAAACGTGTCAGCGCGCCTAACAACCCGTGGAACGGTTCGTACAAGTCGATAGCCACATGCCGGCTACCCAAGATCTCAGCCCCACTGACAGGCGTTAAGTAGGCCCACACCCCTGTCTTGAGTGTAAGCATGCGGTCAATCGAGTACTTGACGTCAACTGCACGGACGGGTGTTCCGTCATGAAATACGGCATCGGGGCGTAGCGTAAACACATACCGGCGCCCGTCATCCGACACCTCATAAGACTCTGCCAAGTCGAGCGACAACTCGGTGGTCCCCGGAATGTATTGAACGAGCGCACTGTAAAGATTAATTACCGGATTGTCGACTCGGCTATCAAGTGCTGCGAGCGGGTCAAGCGTAGGCGGAATGCCTTCCGTCAGTAGGACAAGGTAAGAACGCTCCGTCTCTGGAGCACAGCCGCCTGAAAGCAAAACGACCGCAATCGCAACGACGCAAAGCGCAGTGCTGCGATTGGCACAGGCACGACTACAGAACATCCAGCTCAAGCCGGTGATCAGAACGGGCGTCTCCCTCCGTACAACAAAGATTCGTGTCAGCGTGAGCCCACGCCTGGCGGCGCCCGGTCTTCCGGAACACGATATGAAGATCGCTGATGGTACCCAATCTATGGGTGCCGCGAAACCAACCGGGACCTGGGCATACGTGCGCTACTTGTGCCAGCGCCGCCCATTGTTCAGGCCATCGGAATATGGAAATGGACCATCCCGCGTAGCAGCATGATATGCGAAGCTCGCCAAAACGATTGAGGCTTGCTGCAGGTCCTCTTCTACCAAACGATCAAAGACATCCATATTCGTATGGAAAGCAACGTTAAAGAACTCAAGATCGTCTTGAATAAACTGAAACGCGGGCAGACCAGACTTGAGAAATGACATGTGGTCAGTGCCGCCGGTATTCCCTGGCACTATCCACTCCATCCCAAGATCGTGAAGTGGTGCCATTACCGCTTCAAAGATTGGTCGGGCCTCGTCATTGCCCTGAAGGTAGATGCCGCGAAAACGACCATACCAATCGACGTTAAAATAGACGTAGAATCCGGCACGTTCTTTGAAATTCTCGCCAGTTTCTCCATTGCCAAAATGCTTCGCAACATAGCCCAAAGAACCAAGGTGCCCCGACTCTTCTGCTCCCCACAAGGCTGCCCGGATGGTGCGACGAGGTTGGACATCCGCCGCCTTCAAAAGGCGCATCGCTTCCATTACAACTGCGCTACCCGCTGCGTTATCTGTGGCACCAGTTCCTGATGGCTGAGCGTCAAGATGAGCGCCGATCATCACGACTTCATTCGTAAGAGTTCCGCCTGGTATCTCTGCAAGAATGTTGTGGTCAAGAGGATCATCGTCGAGTAGCTGGTTGCGTGATTCGACTAGCAACTCTGGTTTGTCTCCTTTTTTTAAAAGTCGGGCAATGCGGTTGTAATGTTCTGCTGCCACGACAAATTGTGGAAGCAAGGGCAAGGAGTCCAGCGGTAAGGGCCCTTGCCCAGTGACTGTAACCAACCCCTTATCCATTGGTCCAACATTGGGCATTCCGGGCGACAGCACAGCCGAAACGCCCTCGATTTCAAAGAACGCCTCGATTTCGCTCCAAGAAAGCGGTTCTTCTGTCGATGGTTTATTACTGGCCTCGCCATCATCGAGAGTCCCCGAGTGCCCATCATCTGGTCGCGCCATCTCCTCCAGTTCTTCGTTGGAAAGCCTTACTGCTTGGGGTTGATAGTTCGGTTCTAATTCCCGTGGCGCGTGCGTTAGGACAAGCCTGCCTGCGAGTTGACCACGATAAAACTCCAGGTCGGCCTTTCTCATTATCTTGTCGACCTGAACCAGAACCGGCGTGCCTCTAACAGCCCCGTCAGTGCCACGTGTTCCAGGCACAGCATAAGCGATCAGCGGCTGATACCGTGGGGCGACCAAATGGGCTGACATGTAACGATTTTCCCATCCGTAGCCGAACTCTCCCCAGGCCTCAAGGGATGCATTAACCAATCCGAATTCTTCGAACTTGTCCCGTGCCCATGAGGCTGCCGCATCGTAAGACGGGGAGTTCGCGAACCGCGGACCGAAACGGTCTGTGATGACCCAAGCGAGTTCCATCACTTGCGATCGGCTCAGCCCTTCAGTGCGAATTCGTGAAAACACGTCCAGGTCAGGACGTTCCGCCAGCCGGGTGATTTCGCCATTCGGCGGCGATTTTCTATTCGTCATACTAAATCGCAGTGCGGTCAATTCGCCCGCTCACGCGCCTCCGAACGACTAAGCATTTGATATAGCCAACAACCAATAAACATACTCGTGCCCAAAGCCACAAGGCTCCCAATTCGCACCAGAGGCGCTGCCCCTGCCAGGTCGAAATCGCATACGTGATTGATAATAGAAAGCCCTTTAATCTTCCACAAGCGACCCTAACGTGGGCAGCGTAGAATAGTTACATGGACGACAATCCGCATCTGACGATCATCCTCCCCACCTACAACGAGGCTGAAAATATTGCGGAACTCATTCCACAGATCCAAGCCAGGTTCTCTGGAGTGCCATTTCTCCTGTTCGTTGTCGACGATGCATCACCCGACGGAACGGCAGATGTGGCGCGCAAGTTAAATGAGCAGTACGGAAACATTGAAGTGCTGACACAGACTATGCGACGAGGGTTAGGCGCTGCGCTTCGCTATGCCTACGATCGGGTCACGACAGCGTACATACTCTCAAGCGACTCCGACATGTCGTTTAGTGTCAATCAGATGATAGAACTCTACGAGACCATCCAGGCGCGCGAGCACGACATAGTTTTGGGTTCGCGTTGGTGCCCTGGAGGAAGTTACGAAGCCCCTAACTTCAGGATTAGATTGAAGAAACTGACATCTGCTGTCGGCAACATCGTGGTTCGAGTCCTCGCAGGTTTGCCCGTTACAGACGTTAGCGCTAACTTCCGCGTGCTACGAAAAGATGCATGGGACAGAATCGATGCGATCGAAAACACCAACACCATGTTGTTTGAGATGGTATTCAAATGTCACCACGGCGGGCTCAAGGTGAGCAGCATCCCTATTACCTTTCGTGATCGTCGGCACGGAGATTCGAAGCTAAACTTGATCGCTGAGATCCCAAAGTTCCTCGTTCGTATGTTCTACTACATCCTCCGCTATAGATTTACTGGATATAGTTTGAAAGAGCGTACCTGACTGCTCAACTCTCTCTGTCTTTCCTGGGACGCCATCGACCATTAAGGAGATCACCATGAGATCCATCCATCGCTTGAAATTGGTCGTTTCCTCTTTCCTTGTTCTTGCGGCGCCTTTCCATATACAAGCCCAGGAAACGGTTAACCCGGGTACCGTTCTGCCCGATGACTCGGTTGCATTAGAAAATCAGGTTCGGAACAGCAAATTCAACACCGTTTTACCGCAAGTAATGCGAGACAATGAAATCGACATGTGGATACATGTCATGCGGCCGTGGACTCCCGATCCTTTGAATTTTGAGTTCGGTAGCGATATGGGAATCTTTATCTTCACCGACCGCGGGGAAGACAGAATTGAGCGGGCGATTTTCGCCGGCCACGTTGGTGACAGGAACGCGTATGACATCATTAGCCGCCCGTTCGTCGAATTGCCAACCTTTGTTGACGGCGTCATCACCGAACAGCCTGGTGGTGATGAGACCGATTATCTCGAGTTTCGCTTCGATGGTGTTAGGGAGTTCGTCGCCGAACGTGACCCTGGTCGTATCGGCGTAAACTACGCAGAAGCTTTTGGCCTTTCAGCTGCGTCGGAACGTGCCCCTCTCACCGACGGACTTTCCCACACCGATTACACCCTCTTGTTGAACGCGTTAGGTGACAAGTACGCCAAGCGGGTTATCTCTGCTGAACACCTAATTCTCGACTATTTGGCAGGCCGTGTTCCAGAGGAGATTGAGCTTTATCAACAGTTTGGGTTGATCACCGCCGACAATCTCGACAGGGAATTCGGCAAAGTGGTGCCGGGCGTAACTAGCCTAAGCGATCTGGAAGGTAACGTATTCCGCCGTAATCCTGACGGGGTCGAATTTCACGCGCAGGATCGCGAGCCATATATTCTGCAACCAGGAGACGTGTTCACCATTCTTCACGGCGCCGGGAACAGAATTTTCTCGTCAGACCTAGGGGGCAATGCTTACTTGCTGCGCGAAGGTGAAACAGAGGCACCGCCCGAGATTCAAAACGTCTGGCGTGCTGCGTTAGAAACTCGCCAAATTTTACTCGACAACATAGTTGCCGGGCGCACGGCAGGACAGACCCTTGAGTTGCTAATCCAAAAGATTGAAGCGGCAGGCTATCACTATAATCCCGTCGATCAATATGACCCGGATGCTGACTCTAACTTGACCCAGGTCCATCTCGATGTCCACGCCGTGGGAAGAAGCGGCTTGGTTGCTCCCAGGATTTCTCCTCTTGGCTCTGACTGGGAACGGGAAATGACGATTCCGGTGCTACACACCTTCACATTTGAGTACATGATCCATATGCCCGTGCCTGCATGGGGACCAGGCAAACACATCTATATCGCTTTCCATGATGGTGCAGTGGTGACAGAAGACGGTGTCATATTCCCTTACCCCCCGGATCCAGGTATTCGACTCATCCGTTGATGACTAGTTCAGAACCAGTACTAACATCGATGACCTAGCACACGAGCGAGCCAGTACAGAGATGTTGCCTGCGAGTTCCCTACTCGATGTCTTTTGCACATCGGAAGCCAGTATCTGCATAGCTATTTGCCTGGAGATCACTGGTACGCCTTGAGGCACGCATCAACCCTGGTCTGCCGTCCCAGGAATTACCACGCATTACCCTTCGCTCCGTAGGCTCCTCGTTCTTCGGGTTTCTTTTCGGACTTCGGCTGTAGTATCCAGCATCAAAGTAGTCGGCGCACCATTCCCAGGCATTGCCCGACATGTCATATAGGCCAAAGGAGTTTGGCGGAAAAGAGCCAACTGGAGCCCCAAACGTGAACCCGTCGTCATATCCTTCAGTGTAAGGCCACGTCGTTACCACCTTCACGAAATTTTCATCTGAGACATTCGCCACAACATCTGCGCCTAAGGGCTCATTGCCCCAGGCAAACCTATAGCCCTTCTCTCCGCCACGGGCAGCATATTCCCATTCGGCTTCCGTAGGCAGCCGCTTGCCCGCCCACTTTGCGTAGGCATTAGCATCATTCCAACTTAGGTGGGTAACTGGCTGGTTCTTCTCTTCCTCTGTGTGTGGATTGCCAGCCGCATCGAATCTCCAGTTAATTCCTTTTGTCTTCTCCCAGGTATCCCCGGTCCAAATAATCGAACCATCATTGTTCTCAGCATCGGTCACATAGTTTGTCTTTTCCACAAACTGCCCAAACTGTTCCAAAGTGACCTCATGCGTGTCCATGTAAAAGGCGTCTACTTCCACTGCATGTACCGGTCGTTCCATATCTTGACCATCGGCATTGCCCATGGCGAACGTTCCTCCGGGAATCAAAACCATGCCGGGAGGAGCTTGTGATGTCTGAGCGTCAGTCCGAAGTAACATCGCTGCAACAATTAAAAGTGCTGCTATAAAAAGTTTTCTCAACTTGGCTTCTCCGCGCTTATTTGCTGTGTTCCTCAGGGCCATCTTGGCCATCTATTTAAAAAGATCGCAAGAATCATGCCACGGAAACTCCGCCTCCAACACGGGCACGCCAACGCCGGGGGGCCATTCAATAGGTTTCTCAATCAACTTTGACACCACATGCCCATCTGCAACGAGTTTGATGTGACCCGTGACCCTTAGTAGGATGATTCGAATTCACGACTGTATGATCGTTGACTGTCTTCCTTCGGAAGCACTTTCTAATTAAAGCAAAACTGGAGAAGAGGTATGTTCAGGACCGTAACCACCGCAGGTGTGGGCGCGTTCATACTAGTCACGTGCATCACACTCGGCGTCGGCTCATTGTTTGCTTCAGAAAACGAAGCGATTCAAGAAGAACAAAATTTCATTATCGGTGAGTATTTTGTTTGCGATGTAACCCGCGAGAATTTTGCGGATGTCCTCGTCGAGAAAGCTCTCGGGCCGATCTACCAGCGACATGTCGATTCTGGTGAGCTCAACGGGTGGGGCTGGTTACGCCACAACTATGGTGGTCGATGGCGGCGCCTTCTGTTCGCGACCGGCAATGATCTGGACACAATGATGGCGGCACGCACAGCGATTCTCGAGGAACAACAAACCGAGAATCCAGACGATTTTCGAGAGTTTATGTCGATCTGCGGGAGCCACGATGATCTGATTTGGTCCCAGACAGCCGGACAAGAGGCCACCACTCCCGACAACCTGGGCCCGGTCTCATATTCCACCTACTACGCCTGCAACCAGGCCGGCCAGGCACGGGCGGACGAGATCGTTCAGCAGCTCTTCGCCCCACACATCAACGCGTTAGTCGAATCGGGGCAGATCACCACCTGGAGTTGGTATTCGCACGTGATCGGCGGACGATTCCGCCGGCTGATGACCTACAGTGGCATGAGCCACTCGGAGCTCATCGACGCTGTCAATACATACTCTGGTGCCGCTAGCGCAGAAAATCAGGCCATGGCCAACGAGTTCAACCAAATCTGCAGCAGTCATCAAGACTACCTATGGGAGCGGGTACTGCCTAACCCGGACGGGGGCAGCTAACAGCGGTAAACGGTCAAGTGCATTCGTCTTAGAGACGGCCACCAGGCTGCGGCTAACAACCGTGCCTGGCCGACGGCTAACTGCGCAGCCCAACTCTCACGGGCGTACAGTTAAAAGGCCAGAGCACAACTCATGACCCATCTGGAGCCCAACTAGTTGAACTTCTCACTGATTGCACACAGTAATACTGCTGTCGCGACGGTTTTCTCGCCGGCCTGCGCTCAATGATTGTGCGAATAACTAGGGAACCAAAACTGCACCGATGAATACGTTAGACAAAGTAAGGATGATCATCGTCGAGCAACTTGGTGTTGACCCTGCCGAGGTTACTGTCGAAGCATCCTTCCTCGAGGATCTCGGCGCCGATTCCCTGGACACGGCAGAGCTAGTGATGGCGCTCGAGGAGGAGTTTGATATTGAGATTATGTATGAGGACGCGGAGAAGATCGTAAAGGTTCAAGACGCGGTAGCCTACATTGACGGATACTCGAGTTAGGGTGCCACCAAGATCGAAACGATCAGAAGGAAGGGCCATTTCGCGGAGGAGCAGAGATAATGAGTAACGTCACACTTCACGTGAACGGCAAGACGCACGCGCTGGACATCGACCCGTCGGCCCGGCTGCTCTATGTCCTCCGAAATGACCTCGGCCTCCAGGGTCCCAGATTCGGGTGCGGACTTGGCCAGTGCGGGGCGTGCACAGTGCTCATCGATGGTGTGGCAACTCGCTCTTGTGTCACGACAACATCCCGAGTCACGGGCAAGATAACAACCCTTGAGGGCCTCTCTAAGAACGGCAACCTGGATCCCGTGCAACAGGCGTGGATAGACGAACAGGTCCCACAGTGCGGCTTCTGTCAAAACGGCCAGATCATGACGGCCAAGGCCCTCCTAGATAAGAATCCGAATCCGACGGATGCGGAAATTCGGGAAGGGATGGCCCGAGCCCTGTGCCGCTGCATGACGTACTACCGGGTGCAAGCAGCCATTAAACGTGTCGCGCGGTGAACGTCGGCCAACCAACCTTTGGCCCCGAAAGACGCCGTCAAATGACAACCTTCACGGGAGTCCCAAAGGTCGTCGAGGACGTACTGGCGAAACAAACCGCTTCGACCTCCAGAAGAGAGTTTCTTAAAACCTCGGGTGCTCTTGTTGTTAGCTTCGGGGCAACAGCCATTACAGGCAGTGCATCCCTTGCAGACGGGAACGCCAATGTTGGGCCAGCATTGCTCCAGGCCACCGGCCCCTATCCCGATCCCGACTTCAGACAGCTCGATACATGGGTCGCGATCCATGCTGATAACACAGCGACCTTCTACGTAGGAAAAACAGACCTTGGCCAGGGAACAGGGACAGCATTCCGTCAAATGATGGCCGACGAACTGGATATCGAGTACGAGAAAACCAGTCTCGTCATGGGCAGTACAGATGTCACGCCGGACCAAGGTGGATCGGGCGGCTCTGATGCGATCCAGAGGGATGGCTGGCCGATGCGGCGTGCCGCGGCCGAGGCTCGTCGTGTCCTGCTCGAACTGGCTTCCGAGCGGTTTGGAGTCCCTGTCGAGAAGCTTGACGCGAGCGACGCAGTGATTACTCTAAAATCAGACCCTGCCAAGAGGGTCACCTACGCCGAATTGATCAGCGAGAGACGCTTCAATGTCACGCTGACGGGTCGTGATGTCAATGCGGTCTCAGGCATAGCGGAAGTTAAACCGGTTGAAGACCTACGGATCGTTGGCCAGTCGCCACAGCGCTACGACATCCCTCCTAAAGTAGACGGGTCATTACGCTGGGCAGTCGACGTGAAATTGCCGGGGATGGTTCATGCACGTAATGTCAGGCCACCGTTTGTAGGCGCAACCCTTCGCAGCGTCGACGCAGCCTCTATTGCCGACCTGCCGGGATTTATCCGTGTCGTTCACAGCGGCAACTATGTCGCTGTGGTGTGCGAGCGGGAGGAACAGGCGATAGCAGCCGCCAGACAGCTCCAGGTGGTTTGGGACAAACCGTCGAGCGAGCCATTTCCGTCCTCCGACGGATTGTATTCGTACATCCGCAGCGCCACGCCTACCTCGAGCGGCGAACCGGACATGTCAGGAAACCCTGATGCTACCTTTGCCGATGCAGTACAGATAGTGGAAGCTGAATACGACTTCCCGTTCCAGGGGCACACTGCCTTCGGTCCCGCCCACGCTCTGGCGGACCCATCAGATGGCCAGATGACAATCTACTCCAACGATATGAAGTCCTACGGAATGCGGAACGGGATCGCCGAATTTCTCAGCATGCCTCGGGACCGAGTACGCGTCGTCTGGATGGAGGGCCCGCAGGCTTACGGTCGCACGGCCGCTGATGATGCGGGCTTTGAAGCTGCCTTCCTGGCCCAGGAAATTGGCCGGCCCGTTCGCATGCAATGGGCGCGGGACGAGGAGACTGCGTGGGACACAAAAGGCCCAGCCTATACCTTCAAGTTGCGTGGAGCGCTCGACGCCCAGGGCAAGGTCGTTGCTTTAGAGTATGAAGCGCGGAGCGCTGACTATAACCACGTGGGGTATAACGATCCTGAAACGGTGTTGATTTCGCAACTCATGGGAAGGCGGCCCAAAACGCCCAGTAGAGGCGGTGCCGGTACCCCGTCCGAGATGTATGCCATCCCGAATCGGCGCAGTTCCACCGAAGTTGTCCGGCTTCCCTTGATTTGGGAGACCCCTCTTCGAACCGGCAACCTCCGAGACCCTAACGGCCCCCAGGTCACATTTGCCTCCGAATCTTTCATCGATGAACTAGCGGCAGCGACGAGCACTGATCCTGTGGAGTTTCGCTTGAATTTGCTCGACGCTAGCACCCAGGATGACAGTGGATTTAAACGCGCACGCTCGATCGCTTGCATCCAAGCTGCGGCTGATGCCTATGGCTGGGATACAAGACCTTCTCCAAGGCCAACTCAAACAGGAGCGATCCTGACCGGGCGAGGTATCGCGTACACCTATCGCAGCCAAACAATTGTCGCTGAGATTGCCGAGGTCGAGGTCAACCGTGAGACGGGACACGTCTGGGTGAAACGGCTCGTTTGTGCCCACGACTGCGGATTAATCATAAATCCTGAGGGGCTAAAACGAACGCTCGAATGTGGAATGTTGCACTCTCTTAGCCGTGCGCTCCACGAAGAGGTGCGATTCAATACCGAAAAGGTCACCAGCGTGGACTGGGTGACACATCCCAGCCTCCGACACACCGACACTCCGGAGGAGATCAACGTAGTTCTCGTGAATGGCGATCCCAATCCGAATCGGTCTGATCTCCCCCCCTACGGCGCTGGTGAGGCAGTCTGTAAGCCCTTGATCGCGGCGGTTGCCAACGCCATCTATGACGCAACCGGCGTTCGTCTTCGCCAACCCCCGTTCCGAGAGGAAAGGGTACGCGCTGCGCTTATAGCCGCACGTGGTTAACTCCAGACAATAATTAGACGCGCCATCCTAATCGCCAAGCTATTCCTACACGGAAGCTAGAATTCCCTTATCGCCTCGGGATAACCGGCAAAACAAGGCGCGACGGATGCTCACTATCATGATAAATCGTATTGATGGCGATGACACCGGGCCGGTCGTCGAGCATTTCGTTGCCGGTATTCCCATTCGGATACCACTTGGGAAAGCTACTGCTCGTTACCGTTAGTCGGATTCTGTGTCCTTTCTTGAAGACATTCGCAATCGGGTGGATCCCGATCGTAAACGGATAAATCACACCTGGCTCCATCAGTACGGGTTCCTCGTCCCCATCACGATATCGCGCACGAAGAAGGGTCTGGCGTAGATGCTGAGCGAATCCGGACGGATGAACATCGACGAGTGTAACGACCCAGTCGGTATCCACGGCGGAGGATGAAGCTAAGAGTTCCACCCGCGAGAAGCCGGTGACCTCTATATCTTCCTCTAATGGCTCAGTGGTGTATGTAAGACTTTGCTGGTCAGCAATCCGATTGTCCTGCGCTCCCGATGGTTGAACAAAAAGATCTCCTCCCATCGTCGGAACAGGTCGTGCTGGGTCGTACTCGTAGCGATCCGGCATTCCCTCGCCCGGCATTTCGGACTGAAGAAGCCCATCGTTCAACGAATCAATACTGTTCGTCGGGCCGGTTGTCAGATAGAAACTCGTCTCAACTTGCCGAGATAGCGGAAACTCCATTTCATCCCGCCAAACATTTTCCCCCATGATATAGATGCGAACGGGAGGTTCATCCATAACGCCATTGTCGATACCTTTGAGGTGATAATCGAACCAGCGCAGCCGAAGTCCGTTGTAGTCGATAGTAGAGCCAGTAAACGTCAGGGCGCCCACACGGGGGTTGCCACGAGTTGCGCCGCCATGAGTCCAGGGCCCAACGATAAGCTTTTGTGCTGCGCGAGCACGCTCTCCCCCATCAGAAAGAATTCCATTGTAATGCGCCACGGTTCCGTGGATGTGCCGGTCATACCACCCCCCGAGATGGTAAATCGGAACATCGATATCACCCCAACGTTCATCAACGGCTAACTGGCGCCAATAGTCATTGTAGTAAGGATTGCCTATGAGATCGTTGTACATGTCCGAGAACATACTCGCGGTGAAATCGTTCTCGGCCTCGATATGATCTCCATACCAGCTGCTCCAAGCATCGACTGAACCAAGATAGCCGCTATGTCCTGGTACGTTTGCACGAAGCGGCTTGACCATCTCGCCCTGAGTCAGAAGCCACGTTGGAAGTACCATATGGAGGGCTCCGCCCGGCCAAAACACGTCCCGGTAACTGTTGGCCGAATACTCATCGCAAAACATTGCCTCAAGATGTGGCGGGCGTGTCGGTGCGGTGAGAAATTGGTTCGCACACGTAAAGGACGCGCCCATCGTGCCAACTTTTCCATTGGAGTACGGCTGGATCGCCGCCCACTCAATTGTGTCGTAGCCATCTCGTCGCTCACCCCAACCTTCATCCCTGAGCCAGTAATACACACCCTCAGACTCGTGACGCCCACGCTCGTCCTGGATCATTACGACGTAACCACGCGCCGCAAAGTATTCCGCCCGTTGACTATCACAGTTGCCTTTGTTGTAGGGCGTTCGAGTCAGAATAACTGGGAACGGGCCACTCCCTTGTGCCCTAGGCACGTATACGTCAGTCGCGAGTCTCGTTCCGTCCCGCATGGGCGCCATAACCATGCTGCACTCTGAACTTTGTGCGAGTGCCGCGGTCGGTACCAAAAACCAAATTGCTGCAAGGCATGCAGCGCTAAACATCACCATCCACCGACGGTATCTTGGGCCCAGAAATCTCACGTTGCCTACTAAGTCAGCTGTAGTCACTCCTGAAAATGACAATGACTTCGCTGGTAAGAGTAGGGAGTTACTGTATTGATTAGCCACGTCCACCTCCTGAACTGTTGACTGTCGGGATGAAAGCACACAACAAATAACTAGCAACTGAGAAAGAAGAACCTCGCACCACACCCACGCCTAAGTAAAAACACTGACAATCATCCATGTCGAGATTGTTCTCTGGGCAGTCGATGTTGATTATGAAGAGTTGACAGAAAGACGCAAAGGGCAACGTTGACAACCCAGGCGAGAAGCCCCGAATGAAATCCCCAGAGGCTCCGAATTCCCATAAGCACGGATACGCTTGTCAGCAAAGCTCCAACTGAAATACCTACGAGCGCCGCTCGTGCTGTCAGGCGAGCCCAGATCGCCCCAAGAACGAACACGGGCGAGACCTGAACCAGAATTTCCATCTTCAACTCGATAAGTCCCCAGAGTGTCATTCTTGGTGAAAATGCAATTGTCGCGAGTACTGCTATTAGAACCCAGGAAATACGCTGGCCAATTACTGTCAAACGCTCACTAGATGCATTTCGAAGGAACTTCTTGCCCAAGAAATCTTTCGAAAGAATTGACGACAGGCTCAAAAGAACTGAGTCTGCAGTCGACATTATCGCGGCCAAAATTCCTGTCACGACAAGTACCGCCATAATGTAGGTCCAAAGCGAATCCTGCGCCCAATCACGCAACAGCATAGGTAGAACCTGATCCGCCGTCACACCCCCAAGGTCTCTAAAACGACGCAGGCCGGCAAGTCCAACAAGGACAACGATCGGCATCGTCACCATAGGCATGAAGACCATAAACTGGAGAGAGTTTTTTAGGGCTCGGGGGCCCTGAGCAGCAAAAATTCGCTGTATCGCCTGAGGGTAAACGGCTGCGCCGAACCCGATCAGAACGATCGATGACAGCCAGCGAGCAGACACACTGAGCGCCGGAACAGCTGTTGTTGCCGGCGCGTTTTCATGTAGCCAACTAGTGAGCTCGCGCCAATGCACCGGGCCCGGAGAAATTGCCGCCATTAAGCCCAGGAGCCCCACGAAAAGCATCAATCCCTGGAGAACGTCAGTCCAAACCACAGCGCGAAGTCCGCCAAGTGTTTCATAAATAATTATGACGAGAATTAAGACAACAACACCGGCCCAATAAGGCACAAGATTCCCTGACAGTCCGGCTACAACATGACCCATCGCCATAAGCTGGGCGAGGAGATAGTTGGCAATTGACACGACAAGCAAAAGGTTTGTAACTAGCGAAAGTACCGGGGAGCCGAAACGGTGGTCGACCCAATCGCCCGGCGTAACGAACTCGTGGCTCCGGGCTAGCCGATGGAGCCTCGGAGCATAGAGAAGATAGACGACCACAACCGCCATCATGAAGCTAATACTCATTATCCAGGCATAGCCGAGCCGATATGCCTCCGCTGGATATCCGAGCACGGTGTTACCGCTGTACTGTGTCGCATACAACGTGAAGAACAGAACGAACGGGCCTAAATTCCGACCAGCTAAATAGAATTCGGAAAGTGAATCGTTATCGCGCCTCGTCTTGGCGAACACACCGACACCGAGCATCACAATGAGGTACACGGCGATAAAGCCAACGGCCCCTACTCCCAAGGGGATGGCGTTCACGATCCATTCTCCTTGTCCTCCGTGTCATCTCCCCAGTAACTCCGAATGACGAATACGGTAAAAAGGGCGATTGAAAAGGTGGCGCCGAGAGAGATCGTTACCCAAACGGGAAACCCGAGCCAAGTCGTGGCCTTGGCGCCAGGTGGCAAATACCAGGGAATGGCTGCGGCAAAGAGAATGACGTAAACGACCCAAATCCATGGGTGAAACCGAGGCTCATCCACCGCCGACAGATCGTTCGTTGCCGCTCTTAACCGAGCGATAGTATGCACTTGGCAATTTCGAGCCCGAGAATTCCTTCACAAGGTCCGTGGCTTTACACAACCGGTCGAGATCGATCGTTGTCTTGATGCCCATCTGGTTAAGCATCGAGACTACATCTTCGGTGGATACATTCCCTGTGGCACCTGGAGTGAAGGGACAGCCACCAAGACCGCCGATTGCCGTGTCGAAGAACGCAATCCCCTGCTGCATCGCTGCCACAGTGTTCGCAAGGCCCATCCCCAAAGTGTCGTGAAAGTGTCCAGCTAGACGTTCACAACCATGCTTTTTCCGAACCAACGCGAACAATTTAGCCGCGTGGCGAGGGTCGGCACGACCTGTTGTATCCGCGAGGCAAACCTGGTCAGCCCCCAACGCAAAAAGCTCGTCAACCTGATCCACAACTGTCTGACAATCAACCCTACCTTCAAAGGCACACACAAAAGCAACCGCCACATCGGCGCGGACGTTTAAACCATCGTCTTTCGCGCGCCGAAAGAGTCTCTGGGCAAGCCCCATACTCTCAGCAATTGACATGTTGATGTTGTTCTGGTTCATCGTCTCGGTGGCGCTCAAAACAAGCGTGATGTCCTCAACTCCAGAAGCGACAGCCCGATCGTATCCCTTCTCGTTTGGAACAAGAGCAAAGTAACGCACACCCGGTAATCGCTTGATCCCTGCGGCAACTTCAGCGGCATCGGCTAGTTGAGGAACTGCCTTGGCCGAGACAAATGAGGTGGCCTGAATGCGGGTCACGCCTGCCCTCGCCAGGCTTTCAATAAGATGAATCTTTTGCGCCGTGGGCATTATGTTTGGCTCATTCTGCAGACCGTCACGCGGAGCCACGTCCATTACGGCGACTTCCGACGGCCAAAGATCCGTCTCGATACCTTCTAGTTGCGCCATTCGATCGTTCCAAGCCTGCCCATCATGGGCCCAGTGGGATACCTTTTGGCTGACTCGCCAACGGAGGTTACACGATGATGACTCGATTCAAAGCAGATGATATGCGATGACGGCAAAAACGGATCATCGGCCGCGCCCGCTCGATCACGTCAGGGTACTTGAACTCGGACAGTTTATTGCGGGTCCTTTTGCGGGAACCCTGCTCGCCTATTTCGGGGCCGAGTGTATAAAAGTGGAACCGCCCGGAAAGGGCGATCAGTCTCGGGAATGGCGGGTTCTGGATGATACAGGGACATCCTTTTGGTGGCGGAGTCTCGGACGCAACAAGAAATCGGTGACCATCAACTTGAGGGAACCCGACGGCCGCGATCTTGTGCGCCAACTCGCAGTTAACGCCGACGTTTTGATTGAAAATTTTCGACCCGGCAAAATGGAGGAATGGGGCCTTGGCCCCAAAGACCTCGAAGCCATGAACCCAAGACTCATATACACGCGTATCTCAGGCTACGGCCAGAGTGGCCCCTACGCGTCACGCGCGGGATTTGCCTCAGCCTGCGAGGCAATTGGCGGGCTTCGGCACATCACTGGCTTTCCCGGCGAGACGCCGGTCAGGCCCAACCTCAGCCTAGGTGATTCCCTTGCAGGCCTCCATGCAGCCTTCGGCATCCTCCTAGCACTCATTGAGCGCAACTCTAATGAAGACGCCTCAGGCCAAATAATTGATGTCGCTATTTACGAGGCCGTATTTAACATGCTGGAATCTGTTGTGCCTGAGTACACTGGCGCCGGTGTCATTCGGGAACCATCGGGATCAACAATCACCGGTGCAGTACCGTCCAACACCTACCTGTGTCGTGATGGTCACTACGTCGTCATCGGCGGAAATGCGGATTCGATTTTCCAGCGTTTGATGCGCACCGCCGGGAGACCTGAGATGGCTGAGGACCCACGCTTCGCTGACAACGCTGGACGCGTTGCGCACGGACGTGAGATTGACGATGCTATTGGCGCGTGGACGGCGACACTTGACTCGAAGGATGTATTGGAAGAACTCGTGGAAGCTTCGGTCCCCGCCGGCCCTATCTATACGGTCGAGGATATGATGCAGGATCCGCACTTTCGCTCCCGCGGCCTCTTTGAGCGCGTCGAAGTCAATGGGAAACCCCTCGAGATTCCCGCGCTGACCCCAAAGCTAAGCGCAACCCCAGGGCGAACAGATTGGGCCGGGACTGATGCGGGCTCACATAATTCGGAGATCCTCGGTGCCCGACTTGGACTGACGGACGAGGAACTTGACGATCTTCGCCAGAGTGGAGTCATCTGAGTCAACGATCACTAACCAACGGAACAGATGTTCTAGTGAATTTGTTAAACCAGGGTCTAATCGATGGAAACTATCTATCCTGTCTGGAATGCTGCGTAACTCGCTAACCTCACTGATATTCCCCGAATCACGTGTTTGAAGGAGGTACGATGCGGTATGTCTGTCAGATAGGTGCGATGGTCGCACTTATCTCGAGTTTATTGACTGCGACATCGAACGGGCGACTATACGCCCAAACCTCTACGACAAACCCGTATCGTGTCGCGCTTGGATGGGAGAAACTGCCTGAAGGACGAACCCTGGGAATAATGAGCGGCGCTTTTCCCGACCCCGATGGCCGGCATTTGTGGCTCCTAGACCGCTGTGGCGGCAATCAATGCGCTGATTCCGACCTGGACCCGATCCTTAAATTCAACCTGGATGGGAACCTTGTGGGAAGCTTCGGTGCTGGACTTTTCGCCTTTCCGCACGGCTTCTATCTCGACCACGAGGGCTTTCTCTGGGTTACCGAGGGAGGCTCGCACGGAGATGCTCGAGCAACGCTGGGAGAAAGCCTGCGTCTGGGACATCAGGTCCTCAAGTTAAACCAACGAGGCGAGGTTCTGATGCGGCTTGGAGAAGCTGGGGTCTGGGGTGACGGCCCAGCCCATTTTAATGGACCCTCAGCGGTTGCAGTCGCAAGCAACGGAGATATCTGGATTGCTGATGGGCACCGAGGCGGAAACAACCGTATCGTCAAGTTCGCCAGTGATGGGACCTTCCTGCTCGAAGTGGGTGGTGGAGTCGGTTCAGAGAGCAGAGAACCAGGTCGATTCAGCGATCCACACGACCTCAAGCTCGACTCTCGAAACCGCGTCTACGTCGCCGACCGTGGCAACAGCCGGATCCAGGTCTTTGACCCGGATGGCAGTCTCCTCTACATCTGGACCCAATACGGGAAACCAAGCGGACTCTTCATTGACCGTAACGACATCCTCTATGCTGCCGATGGCCTGTCCGGTACCCTGCGAACTGGCGCCCCTGACCCGTGGCGGAGCAACTTTGGGTGGGAAAAAGGGATCCGGATCGGCGACCTGAAAGAAGAGCAGGCGTGGGTTGTGCACTTCGTTCCCCAACACGATGCAGACATCGGCCCAGGGCTCGAATTTCTCGGTGTAGATTTTACTGGCAACATCTATGCCGGGGAAATCAACCGAGAGCGCTTGGTGAGATACGAACTCTTTCGATCACTTGACTTGCGAAAAGACAGCTCCCGGTAAGGTGCCGAGACTAATTCTGACCTTGATATCGATAGTAGTCCTCTACCGGAATCATTAGGTGCGCATAGTCGGTACCTACAAACATCGTGTATGGAGAACCTACTGTAAAGTCAGTCCCGAAGGCGTCCAAGCTTGCAGGGTCTTTTGGCATAATCATCAAGTGTGGTCCGGACACAATCCACTGACTCGGATCAGCAGCTTCTGACTGGCTCATAACCAGAGGGGTAGTGTTGTCCTCCCCCATGTCCCCGTGAAGCATCCAAATAATGGCATCGCGTTCAAGTTGTGGACGCTCTCCTCCGAGATATGCGGCCACCCATTTCATGCCCTCTCCATCGGCACATAGGGGCATAGCCTCGTGGGCATCCTTCCATCCGCTCTCTGGATCCGACATGCCTCGTGGATTGGCTGGAAGACACGTCCACCCATTTGTACCTTCCCTCAGAACATTCATCTCCCCATCTACTGCCGTCGCATTGCTACTAATGAACGTAGGGCTTGCTGTTGAATAAGCCCATATCTGCCACTCTGCCGAAGTATGCGACGCATCGGGCTCACCTGTCGACGATGCAATCGATGGCAGGGCTTGACCTTCTGGTTGGGTGTCACTTGAAGGCGAAACCCCTGCCTCCCCACACCCCACAAGAATGAGTGCAAAGGACACAAGAACAAAACGGGCCATAAGTCACCTCCAACGGTTGTTTTCAGCAGATGTAGATCAGCATAGCAGTGATAGAACAACGAACAAATATTGCCAGGACAACGCCCGAGTAATTGCCGAACCATCCGAGCTGCCCCAGAGATACGATAGTATCGGTCCATGAGACATTTCGTTAACTTTGGGACGGTTACTGGGCTCGTGATACTGACGTCAACTATCTCGCTTGTATCCTCATGTCTACATGAATCTGGCCAACATCTCCGGCCTCTGTGCGCTCCTCAATGGAACTAGACAAGCTACGCAGGGAACTCGCCGACCTGGATCGAAGACTGCTGTTACTAGCAAAGGAGCGCCAGAATCTCTCTCATGAGATCGGGCGTTTCAAACTCGAGACCGGCGTAGGAACTCGCGACTACCATCAGGAAACACAGGTGGTAGAGCGTGGCCGAGCAATAGCTGCTGAACTCGGCCTCTCGCCACGTGTAGCCGAGGAATTATTGCTGGTTCTCATCCGTTCATCCCTAACCGTTCAGGAACAGGACCGTGTGACCGCTACGGGCGAAGGCTCCGGCAAACATGTGCTTGTTATAGGTGGGGCAGGAAAGATGGGACTCTGGATGGCTCGTTTCCTAGCGTCGCAGGGCTACCGAGTAGAAATAGCGGACCCGGAAGGCCCAGTAGACGGGTTTGACAACCTGGCGGATTGGAGGAATTCAAGTCTAGACCACGACATTATCGTGGTCGCGGCCCCCTTGCGCATCTCAAACGATATCCTGATGGCCCTGGCGGAACGGCGCCCCTCTGGCCTTGTGTTCGACGTGGGTTCCTTGAAAAGCCCTCTACGGGAAGGCTTGCAGGCACTAACCAGCAAGGGAGTGAGGGTTACGTCAGTGCATCCAATGTTTGGGCCAACAACGGAGTTGCTCTCGGGACGCCACGTTATCTTCATCAACCTAGGGAGCCAGGACGCCGTGGCCCAGGCCCAAGAAATTTTTTCCCCCACAATGGCTACTCTGTTGGAGATGGACCTCGAAAACCATGACCGGCTAATCGCATACGTTCTGGGCCTTTCTCACGCCCTCAACGTGATCTTCCTTACCGCCCTAGCCGACAGCGGTGAAACCGCCCCGCGCCTAGCAAACATATCCAGTACCACCTTCGACGCGCAGCTCGATGTCGCCGGTTCGGTAGCTCGAGATAATCCCTATTTGTACTTCGAGATTCAGACCTTGAACGATTACGGCGCCCAGTCGCTCGATGCCCTTGTCGCTGCGGTAGAAAGGTTTCTCTCCGTTGTAAAAAGCGGCGACATGGAAGGCTTTCGAGAATTGATGGAGCAGGGCGAGTCCTACTTTTCGGACCTACGCTAAAACGCCAACTTGGATAGAGCTTGGCTAGCTATCCGACCAATAACATCGTGAGGGGCCCGGTAAACTCCGGCCTTGCGGACGTGTACCATCCTCCACATGCAGTTTTGGGGTTGCCGTTCACGATGCGGCCAATCGCTTCGCGACCAGTCGTGTCAGCCGACTCTAACTACAGGGCCCTGTGCAGCGCCTGAGACATAGGCTTCAAGCGCCGCAAGGCCACACAGGAGGCTGGAACATCATGAAGATTCACGTTTGGGCACTTCTCTTTCCGATTGCACTCGGCCTTGCGTGTACAGACCAGGACCGAAGATCTTCTGGCGGGCACACCATCGACTCGTCGGCATTCGATCAAATCTTCGCTGATTTTGTCACTTCCAACGGGCCTGGCTGTGCGTTCGCAGTCTCGCACGCTGGCCAAGTCATTGAGACGCGCGCGTATGGGTCCGCCAACCTGGAGCATGCCATCCAGAACACACCGGAGACGGTATTCGAACCGGGTTCAGTTTCGAAGCAGTTCACCGCTGCCGCGACCGTACTTCTAGCGCTCGACGGGGAGATATCGCTTGACGACGACATTCGAGACTATCTTCCGGAGATACCGGACTACGGGGAAGTGATCGAGGTACGGGACCTCCTGAACCACACCAGTGGACTAAGGGACTGGGGCTCGATCGCTGGGATCGGGGGCTGGCCACGGACAACGCGTATCCATACACATGCGCACATGCTTGACATCGCTAGCCGCCAGCGTGCGCTTAACTACCCTCCCGGCCAATACTACTCGTACACCAACACCGGTTATAACTTGCAAGCTGTGCTAATCGAGCGAGTAACTGGGCAAACATTTGAAGAGTTCTCCCAGGAACGTATCTTCCAACCGCTCGGCATGACAAAGACGCAATGGAGGAACGATTTCAGCGAAATAGTGAAGGATCGCTCTGTCGCCTATCGGCGCAATAGCGACGGAAGCTGGAGCCAGCTCATGCCGTTCGAGAATGTGCACGGAAACGGAGGGCTGCTCACAACCGTCGGTGATCTGCTTAAGTTCACGCATAATCTTGACACTGGCGCGACGGTGGGCGGACCCGAGTTCGTAGCACACATGCACCAGCAGGGTGTTCTCAATAGCGGCAGGGAGATTGATTACGCGAGTGGACTTAGGGTTGGTGAGTACAGAGGAGTGCGTGAGGTTCAGCACAGCGGCAGCACTGCCGGTTACCGCGGGCACTTAACACGATTTCCCGACCAAGAGATCGCAGTCTCGGTAATGTGCAACGCGGCAAGCGCTAACGCCGGCAGTTTGGCCCATTCTGTGGCCGACCTTTATTTGTAGAACACGGTCGATGAGCAGATGGTGCCAATCGCAGGAATCGACCTTTCGACAGACAACCTACAAAGCTTCACCGGTAGATACCAGAACACACGAACCAACACAGCAATAGGCATCGTACTGTCTAATGGCATTCTATTTCTCCAGGAATCTAATTTCGGAGTGGAGGAGCCTGGCGGTTCTCCGCTAACACCCGTATCCGAAACGCAGCTTGAGGCCCGCACCTTGGGCGCGACAATTGAATTCGAAAACACGTCTCCTGGCGAACGCTCTTCGGCGACATACACAATAGATGGTGACGCGGTGCGGCTAGAACCTGTCGATGGTTTCGCCCCGACCATCCCCGAACTGGCAGGCTATGCCGGCAAGTACCATAGTGACGAGGCTGAGGTTACCTACACAATCGCGGTGCGGGACGGAGCGCTGGCCATACTAGACCGCTATGACCGGGGCCAGACGCTGAGCCCTATTTACCCAGACGCTTTTTCTGCACGTGCCGAGATAGTAATGACCGGGTCGTTGGGGACGATCACTTTCCGGCGAAATGACACCGGCCGTATCGATAGTCTCAGCGTCAGTCAGAGCCGAGTGTGGGATCTGCGCTTCGAGAAGGTGCAGTAGAACAAAACCAACAATCACCAACAAGCTTCACCACAATCGGCTTGGAGTTTTAGCATCGAAATGCGATTTCCATGGAGGGTATGAACGATGACTGAAGTTGCAGTGTTTGAGTCCAGGGTAAGCAAACTAGAGCACGATAACCGGCGACTTAAGCGGGTGATTGGTGCATTGGTGCTTGTACTTGCAGCCATTCCTCTGGTCGGTGCCGTCATGCCCGAACAGATTCCGCAGGTAATAACGGCGCGCCAGTTTCGCGTGATCGACGCAACCGACATCGTCCGTGCCTCCATAAGCAACTCAGGAATCACCTACTATGACCGAAACGGCACCAAACGCTCCAATGTCGCCGATGCAATCAACTACTGGGATGAGAACAATACTGTTCGCGTCTTGCTGGGCGACCCCGGCATCATCTATGCCGATGAAAACGGGAACGTGGTATGGAGGACGCCCGAGCGCTAACCAGACGGTAGTTTGATGAAAAGACGCGTGGCACCCAAGACTGAAAGCACACGGCTTGTCACGTTCACCGCCAAGCCGGTAAATTCGGCCCCACTGCTACACTCCCGCACTGCCTAAGGTTTCAACGGAGGGGACAATGAAGCGTATTTGTTTGGCTTTCGTATTCGTGTTCGCATTTCACTCCACAGCGCTTGCTACCTGGTCAATCATTGCACTCGACCGAAACACGGGCCAGGTCATCATCGCTTCAGCAACCTGTGTGCCGCAATCTGGCTTTCCGGGAAGGCCGTCACGGGATCTAATGGATATCCAAGCTGTAATCGTCCCCGGCGTAGGTGTCGCCGCTTGTCAGGCTGGGGTCGACAACACCCGGGCCAACCAGATGCTTGTCTACCAAGAACTTCTCAAGGGCACGGACCCCGCTGAAATTCTTGAAATGCTCCACCAAGACGAGCGCATCCAGAGCCGACAGTTCGGCATCCTTGATATGCAGGGTCGTAGCATCGGGTTCAGCGGCGAGAATAATCGTTTTGCAGCGCTACACGTCTCCGGCAGGGTCGGCGAGGATATTTTTTACCAGGTACAGGGCAACATCCTGTTCAGTGAACGAGTTATGTACGATGCCGCTTTGGCTTTCACAAAGGTGGACGGCACGTTAGCCGACCGGGTAATGGCGGCAATGGAGGCAGCCGACGATGCCGGCGGCGACAGCCGCTGCACCTGCGAGCGCGAACCGAAGCCGGTAGCCGCTTGCAACGGCAAGACGTCGCACGTTGCCTACATCGCGATTGCCGACCGAGGCGATGTCCTTGGCACCTCTCACAATGATGGCGACTACTACGCCTATATTAGCGTCACTGACGAGAACATCCTTCCGGCCGAGAATGCCAACCCTGTACGGACATTGCGAATGCGCTACGACGCCTGGAAGATCGATGGCTCTCCCCGGCTGCCCCCGCCGGCACGATAGCGGTTCGAAGAGTGCCCCTGCTGGTGGATTCGCTATTTAGACAATTTGATTGAAATTACAGGGTACAGACGATGAGTGATACGACCTTGTTTGAGCCTGCCTCAAGCAAATTGGACACAGACAACCGGAGATTCAAACTACCCACTTTCTCACTGCTATTAGCTTTGGCAGGTACAGCTTGTTCGGGTATAGGCGGGGATCCGGCTGGCGACGAAGCTAGCCTTACCATACGCACTAGTGCAGCACCGTCTGACTGGGAGACACTGGCAGATGGTTCGATACAACTTTTCGATGGTCGTCTTATTCCCCCGTTGCCAAAACTCCTCGGAGTTAGGGAACAATACGACTTGCGGGTCAAGTGGCTCGAGAAACGGCACGGCCACCTGTTAAAAATGATGCGCCAACACGGCGTCGGCGCATGGATCATCGTCAACCATGAATTCAATGATGACCCTGCCACCGAGCACGTCGCGCCCGATTTGGTTTATGTCTCTCATCGAGACCTGCATGTCTTCGTCGATGCCGGCGACACAGGACTGGCGCGTTTCTCTAGTTATGGGCGACCAAACATCGACCATGCGCGATTGTTCGAGCCCCTACCTACGGTGGAGCCGGAAACAGATGGCGGCGACATTGGCGTAAGACTCAAGGCGATCATCGATCGTTACCAGCCTGCGACCATCGCGCTAAACATGGGTGGGGATCGGGGGCACAACAGCGCCCTGACGCATGACGGCTACCAATTTATCGTCGAAGCTCTCGGCCCAGAGAAAGAGCAGCTTTTGATCCCTTCACGGGAGTTGATCGAAGAGTATTTCGATACCCGTCTCCCCGAGGAACTGGAACATTACCGACAGCTCGTGCTTGCGACCGATGTGCTCGCCCAACGAGCTCTGTCCAACTTCGTGATCACGCCCGGAGTCACCACGGCTTCGGACCTAAAGTGGTGGTTCAACCAGCAAATCGCCAACCTCGGTGTGGGCTCCGAGCCTTGGTTCGAAATCCATACGGCGGTCCAACGTTTCGAACCAGAGACAGGCGTAACGATTCCATATGTCCATCCGGCACCCGACGACCTAATTTACCAACAGGGCGACGTCATTCACCTCGACACAGGGTTTAACTATCTCGGCTTTGCCAGCGATTGGCAAAAAGTCGCCTACGTCCTACGAGACGGAGAAGATGACGTTCCGGAAGGGCTTAAGGTTGCCTTGCACAATGCCGGTGTTGCCCAGCAGGGAATGTTAATGGGTCCCCGTCCGGGCATGACTGGACGCGAAGCCACGGTGGCAACCATCGAACTGCTTGAGGACGTTGACTTTCTTCCGAGTCTGTATTCCCACGCCATCGGCCACCATGGCCACGCGCTAGGGCCCAGTATCAACGCCAGGAACATGGTGCTCGGACCCGCGCCGGGGGTCTATGGCGGCGGAAATCCAGCCTACGACTCGGTGCTGAGATTGGGCTCCTACAGGTCGATCGAGTTGAGCGCCACTACACCTATTCCAGAGTGGAACGGGAGCACGCTGACGATTCCATTTGAGGACGACGCCCACCTTACCGATGAGGGCTATGTACTGTTCCGGCCACCGCAGACGAACTGGTACTTGATTCGTTAACTGGCGACGGCGCCAGGGAAACGCGGCCATCACAGGTGTAGAGTTCATTCTTCACCTCTGGACAAGAACAAGGAGCCAAAATGCTTCGAAGATTCGCGCACACAACACTTCTGGTTGTATGTGTGCTCTCGGTTGCAGCCTGTACGACTAGTCAAGAGCAAGCCGAAGGCAGCACGCTCGCCATCCTCAATGCCAATCTTTACCCCATAACCGGGGAGATGATTGCAGGCGGAACGATGCTTGTCCGAGACGGCAAGATCGCAGAAATTGGGACCAGTGTCGTGATTCCAAGTGACGCGACTGTTATCGACGCTTCCGGAAAATCAGTGATTCCAGGTATCGTCGAAAGCCACTCCCATATGGGCTTTAAACAACTAAACATACCTTCGACAGGCAGAAACAATAACGAGCTATCTGAGCCCATTAACGCACACGTACGTGCAATTGATGGACTTAATTCGAACGACGCCGCATTTACACTGGCTCTCGCATCCGGTGTCACGACCATGAATATCACTACTGGAAGCCGTAGTCCTAACAGTGGTCAAGCAGTGGTCATTAAGCTGCGCGGTGGCACAATTGAGAACATGTTTTTGGCAGAAGGCGGCATGAAGTTTGCCATGCGTGCCGATGGTGAACAGGACAACTTTCCCCCGACCGTCGATGCCGTATATGAACTACTAAGATCTGAGCTCCGGGCAGCGCAAGGCTATCTCGAAGCACGTGCTGCCGCCGAATCGTCAGGCGGTTCTCCACCCCCACGCAACTTGACACGCGAGGCGTTCGGGAAACTTATAACTCGGGAGTGGGTAGTTGGCGTTCATACAGGTGACGCGCAGGGAATGCGACATGCGATCGCACTCAAGAAGGAATTCGACCTTGATCTCTATATCCATCATGCGCGAAACACCTATGAGCTTGTAGAAGAGCTACTGGGCGGCGAGGTTCCCATTAGCTTCGGCCCCATCCTTCCAGGTGTAGGAACCGAGAACCCTCAAATAATGGGGCCCGTCCGCTTGGCAGCGGGCGGAGGCACTGTTGCATTTCATGCAGACCATCCTGATGCACATCAATATTTCTTGCGGCACGCGTCAACGATGTTCGTCCGAAAGGGGATGTCGGAACTCGATGCCCTGGCCGCGATGACACTGAACCCCGCCAAATTATTCAATCTCGACGAGCAAATCGGAAGTCTTTCGCCTGGGAAAGATGCAGACTTTGTGATTCTGGACGGACCTCCACTCGATTTCGAGAGCCTTGTTTCTCAAGTCTTCATCGACGGGAGAGAAGTATTCAACCGTACCACTGGCGAAAACGCATTCGGACAACGCGTCCCGGAGGGCTGGTAATGCTAAAAAACATCACGAACTTTGCTTTAGCAACTTCGCTTGCGTGCTTCTGCTGGCCTCAGCAAAATCCGATCGCACAAGAGAATCGCGTGGCTATTCAGGGGGGCACGATTTTCACAGGTGCGGGGGACATTATCGAAGCTGCAACGATAATTTTCGAAGACGGCAAGATCGTCTCTCTTGGCCAAGATATATCGGTGCCAAGTGGCACCGAAACCATCGATGCAGATGGTCTTTTTGTAACCCCTGGTTATATCGACGCCTACTCTCACATCGGACTTGAGTCTGTGCCTGCTCCACTCCAGCCGTATGCGACAGACACACCAGACGAGCTCATGCTATTTGATCGTGAGAATCTGATGAATGCATCACGGCCGATCATGCCAAAGTTGGTCCCAACTGCTGAGTCCCAATGGCTGCGTACTGGCATCACAACCGTTTACGTAAGCCCCGGGGCACAAAACCTAGCAGGTGGTCTTGGTGTCATCATAAAACTAACAGGGGCAATCGTTAACGAACGTGCTGCCGTTAGTGGATCCTTTGGAGAGTCTGCGCTCAACGCGTTCGAAGCACCCACCACTCGCCAAGGGATGGTCGCAATTCTTCGCCAGAAATTCATCAGTGCCCAGGAAGACACACAAGGCGGAGAGGATGGCCGTGTATTTGCACAACTTCTGAGCAGTTCACTTCCATTCCGAGTTCTGGTGAACACTCCGGACGACATCCTTACTGCTTTGCGGCTCGCGGATGAATTCGGGTTGAACCTAGTGCTCGACTCCGCAGCCGGGGGACACGTCGTCGCCGAAGCAATCTCAAACTCAGGCATTCCAGTAGTGGTCGGCCCGGCAATTGTAGGAATTGGTGATGGCGGCCCATACGAAGCGTTTGCTCACACTCCTTCCAACGCCGCCAAGCTCTATGAAGCTGGTGTTCGCGTAGCACTCAGCACTGCTGACTCTGGAACGGGGAGGTCGGTGGCAATGGAAGCAGTCGTCGCAAAAGCTCACGGGCTACCTGAAATGGCAGCGCTCATGGCGGTAACTTCTGAGGCAGCTTCCATTCTCGGCATCGCCGACCAAACCGGCACTCTTGCACCGGGTTTGGATGCAGACATCGTTATTTGGGAGGGCCGTCCAATCAGCACATGGGCAGTTGCGCAAAGGGTCATCGTGGACGGCATCACACACTTCCAGCGATAACATAGCTCGGAGAATGCGAATGTGCGGCTACAGACCGCCGAGAGATTTCCGTATCAGAGGGATTCCCAACTAGCTATCTAGCCATATTTTGTTAGGCTTTTACGCTCGTCACTCTAAGTGATTGAGCGCTGCTTTTGCTGGCGTCGACGTCCCTTTCTTAGCCGTCCTGGTCGTCCGAGCGCCCCCGGAAGCAAAATGTGCGAAGCCCCTCATTCCTGGGGAGCTAATCATAGCCGTGAACACAGTTCGTGGCCCGAATGAATCTGAGGTCGCGACTATGAATGACGCAAATGATCGCCACGAGCCGATTCCGTTCTCTCTTCTGCCCGACACTGCCGAAGTGGGAGACGGCGACCATCTGTATATCGGCGGGTGTGACGTCGAGGATCTCGCTGCAGAGTTCGGCACACCCTTGTTCATATATGACGAGGCACACCTGCGCGCCCGTTGTCGAGAGGCGGTCCTCGCATTCGGTGACGGCGTAGCGTACGCAGGAAAAGCGTTTCTCTGTCGCGCGATGGCGCGTCTCGTACACGAGGAAGGCATGCTCCTGGACGTCGCAAGCGACGGCGAGCTTCACACCGCAATCCGAGCTGAAATGCCGGGCAATCGCATCGTGCTTCACGGCAATAACAAATCACTTGCCGAACTTAAATTGGCCCGCCAACATGGCGTGGGCCGCGTGGTGGTCGATTCATTCGATGAACTAGACCGCCTCCAGGAGTTGCACTCTGACGACGGCATCGTCGTACGAGTACTGCTTCGAGTCACCCCAGGTGTAAGGGCCGAGACGCATGAATTCATCTCTACCGGGCAGAACGACTCGAAATTCGGCTTCGGAGTAGAGTCCGGCGCGGCAACAGCTGCGGTAAAGGCGGCCCGTGCGAACCCGGGTGTTCAACTGATGGGAATTCACAATCACATCGGGAGCCAAGTGTTCCGAGTCGACAGTTTCTCGCGGGCCCTCGAGGTCGTCGTTGGGTTTTCCGAGCCGCTCAGGCTTCCAGAATTGTCGGTGGGAGGCGGTCTCGGTACGGCGTACATTGAATCCGAATCCGCGCCGACGATCGCCGCTTGGGGCGCGATGCTCCGTGAAGCCTGCGGCCGGCTTGGAGTAACTGCACACGTATCGGCGGAACCTGGACGATCAATAGCGGCGCGCGCTGCGATCACTGTCTACACGGTTGGCACCATCAAGCATGTGCCCGGCATCCGCACCTATGTCGCAGTGGATGGTGGTTATGGTGACAATCCCCGCCCCGTACTTTACGGCAGCGACTACACATCATTTGTGCCCGGCCGGGTCACTGAACCGCGGCCCAACATAGTCCGTATCGTCGGCAAGCACTGTGAGTCGGGCGACATTCTAGTTGGCGAGGCGCCTGTACCTGCCGATCTGGCCGTCAATGATTTTTTGGCGACGCCAGTCACGGGTGCTTACGGCCACGGAATGGGAAGCACTTACAACCGAGTGCCTCGGCCTCCCGTGGTATTCGCGGCCAACGGTAACGCCCGTGTGGTTGTGCGCCGAGAGACACTTGAAGACATGGTCAGGCTCGACGTTGAATAGAGCGCTTTAGGCCTGGTAAGGAATAGGCAAAAATGGGTCGGTTTAATAATCTCGTCATTAGTCTTTGCACCCTTTTTATCTCAGGGTGCGCCACAACGACGACAGTGAGGCTACAACTGCCTCCACTTGAAACGGTGGCCTACGTAGACCTTCAGCGCTACGCAGGTACCTGGTACGAGATCGCCAATTATCCTCAGCGCTTCCAGCGAGGATGTACCGCCACCACAGCGACGTACATTCTTCGTGAGGATGGCGAGGTTAACGTCGTTAACCGATGCCGAAAGGGGACCATAGACGGGCCGGAAGACTCTGCTCGTGGTCGTGCTCGGGTGGTTGATCGCCGGTCAAATGCCAAACTGGAGGTTAGCTTTTTCAGGCCCTTTTGGGGTGATTATTGGATTATCGATCTCGGTAAGGAATACGATTACGCTGTCGTGGGCCATCCTAGCCGGGACTATCTTTGGATTTTGAGTCGCACCCCGACCATGGACGAATCCATCTATGAGGACATCCTTGAACGTCTTCGGGACAGAGGCTATCAACTCGACCGACTCCAGAAGACGCTCCAGCGAAAGACAGCATCCAACAGCGATCTCAAGTAAAAGTGAACTGGTTTGCTGACGTTATTCCACTAACAGAGACAGGACTGAGTTTTACGAAAGTGCTTAATTCCAAAGGAAGCAATTCAGAGCAAGGCAGGCGGAGACTAAAGCGAATAATGGGTGCGTCTCTGTTGGCACTGACGTCGCTGTCCCTTGTCGGTGCCACGGTGCCTGAGCAGGATCTGGCGGAGCGGTTCCTGTTACTGGCCACCTCCAGGACGGGGACGATGCAACAGGAACTGGATGAAGCTGCCGCAGCGGGCTATCGAATCCTGACCGGCTCGCCATCTGGTGGTCGGGAGGAAATGGCCCTAGTGCTTGAAAAAGTTGTCGCACCGCCCGACACCTACCAGTACCGATTGCTAGCAACCACCCGTACAGGCACGATGCAGCAGGAGCTTGATCAAGCCGCTGGAGAAGGTTTTCGCCTCCTCCCGAACACCTTGACCACGAAAGCCCAATTATGGGCCGATACGCGTGAGATCGTCATGATCATGGAAAAGCCGCCCAACCAGACTCGCACGTATCAGTACATGCTACTGGCGACCTTCCGCTCGTCGACAATGCAGACCGAGATGGCCGAAGCAATCAAAAACGGATATGAGGTTGTGGGGATGGTCAGCCGCGACGAAATTATGCTGGTCCTCGAACGAAGCGACCCGACCGGGTAAACCGCTAAACTCCATGCTGGAAGGAGCAACCTATGACCGACTCAGAACACCCCCAGATCGATAGTGTTG
>CAYVUW010000014.1:8280-10600 GCA_964455175.1 uncultured Acidobacteriota bacterium | reverse complement strand
CGAACGAAGCGACCCTGTCGAGTGAACCGCTAAAGAATACAGTTGCGGCTACCCCTGGAACTACGCAACCTTGCTCCTCATGGAGGCACTCGAGGGACGCTAGGTCCTGCCGAGCAGGGTCTCCGCTTACTGCGACGCCCCTCGGAGCCGTGCGCCCAAAGCTTCTCGGTCAATCTCCGATCCCCGTAGGTAGACCGCGTCGATCCGCCTTGTGTTGGTAATATCGTCCAGCGGGTTCGCATTGAGGACAATAAAATCCGCGCTCTTGCCCGCTACGATCGTGCCAATGTCACCGATCTTTAATAATTCTGCAGACGTACCGGTCGCAGCTGCGATTACTTCGGCGGGGCTCATCCCAGCCCGTACCATGTCCTCCATCTCCTGATGGACAGCCCACGGCGAGCTTCCGTCGGTTCCGAACGAAATCGTAATCCCTTCGCTATTCAGTCTATTCAGGTTCCGCGCCTGAATCCCGAACGACTCCTGGGCCGCGGGGCGATCCCTCTGTGCCGCCTGCATCTCCGCTAGCTGTTCAGACCCCACGGTGCCACTGAGCCAGTTCAAGTCCAGCGCCACACCAGGACCTGGAAGATTCGGGACCAGCACCACGTGCGGGCGCTCCTTCCAGAGTGCGAGGACCTCGTCGTCAATATCCATGTCTCGGATTCCGTGCGCAAACGCATCGATGCCTGCGCGGAGAAGGCCCTTTGCGTCCTCAAGCCGAAAGACGTGCGCCGTGACACGAAGACTGTTCGCGTGGGCCTCGTCGATGACCGCACTGTAGAAGGCTGGGGACAACCGCTCGTACTGCCCGCCGCGGTCGTCGACCCAGATCTTGACGAAATCTACCTGCTGCGCCGCCAGTTCGCGGACGGCATCTCGTGCCTCTTCCTCACTCGTGACCCAATGAGGGACTTCTGAACGCCCCGGCTCCGGAGCGGTGATGCCGCGCCCAGCGCTTTGGGACCGCGCGCCATCAGGTACGATCTCGTTTCGCATCGCGAACGGCACATCACCTGTGTCCAAACCCAAACTCAGCACCGCACCAGCACCGTAATACGCCATGTGCTGAACCTGGTCGGTCCGAACCTCTCGCTCAGGCGCCAAGTGGACGTGTGCGTTGACGAGCGCCGGCATAACGGTCTTGCCTCCCAAATCGACGCGGGTAGAGCCACTCGGGATTTCCACGTCCGCCTTCGACCCAACTTGAATGAAGCGATCGTTCTCAACGACAAACACTGCTTCCTCGATGGCAGCGCTGCCGTCTCCCACGATCAAGCGGCCCCCCTCGAAGACCGTCACGTCCGCTCCGCCGCCTGCGTCGGTACCACTACAGGCAGCCAAGAGAACGAGGGCCACTGATAGCAAGGAAGAAAAGGCGACTAGGGTGTGCGAGCCACTATGGCGCAAATTACGTGTTGGGAAAGTCATGTTCAATCCTTTGACGTGGGTACGTACACTAGAGTTTGGTAAGGCCATTGTGCCAGACTGCCTTATGTGGTGCCGGAGGACAGCTGAGCGACCTCGACGGGTACCATCGAAACTCCGCCGTCATCGGCGTATGGTTCCGACTATGAACAAACGTACAATATTAGGTTTGATTATCGGGGCAGCGCTGGCTGGTTTTACGATTGCTGTGATTGAGATTTTTAATCTGGATGTTTATCTCTTTTAGCATCCACGATTACCATTACTAACAAACGAAATGGAGATTGTGGCTCACAGCAATAGTGTTCCTTGCCGCTTTTTTTCGCTGTTACATTCATTAACCAGTTGATCGGATACCAATTTGCCGCTACCCGTGATGAGGTCGGTGTGATTGTGATCCATCAGTCCCGGCGCCTCGTTTCAGAGACTTCTGGATCACCCAGACGAACCCGACACCGTACGCCAAGCCGGTAACCAGTAGCGGATAGATCAACCACGGGAAGGCGACCAGCAGACTCTCGGCGAGATAGGCCTGTGCGAAGCACAGCGGGGCCATCCCAAGCGTCGTTCCAACCAGCAACTTCCACATCGGCATGGACGTCGCGCCGGCAGCGTAGGAAACAATGTCCGACGAGGTCAACGGATTGACGCGTAAGAGGAACACAACAATTGCGCCGTTGTCGGAGACACGCGACTCTAGCCGCTCCAGATGCTCGTGTTCAATGAAGCGCTCGAAGGCAGAGCGACCCAGCACCCGCATCAGAATGAACGAAACCATGGCGCCGAGGACGTTACCTATGAGCGAAAACACACCGCCCCACAAGCCGCCGAAGATACCGCCTGCGGGCGCGTAAAGGATTGTCCCCGGAATCGGTGCCCCGACGACATCGAT
>CAYVUW010000014.1:0-8270 GCA_964455175.1 uncultured Acidobacteriota bacterium | reverse complement strand
GCCAGGGGCGCGAAGACCCCGAGCCCTTCGAAGAACTTGCCCAGCAGCTCAAGCTTGTCCGCCGCCACCAGGTCGCCTCGCAGCATGAGACCGACGATGCCGCCCTCGGCGTAGGAGATCGCGACCCAAACGATGAGGCCGAGCAGTATCGACCACGCTAACGGCTTGGCGATGCGATTCTGGGCGACGGCTACCATTATGGGCTGAACCCTATCTCACCACTTGTTCGACGGCTACCAGAGAAACTCCGTCGCTTTAGGGTTGATTGCAGGTCAATATGGAACGGGTGCAAATATCGCTGCTGATGGCGGACTAGCGCACGTGTAACACTTCAGCGTGTCCCTGATGTACTTTCCTGGCACCGGTGGGGTCTGCAAAATTAACCATCCGCCCGGGTGCCACAATGATCTCTAAACAAAGGTGTCAACGATGAGTGAACCGACCGTGTTTGAGTCCAGGTTAAGAAAGCTAGAACAAGACAACAGGCGACTGAAGCTGTCGGTGGGAGCGTTGCTTCTGGTACTGGCGGCGGTGCCTCTGATCGGTGCCATGATGCCTGAGCAGAGACCGCAGATGGTCCGAGCGAGCACGTTCCGTACCATCGACGGGAACGGCAAAAACCGCGCCTACATAGGGACCGACGGCATCGCCTTCGCAGACGAGAACGGCAATAACCGCGCCTCGATCAGCGCCGACGGCATCAGCTACTACGACGAGAACGGCACCATCCGTGCCTGGATGAACGACACCGGCTTCGTCTCCTTCGACGAGAACGGCGAGCTGGTTTGGCAATCGTCGGAGTGGCAATAACCAGCGCCAGAGACTCTCAGTACTTGGAAACTGCTGTCAGACTGACCAAATCAGCTCGCTAGACCGGTGGTTCACCATGCCAGCTATACCGAGGGAGTCAATTCGACCCGGTCAGCGGCGCCCCGTCGGACCATTGTCCCAGTCTTGCACGCTCGAGATGTTCGGCATCCCCCAGCTCTCGCCGTTCCAGCCACCGAAGCCCTCCATGCGAAACGCCCAGAATCCGGTCGTCATGTCGGACACGACGATTAAGCCGTCGGCGTTGCGAACATCGACGCCAAACGTGCCATCGCACATCTCGCAGCGCTCGGTGGCCGGCGGGCCGAGGAAGGTGTCGTAGTAACCCAAAGTCACCGGGTTCTTGGGGTCCATGAGGCTGAATATCTGCAGGCCGTCGAGGTAGCCGGAGACGAACACGAACGGCCAACGAACTTCGTGGTTATGCACCAGGAATTTCCAGTCGGCGGTCCAGGCTGAGATCGGCGAACGGATGTTCTGCACCTCGCCGTCGAGTGCCGGTTGCAGGTCGAAGATGCGCAGCGGAGCGTGCTGATATTCGGCCTCGGCGACAACGTAGCGGCCATCAGGGCTCGGCGTGAACGTGTGTCCCCAGCTCACGCCTGAGATGCCGGTCAGCGAGACGATGAGCGCAGGGTTCTCGAGGTCGGTCACATCAAACACGTAGTAGCCACCGGTGCCGCCGCCGTAGAAGCGATCTTGCTCGCTGTCTGTGTGGTAACCGGTGTACAAGTCGTGGTAGCTACCACCGCCGCCGCTGTAATCGCCAGGTAGCGGCACGGTAGCGACCAGCGCTTCCTCGACGCGCCCCTCGACAACGTAGCCAAGATCGTAGACGTGCGCCATCGGGCTTGAGACCGTACTAAACAGGAGAACCCGCCCGTTGCTGTGCTTGTAGACGAAAATGTTGTGGAACCCGCCCGGCTGGTCCGGCGCGCGGATGCGGCCGACCTCGCGGACCGTTTCCGGATCGGGCAACCCGGTGACGTCGAGAACCACGGCGCCCATGTCGCTGTCGGGGCCACCCCGGCCGAACTGCACCGACTGGACGACGTAGTAGCGACCGTCCCACTTGAAGTGCTTGACGTCCATCGCACCGTTCCCGGCGTGCAGATCCTGATTCTCGATCCGCCACTCGTAGATCACCTCGGGCCGGGCCGGATCGTGTAGATCGATGATGTCCATGCCCTTCTCGCCCCAGTCGCCGTAGACCATGCGCGCAACGTAAGCGTATGGGCGGTCCATCTCCTGCTCAAGTTCGATATCGGCGACATTGCGCGCCGGCCCGAGCGGAAGGTGGGAGACAATCGTGATGTTGTCGCTACCGCGCTTCTCGGGAGTCCACTGCTGAGCCGCATGGCTCGACGCGGTCGGCAGCAAGGCGGCAGCCAGAATGAAAGCAGTTACCCAGGTAATCATATGTCGCGTTTTCATCGTTTCCCCTCGGTGGTTGGTTCCCTTGCCGATGAAACTATCCCTGGACGCGTTGCGAGGCAACGGCAGCGCAGCCAGTTTCCATTAACTGTTCCAACTTACTCCACCGTTACGGTATAGAAGACCCCCTTGATCACGTCTTCCTTGCGTTCACAAATTACGTCCGGTCCACCAGCGATAAATAAAGGGCCCGAACAGGCACATGAAACCAATGACTAAAAGGATATCTAATAGGATGTCCATGGTCGGCACCTTGGTAATGGGAGAATAACTGCCGCGTACGGCCCGACTACGATCAGCGTGATAGCGTCTACGACAGCTACCAGCTAATAGCATAGAGTAAGGCGCCGAAAGCGATCTTTAGCAAGATCGACTTTCCTCAATTGCAAATCGGACAGAATGACACGATGAAGACCTTGACCTACTTCCATGATGTTCTCTGACTGCGTTGTCAACTTGCAGGCCGTGCGCTTGCCAGCGTGGCAAAAGACTTCCCTGATATCAAAGTCGACAAAGTAGGATTTCGTGCCAATCGAAACCTTGCTATGGAAGCAGGTGTTAAATCGATTCCAGCGTTGGTCTACGGTGACAGGAAATTGAGTGGTTTGTTGTTGACCAAGGCCAAGATTCGCCACTTTCTTGAGCAATCCTGAAGGCGTTTCGCTTTGAGTAGCTTTCTCTACAGCTACCACCAGTTTGGCAAGCTTGTTGTGGCCATGTTCCTGCCAGTGATCGGATTACTGGCGGTGCTTTTTACGCTTATTGTGCAACCCCTGTTTGTGTCCGTGTTCCTCTCGATAATGCTGGCGGCTTTTGTCTTCCTTCTCCTGCTCTTCTGTTCATTCCGGGTAGTGGTTACACGGGAGCACTTGAAGGTCCGTTTCGGGCTAGGATTGATTCGCAGGTCGTTTGAAATGACCGAGATTGTCGACGTCTATCCGGTGCGTAACAAGTGGTATTGGGGAGTTGGTATTCGCCTGACACCTCACGGCTGGCTTTACAACATACAAGGTCTTGACGCAGTTGAAATTGTCATGAGGTCGTCGAAAAAATACCGGATCGGCACCCCGGAACCTGACGAGTTAACAGGCGCGCTGCAGAATGCGGTCACAGCCATTCGAGAAGCTGCGCCACCAGCGGTGAAGAGCTCAGTATGAGTTGATGCTACAGGTGTTCTTACTCTCCCCTACCCCGTCACCTTATCGACATCACACACGCCCCCACCCGCTGGTCCATCAGACATCAGCCTTGTCTCCGGCGTCGGCGGGAGGCCGCCCGAGACGAGCGCCTTCCGCGGCCCCGCGCCCTCCCGGCTCCCGCCGCGCGCACGCCCTGTTTACCGCCGCGGCGGTTCCCTCTTCCTCCAGGTCGCTTGCCGTTGCCCGATTCGATGCACTCACCTTCGAAGCCTTCCACCGTTCGTCGCGGGATAGCCTTGCCGAGCTGGCGTTCGGTCGCCCGCAGCCAGGCCCCATCGTCCCGGGTTACGAAGGTCAATGCCTGCCCTGCGCGCTCCGCCCGGCCGGTACGACCGATACGGTGCGTGTAGGCATTGGGAGTGTTCGGGACGTCAAAATTGATGACGTGCGAGACGCCCTGCACGTCGATCCCGCGCGCCGCGACGTCGGTCGCCACCAGCACGTCAAAATCGCGCTTCCGGAAACCGCGCATTGCACGGTCGCGCTGCGACTGCGACATGTTGCCTTGCAGGCCGACGGCACGGTGGCCGGCCCGATCGAGTTGCTGGGCCAAGCGACGGGCCCGATACTTAGTGCGCATGAAGATGATCGCCGATTCGCAGGCATCTTCGGCCAGTATGTGTTCGAGCAGGTCCCGCTTTCGACCTTCGCGTATCGCAACCAACGCGTGGTCAATGGTGGCCGCCGGACCCGAGCGCGCTAGCTCTACGACGTGCGGATTTCGCAGTACGGTGTTGGCGAGCGCCCGTATCTCGGTCGGCATCGTGGCGGAGAACAGCAAGCTCTGCCGTTTCTGGGGCAGCGCCGCAAGAATGCGTCGCACGTCGGGAAGGAAGCCCATGTCGAACATGTGGTCAGCCTCATCCAGAACGACGCTCTCCACGCCGCCGAGACGCAGCACGCCGCGGCCCACTAGGTCGAGAATCCGCCCGGGGCAACCGACGACGATGTCAGGATTCCGGCGCAGTGCCTTGATCTGACCGTGTGCCGAAACACCCCCATAGACGGTAACGGTCTGCAGCCGTGTGAAGCGGGCCAGCGCGCGGATCTCGGCGTCGATTTGCGTTGCCAGTTCGCGCGTCGGCGCCATCACGAGCACCCGTGGCTCTCGACCACGATCCCGCGCCAGACGGTGTAGCAGGGGTAGCGCGAAAGCCGCCGTCTTGCCCGTGCCAGTTTGCGCCAAGCCCAGCACGTCGCGGCCGGCGAGCACCGCGGGGATCGTCTGGACCTGGATGTCGCGGGGCTCTTCGAAGCCCGCCGCGCCAACCCCGCGGAGTATGCAGGAATCAAACCCGAACCGGTTGAAGCCGGACGGAGTATCACAAGAAACTAATGCCATGAAGAAAATGGTGCTCCACCGCGCCGGCGCACTCTGGGCGCACGTTGCGCGATCGTTGCGTTCGTGCCCGCTCAACAGACGGGGGCCGATCGAAGTAAGGGAGGCGCGACCTCGAATCAGGTGGATGAGGTCCTGTTGCCGCCGCGACCGGGATGTCTTCCCGCGCTACGCCTTTGATGGCGCAACCCAGCTGGCCCGCCACTCCGGGGTCAGAGGTCGCCTGGCAAAGTGCCGCAGCTGAACTGTCCAGGCTGCCAACGTTGCCGATGACCGAAATAGTATCATCCATGCCACCTCGGCGCGGGCAGCGATGGGATAGCGGAGATTCGATACGCCAACCTGGTCGATGGCGATGCGGCGGTCGTCGCGCCGGGCTTGGACATCATCCATCGGTCAAGAATCCTCTCCCCTGTAGACGCATCCTGATGTGCAAGTTTCAAGTACCGTAATTTTCGCCAGCAACGGCAACTTGTCAGTTAAGTTTGTCCAGATCCACCGGGCTAAGTTCTCGCTCGTTGGGTTCTCCAGGCCTTCGATCTCATTTAAATACTGATGGTCCAATTGGTCGTATAGGGGCTTAAATGCTGCCTTGATCTCCGCAAAGTCCTGTACCCAACCAACTTCATCGTCTACTTGGCCTGAAACGTGGACCACAACCCGAAACGAATGGCCATGAAGTCGCCCACATTTGTGTCCTTGAGAAACTCCGGGCAAAAGATGGGCAGCTTCAAATGAGAATTCTTTAAAAATTTCCATTTATCAGAATCTGTTCGGTCGAACTCTTCGCTAGGGAAGGTCGAGAAGTTTATGAATCTGTACGGACATACGCCACCGAGGGTTTTTAATGCAGTAAAGCGCAACTTCACGCATGACGCCGTTGTCGAGTCTCGTATCCCCTACTGATAACTGCGAGCCATCGGCTGCATTGATTGAAGCCCTAGCCTGAAGATACCAATACTTGAAGTCCAGCGAGTCAGATGCGCTTTCAAAGATCTCCGGATCGTAGGCAGGGTAGATCACCTTAAATTCATCACCGCTGCGAACCTTGAGGTCTGCAGGATTACCCTTCGGACTAACACACACCCAGTCAAGTACCTCACGCACCTCTTCCCGAAAAGTAGTACGTCCATTTGTCTCGATCGCAAATATGGGACGCCGTTTCGATCGAACCGTCATCTCGGACATCATGTGCTCCAGTAAGTCTCGATCAAGCTGCAGAAGTGGCTCGCCACCAGTGAAGACCACGAGGGGCACACCAGATATCATCCCCGCTTCCCCTGCCGCTGAAATAACCCTTTCCGAGATGTTCTCTGGCGTTGCACGTTCGCCATTAACAAAGTCAGTGTCACACCAGAGCGCACACTCGGCCGCATTTTCTTTTGCATCGGCACCCCGAGTTCCCTCATGCCCCGACCACATGTTGCACCCGGCAAAGCGCACGAAAACAGCAGGTGTTCCCGCGTTGTGCCCTTCCCCCTGAAGGGTCGCAAAAATCTCCTTGATAACGTACAAGGCTCAGGCCTGGTATGGGGCGGGATCCGCCATTTTATTCTCTTCGAAGCCTTTCAATCTCAGTGGTCCACCCAGGCACATGAGACCAATGATCAAAATGATGTCTGAAAGGATGTTAATGGGCGGTCCGCGCTGGCTTGCCCTATTGCTGCCTCGGCTTGCGTAGTGTCACCGATCCTCCTACGCCCCATCCGCCGAATCCGCTGGTGCGCCGTAGCGTCAAAATTCCGTCTTCGATGCTGAACGTCATGGTTGCGGCGTTCGTGCGGTCTTGTCTTGAGAAGGCCGCCATGTAGTTTTGGTTCTTGGCAACGTAGGCCTCAATGATGATCTCATCACCGTCTACCGAGTAACGACCCGAGTTGGCGATGAAATTATCGTACGCGGCCACTTTCTCAGCGTCGGTCGGTGTTCCCAATGGTTGCTCGCCCGAAAGCTGGGGCCGGGCCTCGTTGCCAGTCACGTACATGATGCTGTAGTGGCCGGACTCCGTGAACACGTAAAGGCCGCGCTGTGGGGAAGAGTTAACCTCGCCATCGGGCGACGTCCGGCTGGTGACGAGCCACGCGCCTGCCAGTTCGGAGCTTCCTTGGGCCTGGGCGGTGTACAAGCTACCGCTGATAGCCAGAATGAGGACGAGTATTGCAGTGACGACGGATGTTCTTCGCATGCTTTTACTCCTTGGGCATTGAGAGGAAGTGGAGCCTACACCGGCACCTGATCGACGGCTACCCGCGAAACTCCACCACCATCGTCGTAGAGTTTCAGAATCCGAAGTGATCTCTAAACAGAGGGTGCCGATGATGAGTGAAACGACTCGGCTGTATAGGTTGGAGCAGTCGCTGTCTTCCTCCAACATGCTGACAATTGGCACCTTCACGTTATTGGTTGTTCTCGCGATGTGCTCATGCAACGGTGAGGCGTCTCGAACTTCAGACACTAGGGAAGCGTCCGCCCAGCTCGCAGCCCTTGCCGAGGATGTCTGGAACCGGGCCATCGCACGAGACCCAATGCTTCGCGTGCGGGAGGGCCTGCGAGTGACTGATATTCCAAGGCTCGACTACGCGCGTAGTGAAGAAGATGCTGCTTATGCGCAGTCGGTTATCGATAGGCTCAGTGGCATCGATCTTTCGGCGCTGGCTCACGATGAGTTCTTGACCTCAGAGACCCTTAGATGGGAATCGGAGATGAAGATTGAGGGGTTGCAATACTACTGGCTCAACAGCTTTATGACGCCATACGCGAACCCATTACCTCAGATGTCTCTCCTCTTCGAAGCACAATCCATCGAGGACCTTCAGGGCCTCGATGACTACCTAATGCTCGTCGAACAAGTCGTAGAATTTGTTCGGTCAATGCATGAGACTGCCTACGAGCAGGCCGCACGTGGATACGTTGTTTCGCTCACCAACCTTCCGGCGGTAGTCGGGCTCACCCGGTCAATGATCCAGGAGCCGGAAGGACATTGGCTTGCCCCTCCCAACGAGGAGCTGAGCTCGTTCGAAACAGAAGACGTGGAGGCGTTCGCCCTTCAGTTTGGCGACCTCGTTAGTCTGATCAACACCACCCTCGAGTCATTTGTGGAGTACTTGGACGGCGAGTATCGCAACCAGGCGGACGAGGGCGTTGGCGTCAAGCAATATCCCAATGGCGACGCGTATTATCGCTACCTCACCCGCTTACATACGACAATGGACATAACCCCTGAAGAGGTGCAACAGATAGGGTTTGAAATGGTCCAAGACATGCAGGTTGAGATGGCCAAGATCCAGGCGGAGATCGGTTTCGAGGGCACCGCCGGGGAATTCAACGAGCACCTCAGGAGTGAGTCACGCTTCTTCCCAACAGGTCCTGAGGAGGTTGCAGAACGTTTGCAGATGGCGGCTGACGCGTTTTTCGGTAAGGCCGATGAATACTTCATCGAGGTCCCCCGAGCCCCCTTCGGTGTTCGTCGG
>CAYVUW010000013.1:41252-54016 GCA_964455175.1 uncultured Acidobacteriota bacterium | reverse complement strand
ATGATCGCTAAACTTATATTTTCTAGGCTTTCAAGTGGGTTTGTCCCGAGTCTTCCGAGCACCTCCCACATTTGCCGGTCAAGAAATATCCTCTCCTCAAGAAATATTTCCTCGTAACGTTTCCACTGCTCCTCTGGCAATGCTTCTCTGAGTCCCTCAAAGTCAATCCAGGCGATTGCTTCGGCACCCAAAGAAGGCATCTGGTCGATCAGTGTTTGCGACGTTGTCACTTTCTTGGGGTCAATCGAAGTTGAGCACGCCAAGATGAGGGTGACGGCACCGAAGGTACCGATTTGCAAAAACCCTTTCCCCAAGACCACCAACTTGTTCATTGTAGTGCCCCTAATAGTCACTCCGTGCGAACCACCAGCAAGCAAGAAACATACACAAGGCAGCGAAAGGAATCGAATAGAGAACCGGGAGGAAAGACACAGGTTCATTTTGAGCGGCGGCCACCGCAACTTGCCACATTCCTTGACTCTTAGGGAACGGCCAGTAGAGGCTTTCAGCAAGCGCCGTGCCTGCCTGCCGTCGCCAACCTGGAGAGAACGCCAGTGCTTGCCACTCGGTGTACGCGTGGAACGGATAGATAGCGTGCCCCGCGAACCAGGCCATCAAGCCGGCCATCGCGCTGACAGGTCCATTGCGGGTGATAATTCCGGCAAGGATGGTCGCTGAGTAGCAAATGGAGTAGACGACGAGGATTGTCAGGCCAGCGAACAAAAAGCCTGTGCTCCCCAAACCGGTCTTGATCCTCAGGACGGCCCAGCTGCCGACAACTAAGTAAGCGACGCCGATGCTGATAACGGTCACTGACCCCAAAGCCCGCCCGAGTAGCAGTGTTGACCGCGAGACTGGCTGAGCAATGAGAAGGCCACCCCAGCCCTCCCTGACCATAGCTGGGATGTGGTTGCAGGTCAGGAAAAGAGCCAATAGGACACCGGTGGAATAGAGGATGGTGATGATGCCGACTTGGAACCAGCGCACGAAGTTATCGACGGGGATTTCCTGACCACCGATTTCGAGGTTTTGGCCGAACAATCGCGCTGATGCCAGTGTTCCTTCGACAATGTCAAGGTTTACAGCTGTGGAGAGGAGGAGGAGAAAGAACGTAATGCCAATTAGATACGTGATCAGAGTCCAGCGGTGGAACGATTCCCGCACTGTGTAGGCTACGAGTCCCCGGATTTGACACGAGAACAGCTGGGCTTGAGCCATGTTGCCGTTCCCGTGTCCTAGAGCGGCCGTACGTTTCTCGCTCATGAGCGCATCCTGCCGTTAACTGATTTGGACCCGGTGCTAGGAGGGTCCTCCGGCCCTTGCTGGGCGTTGTTGCCTGTCTGATCCCTAATGGCTCCCAAAAAGACTTCTTCAAGGCTGTTCCGTACCGGTTCAATACTGTCGACCAGGATGTTTCCCCGGCGGAGTCGATCGAGCGCCTTGTTTAGTTCAGCGCGATCGCGAACGGTCAAGTTCCAAGCGGCTAGACCGGCAGGTGCCTTGACTTCCTCGATCGCCAAAATTGCCCGGTTGAGTATCGCCGGAACACTTTCAGAATCGGATGCTACTGTCAGGCGATACTGTTGTTCGCGAGCGGTGAGTTCGGCGAGAATGCCAGCTTTGATAATTTTGCCACGCTGCAGGATGGCAACTTCATCGCATACCATTTCGACTTCGGTTAGAAGATGGGAGTTTATGAACAGCGTCGTTCCACGCTCGCGGAGGCGGCGCAGGATGTTTCGCACAACGACACGGCCGAGCGGATCGATACCCTCAGCTGGCTCGTCGAGAAACAGTAACTCGGGATCATTCAGAAGGGCCTGTGCCAACGCCAGGCGTTGCTTCATACCCTTGGAGAAGCTCCCGACTTTGTGTTCGGACCACTTTCCGAGGTCGACGTCCTCTAGAACATTGCTAATGCGCTTCTTCCCCTTGGATGACGGGATTCCATGTAGGCGACCGAACAAGGAGAGACAGCGAGAGGCGGTGAGAAACTGTGGATAGTTGCGAAGTTCGGGCATGTAGCCAATACGGAGCCTTGCCGAAGGTGTACCAACGTTTTCCCCCATTAGCCGTGCCTGGCCATCTGTTGGGTGCGCGAGGCCCAGCAATACTTTTAACAGGGTTGTTTTGCCGGCCCCGTTTGGCCCAAGCAGGCCAAACGCCTGGCCTCGTTCAACCCTTATGTCAACACCACTTAGCGCCTCAACAGGGTTTCCGAGGAGGGTTTTGTATACCTTCCGAAGGCCTTGTGTCTCGATAATTGCAGCATTCATGGTCGGTCTGTAAAGATGGGACCTGGCTGTGGAGCGCCCTAAACAGAGCGTGGAAGTGTTGATATGGTACAGCTACAGGTCATCAGGATGTTCCTCGATCCTGCATTTGCGAGCATCTTTCTGGTGGGGTTGTTGACTATCGATCAAACAAGCACTTCCATAACATTTTACCTGCAGGGTTATGGTGCCCACGTTCTGGCGCGAAGATGCTGACAGCATGAATCAGTACTCGGAGACGTTTCTCGATCACTACAGGCGACCTCGGAACCTTGGTGATCTCATTGATTCCGACGCGGTTGCCATCGTGCATAACAAAGTCTGTGGCGATGTTCTTCGGATCGCTATCGCTGTGGAGCCTGGTGCTGAAGCGGAGCGTCGCCGGATCATTGCCATCCGCTTCAAAGCGTATGGCTGCGCCGCCACGATTGCTGTCGCTTCGGTGATTAGCGAGATGGTTGTTGGTAAACGCGTCGCCGATATTGATGCAATAAGCGATGATGACGTCGTTGCTGCTCTCGACGGTTTGCCAGCTGGCCGTATCCACGCTGTTGTGCTTGGGCGGGCTGCGCTGGGTGAAGCGATGGCCAAGCTCAGTTAATTACAGCGCAGAAAGGCAACGCGGGAGCTGCCGAATGGCAACTCCCGCGCTGAATTTCAAGTGACAGATTTATTAGGTTGTTGCCAATCCAGAAGATAGAACTTCAAGGCGCTCCCGGATGACTTCGGCAGTGACGCCGATCATGCGGCAGATATCTTCAAACCAATGACTGGCGAAGAACTCTTCTGGATCACCATCTTCCGTCAGTCCACGTAACTTCTTGCGCTCCGACGGAGTTAGCGTTTCCTGCTGGCGGATGCGCAACAGGAACTCGTAATCTTTAATAGCAAGCTCGATCACTGACACGAAGAGCTCGCGATATGCCTCGTTGTCGACCCATTCGTCGTCACCGTTCGGTTCGACCGCAGGCAGCCCTGCTGGCAAGCCCGAAGCTTCGAGAATGACAGCTTGTGCTGACATCGTCTGCCTCCAAAATATTGAGAGTAGCTGGGCCGCCCCTTGCCTCCCAGCCTTATGTAAAATATATACAAGTATTACTTGCAATACGCGTGCCAACTCGCGTATTCGGTTACCTTGGGAACGCCTGCTGCTGCCGGGTTTCCGGCAGGTTATTAGACCAATATAAATGGCTAAGTTGGTGAATGTACCATATAAGCCACAGAAATTGGGAAAAGACGCCCCTAGTCTGGTAAAAGCCTTGGCTGTAAGGCGTCTCAGCGTTATGGACTATTTCAGCCGGTGTGGACGAAATAAGCCAGTTGATTTCCGACTGTTGCGGCTATTTCTGGCCTTATGCGGCGTCTAGACTGAACTTTTTAAGACGATACCGTAACGTGGCACGGGACATGCCCAGGAGCCGCGCTGCCTTGCTCTTGTTGTGACGGCTACGCTCGAGGGCTTGTTTTAATAACGATCTTTCAACTTCCTCAAGCGATAGACCCTCGCGAGGGAGCGAGACGGCCACATTAGCGAGCGAGACGCGCTCTTCATGTAAACGAACAGGAAGGTGTTCGAGCCCTATCGAGTTGTCCTGGGTCAAGATTACAGCTCGTTCTAAGACGTTTTTTAACTCGCGAACGTTCCCTGGCCATCCGTAGTTAAGCAAGGTACGGCGAGCTCCAGGACGTATGTCCGTAACCATCTTGCCCGTGCGTTCCACAAGTTCGAGCAGGAAATGACGGGCGAGCGGGAGGATGTCTTGAGTGCGTTCATGTAAAGGGGGAATAGTGATTGGGAAGACATTGATGCGATAGTAAAGGTCCTCGCGGAAAAGTCGCTTGGAAACAAGGTCGGCGAGATCGCGGTTGGTTGCAACGATTAGGCGTACATCGGCACGCAATGTTTCCGTACTACCAAGACGAGAAAATTCACGTAGTTCGAGAACACGCAGTAACTTCACTTGCACCGCTAAAGTCATTTCGCCGATCTCGTCGAGAAACAACGTGCCGCCTGCAGCGAGCTCGAAACGTCCGATTTTTCGCTTCTCCGCCCCGGTAAAAGCGCCACGTTCATAACCGAACAGCTCGCTCTCCAGGAGATTTTCTGGCAACGTCGCACAGTTGATGGCAACGAAGGGGTGACCAACGCGGCCACTGTTGTAGTGGATGGCCCGTGCCAAAAGCTCCTTCCCTGTTCCACTTTCACCGCTGATTAGAGCGGTAGCGTTGGTCACCGCGACGTCACCGGCCAGTCGCAGAATCTCTACCACCTGCGGAGACGTTCCGATAATCGCCGAGAAATCGTATTGACGTTCGAGTTCTTCTCGCAGCACTCGGTTTTCGGCTACCAGTCGAGTCATCGCTAGTGCCTTCTGAACCGTGCGGCGAACATCGTCCTGATCAAATGGTTTTTCGAGGAAGTCAAACGCTCCGGCTTTCATGGCCTCGACTGCAGCGGCCACGGTGCCGTACGCCGTCACCATGATGACCGGTAGTTGCTCGTCGATCTCCTGGATACCCTTAAGCAGGGTGAGCCCATCTATGCCCTTGAGTTTGAGCCCAGTAATGATGCCGTCGACCGGCTGCGACGTCAGAATTTCAAGCGCTTCCTCACCGCTGCTCGCGTGAATGACAGCGGCTCCGAGTCCTGCAACCTCTCCACTTATCGCCTCTCGGGTTGCTTCTTCATCGGTGACAAGCAGTAGGCTCGGATTCATCGCATCTTTTCTCGAAGCTTTTTAGTCGCCGGTGCGACTGTGTCTGACAGGCAATAAATGACCGGTTCAAATGATCCGCCACATTATATGGAACCTTGCCTCGATGTTCCCCGGAAGCTTCGTTATATCAGTGCTGGCCTCGGTGGATGCGAACGAATTGCTAGCCGTTTATGCTGCACATGACATAATTCCTCCACGCGGCTAACATGGTCAGACCAAGGTCCTCAAACCACCTAGCCGTCACAACGGGGACCTAATCAGAAATACAGGCTAGAGGAGATTCTTCGGAGTGCCCCCTTCTTCCAATCAGATTCGCGACGCACTTGCGACCGTCAAATTCCCCGGTCTTTCTCGCGACATTGTTTCGTTTGGCCTTGTTGAGGATTTAGAGGTCGAGAACGGCCTAGTTCGCATTCGCCTCAGCGTACCGTCAGGCAGCAACCATGCGATCGAGCAGATGGCACGCGATGCGCACGAGGCTGTTTCGCGTCTGGATGGTGTCGATGAGGTCCAGCTTGATATTTCCGCTCCACGTGCGGCAGCACCTGGTCAATCGGGCGGGGGAATGAATCTTCCTGGACCGCCGTCAGATGTAAATGCCGCAAGGCGCCCAGAGTCTGCTCCTGTCGGTGCCGGTAGCCGGCCCGAGCCACTGATCCAGCGAGACCCGATCCCGGGAGTGAAACATGTGCTTGCGGTTGCTTCTGGCAAGGGTGGTGTTGGCAAGTCTACTGTGGCATCCAATCTCGCGGTGGCCATGAAACAACAGGGCCTGGCTGTTGGATTAATGGACGCCGATATATACGGCCCCTCTATTCCAACCATGTTTGGTATTCATGAACAGCCAGAAATTACCGATATCGACGGACGTCGCATGATCATTCCGTTGCAGCGACATGGATTAAAGATAATGTCACTAGGATTCCTGCAGCCAGAAGATGACCCAGTTATCTGGCGTGGTCCTCTAGTGATGAAGGCGGTACGTCAGTTCTTGCGGGATGTTGATTGGCGCGAATGCGAGATCCTTGTTATTGATCTGCCACCCGGTACGGGAGATGCTCAGTTGACCCTGACCCAATCAGCGCCACTTGACGGTGCCGTCATCGTTACTACGCCGCAGGATGTTTCGTTGATCGATGCTCGCAAGGGGCTGCACATGTTTAGGGAGGTTGACGTTCCGGTGATTGGCATTGTCGAAAACATGTCGGTTTTTAGTTGTCCAGAATGCGGTCATCAAGAGCACATCTTCCGCGAAGGCGGTGGCCGACGTACTGCAGAGGAACTCGGGGTTCCGCTGCTTGGAGACGTTCCAATTGATCCTCGGATTGCCAAGGCGGGGGACGCGGGTACCCCTGCTGTTTTGGCTCATCCGGACAGCAAAGTGGCCGGGGTTTTTGGCGAAATTGCGCGCGTGGTAACCGCCTCGCTGGTGGGCCAAAACGCTCAGGTCCAGGCCCAGAATTAGTTTCGTAGAATGCTTAATGTCGTTGGCGGTTTGCGCATTGGAATGGCTCGGGATTGAATCTATCGTCTAGCCAGAACACTTAAAATAAATGGACCTAAGAAATTTCGCCGTATAGAGCTGGTTATTAACAACTGAAAAGCAGAGTCGTCGCCCTTACACCGCCTCGACAGACTTGCAGTGTCAACAAGGAGCCGCACCGTGGAAGCAGCCGGTAACATATCGGGCCTCATTGAGTTCATTCCAGAAAACGTCGAAAAAGCTCCGGAGGATTCAGGTGTTTTACTGATTATCTCTTCCAGCCAGAAGGTTCTGTACGTGGGCACAACCGCCTCGAAGGGCCTTCGTGAGAGTCTATGGAACGTACTCGAGGAGCAGCCTTTTGGTGCCCCTGGTTACTTCAAGTACGTTGCCGAGTCGGACCCGGCGAATGCCGATAAAATCACAGCTGAGTTAATCGCTGAGCACAAACCACCGCACAATCTTGGCTACGGTCGTTTCCGCAACGAAGAAATTACGCTTCCCAAGCAGGGCCATTCCATTCGCCACTCTGCCCCAAATCCATAGCTTGGGACCTGCCCGGTTAGGGACATGAATCGTTAGGTACGCTGAATCCTTGATTGCGGTATATCTGTATCAGGAAGCGGCGGGTCCAAGTTACTCCGGCTGCGTCATCGATGAACACTAGGGTGCTTCCAACTTCCCGTACGAGCGGCGGCGCAAACACAGCGTCCAACTCATTTGCGGTGAACAGTTTGTTGCGGATGCCAGTGTTCGGATCCTCGACTACACCTTCTTCTCGCCAGGGTGAATTCTCGAGCCAGGGACCGTAGTAGCCATCATCGCGGGCGAAAGTAACCACGATGACCACGCCGCCCGGCATCAAAATGCGTCCGACCTCTCGCCCATAGCCTCTTCGCAACTCCATATCCACCAGGTTGTCTACGGCCGTGATGTCAAGCACGGCTGCTGCAAAATCATCCTCAATCGGTAGCGGCTCGTTGAGATCATGTTGTTGCGTCGTCAACGTGCCAGTGAGGGTGCTTTCCCCAAGCCGCTCCTGGAGAAGATCCAGGGCCACTGCTGAGTGCTCAAGCCCTATAACCTGGTGCCCCGCTTGTGCTAAAGGGATAGCGTTGCGGCCAATTCCACAGCCACAGTCGACTATTGGGCCGTCGATCGTCTCGCGACGGGTCTTCAAATAGCCGAGAAGGAAACGAACACCGCGGTCGATGTCACCACGGTAAGAGGTCGTGTAGGCACGAATTTCCCCGTATTCCTGATCCCAGGCTCGACCCGGGCCGCTCAAATTTTCAGACTTAGACGACACCGGGCTCCCAATTCTCGCCCGGCTGTAGGCTGACTGATCCTGGGGGAGCCTCGCTGTCGATCTCGGCGGGACGATACTGAAACTCGGCACGAGCCGCACCTTCGACCTGGTATCGTCGATAACCGCGTACCCAGCAGATACTTGAAGCCTCTAGTCTTATCCCCGTCGGCATACGGTGCAGAAAACCAACTGGCATTGCTTCGGCTCCTGGCAACTCGTCTCCGGGCCCCGGAAGGTCGACGCGCAACGTTCGCCAGTCAACCTTGCGACGCTTCTCGGGTTGGCGTTCCTCTAGCGTTCCGCCTCGACGACGATCCTTCATCTTCCGCAGGAAATCTTTACGCTTCATTCTAGAGTTCCGAGCTCTTCGAAAAAGTACGCCGCACTGGCAATGCCAGCGTAGAAATTTTCCAGATCAAGATTTTCGTTTGGAGCATGTGCGTTTTCGTCTGGTAGGCCGATACCCATCAGTACGGAAGGAGCCCGGAACAGTTCCTCGAGAAGGGCCACGAGCGGGATCGATCCGCCTTCGCGTATAAATACAGGCTCGGTACCGAACCCGCGGTGTAAGGCACGGCCAGCCGCCTGTATGACCGGGTGATCACACGGTGTCAGCCAAGGTTTCCCGCCATGCATACGGGTCACTTTGAGCCGCACACCTGGAGGGGTGAGTGCGCGCAAGTGGTCCTCGGTGGCATTCATGATTTTCTCGGGATCTTGATTTGCCACGAGCCGCATGCTGATTTTCGCCATCGCCTTGGCCGGCAAAACTGTTTTGCTTCCTTCACCGGTGAAGCCCGAGAGAAAGCCATTGACCTCGAATGTTGGCCTTGCCCAAGTGCGCTCGAGGACGCCGTAGTCAGCGTCCTCCAGCAAGGCGTCAACACCCAATTCCTCTCGATATTTAGTTTTATCGAACGGCAGCGAGTTCCACTGCTCGCGCTCGGTGTCGGTGATGGCAACGATATCGTCGTAAAACCCCGGAACGGTGATTTCACCGTTGGCGGGGTTGCGGCAGGATGCGAGCATTCGTGCCAAAGCCTCCGCTGGATTAACGACAGCACCGCCAAACGATCCGGAGTGCAGGTCACCGCGAGCACCGGTGACGTCGAGTTGCATGTAAGCAAGTCCCCGAAGGCTGTAGGTGATTGATGGCAACCCGGCAGCAAACATCACTGTGTCGGAGATCATTACGGCGTCGCATTGGAGGCGGTCTTGGTGCTCGCGCACTACGGCTTCTATGTTCGGACTGCCGACCTCTTCTTCGCCTTCGATCAGAAAAACAACGTTCACTGGGCACGTGCCAACAGTCTGTAGCCAAGCCTGCAAAGCCTTCACGTGAATATACAGCTGCCCTTTGTCGTCAGCGGAGCCACGAGCAAAGAGCTTGCCTTCCCGAACGGTGGGGTTGAACGGTGGTGTGTCCCAAAGCTCGACGGGTTCCTCAGGTTGCACGTCGTAATGCCCGTAAACTAGGAGAGTGGGTGCACCGGACGCTTTACGCCATGCGCCGTAGATTACCGGGTGTCCCTCGGTTGGCCATTTTTCGACCTCAGTACAGCCGGCCTCTCGGAGTTTGTCCCCGAGCCACTCGGCGGCCATGTCGACGTGGTCGGCGTGGTCCGGATCAGTCGAGATACTTGGGATTCGGAGGAACTCTTTGAGTTCGTCAAGCCATTGATTTTGCTGGCCTTCGACGAAGGCACGGATTGTGTCGGCACTGCCCATGGAGCCTTCCCAGGTGTGGGGATCTATTGCTTTGAGTCGGGCGCCTTGTTACGTTAGCGGCAGAGTGGCGCGGTTGTGCAGCCGTTCATTTCACTTAGCCACCCTATCCGGTGGCGTGGGTGCTGCCAACACTTCGGAGGTGCCATCTTGCCAGAGAGTCAACCGGCATGCTTGTTTGTCGTGGTTTTAGCGATCGTCCTTGTCCCATTTATTGGCGTCGTACCTGCTATGGCCGGCGATGGACAACAGGATGCCGATGCAATTATCAGCCGACTGAAAGAATTGCTTGCTGCGACGGATACAAAGGCCATTGTCGCACCCTTTCCTGACAGCCGAAGCCGCATACTGAAGGTCGATGGAACTTCGGACTTTTTTCTGTACATCGAGCGGGGCAACTTGCGCGGCATGGAGCCGATGAATGACTTTTACGCAGCGCTTGAATCGGGGGATATGGCACTCGCTAACGAGCTTTTCACACGGCATAGCTTGGTCTCACTGCGTGCGTCTGATTACGGTTGGAATGGCCTCGGGGTGCCAATGGAACGAACGGACGGCAGTGGACAAATTCAAGACCGTCTCTACAAGACCGTGGAAGGTGCTTTTGGCCAGACCGAAATTGGCCCTGAGGATCAGCAGATGTTTCTTGAATACATCGAAACAATATTAATTCCGGCGCTCGAAGCCGGATCCTGAACCCTGTAGTGGGTGGTTGGCAGGGGGTGAAGTTTTCTAACACGCAATTGATATACGTCAGGAACTTTCCGAGCCTCATCTACGACCGATGTAGTGGGTTTTGATTTTGTTTACACGAACCGTGAGGATCTCAACTGCACGGGCTGTCTCGGTAGTATGCTTCTAATTTGATATGTGGCGCGGATTTTGGCCGCGCCGTTAGCTTCGTCTAGGAGATTTATATGCGTCGGATGATCCCGGTCACGATAACGACTTTGGTGCTTTCTTTGTTGTTCACTCCGTTGGCCTTTGCCGCCATACCGCAGGGTCAGGAGGAGCAGGAAGAGCAAGAGCAGGAACAGTCCTACGAGGAGACAGTGGTTATCTCGGCCTCGCGTTTCGAGCAACTGTTGATGGATGTGCCAGTCTCCATCTCTGTGATCGCCGGCGAGTTCATCGAGAACACCGCGTCCACTGGTAACTACGCTGATCTTTTGCGTTCTGTTCCGGGCCTGAACGTAACGCAGACAAGCGCCCGTGACACCAACATGACCTCCAGGCAAGCTACTAGCACGCTAGCCACGTCACAGTTGGTTATGGTTGACGGTCGAACTATTTATCAGGATTTCTTCGGCTTCGTGTTGTGGGAGTTGCTGCCGGTCAATCGGGATGAGCTTGCCCAGATAGAGGTGCAGCGTGGCCCGAGTTCGGCTGTTTGGGGGGCGAATGCGATGACCGGTGTTGTCAACGTGATAACCAAGTCGCCGCGCGCGATGGGGAACTGGACGTCGGTTCGCGGCGGCGCTGGTGAGATTGGCACCAGCTTCTTCTCTGCCCTTCAATCGGGTGTTCGGGACAAATTCAGCTACAAGTTCTCCGGTGCGTATTACCAGCAAGATCCTTGGCCACGACCCAGCAATTTCTCAGGAGCTGCGTTCCCGGACGCCGTGAACCGTGGCACCGCCCAGCCGAAGTTCGACGGCCGCGTTGACTACCAGATCGACCAAGATTCAAATGTGTCTTTCGGTGGCGGCTACACTGGCACTAACGGCATTATTTTTACTGGGCTTGGACCGTTTGATATTGCTGACGGATCCTGGTCTTCCTACATGCGCGCCGATTACAACAACGGTGACGCGAACGTTCGCTTCTTTGCCAACATCCTTGATGCTGAGTCGCAGAACCTTCTCAGCCCGCTGCTCCTCAACTTTGCCACCGGGACATACGATTTCTCAGCGAAGAACATGACGGTGGCCCAAGAGGGCAAGCATGTCCTCAATTATGGCGGCAACTACAGGCATCTCACTAACGAACTATCCATCGCGCCCACCGGTGATACTCGCTCAGAAGGCGGAGTTTACCTCCAGGACAACTGGGCGCCGCACGAACAGTTCCTGATAAACGCAGGTGTTCGGCTGGATACGTTTAGCAGCATCGATGGTGCCGTCTTTACACCGCGCATAGGGATGCAGGTGCGACCGTTTGCCGACCAAGATCATGCCATTAGGGCGTCGTGGGGCAGAGGGACACGGGCACCGTCGGTGATCAATAATCACCTCAACACGTTTATCTTCAATGCGCTTGATCTTAGCCCGTTGACACCGGTTCTCGGTTTCAACCCAGGGCTCTTTGCGTTTCCGATTTTCGCGGAAGGCAACCCGGATCTAAAGCAGGAGACGCACGATCAATTCGAAGTCGGCTACCGCGCTGTGATCAACGGCAAAGTGTCACTCGATTTTGCTTATTACGTTTCGGAAACTACGGATAATATCGACTTCTACACGGACCAATACTTCAATATGTTCGATCCGCCGCCGGGCTGGGCGTTGCCGGGGTTTATCCTTAACTTTCTGCCAGCGCTGCCGAAGCATATGACCTACCGCAATATCGGCTCAATCAAGAATCAGGGCATGGAACTCGGTTTCCAGGCGCGTGTAGCTCCCGGTAACCAGATCTTCGCCAACTACACCTGGCAGAAGGATCCCGAGGTAGAAGAAATAGACATGGCCGATGTCAACTTGCCGCCCACGAATCGGTTTAACGTCGGCATGGCGGGCTCAGTTCGTGGTCTTATGTACAGTGCCGTCGTTGCCTATCAGGATGAGGCTTTCTGGTCCGATGTCTTAGACTCACGGTTTCATGGTGTCACGGACAAAATGACAACCCTGAACCTTACGCTTGGGTACGAGTTGGAGAACATAAATTTTTCAGTGCGTGCCACCAACGTCACCAACCAGCTGTTTCAACAGCACTACGTTGGTGATGTCATCGGACGCAGGGTTGTCGCGGAAGCTGGCCTCAACTTCGACTGGGACAACCGCTAACGACGCAACCGTCTGCACAGCGCAAGTAACTACTATGACAGAAGCGCTGGTTCCGATCGGGGATCCTGTTAGGGGAATCCGAGTGCTTTGGTCGGGGGGTAATTTAGGTCTGGCCATCTACTTTGTTACACTCGTGGGGTGAGCACTACAGTGAGTCTTGAGGGATTCGTCGCTGCTCTGCGTGCCATCCCAGAAGAAGAATTTACGGATAGCAGAGTTCTAGAACCGGAAACCAACAGCCGGGGCCCGATCACAGAA
>CAYVUW010000013.1:6509-41242 GCA_964455175.1 uncultured Acidobacteriota bacterium | reverse complement strand
AAAGCAAAGCTAAAGCAGCGCTAAAGCCAAGACGATTACACTATCTTAGATCGCCTCCCGGCGAGGCGAAACCGGATTGCGATAGCACAGATAACGCAACGCGAATGCAAAGAAACGGTAACCAACAGCCGGGTCCCGATCACAGAACTCGACCCGTACTTGGTCTGGAAACCAGACCGTTATACCCGTGGCCTGGTCTACCGCAACGAACTCTTCGAGGTCATTGTTCTGTGCTGGAACGTCGGCCAGGGAAGCCCTGTGCATGACCACGCAGGCCAGAAGTGCTGGATGACTCTTCCGCAGGGCCGTCTCGAGATCACTAACTATGCCTACAAGCATGGCCGCGAGATTGAGTTCATCGATACGGAAATTGTCGGGGAGCATGAGAGTGACATCCACATCGATCAGTGTTCGAGTGTTCACCAGATTACCAACCGCTGCGCTTGGTGCGAGCCGGCAGTTAGCTTACAAGTCTACTCACGACCCTTCGATAGCTGCTACATCTACGATCTCGCCACCGGGACACGTGAGCGGAAGCCGATGTGCTTTGATACGTCTGGGCCACTCGCCGAGGGTTTTGACAATGCCACTAGTTTTGACGGAGCTGTGGCTACGTAAGCTCGTCTTCTGATGGAATCGTTGCCTTCGGGCCGCCCGCCGCCTCCCGTAACACCTCCAAGTAGTGAAATTCGCCGTGGCTGATCCGGTGCGAATCGTTATCTCTGAGTGCTTCCGCTAACTGCGCTGATTTATTCCGGGCAGTATTGAAAAGGTCAATCAAGTAGTCATAGCGATCTTTTGCATTGACCACTCCTAGCTCTTCTACCTCAATGAGCCGTCGCAGCATGGCGTGCAAGGCTAGTTGGCGCGACACCATTTGAGAAATCGAAGTGCTCTTTTTGCAGGCAGCACAATCGCAGGTGGGATGACAGATGGGTTCGTTAAGTCGCAAGCAGGCCTCGGCAGTACGCACCGGCGTGTGGATTAATCCCTCATGCAGGTAGTAACTGTTCATCAACCGACTGCCCATCATCTCGCGGAAAAAGCTTCGGGGGTGGGTTTCGAGCCCGTAGGTTCCAGCGGCGTAACCGGCGGCGCCAGCGGCGATGGCCAGGAGGCCGGTACGGCCGACGTGCGAAAGCACAACCGGCACTCCGGTTGCCACCAATGTGTTGACAAATTTCAAAACGGTATCAGCGTCACGTGAGTCAGCACGACGCTCGTCGTAGTTGATGATTGTTACCCAGAACAGTGCGGCTTTAATGCTCGCGTAAACGGCTCCGATGTTGGCACGGTGGTCCGGATCGATCAGTGCATCGATATCTACTACTACCTGGACGCCGACAGGTTGATTCCTCGATGTGCCTATTGCCTCGGTGGCGCATAACCGCGAGACTTCCAGCCATGGGTGCTCAAAATGTGGCACGTAGAAATACGGTGCCAACAAAATGTCGGCGCCGAGCTCTTGTTGGACCGTCAAAACTGAGTCGATAAGTGCGCCGCGCTCTTCGGTGCGCGTGAACCTTGCTGGTTGCCACAGTGTCCCGAGCGTCTGATTCCCCGGGCTGTACGGTAGTGCGCGATAGTCCGGCATACTCATGTAGCCCTCAAACTGAAAATGCGCTGTTTTGGGATCGATGAGCAGGGTAGCCGTGCAATCTCGGGCGTGCTTTATGAGGTCACGCATGCGTGGGTTAGCGCTGTAGACCGCCGAGAGCATAAGCGCTTCCTGCGGCGGTACCTGCTTAAGAACGGCCACGTCGTTGGGGAGCACAATAGGGATGAAGCTAGGATGGTCTGGTGTCAGCATTTCGTCCTCGCAGTTACTCTATTTTTGCCCGTCCGGCGTCATCGTGCTAGTTTTCGCCACTGTCGTGAATACACTTGCCGATCTTTTTTATAAGCTGGAAGAGCGGGCGCGCCCCGACTTGTTAATGGTGCGTGCAGGGGCTGATTTTGAGTACATCAGCGCTAGTCAGTTCGCCAAGCGCATTCGAAGATGCGCTGCCGGGTTGCAGCGACTTGGCATTGAGCGAGGTGACCGTGTCGGCCTGATTTCTAGTAATCGCCCTGATTGGCACGTTATTGATTTTGCGTGCCACCTGAGTGGCGCAATTCTTGTCCCACTGTTCAGCACACTAACCGCGGCCCAGGTTCGGTTCACCTTCGCTGACAGTGGTTGCAAGATCGTCTTCATCGAGGGTGCTGATCAGTTGGAGAAAGTTGTCTCGGTACGTGGAGAACTCCCGGACCTTGAGGGCATCATATTGCTGTCCGCGGGGGACGGTGCTGATGAATTTCCGGCGAGTCAGGACCAGAACGAGGGCACCGCAGCACGGTCCGATTTAGCGTTTGAGGAACTCATCACTGCCGAAGAGCCGACAAAGGATCTTCCTGGCCCCGAGGATAGCGATTCGGTTGCGACCATTATCTATACCTCTGGAACCACTGGTGAGCCCAAGGGGGTCATGCTGACGCATAGCAACCTGATCTCGAACATCGTCAGTTCACAAGCCATGCTCACCTGCCGCAGCACCGATGTGTCAATGTCGGTTCTGCCGTTGTGCCACATTTTCCAGCGGATGCTGGACTACACGTTCTTTGATGTTGGCGCGCAGATTGCTTACGGTGCCCCGGATCGCCTGGCTGAAGACTACATGCTGGTACGTCCGACTGTGGTCCCCGGTGTGCCACGCTTATTTGAACGTTTCCGTGCTGCAGTGCTTGAAAAGGTCGTTTCTGGAAGTCCTCTCAAGCAGCGTATTTTCTACTGGGCCGAGCGTGTTGGTCGTCGCCGCGCAGAATACGAGCTTCTTGGTACCCCTTTTGGGTTTCTCGACCAGTTTCGTTTTCTGGCCGCTGACCGCTTGGTTCTCCGCAAGTTGCGTGCCAAAACCGGAGGCCGAATCGTTTACTTCGTCAGCGGTGGAGCGGCGCTCGATCCGTCCCTTAACTGGTGGTTCGAATCGATGGGCTTACGTTTGCTACAGGGTTATGGGCTGACCGAAACATCGCCTGTTATTTCCGTCAACCCACAGGATGCCAACCGGATCGGTACAGTCGGTCGACCGATCGACGGCGCTGAAGTAAAGATCGCCGACGATGGAGAGATTCTGACCCGTGGGCCACACATCATGAAGGGATATTGGAACAAGCCCCAAGCGACCGATGAGGTGTTTATCGATGGGTGGTTTCAAACTGGTGATATCGGTGTTTTGGAGGACGGATACCTCCGTGTCACTGACCGCAAGAAGAACATCCTTGTGACCTCAACTGGTAAGAACGTTGCGCCGCAGCCGCTCGAGAATGCCATAGCAATGAGTCGGTACGTGGAGCAGTTGGTAGTAGTTGGGGATGGGCAGCGTTTTGTCGCTGCGTTAGTCGTACCCGATTTTGCGATGCTGCGGAATTGGGCAGATGAAAAGGACAAACACAAGACTCCGGAAGAATTATGCATTGACACTGACGTGATCGCTCTGGTCCGTGCAGAGATCGATGTTCTACAGGGGGGCTTCTCGACTTTCGAGCAGGTCAGGGACTTCCGGTTGCTTTCAACGCCGTTTAGCATCGACGATGGCACCCTTACTCCGACGCTGAAGACAGTGCGTCGGGTCGTGGAGAGAAAGTACGCGGAACTGATCGACGAGATCTATTCCGAAGGCGAGAGCTGAGATGTCGGGCGGGGTTGTCATTACCCACGGGCTGCGGTCCGTATATGCCAAGTTTGGCACCACGTTAAGGAACGTCTCGGCGGTCGAGCTTGGCAGGCAGGTGATTGCCGAACTCATTGAGCGTGCCGACCTTGATCCGCAGCGGGTCGACGAGGTCATCGTTGGATGCGCCGGTAACCCGATCGATGCTGCCAACATTGCCCGTGTCTTAGCTCTGAAAACTAATTTGCCACGTACCGTGCCTGCAGTCACGGTCCAGCGCAACTGTGGTTCAGGGTTGGAAGCAATTACCTCTGCTGTCGAGCTTGTCCGGAGTGGTCGGGCCCGTGTGGTCATTGCTGCTGGGGTGGAATCAATGAGTCATTACCCGTTGTTCTTTTCCGCTGCGGCGCAAGCGAAGTTTGAAAGGTTGGCAAAAGCACCAACAGTCATCGACCGTCTGCGTGCACTATCCCGATTCCGGCCGCGGGACTTTTCTCCCGAGATCGCCCTTAAGGTCGGTCTCACTGATCCAGTCTGTGGGTTAAACATGGGTGAGACCGCCGAGGTCCTGGCTCGCGAGTTCCAGATCTCGCGTGACAGCCAGGACGAATTCGCATTGCGTAGTCACCAGCTTGTTACGGAGGCTGAAGAAGCAGGACGATTCGTTGCCGAGCGCATTCCAATTTTCCTGCCCCCGGGATACGAGGAGATGGTTGATGCAGACAGCGGTCCTCGCTCTGGCCAGAGCATGGAAGCGTTGGGGAAATTGACGTCTGTGTTCAATCGTCGCCACGGCACCGTGACCGCTGGTAACTCCTGCATGGTTAGCGACGGAGGTGCGGCCGTGTTGGTGATGGAAGAGGGGATGGCACAGGAGCTTGGCTACGAGCCTCTCGGGCGTGTAGCGGGTTACGCGTGGGCCGGATGTTTGCCTCGCCGTATGGGCCTTGGACCTTGCTACGCGACACCTCCCGCGTTGGCGGAAGCCGGACTGAAACTTGCCGATCTAGATCTGATCGAGTTGAACGAAGCATTTGCGGCTCAGGTCTTGGCATGTGAGTTATGTTTCCGGTCGTCGGCCTTCGCGAGAGAGGAACTCGGCGGCAATCATGCTGTTGGCGAGATTGACCGTGACCGGCTTAACGTCAACGGTGGTGCCATTGCCCTCGGACATCCGGTCGGGTCGAGTGGTACGCGTCTGGTCGTAACGCTCCTTCACGAGCTGGCGAGGCGATCAGCGCGTTGGGGTTTGGCAACGCTCTGCGTCGGTGGTGGTCAAGGCGGAGCAATGGTTCTCGAACGGTGATTGACCGACAACTCATTACAGGGCTCTTATCGCGAGAGCCTTGGGATCGAGCTGTTGCCTCCGCTGGCCTAAGTGTCGAACTCGATGACGATGGCATCGCGTTAGTTGAATTCGATCAACCTGCAGTGCATCACAACCGCTTTACCCCGGAGTTGCTAGAACGACTTGACGCGGTACTTGACGAACTCAAGTTGGGCTGTGCTGAGGGAATCGTTCGAGGCGTGATGTTCACTTCGGCAAAAGAGAATTCGTTCATTGTTGGCGTCGACATTGCGGCAATTGAGTCTGTGCCCAATGAAGCTGCCGCGATTGCAGCAACGCGGCGGGGACAAGAAATCTTCCAGAAGATTGCTGATTTGCCGGTTGTAACGGTGGCGGCAATCAACGGCACCTGCCTCGGTGGTGCTACCGAAATGGCACTGGCTTGCACGTTTCGGGTCGTTGTCGACAACTCTTCAGTTGACATTGGCTTTCCAGAGGTGAACCTAGGTTTTTTCCCTGGCTTTGGTGGGAGCCAGAGGCTCCCACGGATGATTTCTCTAGAACGTGCGTTACCGATGATCCTTGGGGGGAAGGCAGTGACGGCCGCTCGCGCCCGCAAGATCGGACTAGTCGACGCTGTTGTTCCTGCGGGACTGTTGCTAACCGAGGCGAGACGGTTTGTACTTTTCCCTCCGCGTTCCCACCGCCGATTGGCACTAGAAGATCGATCTTGGGGACGGTTTTTCCGCCGCTGGTTGCTTGAGGGTCAGTTGGTGGGACGCATGATTATGTTTCACCAGGCCCGAAAAAGCGTGCTGTCACGGGTTGGTGAGCACTACCCGGCCCCCCTAGAGGCACTCGACACGGTACGGCGCGGCCTGAAAATGACACTAGCACAGGGTCTCAAGCTTGAAGCGGAACAAGTCGGTCGGCTCATTGTTTCACCAACATCCCGCAATTTGGTGGAGATCTTTTTGTCTCGCCAGTCGGCACGGAGGACGGCACATGCTAGAGGAAACAGTGGGCAAGGAGACGCTACCCGGAAGGTAAACAAACTTGGTGTCATCGGAGCGGGTGTTATGGGAGGCGGCATCGCGCAGGTTGCTGCCTACCACCAGATCCCAGTTCGCTTAAAGGACGTTGTCGTCGAAGCGTTAACAACTGGTTACAAGGTTGCTTATCAACGTTTCTACGAGCGGCAGCGGGTCGGCAAACTCAGCAGCCAAGAGGTCTCTCAGCGTATGGCGCTGATCAGTCCAACGCTTGCCTATACTGGCTTCGGGACTGCCGACTTGGTGATTGAATCTGTGGTCGAGAACCTCGATGTCAAACGGTCAGTACTCAGCGATATAGAGAATGTGACTAGACCCGACACTGTGATCGCGACAAATACCTCGTCGTTGACGCTGTCTGAAATGGCGACATCGATGAGACGGCCCGGCCGGTTCGTTGGCTTACACTTCTTCAACCCTGTACATCGCATGCCGTTGGTTGAGGTTGTTTGTTCCGAGACTACCGAAGTCGACGCAGTTGGCTGCGCGCTGTCCTTTGTGCACCGTCTTGGAAAAGTCCCGGTGAAAGTCGCTGACTCGCCAGGGTTCCTTGTTAACCGTGTCTTGATGTCCTATCTAAACGAGGCACTTTTGTTGGTAGAGTCCGGCGTCCCTATTGACCAAATTGATGGGGCGCTCAAGCGCTTCGGGATGCCAATGGGGCCACTTCGGTTACTCGATGAGATTGGGCTTGATATTACGCATCACGTTGCTGGCAGACTTGGTCCGGTCTTCGGCGAACGGTTATTGGCATCAGATGTTAGTAGCCTGATGTGCAAAAGTGGGCGACTAGGCAAGAAGGTTTTGAACGGTTTTTATCGATATGGAAAGGGTGAACCCCAACCGGTTGACCTCGGTGAGATATTGGACGGGGTCCCGATGTCCGCAAGAAGACCAGATGATGAAGAGATCACTGATCGTTGCATACTCTTGATGTTCAACGAAGCCTGCTATGCGCTACAAGAAAATATCGTTGAGTCGGCCGGTTTCCTGGACCTTGCGATGGTGATGGGCACCGGTTTCCCTCCTTTTCGAGGTGGTATCCTCCGCTACGCTGACGCCGTTGGCGTAGCCTGTTTGCGGGACCGGCTCCAAGAACTCTCGGATCTTCTTGGCGGTCGTTTTGAGCCGGCGCCGCTTCTTGAAGAAGTTGCTGCCACAGGTCGTTTCTACACATCTTGACGATTGCTTCAACAGAAGGCCGTTTCCCGTTGGGGCCGGTGTTTTCGTGAGATGACAGTTGCGGCCTGGGAGGCCGATTCTTGAACGACTCCACAGTCGAACGCATGGTGACGAAGATCGATGCTGGGCAGGTGTCCAAAGTTCAAGACACTATGGCGGTGGAGGAGCCTTGCGAGATTCATCTCTGCGGAGAGGCTGTAGCGGTAACCATGCGAACTCCTGGGAATGACCTCGAACTCGCCGCTGGTTTCCTCTTTACCGAGGGTATTGTAGGTGCCCAGGATGTGGCCACAATTAACCATTGTGGTAATTCAGTCGTCGGCGAAGGCGAGGAATTTCACCCGGAAAACATCGTTGAGGTGAGTTTGATTCCAGGTCGCAAACCACGCCGAGACGTTCGTCGTCATTTCTTCGCTTCATCGTCGTGCGGTATTTGTGGCAAGGCCAGCATCGAAGCCATTCATGTTAATACCGCAATGGCGGCCGACGGGCCATCAATTTCAGCCACGGTACTTACCACCATGATGGACCAGCTGGAACCACGGCAGAATGTATTTGCTGCCACTGGTGGTTTACATGCCGCTGCCATCTTCAACGCAGCAGGCGAACTGCTGGTTGTGCGTGAGGACGTGGGCCGGCATAACGCTGTCGATAAGGCGATAGGCTACGCTCTTATTGAGGAATGCTTGCCACTAGACGCGAACGTGCTGATTGTTTCCGGGCGTACTTCGTTCGAAATCGTCCAGAAAGCGTTAGTTGCTCAGATCCCGATCGTCGCTGGTGTTTCGGCAGCATCGAGCCTGGCAGTCGAGTTTGCTGCACAAAGCAACATGACGCTGGTAGGGTTCCTGCGCGACTCAAAGATGAACGTGTACGCGGGAGCGGAGAGGGTCGCCGGCAAGTAGGCGCCCGGGCGCCAATCGGATACTTATGGCTCACGAACTCCAATCAGGTTTCTGGAAACGCCTGAGAAATCTGTCTCCGTTCGGTCTTGGGCATGTCAAGCCGAAACACTATCGAGACATGCTCCGGGTAGTGGTACGTAACCGTGACAACCTTGGCTATGCATGGAAAGTGCTGTCTCGTGGTGCCTGCGATGGTTGTGCTTTGGGGACCGCAGGTCTGCGTGACTGGACACTCACTGGCACCCACCTCTGTATGGTTCGGCTCAACTTGCTGCGCTTGAACACTATGCCCGAGTTTGACCATCAGTTGCTGGCTAACGTATCGGACTTAGAGGATTTGTCTGACGCTGATCTACGCGATCTTGGCAGAATTGGTGTGCCGATGATTCGCGAGCGCGGTGAACGCGGATTTCGACGAATCCAATGGGAAGAGGCATACGGACGTATTGCTGAACGGATTAAGCACAGTGATCCGAAGCGTTTGGCCTTTTATCTGACCTCGCGCGGGATGACCAATGAGGTCTACTACGTGGCGCAAAAAGTGGCACGGTGGTTCGGTACAAACAACATCGATAACGCCGCTCGAATTTGTCATTCGCCTTCTACGGCGGCGATGAAGCGGTCACTGGGGGTTGCGGCGACTACGTGTAGCTACCGCGACTGGATCGGTTCCGATCTTGTGGTGTTTTTCGGGTCCAACCCGGCTAATGATCAACCGGTAACGACCAAATACTTACAACAAGCCAAAAAGACCGGTACCCGTGTGGTTTTGGTGAACCCGTATCGGGAACCTGCGATGGAACGTTACTGGATCCCATCGAACTTAGTTTCTTCGGTCTTTGGTACTCAGCTCATAGACGATTGGTTTCCGGTCAACACGGGTGGGGACATCGCATTTCTTTATGGCGTGTTGAAGATAGTTTTCGAAAATGGTTGGCACGATACTGAGTTCATAAAGGTTCACACTGAGGGTTTCGATGCTCTTCGTCGTGAAACGGAACGCGTCAAATGGGAAGAGCTCGAATCTGAATCGGGATTGTCACGAGCCAGCATGAAGGAATTTGCGAATTTGATTCGGCGCGCTGACAGTGCTGTTTTTGTCTGGAGTATGGGAATCACGCAACACGTGGCTGGTGCTGACGCTGTCCAGATGATTGTCAACCTTGGGCTGGTGAAGGGCTACGTTGGGCGTGACAAGTGCGGCCTAATGCCGATCCGGGGGCATAGTGGCGTCCAAGGTGGGGCAGAGATGGGTGCCTACGCGACAGCCTTCCCAGGTGGTCGGCCGGTATCGTCGGAAGGTGCCGCCCTGATGCGCGAAGTTTATGGTTTCAATTTGCCGGACCAGCCTGGGCTGACTGCCCCAGAGATGATTGACGCCGCTGCTGAGAACCGTCTCGACTTGTTGTACTGCGCCGGGGGGAATTTCGTACAGACACTGCCGGACCCCGATTACGTTACCGATGCGATGAGCCGGGTTCCTCTGCGTGTGCACCAGGACATTTTTCTTACGAAGCAGCTATTCATCGAGCCAATTGAGAAAGACGGCGCCGTGATCTTACTGCCGGCTCGTACCCGCTACGAACAAGAGGGCGGTGGAACGCAAACATCAACTGAACGCCGTGTCATCTTCAGCCCTGAGATTGATCGGTCTGTCGGTGAGGCAAAATCAGAGTGGCGCATTTTTCTGGAACTAGCGCATGCCGTTGATGCTGAGCATGCTGGTTTGCTCGGGTGCACTGATAGCCAGGCGATCCGCGAAGAAATTGCCCATGTTGTACCAGCGTACGATGGGATCCAGCATTTTGATGGCACAGGCGATGCGATCCAATACGGTGGCCCTCACCTGTGTGATAACTGGGAGTTCCCAACCCCTGACGGCCAAGCCCATTTCGTCGTCGTTCAGTTACCGTTCTCAAATAAGCGTGAGGGTTGGTTCAAGGTTTCGACGCGGCGCGGGCGGCAATTCAATTCGTTGATTTATGGGGAGGTTGACCCGATTAACAACGCATCGCGTGACTCAATACTCATGAATCCAGAAGATGCAGGCGACCGGCAATTTAGCCAACACCAGAAGGTCAAACTGATTAGCAAGACAGGTGTGTTCGAGGGCCGCATCCTGTTTGCCTCAATTGCTCGAGGTAATTTACAGGTGCACTTCCCGGAGGGGAATGTGCTGATTCCGCGTGGCATCGTTGACGCAGGCGGCGGAGTTCCTGACTACAACACTGAAGTGCGTGTGGAGGCGGACTTCGGAGGGCTGCGGTAGCATCGATTACCTCATGAACTGCGAAACCCTCCGTCAATCGATGAGGTTCCTGAGGGCTACCTTCATTTTGGTCGCGCTCACCGCTGGTTGTAAAGCCTTCGCGCCTGATTTCGCAGAGTTCGGTGGCGGTCGGGTGCGTGACATTCGCGACCGAGCAGCCCAGCACGACACCATGTTGACGCTGCGTCTAGATACATTGCTGCCCGTTCTGATGGAGAGGGTTGGAGTTGATTGCTGGTTAATATTCGCCGACGGTTCAAACGGTGATGTCCTCGTCCCTCTCCTCACCGTGAGAGCTACCCGTCTCGAGGGGAAAGGTGCTCTATTATTGTGCAACCAAGACTCGGCCCTTGCGCGTATTGCCCTTGGGGACGGTTTTTCATCTAATGCGGCAATCTATGAGGTCTTCGAACCATCCGACGACATGGCCCTGGCTGGGTTGCTGAACGATCACTTGCGTGCCTTCAAGCCGGGGAGCATCGCCGTCAACGATTCTCTGCAATTTCCTGCCGCAGATGGCCTCACAGCGTCAAATGCTCGCTGGCTTCGTGACCATTTGGCCCCTGAATTTTCAAGTCGGTTGATTTCCTCGCGGCCTTTAGTTGAGAGTTTCCTCGCCGAACAAATTTCTGCTGAGGCGCCGTTGTTCGCGGAGTCCGTACGCCTGACGGTTGCCATTCTCGATGAGGTATTGAGTGATCAGGTGGTGGTTGCGTCTGGCACTTCCCTGCTTGACCTTGACTGGGCCTTTCGTGACAGAGCTGCACAGCTCGACGTCGAAGTTGCTTATCCGCCACACACTGTCGTTTATCGACCGAGCAGTACTCTTGAGGCCGAGCATCGCATGCAGCTCGACCTGAAGCTGCAGCCAGGAGATCTTGTATTCCTCTCATCTGGTATCCGTTATTTGGGTTACACCAATCGGGTTGGGCGCTGGGCTTACCTGCTGCCCACGGGAGAGTCGACCGCTCCCGATTGGGTCAATAAGGGGCTTTCGAGTTTGGCTGATGTTGCCGAACGAACTGCCGATCTTATTAAGGTAGGACAGGGGGCAACCGAGGTTCTTGAAGCTGCGCGTTCCGCTATGGTTGGGTTGGTTCATTCGTCCACAGTTATCGACCGTATTGGGCGATTGGAAGAAGGCTCTGTCGAGCTTGAATCGGTCGTTGCGCCGCGGCGGGGTTGGGGTAGTGTCTATCGGCTCGGGGCCAACACCGGCTTGGCATTCACCCTCTCCACCACGATGCAACCGCTCGGACCGAGTGCTCCGCCAATGTCGCTACTGCTGCTGGATACGGCCCTAGTTAGCGCCGGTGGTACAGAATTCGTGGTTCCCTTGCAGCGTACACCGCTACTGATTGATTAATGGAGGCCGAACGTGCGTGTGAAAGAGGTTGAGGATGGTTTTATCCTTAGGCTCGAACAGGGTGATGAACTGATCGCGTCACTTGCTGAGTTTATGAAGGAACGTGACATCGGTTCGGGTGCTGTTACTGGGTTAGGGGCCGTCAATCGAGCCTCTCTTGGTTGCTACCTGCTTGAGGAACAAGATTATTCGGCACGTGAGTTTGAGGGTGACATGGAGGTCGTTGGGCTGACGGGAACGCTTAGTTGGTATGACGGCGAGCCGTTCCCTCATATACACCTGGTGTTGACTGATGGGAATTTCCAGGCTACCGGTGGACATTGCTTTGAGGCCCACGTCTCGGCGACGGTAGAAGTCATCGTTCGGACCTACGAGGCTCGCATCGAGCGGACCAGGGATGAGGCAATTGGACTCCACCTCATGGAATTCTAGGAACCTTGGCTGTCCGGTTTGCATTGCGGTGTGTTTGCAGAGCTTGGGAAGACAAATCTCCCTTAGGTGCCTGTCAACTAACTGAAGGAATATGCTCCGCTTGCCTGAAGGGGGTGTTGCGAGGATAAGCGTGCCCTCAATAACTCAAACGGATGATCTTTGAGAGTTCCGCTACTCTCTGGTCGACCTCCCATTGCTGAGACTTATGGCCATTAATCATTACGCAGAAGGCCACCGTCCTTCCGGATTCGGTATGGGCATATCCGGACAACGTGTTGACACCGCGGATATGTCCTGACTTCAGGCGCAGTTCGCCTACCAAGGGCGGGTCTCGAAACGGTCGTGGGTTGAAACCATCCATGCCGCTAATCTTCATTGAAGCTACGAATTCGGGGCCAAAGTGAAAGTCCGAGTGGGCGTGCTGGAGAAGCTCGACAACTTGGCGTGGCGAGACACGATTTAGGTTGGAGAGCCCGGAACCATCAGCTTGTACATAGCCGGTCAGCGATGTGTCGAGCGCTTCGTTGCGAAACTGAGCGACGACGGCCAGGCCCTTTGACGCGGTCCCAGGGTGGCCGTAGTCAGCAGCCCCAAGGGTTTTGAGAATTGCCTCCGCCATTACGTTGTTGCTGTACTTGTTGACGTCCAGGGCTAGACGACCGAGAGGCTCGGAGTGAATCGTGTACAGAAGCTGGAGTGGGCTGGGCAGGCCGCTGCGTGAGTTGTCCGGATGGGTGCCCTTGGAGAGCATCAGGGTAGCAAGTTCATCGATCGTAGGTCTGCGCACCTCACCACCGATCTTGACTCCTGCTAGATTGAGCAGCGCGTGCAGGCGTTCTCCGAAATAGAGTGCTGGGTCTTCAACTGCAACCCATTCATCCCCCTTGCGGTAGGCGGAATAGTTCGCCATTAAGGCACCAATTGGGGCATGGTAGGCCTCCTGGACTTGTACACCGCCAGGCCAACTTTGTCCGAACCGTTCGTTGTCGAAGTAGCGGTCGTCAACCACCAGGTCGCCATTGATTAGTGTAATGCCGCGGGCGTGGATGGCCCGGGCAGCGACCCACAATTGCTCCTCGACAATATCGGGGGCTCCACGGCCAAGCGCCCAGAGATTTCCGGTGATAGTTTCATCGTCTGCGCCAAGCTGACTGCCCGTGTAGGCCAAGGGCGTTTGCCAAACGAACGCTGGCCCCAAGCGCCAAAGGGCAGCAGCAACAGTGAACAGCTTGTTTACCGATGCTGGGATGAGCGGCTTGTCTGCGATGTAGTCAATTAACACCTCGCCGCTGGCCAGATCGACAGCTAAGATGCCGATCGTCGCCTCTTCCAGAGTCGGATGCGTGATGACCGCGGCAATTTCGCTGCTTAGACTTGGAGCTGGTTCCCCGTTCTGGGCCGTTACCAAGTTTGGCAGAGCGAGTAGGCATAGCAATGCCGCGAACAAGGCTCTCCTGTGACCGAGCAGGAGATTCACCATCAATCAAGATCGAAGATTCGGGGCGGTGGAGTGTCGCTCTTGTCAGCCCGCTTGAGCGCTTCCTCGAACTTTTTTTTCAAGATGTCGTCAGACCGATTTTCGCGGTCCATGCCCTCTTCAAACATGGCTTCGGCTGCCACTTGCTTTGCCTCGCCGGCACTCAATGCTTGGTCCCAGCTGACCCCAGCTTTCTTTGGGCGTTCCTCGTGCAGAATGTCGCCATTGATTCGATCAATAACAAGCTTCGTTGAGCAACACGGGCACTTCATCTCCAGCGGTTCGTTTGGAGTAGATGTGTCAGACATGGGTTGCGCTCCGCATTATTGGCGACCAAAGTTAACGGTAGCTTTGCCGTTGATCGCATACAACCACCAGCCTGATATCCTCGCAATCTATGCTCTGGCTCTCGTTTCGTATTGGAGCGTTTGTTCTCGGTCTGATGCTGATTTTAGTGGGAATTGTCGGGCTGTTTTTGCCGTTCCTGCAAGGATTCTTGCTTATCGCCCTCGGCTTGTCTGTGATGTCCTTGGTGTCCCCCGGCGTCGCCGGTTGGGTGAAGCGCTTTAAGGCACGTGGACGAGATATGTGGGAGCGCTACAAGGAATAAGATCTTTACTCGACCAGACTTGTCGAAGCTGGTGTTCGATGGATGTAGAAAACAGAATCGTGTCGTTGATCGCATCTAGCACTGAGATAGTGTGCGCGCTGGGCTTGGAAAACCAGCTTGTTGGCAGGTCCCACGAGTGTGACTACCCGACCACGATAAATTCCCTGCCGATATGCACCGAACCTAAATTCATGGACGGTACTAGTTACCAAATCGACCAACGTATCAAAGCGATTCTACAGGAGGGTTTGTCGGTGTATCGGGTCGATGCAGCCTTGCTGGAACAGCTGGCACCAGACGTAATCATCACCCAAACACAGTGTGACGTCTGTGCTGTTAGTCTCGCCGACGTCGAGGCCGCTGTTTGTACCATCCTCGATTCCCAGCCCACAATCGTCGCGCTTAAGCCTAATTCTCTCAATGATATCTTCGCTGACATTGAACGGGTCGCTAACGCTCTTGGTGTTCGGGAGCGTGGCGCTGATATCTCAGTGAGATTGCGGCGGAGGATGGCTGACATCGAACAGTGCGCAGCGACTGCAAGAGAAAGACCGACGGTTGCTTGTATCGAATGGATCGAACCCTTAATGGCCGCGGGCAACTGGATGCCGGAACTCGTTCATAAGGCAGGGGGCATCAGTGTTGTCGGATCAGCTGGAGAACATGCCCCATGGCTTGACTGGGGAGATCTTGCCACTCTTGATCCAGACGTGATCATTGTGCTGCCGTGCGGTTTCGATATTGCGCGTACACGTCGCGAGATTAAATCTTTAGCAACGAAGTCGGAATGGTTGAAACTACGAGCGGTGAGGGAGAGACGTGTCTACCTTGCTGATGGCAACCAGTTTTTCAATCGGCCAGGGCCGCGGGTCGTTGAAGCCCTGGAGATCATGGCAGAGATACTACATCCTAGTCTCTTCAAGGTTGTTCACGAGGGGATCGGCTGGCAACTACTGTTCGAGGAGGAAGAGTGAATATCCGTGAGATGACGCCCGTGGATGTGGCTGCCCGGCTTGAGTCGGAGAATAAGGCCGTGTATTTAGATGTTCGCTCAGAACACGAGTTTGAGCAGGGTCATCCCGAGGGGGCGTTTAACATTCCGATCTTCCACTTCGACCCGGCCACTGGGCAGCCGGAGCCTAACCACCAGTTCCTAGCCGTTGTTCTCGGCACCATTGATCAGGACACTTCTATCTATGTTGGGTGCGCCTCAGGACAAAGGTCATTTCAGGCAGCGACGCTTATGCAATCAGCTGGCTATGAGCGGATCGCCAACGTAGATGGTGGCTTCTCCGGCAAGCATGATCCTTCTGGTGCCATTGTTCAGCCGGGTTGGGTTGACTGCGGATTGCCCGTTTCGGACGGTGATGGTGACGACCGCTCCTATAGCGATCTTCTTGAGATTGCGGCGGAGGCGCAGGACGAAGAATAGCCTGGCAAAACCGCCGCGTTGCTTTGGGCTGCCTGTACTATCCTGGATCCGAGAATCTCTTTTGCTATGTCGAACGGGATGGGTTACGTAACAGGGCGGAGTGTTGGTTGGCGTCCTGTTACGTTAATTAGCACTAGGTGCCACGGCAGGAAGTGACCCACTACCGTTGTTCCAACATAGATCGACCGACTTGGCGCAAAAGGCTAAAGCGCGATTCTCTGCCCAGTAGCGGTCAGGCTCGCTGTCGAGTTTGATCGCAGTGTAGAAGCCGACGTGCCCCCCCTGTCTTGGTGCCAACAAACAAACAAAGTCGTTACCCAGTACGGCGGGAGTTTGGAACGACTCAAACGGGATGAAAGGATCGTCTTGCGCTTGTACTAGTAGCGTTGGGACCCGGATGTTCCCAAGGACTTTTAACGAACTGTTGATCGTGTAGTAATTCTCGGCATCAGTGAAACCGCCAAGGGGAGCAACCACAGCGTTGTCCCAATCCCTAATGCCTTGGATGTTTTCGACATCGATGGCATGGAACAAGTCTGGTCGTTGTTGTCGAGCATTTAGATAGCGGTTTTTCAACCGTTTCAGGAAATACCTGCGATAGACCCAATTTTCACGACGTTCGTCGATCGCGGTACAAGCACTGCCCAGGTCGATCGGAACCGAAATTGTAGCCACAGAACGAAGGTCCTTGGGAGTCATTCGACCGTACTCTCCCAGAGCTTTCAAGGTAATGTTTCCGCCCATCGAGAAAGCGATCACTGTGATTGGCGCTCCAGGTACTTGTTCCTCGATGTGGCTTATCGTAGCTCTGAGATCTTCGCTCCGTCCTGCATGGCCGACTCCTAGGCTGGGTGTGTCGTTGGCCTGGGTGTTACGTAGATCGACACGAACGATGTCGAATCCAAGGGCATAACCCTTAGCCGCGGTCGCCATGACATTGTCAGCATCGGCGCAGCCTGCGAGCCCATGTAGCACGATTAGCACGGGTCTTGGGTTGGGTTGCGTTGTGGTGCTAGCCGCATTGGGGTGCCCGCTGTCGATACTGGTTCGACTATCGTGGTTTCTCGGGTCATCATGGTGCTGCGACCAGCGGACGCGCAGTGAATCACCGTCTTCAGACTTGATAATGGCGGATTTGGACCAGCTTGCTAGCTGTGCGGAGGCCGGGTCACGTTTGATACGATTCGGCCAAATTGTCTGAAAATGGCGATTCCCCCGCCAGCCGGCGACGATGAATGGGGGCTCCGAGGTTGCGCTTGTCCCCTTCTGTTGTTCAAACTTGCTCATGTCTCCACAAGGATAGCCGTTTGAAACTCAACGCGGGCGTGCTCACTGACAAGCCGCCTGAGGAGAATTCCATAATGTTCCAGCGTCCTCGCACCTTCTCAACAGGCAACATTTTTTTCGGCACGATGGTGGCTGTCGTCGTCATAGGCGTTCTTACAACTCCAGCAAATTCAGTGCAAAGTGGCAGAACGGCAGCTGCCAATGCATTTAGTGGAGAACGTGCCCTCGCGTATACAGCCGAAGTAGTTGCCTTTGGACCTCGGGTCTCGGGCAGCGACGCGATCGAACAGACCCGTTTGTACATCGAGATGACGCTGCAAGGGTTCGGTTACACCGTGAGCAGGGAGGAATTCACTGCTAGGACGCCATTAGGCCCAGTTCAGATGGCCAACTTGGTTGTTGTGGTCCCCGCCGCTGATGGTGCTCCAGACGGTCCCGCAATCATGCTAGCTGGGCATTACGACACCAAATATTTTGAGCGATTCGAGTTCGTCGGTGCCAACGACGCCGGTTCAAGTACAGGGATTCTTCTCGAGATCGGGCGAGTCCTTTCCGAAAACAAGCCACCCTGGCCTGTCTGGTTGGTCTTTCTTGATGGTGAGGAGGCTTTTGTCGAATGGAATGATACCGATGGTCGCTATGGCAGCAAGTACATGGCCGAGCGTATGCAGGCGGCAGGGGAGCTTGACCAGATCGGCGCGATGATTCTTTTTGACATGATTGGCGATGCTGATCTTTCGTTTCCTAAGGACGGCAACAGTACGGGTTGGCTGAACGACATTGTTTGGGAGACGGCAGCGAACATTGGTCACGACGATGTCTTCAACGACGGATTCCCGCATTTCATGGAAGACGACCACTTGCCGTTCATCAGACGCGGTGTCCCAGCGATCGATCTGATCGATTTCAACTACGGTCCAGGACATCGCAACTGGCACTCACCATTTGACACGCTAGACAAGCTGGGCCCCGTGGGTTTCCAGGCAGTGGGGGAGACGGCACTGTCCGCTCTACCGGCAATCGGTGAGCAAATGCTCAAGCGCTAATCAGGTCATAGCAAAACTTTGATAAGCGTGGTTCTGGTGGCTGTAGTTAAAAACGAGGAAGGCAAAGCTGGGAATTAGACTTCGATTTGTTTGCTTCGTGCTGTAATGGTCGTACTTAGCCCGCCTCTGGGCGTGAAAACTCCTTCAACTTCAGCCCAGTGCGGGTCACAGGCTGCAACGATATCTCGCAGGATTCGGTTCACTGCGTTTTCGTAAAAAATGCCAAGGTTTCGATAGGCAAGGAAATAGAGCTTCAATGCCTTGAGCTCGAGACAGCGAGTGTTGGGCGCGTAACGGATGGTTACGGTCCCGTAGTCAGGGAGCCCAGTTTTGGGGCAGATTGAGGTGTACTCGGGATTCTCAATCGTGATGGTGTAGTCATCAAACTGGTTCGGAAAGGTAACGAGTTCGGGGAGTTGCTCGTCGATCCCTGCGTTCGCTTGTTCTTCACCGTAACCTCCAGAGGTAGTCGGTTCGGTGTTTCGTAAGTCGATCTTTTCCTCGCCACTCATGCTCTGTGTCCTGAATAGGCGCATCGTGCGGTACATGTTTCGTGCACGACGATCTCCGTAATCGCCAATAAAATCTCGTCAATGGGCTGGGGCGCGATGGTGGTCATGGTTATATGGCCTCAGTGCTACTCGTCGCCTGCATATTCGGTGGGGTCATCGATTCCGGCTTCCTGAAACCCCTGACGCCGAAGGATGCAAGCCTCACAGGTTCCGCAGGCGCGTCCGTCGGGGGCCGGATCGTAGCATGAGTGAGTAAGGCCAAAGTTTACCCCCAACTCCATGCCCTTGCCGATCGTTTCAGCCTTCGTCAAGTTAATGATTGGGGCATGTATGCGAAAATTACAAGATCCCTCGATTGATGCCTTGGTGGCTAAGTTAGCGAGTTTTTCGAATGCCACAAGGTATTCGGGGCGACAGTCAGGGTACCCGCTATAATCACGAGCGTTGGCGCCGATATAAATGTTATTGATTTCTAGGACTTCGGCCCATGCGAGGGCTAGTGAAAGTAAAATGGTGTTTCGTGCTGGCACATATGTAGCCGGAATACTGGTCCCAATCTCGCTGGCCGGTACCAGGTGGGGCACCGTAATTGAATCAGTGAGAGCGGAACCGCCGAACGACCGCAAGTCGACCTCGATAACACGATGCGCGGTGGCGCCGAGGTCGAGAGCCGTGCGACGAGCAGCAGCGAGCTCGGCGTGGTGGCGTTGTCCGTAGTCGATTGTTAGGGCGTAACAGTCGAGCCCTTCAGCTATGGCGATGGCCAGCACAGTCGCTGAGTCGAGGCCACCGGAAAGTAATATAACGCCGCCTCGGTGCTCATCAAGCCGCATGGTGCGAGGTTCGCTTTCAGCAAGGCTTGGTAAGTTGTTTTCGAAGGCGGCGTTGGTCGCCTGGCGACTGCGGACTTTATCTTCGCTGAAGTTCATGGCCCCCTAATACTAAGCGTTTCACAACCGCATTAGGCATCCGCGACTCAGTTTTTATGATTGGTAATATATGAATATTCATATTTCCAATCTTATTTTCTTCAACTCTTCAAGCTCGACCAGTGCCTGCAGGTGCATCGGTTTGATTGCTTCTGGTAAAGCTCTGTCGATACCAGTGGCGTCCTCCAAGAATGCCACCAGACTTACATACTCCGAAAGTGTGTGTTCCGCGACGAGCTCAGCAGCTTGATACATTAACCTCAGGCTTAAATGAGCGAGGGTCAATCCGCCCAAACGTGCAGTCGCCTTGAAGCCTAAACCCCAAGACCCGTAAGGCTCACTGCCTGTCTCGCGAATTATAGACTCGAGCCTGAGAGCACGAGACTCTGCATTACAACTGTGTGTGCGCAAGATTTGTCCTAGCCCGTCAGGCTTTCGAGCAAACCCCTCGCGCAGTGACCCGCACCAGCGTTCTATGGATAAAGCCCGCTGGAGCCGGCGGGCAACCCATTGGCGGCTTATCGAAGGTTCGTCGAGCATGCCCACAGCTCTGGGTCGCGGAGTTTGGGCCTTTGGAGCATTTTGCGCGGTTGTCACGAGCTTGGCACCTACGAGAAGCTGGTGAATGCCCGAGAAGATCCAGAGTATGCTCGGGGCGTCACCTAGTTTGACATTCGGTGTTAACGGCCCCGCCAAATTTTCCAGCGATCAACCACAGTATCACCACGCACGACATGGTATTCGTCGAAACAAGCGACGGTTAGACAGGAATGGTTAGGCATGACGCGCAGGCGAGTGCCGATTGCCATTGGTTGGTTTACGATGCCGTGTTCCTGGCTTACAGAAACTAGCTGGAGATCTTGGTGGAGATAGCCTGGTCGATCTTCGTCGTAGATCGGACCCATGCCCGTTCCTTGCCCTAGTCCGGGATCCACTGACATAGCAAGTGCCCCCGCATCCACAACGCTGTGATCGGGCATTTTTGAGACGACACTGGTGAGCACTGACACAGCAACATCTGAGGTTTCACACGATCCGAGAACGCACTGAGCGTGGTCATAAAAGGCGTAGTTGCCTGGACGCGCCTCGCTGACGCCGTCCAGTGTTTCGACCACCGACATCGCCGGTGTTGATCCGACACTCACATCTGGAACATCCACGTTCACGGCGCGAATTCGAGAGGCCACGTCAACCATCACACTACGTTCTTGCTCAGCCACGAGGCGCATCGCGGTCTGGTCGGCAGCATGGTACGCATGGCCTGAATGGGTCAATATGCCAGCGAATTCTATGCCCGCCGTTGCAGCGACGTCGCTTGCCAAACAAATGAGATCTTCGGAATCAGGCGCCATGCCGGCTCGGTGATAACCGCAGTCGATCTTCAGCCACACGCTAAGGCTTTTAGAATTGTTGTGCTGTGCCACCAACGCTTTAAGGGCTGCACGGGAGTCAATAACCAAACCAAGCTTGATTCGACTGGCGAGACCTAACGCCTCGTCAACTCGGCTCAAGATGACAGGGAAGGCCCACGTGATGTCGTCGAAACCGTGGTCGGCGAAGGCCTTCGCCTCGCATAGTGTCGAGACCGTTATCCCTGTAGCTCCATTTTTTCGCTGTAGATCAGCGACCTGTAAACATTTGTGGGTCTTGGCATGTGGTCTGAGACGGACCCCGAGCGCATTGGCTCTCTCCGCCATACGAGAAAGATTGCGCTCCAGGACGTCCAGGTCCAGAAGCAGGGCCGGTGTCGCGAGTTGGTCAATCGAACTCAACGGGCTGCAACTGCCTTGGGGTCCATCACCTCTTCGATCAGTGTGTCGAGCCAGACTCCCTTGTCAAAGTAATGCTCTTTCCAGCTCGGGTTGAGCGCGTCGAGGAGTTCTGCAAGTCCGTGACCGATACCGTAAAAGCTAATTGGGTTCCCGCCTTCGATACCCGAAGCAGTTCTTATGAGCCAGTAGTTGGTTCGGGTTACCTCTTCCCACAGCCGCCCGTAGCTCATGTTGCCCTGAAGGGCAGCCAATCCCGGTTGTTGGTAGAAGCGGCCGTCGTCCTCGAAATCCGCTGCTAGCAAGGAAACGTGTACCTGAGTGTACCTAGCGACACCTTCTTTCCATGTTTGGTAGCGAAAGTAGTTGTAAGCGTCGTCTCCGTACTTCAGCGAGATGATGGTTTTAAGGTTCTGCAAAGCCGCCCAGGAGGTCTCGGCGACGAACGTGCGTTGCACGGCACGTGGCAAGGTCCGTGATCGGCTCCAGAAGTCGTACAACGACGAACCGAGCAGGTGGATAGCGTAACCGACGTCACGATCACCGTAGGCAAACGGATAATCGAGCTGCAGGGATGGGTAGACACCACCTTGGCCAAGCTCCAAATCAGCCACTTTTGCTTCCTCTTCGCGCGCCATCTGTAGGACGTGAAACCATTCGTGAGCCAGAGTTACGGCCCACTCGTTGGGGCTCTCTTCGGATGGGCGCCAGGCGCCAACCACGGCGGCCGGAAGCCCGGCCACGGGGAAAGCGGCCCGCAAGGCTTGCGGCAAAGTGCGGCCACGGTGATAGATTGGCTGACGAAGAAAAGTCTGTTCTGTGCGTTCGAAGCCGCCAGACTCCTTCCAGTTACTCGGTGCGTTCAGGAGGTATTCGTAATCGTCTTCGATGATAACGACGGTCATCGGGCTGCGTGTCCATCCGGGCCACACCTCGTTCCCGACGGTGTTGACCAACTGGAAGGCTTCGCGGAGCACGACCAGTTGTGATTGAGGGAGCCCGTCTTCTTCTTGTGTTGGCGAAACCTCGGCTCCTTTAACTGCCGATGTTGCCAGCGAGAGCATTAGCACAGAAGACAAGCAGATGAGCCCGACTAAGCGCACTAATCCTGTGGAGGGACCGTGGTTGATATGCGGGGAGAGGTCGTTGGTATACGTTGAGAAAGTTCTTTGCATAAGGTTTTGGTTTCGACTGAAAACTTCGCCAGGTTTCCAGCGCGCGCCTTAGAGGCTGGCGAGACGTATCGAAGCTCTGATTAAACCGCAAACTGGTCCCAATTTCACATTATGTTTCACATTATGAATTGCCGCGCTTGCTAAGTTGACACATATTCCATGGCTTTCAAGATTGACAACTTCCGTCATTACGTTGACTTGATCGACGACTGGGACGCCTTCGCGGACGCTTGTAAGCGACCTCTTCCCGTAGTGATTTGGGCGAATCCGCTTCGCCGCAAGGCACTTGAGCGCCTCAATTACGCTGATGGCCTGCCTTTCTCGATAGAGGAAGATCAGACGGGTGGAAGTTTGTTGGTGGCACGGCTAAGAACCCGCGGTTACGAATGCGAGGAAGTAAGTTGGTATCCGGGAGCTTACAGATTCCCCAGTTTTCTCAAGCCGGGGCGTACGCTTGAACACTTGCTTGGTATCTACCACGTTCAGGAGGAGGTTTCGTTGATCCCTAGCGTGGTTCTAGCAGCCCGTTCAGGGGAGCTGATTCTCGATATGTGTGCCGCACCGGGAGGCAAGACGGCCCAAATTGCTGTCGCTATGGCTTCAGAAGGCACTGTCGTTGCTAACGATGTCCGCATCGATAGGCTGAGGGCATTGCGCAGCAATTGCGAACGTCTCGGTTTACTCAATGTGGCGATGACGGGGCATGATGGAACGAAATATCCGCTAGATGACGGTCCTTTTGACGCAATTCTGCTCGATGTTCCCTGTTCGTGCGAAGGCAATATCCGTCGGAATATTGGGGCAGACTACGAGCCGCAGGGGGCGTTTCTAACTGGGCGTTCCGGTCTGCAGGCAACTTTGTTGGGACGTGCCTGGAAGATGCTGTCGCCTGGAGGCCGACTTGTCTACGCGACCTGCACGTTTGCGCCGGAGGAAAACGAGATGGTTCTAGATTACAGCCTGGGAGATGATGCTCACATTCAGCCGATCCATATCTCCGGCTTGACCGCCTCTCCTGGAGTCACCACATGGCTTGGAAGGGAACTGCGATCGGATTGTGCGAACTTGTTGAGGTTCTGGCCGCATTCTAATGACACTGGTGGTTTCACCGTCGCGCTGGTCCGGAAGGACGCGGCAAATTGAGGCACATGCCGTTCGTTGAGATCGACGGTGAGCCCTATGCTCGCTGGTGGCGTGATCGCTTTGACCCAGAGAAGGATCCTTTTGTGAGAATGCGCTTCTATCAACGCGGGCGTGCCAAGATCTGGGTGGGGACGGCGCGAATCGCTAACCTCAGGAGTACACGCACGGATGCGGTTGGTATCCACCTGTTGCGCATTGGCGGGCGATTCTGGAAGCCAACTTCGGCGGGAATCGTGGCATTTGGAGGAAGCGCCCGGGCAAGCGTCATTGATTTGGATCGTGATGAGACCGTGAAGTTCCTCTCGGGAGAGGATGTCCTCCTAGACAAAGACGACGTACGACGCGAAGTGCTACCTCGTGGTTTTATTGCCGCCCGTTATCATGGCGTCGGCATAGGTTGCGCCGAGTGGCATGGTGGAGAAGTTGTGACATCGTTGATCCCTAAGAATCATCGAATCAAGAAAATTGACCTCTGACTTGCGGTCGCCACATCGCGAACGTTTACCGCAAGCCTTAGCCGGACGCTATACAATCGATGTACTTAAACCATCAGCTTTTACTGGCGAGAAAGGAGCTTGGGTTTGAGCGACAGCCCTGATTTACATCTTTTCACCCCGGGCCCGACGGGCAGCACTCCGGAGGTCATCGAGGCCACAGGCCGACCCGTGGTTCCCCACTATGGGGAGCGCTTCATTACCGTTTACAACCATTGCATCGATCTGTTCAAGGCCGTATTCCAGACTGAAAATGACCTGTTTTTGATAATCGGCCCGGGAACAGCAGCCCTCGATGCATCTCTCTCCAGTGCTCTCCCAGATGGTGCCCGAGTCCTTGTTCCCGGAGGTGGATGGTTTGGCTGCCGGATGGCCGACATGTGTCGTGCCCATCGGGCCGATGTCGACTTCGTGGAATTTCCTCTTGATCAGGCAATTGACCCTGAAGTCGTTCGACGCCATCTTGAGCCGGCCGAAGTGCCTTACCAAGCCGTTGCTTGGGTACACCACGAAACCTCAACAGGGGTCCTTAACCCAATGGAGCCGGTTGCAAGGGCCGCGAAAGAGCACGGGGCGCTGACGATTGTAGATGCGGTTGCTTCGTTGGGTGGAGTCGACTTGCCGGTTGATGCCTGGGACATTGATTTGTGTGTGAGCGTCACCAACAAATGCCTCGCAGCGCCGCCCGGAATTTCGGCTGTTTCGGTGAGTCCAGCGGCCTGGGAGGCAATTGATGCCAATCCCTCTAGTCGTAGTTGGTACCTCGATTTGCGCACCTGGCGAAGCTATCGTCAGGAATGGGCTGGCTGGCATCCGTTCCCAAGCACCGTTCCCTCGAACATTATCGAGGCGGCCACCACGAGCCTTGAACAGATACTTGCGGAGGGCTTGGATGTGCGTATCCGCCGCACTGCGGAGGCGGCAACTGCGGTGCGTAGTGGTCTCGGTCGGCTGGGTTTCGAGATGTTTACCGCCGACGATATTGCCTCCCCGGTGACGACTACGGCTTACGCGCATCCGGAGTTGCCGGCTGCAGACATGCAACGCTTTCTGATGGAGCGTGCGATCTTTATATCTGGGGGCCTTGCGGACCTTGCGGGACAAATTTTTCGAATCGGACACATGGGTCGCTCGATCGAGCGAAGCGAAGTGGAACTCTTGCTCGGAACGGTCGAGGATGCGTTGCGGGACGCGGGTATATCAGTGCCTGATGGAAGCAGCCTAGAAAATATCTGGCTCTAAGCGTTTATTGGATTGCTGTCGCTGATGTAAACGCCTGCCCGAGTCTCTTGGCTACAACAAATATTTAAGCTTCAAGAGCGATCTAGCTAGTGACGATGTCCCAGGCCCAGGTGTAGGTGTACCCATCAACCGACCGTGAATCGTCCCGATTCATTTGCCCTTCGACACGAAATGTTCCGGAAGCGGCGGGCGAAATGCGTTCGGTTGAGCGATCGGTTTTGACCACGCCCCCGCTTTCGTCGAGGAACTCGAACGTGACCGTAATGTCTAGCGTTTGAGTTGTGTCATTGCGCAGCTGCACCACCCAATAGTATTCGCCGGGCACCTCTCGCGACGCCGCTGTTGTCCATGCCATGTCGTGAGCTTCCTCGATTTCAACGATCGCGCCCTCAAGCTGTGGTTCTGCCGGCGCGGCGAGCTGCTCAGCTTCCAGCATGGGTTCTGGCTCAGGAGAGGTTTCTGAGACTGCAGCGGGTTCGTTGGCGTCAGGGGTGTTCTCGGCGGGTTCTTCTGCCCCGCCCCCACAGGCGACGCCCAGCGCAATAATGGTAGCCAGCGCTAAAGACCAGACCAAACGATTTCGGGTGTGCATCCTTGGAATTCTCCTTACGACTTGTTTCGGAGGGCGTGCCTAAATGGCAACCGTGCCTCGGCGTGCCCATTGTCTACCTGAATCGACGATATGACAAAATCAAAGCCTATTGGACACGCACTGAGCGACGCCCGTCAACCCTAGGTGTTGAATTTTTGGCTTGTTACCGTTGCTACAAGTTTCCCATTCAACTTCCCGAAACGATAAAGTTTCCGTTTCGACTATGTTTCTCTAAGCATACCATCGTCATTTGGATGTTTTCTCCAACCCAGGAAACCAACCCATGAGACTTTCAATTGAAACACGGCTCTTCGCGACCTTCGCCGCCGCCATCATCACTCTGGCACTGGTGGTTCCTGCGGCTCACGCTCAGACCAACTGCGAGTTGCTGCGTTGCCAGCCCGAGACCGGCCACCCATTGGGCAAGCCGGGCACCGACAACATCGAGGTGATCTCCCACGTGCCTCTGCCGGGTGAGCGCTTTAGCCACGCGGACATCGACGTCGAACAGGAGATAGCCCGGCCCTTCGTATACATCGCCCAGCGCTTCGGCGAATCCGGCTTCTACGCCCTTAGCATCGAGGATCCGGCACAGCCCCGGATCCTCTATCGCTGGACCATCGACAATCCTGACCTTCACGTGGGCAGCGGTGGGCTCGACCCGCGTTACGCGAAAGTGGGTGACCGTTACTACCTTGCGCTCTCGTTCCAGTTCGCCCAGGGTGGCCCCGATGCCGACCTTGGGGCGAAGGTCTTCGACGTTACCGGCTTGCCGGATCCGTCTACTGTCCGAGAGGTCGCCGATTTGCGGGTGCCTGACCATCCCGGCGGCTTCCACAACATATACACCTACAAGCACACCGACGGCCGCGCACTACTGTTTGCCGCGACGATGTCCGAGGATATTTATGTCTACGACCTGGCACTGGTGGCCGATGGCAACACCGAGCCCGTCGCCCGTATCCCGGTGCCGTCTCCGGAGGATCGGCGCACCCGACAGTGGCACGACATGTATGTCGGCTACCATCCGGATTCGGATCAAGATCGTTTCTACGGCGCCGGCACTGGCGGCTACCACGTTTTTAACATCACCACCGTGGAGGATCCGGAGCTGATAACTTCCGTGATCAACATACCCGGTGTCCGCGACGGTCATACCTTCACCCCGACCCCCGATGGCAAGTTCGCCCTCGGGATCTCTGAGCCCACCTATCAACATGCTCCCATCCGGGCGTTTGACCTGCGCCCCGGGGTGGAAGATGGCCAGCGCGCCATCACGGGCTCCGGCATCGGTGCCTGGATGGCAAAGGTCGACGGTGCCACCCACAACCACGAGATTCGCTGGCCCTACGCGTTTATTTCGGGACAGGACGATGGCCTGCAGATCGTCAACATCATGGACCCGACCGATCCCTACACCCAGGCCTACTACATTACCCGTGAGGGACCGATGCTGTACGGGCCCGAGACCCCGTACGCCACGCGCGGCTTTCAGTACGGTGGCGTTTGGGGCGGCGACATCCGCAACGCCGACGGCCTGATCGTGGTTAGCGACTCCACCTCCGGCTTCTGGGCCTTCCGGATGGAAGGATTTTACGGCTGGAACGGTAACGCTTGGAACATGCCTAACGTCTCGAGCGCCCAGGACTGGGACAATGGCCCGGTGGTGCAGGCATCGCGTCTACCTTACTGAGAGCGGCAAGCATCGTTATAGCGACCATGCTGACAAACGAGCAGCATTGGGCGATCGACGACCTTCCGGTTACAATCTCCTCAGGTGACCATTGGTCGAGCGTTTCATTCCTTCTAACTACAAACAGATACCAATGTCAGATACAGCTCTAAATCGTGCAAACTCAACTGAAGATTTTCTTCAGCAGGCGGATCTCTGGAGTGCCACCAATTATGCACCGCTGCCTGTGGTTATCAGCCGTGCTGAGGGTGTCTGGGTATGGGATGTCGAGGGCAACAAGTATCTTGACTGCTTGTCGGCATACTCGGCGGTTAACCAAGGACATTGTCACCCGCGAATTGTCGAGACCATGAGGCAGCAGGCTGGTCGCTGCACGCTTACATCGCGTGCTTTTCAGAACGACCAGATGGGGCCGTTTCTCGAGAAGCTCTGTAACCTCGTTGGCTATGACAAGGCTTTGCCGATGAACACAGGGGCTGAGGCGGTTGAGACTGCTATCAAGACGGTGCGCAAGTGGGGATACAAAGTAAAAGGCGTCGCCGAGAATGCAGCTGAGGTTATCGTCTGCTCGGACAATTTCCACGGCCGTACGACGACAATCGTTGGCTTCTCTACAGAAGAACAGTACAAGGACGGCTTTGGCCCGTTTACGCCTGGATTCAAGGTGGTTAGGTATGGTGACCTGCCCGCACTTGAGGCGGCTATCAACGACAACACCGTTGGTTTTCTCGTAGAGCCGATCCAGGGGGAAGGTGGTGTCATTGTGCCGCCCGATGGCTACCTTTCAGAGGCAGCCCAACTGTGCGCTGACAACAACGTCGCGTTCATTGCTGATGAAATCCAAACCGGCCTTGGGCGAACTGGCAGATTGCTTTGTTCCGACTGGGACAGAATCCGTCCTGACATTTTGATTCTCGGCAAGGCTCTTGGCGGTGGTGTCTATCCGGTGTCTGCGGTGTGTGCCGATGATGGGTTCATGGAAGTTTATAACCCTGGCGACCACGGCTCGACATTCGGCGGAAACCCGCTTGGTGCTGCAGTTGCAATGACCGCTCTGGACGTCATTCTCGACGAGAACTTGGCAGAGAAAGCGGAAGAGAATGGTGACTGGTTTATGAACGAGTTGCGCACTATCGACTCCCCACATGTCGTGGAAGTTCGAGGTAAGGGATTGCTCATTGGTGTGGTGATATCTGATGAGTCCGGCCCAGCAAATCCTTTCTGTAAGGCATTGCAAAAACGGGGGATCCTCGCCAAGGAAACCCACGAGCAGGTGATCCGATTCGCACCACCTCTAGTGGTCACCCGTGAAACGCTCAAGAGTGTCTTGCCGGATATCTCTTCGGTTCTGAGTGGAGAGGGTCTAGCGACCCCTTAATTCAAAGTGTTGAGAATCGATCTAGCGGATTTCGAGCTTCGGCCTGTAGCCAGGTTAGGCTGAATGAGCGACCTTAGTTGGTTCGCATCTTTTGCCGTCGTCGCCTTGATCATGATCGTCGTGTCTGGGTGGATGGCATGGTTTTCGCGCCGTGCTATGAAGGCACATAAAAGCCAGATGGAAGACATGGTTCTCGAGATGCGCAAGATTATTGACAAGGGTGACCAAGAGCTGCCGCCGGAGAGCTAACAAACTGGAGTGGGACTAGCAGGGTTCTGGTTGTGCGGCCAGGGGCATCCTTGCCAAGGAGACTGGTCCGAACAGGTTACATGCGTATGGTTACTGGGTGTCAGAAGGGTTCCGGAATGAGCCCCTGGGCGAACAGCATTCCGAGAAGCCCAGCAACCAACAGGTAGACGATCATCGGAATTAGCGTGATGCGAATCAAGGTGCCTTCCTTGCCAACCAAGCCGACGGTTGCGCTTGCTGCCACCACATTGTGCACCGTGATCATGTTGCCGGCTGCACCGCCCACCGCTTGCAGGGCAAGAACCATTACGACCGGCAATCCAGCTGCGGCGGCGACGCTGAACTGAAAGACTCCGAACATTAGGTCGCTGACCGTATTGCTTCCTGCGACGAAGGCCCCCATTGCGCCAACAACTGGCGCGAAAAACGGCCAGGCATTACCGACAGCGGCGGCGAGCTGGTTTGCGAGGTAAATGGGCATGCTTTCAAGCCCAGACTCGTTGAGGCCAGAGTCGATAAACACCCTTACCAGCGCGACCGCGAACAACAGCGCCATCGCTGGTTTAGCAAGAGTCGAGGCAGCGTCTCCCCAAGCGCGGGCTGTTGCTCCCATCGGTTTTCTGTGCAGCCACGGGGTCATCAACGCTGCCAGTGCCAGGATCGTACCCGGAAGGTAAAGTGGCTGGACCGGCTGGGACAACGAGGTCCCAAGGATGCTCTCCCAGGTTAGTTCTACCGATTGGAGCCAACCGCGCAACGGCAGGACGTAAAGCCTAGTTATGACAAGGAGGCTGGCTGCCACGATATAGGGTGACCATGCACGCAGGAGCCCGATCTCACCATGGACGGTGCCGGGAAGCTCCCCACTGCTTGACGTGGACTCATTTGTTTCTCTAGATGTGGTTGTTTCCGCACTGGTCCACGCCGGGTCCCAGTTTTCGACTGGAGCAAAAGTCCACACTGGTTCTCCGCTGAGCAAGAAGCCCCGCCGGGCTGCTGGTACGACGATCGCTAGCGCCACAAGGCTGCCAAGAAGGCTCGGGAATTCTGGTCCAAGTAGCCAGGCGACCGCGAGGTACGGCACAACGAAGGCGCCCGCGGCAAAGAGTGCGAAGGGCCAGATCGATAGCGCCGTCCGCGCCGAGCGGTCACGCCCGAACATACGGCCGAGAACGGCCAGCAGCATAAAGGGCACCAGTAACCCACAGATCGCATGGACGGTAGCGGCTCGCGCCCCGATGCCAGCGATGAACGCTTCGTAGGTTACCGATGATGCATCTACGACTTCCAACACCGAAGGCACGTTGAGTGCTTCTCCCATACCGATGATTATCGGCGTGCCAACTGCGCCGAACGTTACAGGTGTACTCTGGATAATCAGGGCCGAGGCGCAGGCTGCCAGCGGCGGAAACCCCAGCGCGACGAGCAATGGGCCCGCGATGGCGGCGGGAGTGCCAAATCCTGCCGCGCCCTCCATGAACGACCCGAATAACCAGGCGACGATCAGGGCTTGCACTCGAGCATCGGGCGAGATGTCGTGGAAGCCGGTCCGGATGACCGCCATGCCACCCGTTTCCCTCAGCGTGTATAGCAGTGCTAATGCAGGGAGAATGATCCACAACAGTGTCAATGCGATCATCCCACCTTTCAAGGATGCCGCCATGACAACGATCGGGTCCATCTCCCATGCTGCGATCCCAGCCGCGACGACGACAACGTAAGCCAACGGCATCGCCCGTGTGGCTGGCCACCGACAGAGGACCAGAAGGGCGAACACCGCCAGTAAGGGTGCGAGCGCGGCAATAGTAAGCATCATCGTGGCTAGAACATATCACCCGATCGCGCAAAGTCTCACCTTGCTCCTGCGAACGCTATACTCATTGGATGCCTTGGACCGATGATTTTTCAAATGAGCTTGGTCGTCAGGTGCGCGGCCTCGTAGCCACCGATGAGATGACACGGTCGTTGTACAGCACCGACGCCAGTATTTATCAGTCGACGCCACTCGGAGTGGTTGTACCGGCCGACGACGATGATGTTCGTGCAACGGTTGAATTCGCGGCTCAATATGGGTTGCCTTTCCTTCCGCGGGGCGGTGGCACCAGCCTGGAGGGGCAGACGGTCAACGAAGCCGTGGTTCTCGACTTGTCGGCAAGCATCAACAAGATTCTTGAGGTTAACCCCGAAGAACTCTGGGCTCGGGTCCAGCCGGGTGTTGTCCAAGAAAGCCTACGCGGCCACGTAGCCCAGTGGGGGCTAGATTTTGGGCCTGACACAGCGACCTCGGCGCGGGCCACTCTTGGCGGCATGATGGGGAATAACTCGGCAGGTTCCCATTCTATTGTCTATGGCAAGACCATTGACCATGTTCACGAGGTTCGCTGTCTACTTGCCGATGGGACCGAGACGGTGTTTGGGGAGATCGACGCCGCTGGATTGCAGGCGAAGCAGAAGCTTGATGGCATCGAGGGGCGTATCTATCGAACACTAGCAGCGGTTCTTGAGCGTTCCGGGGATGCGATCCGGGCTCGTTACCCGAAGGTTATGCGCCACGTATGTGGCTACAGCCTCGATTACTTCCTGCGTGGCAAACCGTTGAATATGGCCCATCTGATTATCGGTTCGGAGGGGACGCTGGCGACCATCCTTGAGGCCAAGGTGGGTCTCGTGCAGCGGCCGGCAGCGCGTGCTCTTCTGGTATCGCAATTCGATGACCTGGTTGTCTCTATGGAAGCTGCTCGACAGATTGTGCCTACTGGTCCGAGCGCAGTTGAATTGGTGGATGATCTAGTTATTCGCCAGGCGCGTAATCATCCGGAACTGTCTCGGCTGTGTGGTTTCGTACAAGGTGAGCCGGCGGCTGTACTCATCACTGAATACAGCGGCCAAGATGGCGGGGAGGTACTCGACAAGGTTAAGTTAATGCGCCAGCAGCTGGAGCGTGAGGGTCTCGGATACGGCTTTCATTGCGCTACGACGCCGGAGGAGCAAAGGGACGTTTGGGAGGTTCGTAAGTCAGGGCTGACGCTCTTGATGTCTGTGCAGGGTGACGCCAAGCCAATAGCCTTCGTTGAGGACACTGCTGTTGATGTTGATCGACTACCGGAATATGTGCAAAGGCTGCAGCAGGTGGTCGCCGATCACGATACTTGGGCTGGTTTCTATGGCCATGCCTCGGTTGGTTGCCTTCACTTCCGACCGCTAATTAACTGCAAGGACTCCGGCGATATCCAAAAGCTTCGATCGATCGCTGAAGATATCCGGGACCTGGTGGTTGAATTCGATGGCTCGCTCTCAGGTGAGCATGGTGACGGCCGCACCCGAACCGAGTATCTGCCGGGTTTCTATGGCGAAGAGATCTACGGTGCTTTCCGCAATATCAAGACGGCTTTCGATCCGGATTGTCGACTCAACCCGGGCAACATCTGTGCCCCTTGGAGTGCAAAGGAGGCGTCCACGCAGCTAGTCGAGCGAGCCGAGGGGGCAGCAGACCCTCCCGACACTAGTGGCTATCTGATCGATACAAACCTTCGTTACGGCGCTGATTATCAGACAGTCGTCGCCGAGCGCTACTTGGACTGGTCACGTGAAGGGGGAATGGCGGCGCACATTGAAATGTGCAACGGCAACGGCTTTTGTCGGAAACTTGGTGCGGGCACGATGTGCCCCTCTTATCAGGCGACACGTCAGGAAAAGGATTGCACACGAGGGCGAGCCAATGCATTGCGCGCGGTGATTTCCGGTGATCTCCCAGCAGCGAAATTCACCAGCCACGACCTGTACGATGTTCTAGACCTTTGTCTGGAGTGCAAGGGCTGCAAAACCGAGTGCCCGAGCAACGTCGACATGGCAAAGCTCAAATACGAGTTCCTTGCGCAATACTACGATGCCCATGGGACACCGCGACGTGCGAAGTTCTTTGGCAACGTGGCAAGAACCAGCCGTTTGGGTTCGCGTTTTGCGCCAGTTTCCAACTGGGTGGCGAACTCAGCCCCGGCGCGTTGGTTGAACCAGCAAACACTCGGGATCTCGAGCCGCAGGCCGGTACCTCCGTTCGTGCGTCAAACATTCGAATCTTGGTTCCACTCTCGCCCGCCGATCAATGGAGATGCCGTTCGAGGAGAAGTTGTGCTATTTCACGACACCTTCATGAACCACAATTATCCCGACGTGGGCCAGGCGGCGGTCAAGGTGTTAGAGGCAGCTGGCTACGAGATCGTTTTGGCGCCGAAAGTTTGCTGTGGGCGCCCGATGCTTTCAAACGGCCTCGCTTCAAAGGCCCGTCAGCATGCCCAGATCAACGTCGAACAACTGGCAAGCTTCGCGCAGCGGGGAGTTCCTATAATTGGTTGCGAGCCCTCTTGCCTCATGATGCTGCGTGAAGATTACCTCGATCTATTACCGGGCAATGAGAATGCGAAGCGAGTTGCAGAGCAATCTTTTCTAGTCGAGGAATTCCTCCTGCAGGCTGCTGGCGAAGACGGCCGATTTACTGGTAATAAAGGTGGTGTGGAACAGCATCCGTTAGGTTTGGAGTTAGAGGAAACGCCCCGCCGCCTTATGGTTCACGGCCATTGCCACCAGAAGGCGGCTGTCGGTATGGTCCCGACCCTGGATGTGCTTGCCTGGGTGCCCGGTTACGAGCTCCAACCGATTGATTCCGGTTGCTGCGGTATGGCGGGATCGTTCGGTTACAAAGCGGAGCACTACGATGTTTCGATGGCAATTGGCGAGCGTGTTCTGTTTCCTGCCATGCGCGAGCATCCTGACGACGGCGTTGTCTTGTCGGGGATCTCATGTCGACAGCAGGTCCTTCATGGGACCGGTCGCGCTGGCCGTCACCCGGTGCAGTGGCTCGCGGACGCTCTTAGCGATAAGACTTAAGAAAGCATCTAGACACTGTGACCAGTGGCACATGGAAGGCAATAAAATATAGAGTCAGACTCCAGGGAAAGGGGAGGTGCTGAGAAAATGATTAATGAACAAAGAGACGACAGCACCGGGACCTCCAGCTACCGACATTTGGAGCGCGTGGCTGGCTGGTTGTTGTTGGCGACAGGTCTGGTTGTGCTGATTGGTTACACCGGCTGGGAAATGGTCAACGAATCCTTCCTTAATCCCGAAGAATCGGTTGTGGCGACGATCCGGCCAGATGGCACCGGAGGGTTCACGATGTACTCGACAATACCGGACATGGCCTACAGGCTCGGTATTGGTGCGGTACTCGCTGGATTTGTGGTGCTACTGGTTTCCGTCGGCCGTGAGAGTTTGACCAAGTACCGCACAGAACGCTATCGAGAGGTGCAACGATGATGATTACCACGACCCCCGGCAATATTGCTGGCCACCGAATTGTTAAAACCCACGGGTTGGTGCGCGGTAACACATTGCGTGCGCGGCATGTTGGCCGAGACATCATGGCAGGTTTGCGTGCCATGGTGGGTGGTGAGATCACCGACTACACCAAGATGCTCGCTGAGGCGCGGGAGCAGGCTCTCGATCGGATGGTCGAGGAAGCTAGCCAGATGGGGGCCAATGCAGTGGTCGGCATCGAGTTC
>CAYVUW010000013.1:838-6499 GCA_964455175.1 uncultured Acidobacteriota bacterium | reverse complement strand
AGTCCTCGTCTATGGTACGGCAGTGACGATTGAACCTGAGTAGAGTTTCTAGCAGCCTCTGGCGTAATGGCAACGTTCGCCGTGAGCCGCCCAAATTGTGAATCGAAGCTTCGAACCGAGGGCACCTATGCACACGTTGTTCTTGAGAATCTTAGCTTGCGCCCTTTTCTTGACTATCGTCGCTGTTCCGTCTGTTCAGGGAGCGGAGAAACGGGCGCAATCTGGCATCCCAACGCCACAGTCCGTGTTGGGTCAATCGGTGGGCGCTGATTTTTTTCTGGCGACGTATGATGAGTCTCTCAAGTATTTTCAGGCGCTCGACGCTGCTAGCGATCGCGTAGAACTTCTCGAGGTCGGTGAGACAAGCTTTGGACTGCCTTGGCACATTGCACTGATTTCCTCAGCTGAGAACCTACGAAACATCGAGCGCTACCGCGAGATTGCGCAGAGACTTGCGCATCCCGAGGGCCTGACCGATGACGAGGCCCGACAGCTTGCCATTGAGGGCAAGGCGATCGTTCACATTGATGGGGGCTTGCATGCTACCGAGGTTGCCCACGCTCAGCACACCATTCAGCTTGGCTACGACCTGGTGACCGGCGATGACGATCCCGAGATTGCTGCAATTCTGGACAATGTCATTCTGATTTTATGGTTCTCGATCAACCCTGATGGCCAGAACATGGTCGCCAACTGGTATCGGCAGAACCTCGGTACGATCTACGAAACGTCAGGCACGCCGGGCCTCTACCAGAAGTACATCGGCCACGATAACAACCGCGATGGTTACATGATCAACATGATCGAGTCGCGGACGGTGACTCGGGTCATGCGTAAGTGGGAACCACAAATTCTCTACAACCATCACCAGTCGTCACCGTTTCCGACCCGCATCTGGATCCCACCGTTTGCCGAGCCGATTTCGACCTATGTCCACCCGCTAATGTGGCGTACCGTCAACATGCTCGGAATGTCGATGGCCCAGGCACTTGAGGAGCGTGGGCAAGTCGGGGCTACACATATGGGGACGGGCTTCGATAACTGGTATCCGGGTTTCCTTGACCACGCTAACAACTTCCACAACGTAGCTTCGTTTCTTACCGAAACAGCGGCCGCTGGTTGGGCGACACCGCGCTTGTATACGGTAAATGATTTTCCGGCAAATCGACGTGACCTGCGCCCCGAATCGTTGTACGCGAGCCCTTGGAAGGGCGGTTGGTGGCGTTTGCGGGATGCGGTCGAGTACATGCTGACGGCATCGTTTTCCGTGCTTGATTTCGCTTCTAAGTATAAGTTCGACGTGCTCTACAATCGCTACCAAGCTGGCCGCGAAACTATTCAACAGTTCACTGACGAACCGCCGTACGCTTTCTTTGTGCCCCAAGATCAGAAAGATCCAGTAGCCGCTGTGGAGATGCTTCGGCGTTTAGCGTACAACGGTATCGAGGTTCATCAGCTGACTACGACGGTAATGCACAATGGCATCGAGTACGGTGCTGGTACTTGGGTTATCCCAATGGACCAACCATTTGCTAACTACGTCCGGCAGCTATTCGCGATTCAAGAGTACCCAGACTTGCGCGAATTCCCGGAAGGACCACCTGACCAACCCTACGATGTAGCTGGTTGGACATTACCGTTCATGGTGGGTGTACACGTGATTGAAGCGGCAACTCCTCTTGACGCATCAACCCGGTTGGCAATGCAGCCAGTAGGAGGAACAGTGGTGACGTGGGACGCGGATATCGATGCTGCGCCCTTCGACAGTGCTCCGGGCGTCGGCTTTGATACGAATGAGATGGCTGCGGGGATCATACCTCTGCCGGGCCGGATGACCGGTTCGGGAGATGCGTTGGTTGTTGATGCGGCGCAGAATAACTCCTTCAGGGCCATCACCGCTGCGCTCGCCGCTGGTGGCCGGGTACAGTTCCTCCCCGGAATGCCTGGCGTTGACGGTGAAGGCGGTAAAAGCGGTCGCTACTTGATCAGTGGTATCGATGACGCCACCCTTCAACAGTGGGTTGAGGACTTCGCTTTGCAAGCGACGCGGAGCAGCACCGGTGGAGCCGATATTGGCAACCCCCGCATTGGCCTGTATCAGCCATGGGGTGGGAACATGGACGAGGGTTGGACTCGTTGGGTGGTTGAGATGTACGGCTTCGACTCCGTCACCATCCGGCCGGGTGACATCAAGGCTGGCAACCTGCGCGAGCGTTTCGACGTTATCGTGTTAGCTGACTTCGGAGCGCGCACATTGATCGAAGGCCGGGCCCCTGGGAGTGTGCCGGGACGCTATGCTGGTGGCATTGGCCGTGAGGGTGTCCGCATCATGGATGCGTTCGTACGCCAAGGCGGCACACTAGTGTGCATTAACAACAGCAGCATGTTCGCGATCGACGAGTTTCACCTGCCGGTGCGCAATGTAGTCGAAGACGTTGGCCGCTCCGAGTTCTCTCAGTCGGGTTCGATCCTTGAGCTCGAGATCGATGCCTACCATCCGTTAATGAGCGGCATGTCGACGGATTCCAAGATGTTCGTTGGCCGAGGGCCGGTCTTTACCGTCGAAGATGGTTTTGAAGGAACAGTGTTTGCCAAATACCCCGAGCAGGGTTCACCGTTGGTTTCTGGGTACATGCTTGGCGAGGAACACGTGCAGGGATACGCAGCAGGGGTCAATGTGCGCCACGGCGATGGGAATGTAGTCCTCCTCGGTTTTCGGCCGCAGTGGCGCGGGCAGACGTTCGCCACCTTCAAGATCCTTTTCAACGCGGCGCTGTTCCATGGCGAGATGGCAGCTGAAGCGCAAGGCTCGCCAGGTTTCTGGGAACCGCCCGAAGAAGTCGAAGACGAGGGCGGGGAAGAGTCCGAAGAGGGTAGCGGGTCCGGAGGCCGTGGCGGTCGGAGAGGGTCGCGCGGAGGGCGTTGAACTGCTGACTTTCACCACCTGTTCTTTGGTGCTGCGTCAGTGATCGGCGCCTTATTTGTCTTCAGAGGAGACGGTTGCTAGCTTGTTTCGGTGAAGAGTGCGGGAGCAGGGACGGTCTCATGTTTGTCTTCTTCTCTGTGCTTCTGTTTGCCCCCGAGCAAGCGTTTGAACCCTCTTTGGATGTCGTCGTTGATCAGATAAAGCGCCGGTACCAGCAGCAATATGAGGAAGGTTGAGCAGGACAGCCCCCATACGATCGCGTAGGCCATCGGCGATAGCCACGCTGATTGCTGGTCACTTACCAGCGTAAGTGGGAACACGCCAGCTATCGTTGAAAGCGATGTCAACATGATGGGCCGAAAGCGCCGTTTAGCACTGAGAGCCACAGCCTGAATCCGGTTAATTCCCTTGGCCCGCATCTCGTTAATGAAATGCACCAGTAGCAAGGAATCGTTGACAACGATACCTCCCAGGGCAATGACACCGAACAATGCCATGAAGGTTAACGGCTTTCCTATTATGAAGAAGCCGAACACCACTCCGATGAGACTCAGTGGTATGGCGAACAGGACGACGAGTGGTTGTGTGAAACTCTTGAAGATGGCCCCGAGGATCGAATACATCACCAAAATCGCGACGATGAATGCTTGAAATAAAGACGTTAGGCTCTCAGTGGTATCCGATGCTTCACCGCCGAAGGCTAGGTGGTATCCAGGGTAGCGTGAGCTGAGATCGGCGAATTGATTCTCGATCATGGCGTTTGCTTCGATTGACGTGACGATGTCGGCATCAACGTCGGCGATCACTGCAATCACCCGCTCTCGATCACTACGATCGATCTGTCCCAGCCCGGCACTTGTTACCAGGGTGGCGACGTTGCCGAAGGGCACCATGTCTCCAGTCGGTGTAGGGATCCGCAGCGTGGCGATGTCATCGGCTGTGCGGCGATGCTCAGGCAAGTAACGCACACGGACATCAATATTTTCATCTTCTTCCTGGACGGTAGCGACGATGTTTCCGTCTGTAGCAGTGCGAATAGTTTGGCCGATACTATCTACGGACAAGCCGAACACAGAAGCACGGGCTTCATTCACCTGGACCTGAACCTCGTCCTTGCCAGCAGTGAAGCTATCGGTGATGTCGTAGACACCATTTACACCGCGCAGGTAACCCTGAATCTCAGCACTGATTTCACGTAAAACATCGATGTCTTCACCGAGGATCTGGACGTAGATCGCATCGCCCACTGGTGGCCCGCCCACGATCTTACTTAACTCGATACTTTCGGCACCAACGACAGTGTTCTGGATCTTTGTGCGCAATTCACGAAAGATGTCATTCCCCGCCCGCGTCCGAATTGCCGAGTCAGGTATCTTGGTCCTGATTTGGGCGATATAGAGACCGTCCTCGCGTCGGCCCCGGCCGGCCCGCTCCGTGTAGCCGATAGTACTCACTGCACTTTCGACTTCATTGGGGGGAAACGCCAAGATGACACTTTCAACCTGGCGTACAAGCCGTTCTGTGTCCTCCAGAGAATTGGACGGCGGCCCTTTGACTTCAATTGTGAATTCCAATGCATCACTGTCGTCGAAGAAAACGAAGCGCATCTGACTGGCGATGGCACCAGCAGCGATGGCCATGACGATGGTAAGCGCGAACGTCAGGTAACGGTAGCGAACTGCGTTACCGAGAACCCGGCCGTACCGTCGCCGTGTCTTCCGGAACCACAAGGGGTTTCGACGGGCCTCTTTGGCATCCGCGGCAGGCCGACAGAAATCGGCAATGTGTGACGGTAAAATTACAAGTGATTCGATCAACGAGGCCAGCAGACACGAAATCGCAACAATAGGGACGATTTTCAGAAATTGGCCCATGACGCCCGCCGTTAGAAGTAGTGGCGTGAAAGCGGCGATGGTGGTGGAGACTCCCGCAATCACCGGGATGGTGACCTGCCGAGTACCTGTAACGGCCGCTTTTTCCGGCTCTAAGCCGCGCTGCATATAGCGATAGGCATTTTCCGCGATAATAATTGCGTCGTCGACCAGGATTCCTAGTATGAGAATAAACGCGAACATCGACAGAATGTTCAATGAGCCGCCACTCAGGTAGAGCATGATTAGTCCGCCCGAGATCGCCAAAGGTAGGCCGAATGCGGTCATCGCGGCGACACGTGGGTTGAGAAACATGTTGAGCACTAGCAACACAAGTGCCAGTCCCCAAATGCCGCTTTGGTACATTGCGCGTAACCGGTTCCGGATATCAACGCTGCTGTCGTTTAGCAGCACGAAATTAATTTCCTCGGGTACCGATTTAGTCATCTCGGCGACCATCGCGCGGACATCGTTGACGATTCCGATGGTGTCACCATTCTCTTGTTTGATGACACGGAGGTTAATGGCCTGTTGTCCGTTGGCGTGTGCCAGGGTTACGGCTTCCTCGAACGTGTCACTTACTCTGCCAAGGTCCGCGACGCGAATGTATTGGCCACCGTCGTCCATGCGGACAGCTACCGATTCAACGCGGCTTGCTTCCGAAGTAGTTCCGCTGGTGCGCAATAGAACCTCTCCGCGCTCGGTCTGTAAGGAACCAGCTGGTACATTGACGAGCCGTTGTCGCAATCGGGCAAGCACTAGGTCAAGAGAGACATTTAATCCGTATAGCCGGTTGGGATCGATCTCGACCCAAATCTCCCGCTCACGCAGGCCGGTGGCTGTCACCGATGAGACACCGTCGAT
>CAYVUW010000013.1:274-828 GCA_964455175.1 uncultured Acidobacteriota bacterium | reverse complement strand
TCAAGCTGAGGCGTGAGCGGCTTGGCGATCTCACGACGTTCTCGTTCGGGCGCTGTTCCCGCAACCGCCACGTCGATGATCGGAAAGTTAAGCTCGAATTCTTGGACGACAGTCTCTTCGGCGGTGTCCGGAAGCGTGGTGATGCGGTTGATTGCGGATTCGACATCCTGCGCTGCAACCGTGATGTTGTCGATGTACTCCTCAAATTCAATGATGACTACCGATAGGCCTTCACTGGTTGTCGAGCGTATTTCCTTGACATCGGAGACTTCGGCGACAGCGTTCTCGATGGGGATAGTGACGAGCTGTTCGAGTTCCGCCGGTGACACCCCAAAGTACGGGGTGACTACTGAGACCATCTTCATGGTAAAGATGGGGAAGACCTCTCGGCGGGTTCCACTAAATGCAAATATCCCGCCGACGATCAACAACACCATTAGGATGTTGACGGGGACGCGGTTATCTACTGACCAGCGGCCGACACTCTTCTTAGTTGACTAGTGCCTAGAACCTCGTTGCCGGAGACCAACTGCGTTAGACCGCCGACGCAGCCT
>CAYVUW010000013.1:0-264 GCA_964455175.1 uncultured Acidobacteriota bacterium | reverse complement strand
ACGACGACGACTGAGTCACCTAATTGCAGGACGGTGTCCTTTTCCGAAGACCCACTGCCGGTGGAACCGCGCGGGACGACGCCTGCTCGACCATTCTGGAACGCGATGATGTCTAGATCGACGCGGAGTGCCAACCGGTCACGAATGATGAAAACGTGGGGATCCTGGTCCGGCATCAAAACAGCAGCGGCGGGAACTGTTGGGATGGCTTCGAGATGGGTGTGCGGAATCTCAACATTCACTACCATCCCGCCGAGAAAGCGT
>CAYVUW010000012.1:4594-57683 GCA_964455175.1 uncultured Acidobacteriota bacterium | reverse complement strand
ATACATTGCCCGTGGTACATACATTTATCATCCGGCCGCCTCGATGCGTCTGGAAACCGACACATTTCGATTTTGCGCCAAGCGTGTACCACGATGGAACACGATCAGCATCTCCGGGTACCACATCCGTGAGGCTGGCTCGACTGCAGTCCAGGAAATCGCTTTTACGCTTGGGAATGCCATTGCCTACACCGAAGCAGGGTTGTCAGCAGGGCTCGCCGTCGATGATTTTGCCCCGCGCCTATCTTTTTTCTTCAATGCCCACAACCATCTCTTGGAGGAAGTTGCCAAGTTTCGAGCAGCGCGTCGACTATGGGCCCGGATAATGAAGGAGCGTTTTGGGGCGGCAAATCCAAAGGCTTGGCGGATGCGCTTTCACGCCCAGACAGCTGGTTCCACGCTCACTGCGCAGCAACCCTTTAACAACGTTGTACGTGTCGCGGTACAAGCTCTGGCGGCAACGCTCGGTGGTTGCCAATCGTTGCACACCAACGGTATGGATGAAGCGCTCGCGCTTCCCACTGAACGATCAGCTCGGACCGCGTTGCGTACCCAACAGTTGTTAGCCTACGAGCATGGTGCTGGCGATGTAATCGATCCACTGGGAGGCTCTTTCACCATTGAAAAAATGACTACTGACCTCGAGGAGGCGGCGGCGGTATTGATCGGGGAAATTGACAAGTTAGGAGGCATGGTTGCAGCCATTGAGGCGGGCTATGTGCAGCGGCAGATTGAGAAGGCGGCCTATGGTCATCAGCTCGAGATTGAATCTGGAGAACGCCCCGTTGTTGGCATCAACTGCTTCGAAGAGGAAGAGCGAAGCGACCCGCAAATCGCAGTACATGCGGTTCCAGAAGGCCTTGAGAAACGGAAGGCAGTAGAGCTTGAAGCATGGCGAGTTGAACGCGACAGTGATGCCGTTGAGAGGGCCCTGGACACTTTGTATGCTTCTGCATCCTCGGACGGTAACGTGGTCGAAGCTATCTTTGAGGCGGTTAAGCAGGAGGCGACCCTTGGGGAAGTCGCCGATCGTTTACGTGACGCATTTGGAGAATATCGTGACCCTTCCTGCACGACATAAGCAGAGAGACAGGAAACGAATGGCTCTCATGTGTACAATAATTAAGTTCTCAGTGCATCTTTCTGCCAGCTGTGAAAGTTTTCATGAAACAGCCTAAGAATCTCCGAGGCGTCGAGGCTCAAACCGACAACCTGTTGGCCATGACGGGTCGTTTAGGTTTCATTGCGGGACTCGTGTGCGCTTTGCTTACTACGGGTTCTGTTGCAACAGCGACTTTGGCCCAGCAAACGATGGCTACGGCTGACCTGGATTCATTTGAGAAGGTTGACCTCGACACGCTAGATGAGAAGTACCGAGATTTCTACGACTCGGTAGAGGTTATCCTGACGCCTGATGAAGAAAAGGTCTTTGAGCGCCTAGACTCGGATTTTCAACGCGACGAGTTCATGGAACGATTTTGGAAAGTGCGGGATCCGAGCCCCGGGACCTCCAGGAACGAATATAAGGAGGAATACGAAGAGCGACTCGAGTACGTTGAGTTTCACTTTGGCCGTGGAGAGCCCGGCCCCGGAAGGAAATCAGAACGAGGTCGGATGTACCTGCTGCTAGGTGAGCCGATGAACATCAAATCGTTGCCCTACGAGCAGCAGACGTATCCCATAGAACTTTGGTGGTACCACGCCAATCCGAAGCTCGGGATCCCCCCGTTTTTTTACCTGGCTTTTTTCAAACGCCACGGCGCTGGGAAATTTCAACTCTATAGTCCATTGGTTGACGGTCCGATGGCGCTGCTCAACCCGGCTGGTGTTGAGAATGTGCGTTCGATCCAGAGTGGTGAAACTCGCTACATGGCGCAGATGGATGGGGAGATTGGCGCAGCGTACGATGTTCTTCAGTATATCGACGCAGAGCTTGCCCAAGCTGCATTGAGCTTGATCCCAGGGGATTACGGAGCACAAATGGGTTATGGCTCGATGCGGTCGCAGATGATGCTCGGCAGCATCGAGATGATCCCCGAGAAGATCATGCCAACGGCCGCTTGGGCGTATCCGATCCTCACCGGCGTTGTTGAGGCCGATGTTCGCTTCGAGAGCCTACCGATCAAAGCACAAGCCGTAGCGCTGTTGGACCCAAGTGGCTTGCCGTTCATCCACTACGCGCTGTTAACTGAAGGAAATCGCCTCAATCTCTCCAACTATGAAGACTCCTGGTACGTCACGTTTCAAGTTGCCGGAACTCTGATCGATGACCAAAATCGCATAATCACCTCGGTCAAAGGTGTTGATGGCTCGTCTATAAAGACCCTTCAGGCAGATCTCGATGAGGAACAAGCTCGTAACATGCGCAGCGGTCCGTTACTGCACCTCGACCGACTTCCGGTGGTTACAGGCAGCTTCGACTTTGAACTGGCCCTAGAGAACAACGTCTCGAGGGAATACGGTCGCGCTTCCTTTTCCATCGACGTGCCTGCTCCATGGCCTGAAGCCATGCGCAGCTCTCGCCCGCTGTTGTTGTGGGCTATTCGCGATGCTGAGCAGTACGATCCGTATTCTGCACACTATCCATTCCAGGTCGGCCAGTACACTGTCGTCCCGGCGCTCGAACCAGTGTTCAAACCCTCCGAGGCGATTTTGATTTTTCAGCAGGTGTACATGCCACGAGGGCACCAGGGTCGAATCGAAGCGACTTACAGGCTATTGGACGATAGTGGGGCGTTAATAGATAGAACCGAGTACATTGACCCGGTCGATGCCGATCGCAACGGCACAATCAACTACATTACACGCATTCCCCTTGAGGACGTTCCTGCAGGGGAATACGAGCTCTTTGTTGATTTGGAAGGCGACAATCGCAGCGGTATCACTCAGACTGTCACTGTTGACCCCGAAGCTGCCGACGCCGCGCATTTGCACATGAATGTGAAACCGCCGCCGACTGACCCTTGGGTTGCCTTCGATCGTGCTCAGCAGCTTCGCACTTTGGCTCAGATCGACGATGCCATTGAGGTGCTCCAACCTGCCCTCGAACGTGTGGATGATGAGAAGATCCGGGCGCTTCAGATCGACCTGCTAATGGAAGCTGAGCGCTACGAAGATCTTGAAGCTCTACTCATGCCGCTGCAGCGCGAGCATCCTAATGAAACAGAAATCTTGATGGCTTTAGCGGCGGTGAACTCACGCATGGGGAATAATCGCCAGGCCATTAGATGGTACGAGCGTGTCCGCCTTGCCACTCGACCGGAGGAGAGGATTGAGGTTCTAAATCCTTTGGCCTCTGCATATTTCGGTGATGGCAACAATGAAAAAGCGCGGGAAATGCTCGAAAAAAGCCTGACAGTTGACCCAGCCCAGCCGGAAATTCGGCGTTTGCTGGACCAGGCTCTGGGCAAGGGTGGTAGTTCTTTACGCTAATCTTGTGGCCGTAGCGTGTTTGAAGTGAATTCCAGCCCTCGCCGTGCCGTCTTATTGTCGGTTGCCAGCCTACGAAAGCCGAGAATATACTGCCCCTTACAGTCCCCTACGATCGAATTTCTACGGAAGTGCGCTTCCGGCTCCTGGAATAGATATCAATGAAGACAGCATTGATGCTTCCTGACGCGGTATGGCGGGTTATTAGACTCGTCTCCGAAGGGTCCCAAAATGCGTAGAAACCAATTTACCTCGGTGATTTTCATTCTCCTGCTCGTTTTCGCTTTGGGTACTGAGCTTGCTGACGCTCAACGCGGACGTGGTCGTGGCGGACGTGGTCGCGGACCAGCGGTACTTGAAGAGGCCACAATTCTTGAGGAGTTCGACAAGATTGTTGATCTCATATGGACCGATCAGGAAGAAGACACCTGGGACGACATCGATGACGATGCCACTGAGGATAAGCAGGCCTTCATAACGACGTTCTGGGAGAGCCGAGACCCGACCCCAGGAACCGAGAGCAATGAATTTCGTGAGGTCTGGATGCAGCGGGTTGCCTATACCCAGCGCTACAACAGTGAGGGTATGGATGGTTGGCTAACTGATCGGGGCAAGTTCTACTTGATTTATGGGCCTGAGGTGCTCACGGTCCAAAGTACCCAGCGGGCTACCGGAGGGTCGAGTACGGGGGAGCGTCAAGCAAGGGCGAGCTCGAACACCGTCTGGGAGCTTGACGAGACTCAGAACCCCTTCTTGGAAGGCAAGAAAGAGGTGATGTTCGCGCGGTACCAGCGCTCGTATTCGCGAATTACAGGTGGGATCGAACTGAGCCAGGAGGCATTCCTGGCTGGGGTGGCGGTGGCAAACTATTTTGAAGCTCGGAGAGCAAACCCCTCATCAGCTGGTCCAGTAGGGGCTGGTGCTGTCCTGGCCCCCGGTAGTGTGGCAACTGCGGGTGGGGTGACTCCCACGCCCGACATCTTGGCCATGCAACAGCTTATGCAGAATGGTGTGAGCCTACAGGATCTCATTGTCCGCCAAGAAATGGCGTTCATTCCGGCGCCGGAGGGCAACACGTATTCCATTTTCAACTTCGATGTAGGTAAATCGGGGCTGACGTTCGAATCTCTTGGCTCCCCGGGGCCAGCAAATTTGCTGGCCTTCGGTGTTCTGCGGAAAAAGGACCCGGCGTCGGCCAACGGCTTGCAATTTGTGTACGAACTCAAGATTCCGTTCGCGGTTGTCCCAAGCAATGGCACCGCCGAGGTGACGACGACGCACTCATTTGGCATGACGATAGAGCCTGGTGATTACCTTCTCTCCTGGGGTGTAATGGACATTGCCTCCGAAGGAATTGGCACGACCGACTACGAACTTACAGTGCCGAACTACGCTGGCGAAGCCTGCGTTGCGCCAACCGAAGTGGTAACTGGTGCTGAAGTTGTTCAGGTTGGACCTTGCATTGAGCTTGCCATTCCCAGTGTCATCATGGCTTCGAGTTTGGAACAGATGACCGACGCAACGGACCTTAATAAGGTGTACTCACGGACTCGAGTCGCGTCACTCGAACTGGAGACCACCATAGAGAACGAATTCAACCGTAACGACTCTTTGTTGTTGCTCTATTTCATTAATGGGTTGGGCGTCGATCCAGGGACACAGGAGAATCGTTTCGATCTTACACATCGGATCCTGCTGGCCGGGACAGAGACCAGTATCGCGCGCTTGCCTCTACAGGAAAAAACGGCCAGTGACATTCTGCAGGAGATTCCGCTGGCCCAGGTACAGCAAATTGAGGCGGGTACGGATTACGAGATCCTGATTGAGATTAACGACCAGATCACTGGCAACGTCTTGTTCCATAAAGTTCCATTCAGCGTTCGTGGGAGCTAAGCGAAGGCGAGGAAAATCACGGAGAATCACGATGACTGCGACAGCGTCACTTCGAAGCGTCTATAAGATTATTTTCTTTATTTCGGTTGCCGTTCTGACGGTCTCCGTGTTGGTGCAGCCGGTTGCCGCACAGCGGGGCGTCGGGCGCATGCAGGGCCTTGTTAAAGATGTAGACGGCAACGGCATGGAAGGTGTCCAGATCGTTGCAACGAATCCCTCCGCGACGCCGAATACGCGTACTGGGGACACTCGCAGTGGCGGTCGGTGGGCCATTGTTGGGTTCACTCGCGGCGACTGGAAGTTTACGTTCACTATGGAGGGCTACATCCCCTTCGATATCAACACCACCGTGAGCGCAGCCAACCGGAATCCGCCCCTCAACGTGACGATGGCCCTGATGCCAGAAGGTATGGCTGTTGCTGGAGTCGGCAACGCTGCGATCGACCAGGAGCTTTTTGATGAGGCGACGGCTCTTGATGACGCTGGTGATTATCTTGGGGCCGTTGCCAAGTATGAAGAATTCTTGGTTGCAAACTCTCATCTTGACGCTATCAACGGGAACATCGGCAATGCCTACCGGAGTGCTGGCAATATTGAGAAAGCAGAGGAGGCTTATCTAAAGCTGCTAGCTGCCGAGCCGGACAACGTGATGGCGAACTATAACTTGGGGGAAATGCTCGTCGAGGCGGGGGATATGGATGGGGCCCTGCCTTATTTTGAGACCGTCGTGGAGGGAAACCCCGAAGATCCAGCCGTGTACTACAACGTTGCTGAACTATATTTCAACCAGCAAGTGCTGGGGTGTCTCGAGCCTACGCCGGAATGCCAAGGTGCGATCAGCTACTACAATCGTGCACTCGAGGTTGATCCCAACTATTTGCCAGCCCATATGCAGCTGGGATTCGCTCTCGTCAGGCTTGGTGATATCGCCAATGCCGTCGTGGCGTTCGAGAAGTATGTCGAGCTCGCTCCGGAAGATGATCCGCAGCTACCAATCGTTAAGGACGTGCTTGCGGCACTACAAACCGGGTAAAACCAACTCACTGGCTCAGTTCCCCTGCACAACAGGGAGATAGTTATGTCGTTTCTTCATCCTGAGGTCGTCAGTGGATGGAGGACCAGTAACATCATAACTACGGCAACTCTGTTGGCTCTCTTGATGGCAGCTGGTTGTGCTGGCACGCAATGGGGAAAGAGAATCGCATACTCGCCGGCGTCGTTTGTGGAAGCAATGCAAGCGCAGGCACCCGAGATGTTGGCCGAGGACCTGGTTATTCCTTTCGCTGTCACGCCGGAGATGGTGGTTCGTGCCAAGACCCTCCTTGAGCGGATGCCGTTGCTCCATACAGATATAGACAGAGCTAACCGCCTCATGGATGCGCTAACAGATGAGGACGAATTTGGGCTTATCTATGACTCGGTGGCCACTTCTCCTCCCGCGATTACCGTGGAACGAGGTTACGGTAACTGTCTGGCGCTAACTTCAATCTTCATTGGCTTAGCGCGCGAGGTTGGTTTGGTTGCCTACTACGTTGACGCCTCCAATCGCATTAACGACCTGCGGCGAGAAGAGGAAATCATTGTCGATTCTGGCCACATTGCTGGTGTCGTGCTGACAGAAAAGGGTTATACCTTCGTCGACTACGATGGCCACGTCTCAGACTATCGAACCTTCGAAATTATCGACGACATTACGGCGCTGGCGCACTATTACAACAATCTTGGCTTCGAGCTGATCTTCAACGCCGAGCGGGCTGGAGAGCCTGTTCCTAGGGAAGAGGCTCTTCATAATTTCGAGCTTGCCATCATGGTCCAGCCAGATTTTACTCGGGCGTACAACAACCTGGGGGTGGCGCACACACAACTCGGCGACCCGGATTCTGCAGCGGCCGCGTATCGCACCTCGATTGAAATGGATCCAAAAACGGACGCGGCCTACCACAACCTAGCGAACTTGCAAATGAGGGCAGGCGACCTAAGCGGGGCTTTGGCTTTATACACTCAGGCCCTTGAGGTGCGTCGGGATAATCCCTATCTGCACTACCACCGTGGCTTGGTCCAGTATCGGCTTGGTGATCTTGGCGCTGCAGAAGAGTCTTTTAAGAGGGCGGTCAGACTCCAACGCGATTACATCGAGGCTCACAATCTCTTGGCACAGGTTTACTACCAACAGGGTCGGTTAGAGGAAGCTGAGGAAGTGAAAGCAACCGTGCAACTGATCCTTGCAGGGAAGCGCTGAGGTCGAAGTATGCTGCAACCGCCTTGATTCGGGGTGAACGCGCCGGAGAGCCTACATCCTTGTCCTGTATCCAGTTTGGGGAATTGGATGTAGCGGATTATTCAACAGGCAATAGGTGAGGAAAGTGACTTGGTGACATCTTGGTTCATAGCCTTCTTGCTGTGGTGTGGGGGAAGTGCGTTGCCCGCCGAAATCGTTCCCTTAGTTTCTGACCATCAACAACCAGGCAAGAGATATCATCAGGAGTCGGTCTTTCAATCGACGGGCGAGTTGGAACGATTCCAGGTAAAAATTGTTTCACCGAGGCGAATTGACGAAATCATTGGGCGGCTGACCGTGCGCGCCGAAGTCTCCACTGAACGACCTTCGGGGGTTTCGGCAGTCGATTTCTTAATTGACGGCCGTTTGCTTTTTTCAGACGTAGAAGCCCCTTATGAGTTCCTATGGAATCCAGGAAGCTTTGCTGAGCATTTGATCGAAGTGCGGGCGTATGGACCCGGCCGACAGATGGTTAGTGATTCACTTCGAACGAGTTTCGAGACTCCGACTTCCAGCCTGGAGGGTTATTCCGCCCGAGTCGAACGAGTCGAGATGCACGTGCTCATAGAAGGCGATGAACAGCTAACAGCTTCGCCTGCCGAGTCGGATTTTCATGTCTATGAAAACGGCTTCAAACAACCCGTTGTCTCAGTAGAGCGGGTCGCCGACCTGCCCCTAGCGGTCGGACTTCTGATCGATCATAGCGAGAGCATGCTTGCCCGTCTCGAAACCGCTCTTGATGCTGCGGTAGCCTTTGTTGATGGACTCCTCAGACACCCAAACGACAAGGTGTTTGTTCTCGGCTTTGCCGATGTTCCGATTGTTTTTCAAGAATTCACCAACGATAGTGAACGACTCGCTGACTCGATTAAATTGATCGACGGCGGGGATTACACAGCGCTATACGATTCGATAGTGGTTGCCTCTCGGAAGTTTGATGGTATTGATGGCCGACGTGCCGTGATCCTGTTAACCGATGGGGCCGATTCAGGTAGTGACCATACATTTCGAGAAGCCGTGGTGGCTGCTCAACGTGCCGACGTGGCGCTCTATCCAGTTGGGGTCGAGCTCTCGCCACGGTTTGTGCGTCAACGGTGGATTCTCCGGGAACTCGCTGAGCAAACTGGTGGGCGAATCTTTTCTTTTGGTAAGCGAACAGACCCTAAAGAAATCTACGAGGCAATCGAGGAAGATCTTCGCTCTCAGTTTCGGATTAGTTATACACCGACCATCCCCGGAGGGGACGGCGAGTGGCGAGAGCTGGAAATCCGCATTCGGGGTACTGACGGCCACGAACGGCGGGTGCGCACGCGGGCTGGTTATTTTGCTCAATAGGATCGTTAAAATTGCTGTTACGTGTCTGTTATAAGCGCGTCTCGAGGTTGCGTTGACCCACGTCCGGCCCCGTGACTATACTTATGGCCATCCGTACGGCCATCGGGTATTCCTTTCGCGCGTTGACAGCCTTTTGGGGCCCGTGCTAGAAGCCACTTCCCGGCGCCTAGGACATCGGGCTAGACTAGAAGAAAGGTGATAACGGGCTCATTTAGAGGCAAGAGATCTTAAAACTGAAATGGCTTTTGAACTAATCCCCGTAGTGGGGACCAAAGATGTAAGAGGGAGGTAACGGCTGTGGATCTTTCCGGCGGTTCCATAATGGAGTTCTATCAAAAGGGTGGCCCCATCATGCACGCCCTTCTGATCTGCTCGCTTATCGGCCTGGTGTTCATCTTCGAACGTGCCTGGGCTCTATACAAGTCCAAGATTGACACCCAGGAATTTCTTGACCGCGTCCGTACCGCCCTGACTAAGCGTCACAATGTCAAGGAAGCTATTGCGGCGTGCGAGGAATATGAGGGCCCGATTGCCAATATCATGAAGGCTGGCCTGCTTAAGTATGGGCGACCTCAGGATGAAATCGAGCGCACGATCGAGACTGCATCGGCGCACGAGTTGGCTCGTCTCGAGCGTGGCCTCGGTGTGTTGGCGACCATTTCCAACATCGCGCCTCTTCTCGGCTTTCTCGGCACCGTATCAGGGATGATCAACTCGTTCGATGCTCTTGCACGTGCTGGTCTTTCCAACCCAGGCCTGGTTGCCCAGGGTATTTCGGAGGCGCTGATCACCACGGCTACTGGCCTTGGCGTCGCCATCCCGATTCTTTCCTCCTATAACTATTTCACGACACGTGTCGGCAAGTATGTGCTTGAGATGGAGACGGCAGCTAATGTGCTGCTCGAGACCTACGCTGAAATGGAAAGCCCGGAAAATCCCGGAGCGTAAGTTATGAACCTGAAAGTACCCAAACGAGCAGAGTCCTATATCCCCACGGCTTCGATGGCGGACATCGCATTTCTGCTTATTGTGTTTTTCATGGTAACGACCACAATCACGGTTGACCGTACCGCGGTCGAGCTACCAACAAGCCTTGAACGTGTTGAAGTACCCAAGGACGCCGCGGTGATCGCAATTGACGAGACTGGCCAAGTCTTTTTCTCCAATGGAGAGGAAGACAGTCGTGCGATCAGTACGCAGGATCTCCTGCCATCAGCTGCCTTTATCATGTCGAAGAACTCTCTAAAATACTTCTTGATAAAGGCAGACGGAGCCGCTGAATACCGTTATATTGACCAAGTGATGGAACAGCTTCGTCAGGCTGCCGTCCGCAACATCGCCATGCTCACGCAGCAAGAGGGCGTGGGCTAGGGAGAAGGATCCATGAAGTTAAAGAAGAAAAAAGAAGATCCAGAGATCCCAACCTCTTCGATGGCTGATATCGCTTTTCTGCTAATCGTTTTCTTTATGGTGACGTCGGTGTTCTCAGTAACCCGTGGGCTGGAGTTCCAGCTTCCGCGGCAAGAGAACTCAACGGAGCAAAGTGCGGAAGAAGCGGTGCACATCTTTATAGAGATGGCCGGCTCTAACTGCGCCTTCACGGTAGACGGTGTGATGACTTCACTCGAAGATATCAACGTCTACCTGCAGCCGAAGTTGGCTCGGAATCCGAACAAATTCGTCATCATTGACCCTTCTCCAACCGCTCCATACCGTTGTATGGTGGATGCGTTTGACGAGTTGAAGCAGGGTGACGTTAAAAACATCTCGATCCCCACGACGGCTGAGAAAGCTGCGTGGGGTAGCGTAATGTAGCGGGAAGGACTACTGATTATGGCCGAGCAAAATCAACCCGGCGAGATGACGAAGTCCTCCCCAGGTCAAGCGGACGGACAGGAAGAATTCTGGCAGGAAACCGCCGCCATGAGCATGGCGGAGGCAGACGCTGACAAGCAGTCGATGAAAGTGGCTTGGATCGGCGCGCTGATTTTCCACTTCCTTCTTTTTATCACCGTCTTTCCCTCAATGGGTGGAATGTCATTCGAGGCCGAGGAGCGCGAGGCGGTGGTGATTAAGCGCTACAAACCGCCTACGCCGCCCAAGGAACAGCCCAAGAAGAAAGTTGTTAAGAAGACAGCTTCGCGCGTTCCTATTCCTGACCCAACCCCAGATGAACCCGAGCCGATTGTCGCTGAAGAGGTCGAGTACATCGAGAACACGGACGTCCCGATCGACACAGATTTCGTAGTCGGTATGCCGATGGGTGGTCCGCCTATTATCGATACAGGACCAATGCGCGTCGGTGGCGAAGTTCAGGAACCGGAGAAGATTCACCATGTGAATCCCGAATACCCGGAACTGGCACGTCGCGCTCGTGTGGAAGGTTTCGTGGTGTTGCAAGCGGTAATCGACAAGCAAGGCAACGTGTCAGAGCTTGAGGTGCTGCGAGGTTTAGGCCTTGGGCTTGATGACTCGGCACAGGAAGCTGTTGCGCAGTGGAAATACACGCCGACCTTTTACAATGGTCGCCCTGTCGATGTCATTCTTACCGTTACTGTGGTCTTCCAGTTGGTTAAGTAGACTTCGAGTAGGTCATTAACTCAAAAAAGGTGATTCCGATGAAAGCTAATCGCTATGTGGCTGCGATCGTCGGTGCGGCCCTTGCCATCAGCTTTGTGCTGCCAGGGGTGGTGTCGGCTCAGGAAGAAAATAAATGGCGTGACGCGTTCAACGCCTATTCACAGCGCAATTTCCCACAGGCTGAGACACTGTTCCGTGAGGTCTGTAGTTACTACGAAGATCAAGGCGCGTCGTGGGGCTGGTGCCATATGATGCTTGGTGCAACTCTCGCACAGATGGGCATATCCAAGCGCCAAGAGGCTCTTGCTCAGCTCGAGATTGCCAAGGAGTTGGTGGCCGAGGACAGCGAGCGTTACCAGACACACAGTTCAATCGCAAACTTGCACCTGCTTGATCGTAATTGGGATCGGGCGATCGTGGCGGCCAACGACGCGGGCCCTTTTGCCAACGCGGACCAGCGAGGGTTGTTGGCCAAGATCAAAGGTCAGGCGTACTACAACACGCAGGACTTTGCGCAAGCCGCTACAGAGCTTAAAACGGCGGTCGAGAGTCGTGCCGATGAGGCTAACCTGCGCGCTCTACTCGGGCATTCTTACTTCGAGATTGATGATAAACAGAAGGCCTTGCCAGAGCTCATGAAGGCTGCCCAACTCGACCGCAACAACCGTATCGGTTTGTTTTTCGCTGCTCGTATTCATCTCGACGATGGCGACTTTCCACAGGCAATCGCACTGGCCGAGCGTGCCATACAGGCGCACCCTCAAGACACGAGTATTCGAGATATTCTGGGCACCGCATATTTGGGAGTGGATAGGTTTCAAGAAGCTGAACAGCAGTTCTTGGTTGTTCTCCAGGATCGTCCCAATAAAACTCTCACCATCTACAACTTAGCCCAGGCCTATACGGCGATGGAAGACTGGCCTAGGGCCATCGAGCAGTATCAGAAGGCACAGAACCTGTTTGACGCAGGGAGTCCTATGCAAGCGCGGTTACTGTATGACCTCGGCATTGCGTTTGAGACAATTTCTCGCAACGAAGACGCTTTGCGCGCATACCAGGATTCGGCGGCGATCAGTGAAAGCGTCGACAAGACGGATGCAATCGAACGTGTTCAGGAACGCATCCGCCGTGCTAAAGGAAAAGGCGGTGGCAGATAGGCTACCCTTCTAACAGGAACCACCGGGACACTTGATAGGTCTCCTTTAGAAAAGTTTCGCAACGCCTACGATTTTGGGCCAGCTATAGTTCTCGTGAACTTAGCTGGCCTTTTGTTCTAGCATCCCCAAGAGTCGTTCCCACTGTTGCTCGATAATTGGCCACTGATAGTTGCCCTCGAAGTACTTCCTGCCAGATTTGCCACACGCTTCCCGGAGGCGTCGATCGTTCATCAACAGGTTCAGTGACTCCATGAACATGTTGTTGTTCGCATAGTAGAGGCCTCCATTACTGCGTTCGACCTGGCCTCGTAATACTTCACAATGGGCATTGACCAAGACGGGTTTCGATAGCGCCCACGCTTCCAGAAGGACCATTGAGAGGCTTTCATAGAAAGATGGCATGACGAGAAATGAGGCCGCCGCGAGGGCGTCGAATTTCTGTTGCTCGTCCACGGCTCCGATGTGGCGGACGGAAGGGTGATCCGGAATGGGGATTACTGGATGGCCGATCAATACTAGTAGTCGCGGTTGTTGGCCGTTTTTTTCAGCACGTTCCACGGCCCGGAGGTGGTAGTTGAAGAGTTGATTGCATCCCTTGTTGGAATCGATGCGGCCGATGTACAGAAAGAACGGTTCCTCAATCTCAAACTCTCTTCGAAATCGAGCCGGATCACTGGAGTGGGAGAACTCCTGGGTCCGAGACGGTTCTTGGATTCCCACACCGATAATGTCGCTGGGCACATCGTGTGAATCGCTGCGATCAAGAATCATGTCGCGTTCCTCGGCTGTGTTAAAAACGATGGCCCGTGAGTCTTGAAAGAGCGATCGGAACATTGGTACGTCTATAGCCGGATCGGCCTCCGCCGTTGGTACGAGAATCCCCTTGCCAGTAGCAACTTGCATGGCGTGGTAAGTCGTCCAATAGCGGTATGAATAGCAAATCCAGTAGTCAAAGTTGTCTTTATAACGGCCGATCCAATCGCGCATTGCTGGCGACAATGGTCCCTGAGCATTAAGCCAGGCGTGAGCCTCAGCATCGGAATGGTCGCGGTAGAAAACACGTTGCTGCAATCTTGCAAAGCGATCCAAATCTCGCGGACGTCGAACTGGAAATCGCCAAACAGGGAGACCGTTGACATTATCGAGGCCGGCCGGATACGCGTTCGCCCATGTTAGGTAGTCCTTTGCACATGTAGTGACGATTTCCACATCGTGATTTCGGGACAAAAGTTCCGCTATTAGGCGGCAGTGGAGTTAAGCACCCCCCCGAATTTCAAGACCGAATCGATGAACTACCATCGCTAGTCGCATAAGCCGAATCGTGGAGAGAGGGGAGGGTTAGTTTTCGCCGTTATTCCTACGACGATCGGCTTCTAGTGTTTCGAGGCGACGCGTTACATCGTCAAGCTGGGCCTCGAGATCAGAGTTTTTACAGAGAATTTCGTTCAGTGCTTCTGCAATACCCAGGTTGATTTTGAATTGCTTGTACAAAGGCACCTCTAGGTTCGCGAAAACCTTGATCGCTGGGCGTGCGAGTCGGCGAACGATCGCCAGCACTGAGCCGATGCCCCGGCGATTCGAGTCTAGGAGGTCCTGAGGCGTGACGTTCCATGGACCTTCGAGGTCCAACGTTTTTTGCAGGTCGTAGGGTCTTTGGTCGTCGAGGTCAACAGCTAAGCGAACACGGGCCCTAGCCTGCTCTTCGACCCCTTCGGGTAAAAGTGTCTCTATTCCACCTGCAGTTATTTTCCTGCGTGTGGCCTTACTTGCATGGCTTCGTACCTGCTTAGCCAAATCGGTCACGTCCAGGTCGTCATAATCAATACGATAGTCTTTAGTACTCAGTTTGGATTCCCTTAGCTCGTTGAGGTTCGTCCAGACAGCGTACGGCCGTCATGGGATTATCCTATTCTAGCAGTCTGTCCCCTATGATCAGTTGCCAGTTTATCTAAGGAAACTACCTATTTTGTGCTTCTGAACGGCGCGATTGAAATATTCCTGAGAAAGGTTAATCATCGCTGAGCATTGTGGGTCTTTGAGCATCAATGAAACGCCGCTGCGCTCTGTTGCCGGCGGCTCAGGTTCGCGTCTATCTCCGGAATCTCTTATCGTGAGCGCTGAATGAGCAAATCACGTGCATCGGAGCTCACTGCTAGCCGCCTGTCGTTGTACCTGCGTTTCCTGAGGCAGCTCGAGGATGGGGAAACAGCGACGATTTCGAGCCGTGCGATGGCGGAGAGTCTTGGAGTCACATCGGCTCAGATTCGTCGCGATCTGGCATCGTTCGGCGAATTTGGCGTTCGTGGTGTCGGTTACGAGGTGAAGCAGTTGCGTGCCGAACTCGAGCGCATCCTTGGTCTCGATCGGACTCTTCACGTTGTTATCATCGGAGCCGGAAACCTTGGGCATGCGCTGGCCGATTACCCAGGCTTTGGTGTTGAAAGTTTAAAAGTCGTTGCATTACTAGATGTCGATCCCGACAAGGTCGGTAACGTGACGCGGAGAGGGATTCCCATCTACCACCTCGACGAGCTTGAATCGATGAATGCGGGAAACGTCGATGTGGGTATTGTCTCGGTACCTGCCGAAGTAGCCCAGGAAGTCGTCGATTGTTTAGTTGCCGTAGGTATCCGGGCGATCCTTAACTTTGCGCCAGTTCGGCCTCGAGTGCCCGAAGGGTTTCGTTGCAAGAGTGTCGATCTGACCTTGGAACTCGAAAGTTTGTCGTTTTTCCTGTCTTTGCAGGAACTCGCCGAGGGTGCCAGCGCCGATTCTTCGTAGACGAGAAGACTGAAGTTTGTTCGGCAGGACAAAGAAAATCACCGCCAAGCCATGGGTTCGGCAGGCGGTGATTATTTAATTCGATGTTGCGGCTTCTCAGGTGCCCCACTTCAGGAAGACCAGCACAAGCCCGATGAGCAGCGTGTAGATTGCCAACGACTCGATGAGAACAAGACCGATGATTAGAGAACCGCGGATTTGACCTCCCGCGCCGGGATTGCGGGCCATTCCATCACAGGCCGCCGCGACTGCTCGCCCTTGGCCAAGGCCACAAGCGGCTGAGGCGATTGCCATGGCAAAAGCAGCAGCAATTGAAATTGCCATTTTGACATCTTCAGGTCCGGTAGCGGCGCCTCCATCCTGCATAGGGGCCGCAATGGCCGGAGTAGCCACCATGATCAGAAACAAAACGGAAAGGGCGACGAGCCCATTCTTCCTGGACATTAAATTCTCCTTTCGGAGCGCACCCTTAACAGGTGCGCGGCATTTCGAATCAGTGCCCGTGCTCAAGTGCACCGGCGATGTAAACCATTGACAACATGATAAAAACAAATGTCTGCATGAAGGCTACAAAGACCCCCAGCGGAGCGAAAATAAGTGGCAAACCGAAAGCGAACAAGGTGAAAAACACTCCGGCGAGAGTATGCTCTGCGAAAACGTTGCCGAAAAGGCGGATTGATAGAGATAGCGGCCGCGACAGGTGGCTTAGGGTCTCGATTGGGATCATCAGAGGAGCCATCCAAACTGGATCGCCGATGAACTGCTTGGCATACCCAATTCCCTGGGCCCGGATACCGATAAAGTTGTAGAACAAGAACGACATCACGCCGAGCACAACAGTAGTATTTAAATCACCCGTCGGCGGCTGGAAACCTGGCACATTGGTGATCAGGTTTGATATCAAAATAAAAACCGCAAAACCTCCCAGTACAGGGAAATACTTTCGACCTTCAGGGCCGATGAAGCCGTCAAGCATGGCGTTTATCGACTCAACACCAATTTCCAGCATTTGTTGCGGCCACCCGGGACTATCGATGGAAAAACGCCGCGACATTGGGACGAAGACAACTGCAAGGAAAACAGCGATGAACCAAGCAATTACCCCCTGATCCGGAAGGTGCGGATCAGTTCCGGTGAAGTTCTCGACCAGCGAGTTCAGCAAAATCGTGATCGTAGATAGTTCGTGTTCCATCGGAAGCTTGGCGGATTATGGGCCCAAAGGAGGGCCAGAAAATACTTCTGAGAAAGTTTCGATGACGACCGCCAGAACGACTATCGAGAGCCCCAAAACTACGGGAATTGGACGAACTCCAGGTAGGGCGAAGATACCATAGAGAATAAGTGCCATCAACACGAAGCGAAGTCCCAGGAAAAGCATTTGGAGAGGGTTTGGAGGCCTTTTAGCTTTTTCTAAAACCCGACTTGCGATCCGCTCCAAGAGCACAAAATTCAGCATTACTAGGGCCCCTCCGAGACACGCTCCAACAACGGCCATTGGTTCCTGCCAGACAGCTGCAACCAGGATGGCAACACCGATCATCGAAACTAATGCATTACGCCGAAGTCGGGCGACGAGCGCATCGGGGTCATAGTCGTTAGGGTCAGCGTGGTTACTTATTGTCATCGGCTGCCACTGCTTGAAGCAAGTTACGGATTGCTGCTGCCACGCCCAACCCGAGACCGATCAGGGAAAGAAGCGGGGTCGTTCCCCACCATTGATCGAGCAAATATCCACCAAAGAACCCAAGCCCGATTGAAACGGGGAACATGATGCCAATCGTAGCGTATTGTGTGAACTGGCGAGTGATCGACAAAAACGACCCGTTGTCGCCATGTTCGCCGCCGTTGGTCTTCTGTTGCTTTTGTTCGATTGTCTTTCGCTAGGCTAGTTTACTTAACGTACTAGCTGAGAGGCGCTGGAAGCCCAGTCGAGGAATGGAGAGGCCCAGATACCAACTAGCACTGTCATCAAAACGGCTGCCACTAAGGTCAGTGTTAGCGGTGACGAGTGCACCAACGTAGCGTCTTCCACGGGGTCCTGGATCGCCATGACAACCACGATGCGCAAGTAATAGAAGATGGAGATTGCAGCGTTAATTGCCCCGACCACTGCTAAAGAAGTCCATCCGGAATTGATCGCCGCAGCGAAGACATACCATTTCCCAAGGAATCCGGCCATCGGTGGGATACCACCCAGCGATAGAAGAAAAACGAGCATGCAGAAGAATGCTCCGTAGGAGCGGGAGGCCAGCCCTGCGAAATCTTCCAGGTTCTCACCAGCAAGGCCGTTACGTCGCACCAATACGATTGTTGCCCAAGCCCCTATGTTCATGAACGTATAGGCGAGCAGGTAAAAGAGTGAAGCAGCGATCGCGAAGGAGCGCGCATCCCCGTCGCTAGTGGCCGCAGCCACCACACCGATCAGTACGTTGCCGGCGTGAGCGATGCTCGAGTAAGCCAGCATGCGCTTGAGATTTTCTTGGGTCAACGCGGCGATATTGCCGACAAACATTGTGAGGATCGCCAAGCCAGCGAGCAGCAACGTCCAGGAATCCTGCAACGGCTCGAGCGCAACAAGGAAGATGCGCATCATGACAGCAAAAGCAGCAGCCTTTGAAGCAACTGTGATGTATAGCGAGACCGTTGTTGGGCCCCCAGAGTAAGCATCGGGTGCCCACACGTGAAATGGCACGGCGGCGATCTTAAAGCCCAGCGCGCTTGCCATGAGGACAAGGGCTGCAGTAGTCAGCTTGCTAGTTTCTAACCCGCTGGATGCGATTGCCTCTGCAATTCCTGCCAAGTTCGTCGTACCGGTAAGAGCGTAGAAGAGTGAAATCGCGTAGAGAAAGACCGCCGATGACATTGCCCCCAGAATGAAGTATTTGATACCAGCTTCGTTCGACTTGTGATCGTCTTTCAAGTAGCCGACGAGCACATAAACCGAGAGAGCTTGAAGCTCTAACCCCACGAATAGGGAGATAAAGTCGACGGAGCGCGCCATAAACATCATGCCCAGAAGCGCGGTCAGAAGGAAAAAATAATACTCAGGGTGGTGTGCCTCATGGTCGTCGAGAAAGCGAATCGACACGAGGACGGCAAAACCCGCAGTGATAAGGAACAATGCTGAGAAGAACATGCTGAAGGCGTCCATTCCCAGTAACCCAGAAAAGTATGTTTGATCAGTGGGTGTCTGGCGCAGTACTACAACGGCTGCAACCACGACCGCCGCCAATGTGAACCAGGCGAATTGCTGTGGGCGTTTGCGAGGCCCATCAAGCGCACCCCACAGCAACACGACCAATGCCGCTAAGGTAATGATGAGCTCGGGACCAATTGCCCACAGATCTTCGACTGGAAAGGGAAGGCTACCCATCGATCAGTTCTCCGGACTCTCGGGTGTCTTATCGTCGTCGGTGAGCTGCTGTTGAAGGAGATCTTCCAGCGAAGCGAGTTGGCCTTTAGCGTTGACCGGGAGCGCGGCTGCTGTGCCCGGTGTAGATGGCAGTGGCAGAGGCGTGACGCCGGACCCATCAAAGTAGCCCGGGCGGACCCGCTCGACGATGGCATTCACTGGCTCTTCGATCATCTCGAGAAACGGTTTGGGATAGACCCCCATGACAATCGCCATAATGACTAACGGTATGAGCGTCATAGACTCGCGCAGGTTGAGGTCCTTAAGGCCCGCGATCTCATCGTCCTTGACCTCGCCGAGCATGACTCGCTGGTAGAGCCAAAGGAGGTAGGCGGCTGCCAAGACGACACCCCATACTGCGAAGAACGCGTATTGGTGACTTTCCTGGAAGGTACCGGCCAATACGAGAAATTCACCGATGAAACCGTTAAGCGTTGGCATACCGAGAGAAGCGAACGCGATAATTGCGAACATCGTCGCGTACACTGGCATGACATGTGCGAGACCTGAGAAGCGCGCGATCTCCTTTGTGTGCATGCGTTCGTAGATTAGGCCGACGATCAAGAAGAGTCCGCCGGTCGCTACGCCATGAGCCAGCATTTGGAAGATGCCACCCTGTAGAGCAACGGGGTTAAGCATGAAAATACCTAGTGTGATAAAGCCCATGTGTGAAACCGACGAATAAGCAACCAAGCTCTTCCAATCTTTTTGCATCAAGGCGACAAGGCCCCCGTAAATGATCGCGATGATTGATAGCACCGCGATCATCGGTACAAACTGACGAGTCGCATCGGGCAAGATTGGAAGCGATAGTCGTATAAAGCCGTAGGTGCCCATCTTCAGTAGTACACCTGCCAGGATTACCGAGCCAGCTGTTGGTGCCTGGACGTGAGCATCAGGTAGCCAAGTGTGGAACGGAAACATTGGCACCTTAATCGCGAAGCCCAGGAAGAAGGCCAGGAAGATCCACCACTGGAGGTCTGGCGATAGTGTCAGTCGATAAAACTCGAGGATATTGAACGTGTATACGCCGGTCTCGGCAGCATTCGCGAGGTAGAGCGCGATGATTCCCAATAGCATCAATACTGAGCCAAACAGCGTGTAGAGGAAAAACTTGATTGCTGCATAGAGGCGGTTTTTGTCACCCCAGATGCCAATCAAGAAATACATGGGAACCAGCATTACTTCCCAGAACACGTAGAACAAAAAGAAATCAAAACTTACGAAGACGCCGAGAATCCCTGTCTGGAGGAGCAGCAGGATGGCGTAATATTCCTTGAGGCGCTCCTGGATATAGGTCCACGAGGACAGGACTGCTATAAAGCCAAGGCCGGTCGTCAAAATAACCAGCAGCAGCGAGATGCCGTCAATACCGATGAAGTACTCGATACCGAGTTGAGGGATCCACGACACCTTGGTGACGTGTTGTAGCTGCGTAGTGGCGATCTCAAATCCTTGCAGCAGGACCAAAGACAGGGCGAAGTCAACGAGCGCGACAGCGTTGGCAACCAACTTGATCGCGTTTTCGTTCGTCTTTGGGACGAACAGCGCGATGATGAGCGCCCCCAGCGCGGGCAAGAAAACGACGACCGTGAGCATCGAAATGTTCATCGGCTAAGGCTCCTAAAACTTCATTCAGGGTAGAAACAAGTAAGCGCTAATAATGGCGAAAATTCCAAGTGTGATAATCAGTGCATAATTTTGCACGTAGCCTGTTTGCCAGCCACGGAAAATGCGCGACGACCAGGTTAGCTCATCGCCCACAGCGTTGACGGCACCGTCGACGACCATGTCGTCAAACGCTACGCTGGCGGAGGCGCTTCTCTTCGTGGCGTTGCTGGCTCCGTTGACAACTCCGTCGACCAAAGCATCATCGATTACCCAGAGGGCGTCTCCGGCGTCCTTAGTTCGGTTAACGAACAGCATGTCGTACAACTCGTCGACGTAGTACTTATTCCATAGAACCTGGTAGGCACCCCGGAAGCGCTCGTATAGTTCGTTCGCACGACTCGGTATCTTGATGTAGATCAGGTACGCAAAGCTGATACCGGCGAGCGCAACGGCGATCGAGGTCAACATCAGCATCAGTTCGAGGCCGTGACTGGCTTCCCCTGCAGCGTGCTCCGCCTCTTGCACAAAGTTAATTGCAGGTTGGGCCGATGCCAGTAACGAATCGCGGGTTGACGCAACCGCGGCGTGCGATTCGCCTCCTAGCGATGGAGCGAGCCAATCAAAAAGGTTAAAGCGCTCGTGGAGGGCGGCAAGCGGACCGACACGCAGAACGCCCGGGATAATGATGTACCCGCCGAAAACTGAAAGTACCGCAAGCACGATCAGCGGCGCCGTCATTGCCTTGGGACTTTCGTGGGCATGGTCCTCAACGTGTTGATCCATACGTGATTCGCCCCGAAAGACGACGAAGTACATCCGGAACATATAGAAAGCAGTGAGCCCGGCGACTAGCGTTCCAATGGCCCAAAAAACTGGATGACCATAAGGCCCGGACCAGGCGTACCACAGTATTTCATCTTTAGAGAAAAAGCCGGACAGTCCAGGAATTCCAGCGATCGCCATGCAGCCGACTAGGAACGTCCAGTGGGTTGTGGGCATATATTTCTTAACGTTGCCCATCTTCCACATGTCGAGCTCATCGTGCAGAGCATGCATAACCGAGCCAGCTCCGAGGAACAGGAGTGCCTTAAAAAAAGCGTGCGTCACCAGGTGAGAAACGCCAACTGTGAAGGCGCCGACACCACACGCCATTACCATGTAGCCAAGCTGGCTGACGGTCGAGTAGGCGAGGACTCGCTTAATATCGTTTTGTACCAGCGCAATGGTTGCTGCCATCAAAGCGGTTAGAGCGCCCACTATCGCGACTGAGGTCATTGCGACCGGTGATAGCGCGAACAAAACGCTGGAGCGAGCGATCATATACACCCCGGCGGTTACCATGGTGGCAGCGTGGATACGCGCCGACACTGGCGTCGGGCCTTCCATCGCGTCGGGCAACCAGACGAACAGTGGAATTTGGGCGCTTTTACCAGCTGCCCCAATCAAAAAGAACAAACACGCGGCGGTAATCGCCCCTGCGCCGATCTCGAACTCATGTGCCCGTTCGAAGACCTCAAGATACTGGACACTGCCGAAGGTGAAGAAGACTGTGAAAATGCCGAGGATGAAGCCAAGATCACCAATGCGATTGACAATAAATGCCTTCTTACCAGCATCACCGGCTGAACGTTTGCCAATGTAGTAGCCGATCAGAAGGTACGAGCACAGTCCAACTCCCTCCCAGCCGATGAACATCAGGCCGTAGGAGTTACCGAGCACCAAAATCAGCATGAAGAACATGAACAGATTCAGGTAGGTAAAGAACCTGTAATAACCTTCGTCCCCACGCATGTAGCCGACGGCATAGATATGGATTAAAGAGCCGACGCCGGTCACCACGAGGATCATGACCGCTGACAACGGGTCGAGCAGAAAGGCGAACGGGACGCTGAAGGTCGCCGTTTTTTCGTGTAGCGAGTCATCAGTCAAATGAGCGACACCTGAAGGGATCCATTCGTAGAGGGTGATCTCTTCGTGGCGCTCCTCCACCGGCCGCTGTGCTAGTTCATAAACTGCGCCAACTGATAGGACGAACGACGTGAGAATCGTGGCACAGGCGATTAAAGCGATGACCTTTTCACTTTTAATCCGCCTGCCGAACAGCCCGTTGATGGTGACACCGACCATCGGGATGAGCGGGATTAGCCAGAATAGATCGATCACGATTCCAGATTAGCCTTTCAGTAAGTTGAACTCATCGACGTTGATCGCTTCCTTGTTACGAAACAAAGCGATCACCAAGCCCAGGCCGATGGCGACTTCAGCGGCGGCAACGGTAATGCTGAAGATAGAGAAGATTTGTCCTGTCAGGTCGGGGTGAAAATATGACACCGCGACAAGGTTTATATTGGCTCCGTTAAACATGAGCTCAAGCGACATCAACACGAGGATCACGTTTCGTCGCACCAACACGCCGATGGCGCCGATAGAAAAGAGCATCGCTGAAAGTATTAGGTAGTGATTCAGTCCGATGCCGTCCATATCAGACTCGCTTCTTTGCGAAATAGATAGCCCCGATCATAGCCACCAGCAACAGCATGGAGACTACTTCGAAAGGCAAGATGTAATCGGTATACAGGGTCATGCCGATGGTTTCGATGTTGCCACCGTCGACCGTTCGCAAAGCGGCACTGATCTGGTCCGGTGGGGGCGGCTCGCTACCTTGAGTCCCCACCCACATCATGAAACCGAGTTCTGCAAGCAGCACGCAGACGAGTAACACCGCTGGCAACCACTGTCGGTGCAAGTATTCCACTCGCTGCAACTCATTGAGGTTGACCAGCATGATCACAAAGAGAAACAGGACCACGATACCGCCAGCATAAACTAGGATCTGCACGGCAGCGATGAATTCCGCCTCGAGCAGGAGGAACAATGCGCCAACGCCAACGAAGGATACAACCAGCCAGATCACCGAGCGCACTAGACTACGGCTTGTAACCATACCCAAGGCACCGCCAAGGATGATCGCTGATATGAGGTAGAAGGCTTCTTGCGGCACTTTTAGCGCTCGTAGTGGACTATCGCGTGTCCCTTATGGAGGATCGCGAGATCGTGGACCAGATCGGCGCGGTTATACGTCGCGCCTTCGAATTCGTTGGAATGGTAGATAGCGTCGACCGGGCATACCTCTTCGCACAACCCGCAAAATAGGCAGCGTGCATGATCAAGATAAAAGTAAGAGGCGTATTTTGACCCTTTGCCTATGCCTTTCTCGCCTTCGAGAACAATGCAGTTGTCCGGGCAGATTTTCTCGCACAGAAAGCAGGCGATGCACAGGTCGTCATCGACTCGTAGGATGCCGCGATAGTTTGGATGAAGCACGCTTCGCTCAAGCGGATAGCGCACGGTCACATTAGGTTTGAACGTATAACGTAACGTCGTCCACAGCCCAGTGATCAGGTCAGTGAGCAGCGCGGTGGCCGCCAAACTTTTTTTCGGAGCCGGCATTTCCGTACTTTCAGTTGTTATCTGTCGCAGCGGTTAACTGGACAGAGAATCCATAATGATGATAAACAGCCCAGTGATAAAAAGATTGGCGATTGAAAGCGGAATAAATACTTTCCATCCGAGTCCCATCAGCTGATCGTAACGGTAACGTGGGTATGTGCCGCGTAGCCAGATGAAGAAATAGATAAAAAACCCAACTTTCAGGACGAACCACGAAAAACCAGGTATAAAGCCGAGAAACGAGAACAACTCAACATTGGGAAACGGTTGCATCCAGCCGCCCAGGTAAAGTGTTACCAGCAAGCCACTCATCACGACCATCGCAGCGTATTCACCCAGCATGAAAAACGACCAGCGGAAACCTGAGTATTCAGTGAAATAACCCGCCACCAGCTCCGTCTCTGCCTCGGGAAGGTCAAAGGGAAGGCGGTTTGTTTCAGCGACCATGGCGATTATGAATAAAACAAAGCCTACCGGCTGAACGAAGACGTACCATAGGCCTGCCTCTCGCTGTGCGTCGATTATGCCGTTCATCGAGAGGGTGCCGGCAATCATCAGCGTTGCAAGAATAGTGAATGTTAAAGCGACCTCGTAAGACACCATCTGAGCTGCTGACCGCAATGCTCCAAGCAACGGGTACTTTGAGTTGCTCGCCCAGCCACCGAGCACTAATGAATATATTGACAGGCTCATTAATGCGAGCAAGAAGAGGACGCCGACGTTGACGTCAACGATGCTCAAGCTTATGTCGTAGCCAAATAGCGTGAAGCCTTCACCCATTGGCAAGAATGCGAGTCCGGTGAGGCCGACTACCAGGAGAATGATGGGTGCAATCTTGAAGACGAATACGTCTGCATCACGTGGTGCGATGTCTTCTTTGGTCAGTAGTTTGACCGCATCGGCGAGTGGTTGCAGCAGCCCATAGGGCCCAACGCGCATCGGCCCAAGACGACTCTGGATGAATGCTAGAACCTTTCGTTCGACATAGACGATGTAGCCGACCAATAGCGGAAAAACAAGAAGGATCGCCAGGATTAGAATCGATGGGATGATGACGTAATCTGACAGCCAGGTGTTGTTCATCGATCGACGTCTCCCAGGACGATGTCGATGCTGCCAATGACGGTCACTACATCAGCTAGTAGAAGCCCTTTGATCATCTGTGTGATCGCTGCCAGATTCACGAAGGATGGTGCTCGAATCTTGCACTTGTACGGCGTGTTAGTGCCATCCGCAACCATGTAATAGCCTAGTTCTCCGCGAGGCGCCTCAATCTGATGGTAGACCTCTTTCCCCGCCTCGATCTTCAGCATCTTGGGCACTTTCCCAGTAATCGGACCATCCGGCAAATTATGGAGGCATTGCTCGACGATTTTTACGGATTCACGCATTTCCATGAGGCGGAGTGCATAGCGACCGTAGGAATCGCAGTCATTACTAACAGCGATTTCAAAATCGACCTTATCGTAAGCGGCGTAAGGCATTGCCTTGCGGATGTCGTAGGCAACACCGGAGCCTCGAAGTAGTGGCCCGGAAAGCCCCATGTCAATCGCATCGTCGGCGCTAATCACGCCCACGCCAGCAGTACGGTCGATCCAGATGCGGTTATTTGAAAGCAGCAATTCATATTCGTCGACACGGTCAGGGAAAGTGGCGCAGAAGCCAAGCACCGCTTTAACCCATCCATCTGGCAAATCACGGCGGAGGCCGCCAGGCCGGAACGCCGTAGTGGTCAGCCGGTCACCGAGGGCTGCTTCAAAAAAATCGAGGATGACCTCTCGCTCACGGATCGTCCACATCAGCATCGTCTGGGCACCGATATCCATGGCGTGTGTGCCCAGCCAGATCAGGTGGCTGGCAATACGCGACAGTTCACAAACAGCAGTGCGCACGAATTGCGCTCGTTCCGAAACCTCATAGCCGCCAAGTTTTTCAACCGTCTCGACATAACCGAGGTTGCCATTCGGTGCCGCGAGGTAGTCGGTTCGATCAGTGAATGGGACATTCTGATAATAGTTGCGTGTCTCACACAGCTTCTCGGTACCACGATGCAGGTACCCGATGACCGGCTTACAGTCGACAATAGTTTCGCCGTCGAGATAGAGAATGAGGCGCAGCACGCCATGCGTCGACGGATGCTGAGGCCCCATGTTTAGTTCCATCTCGTGTGTTTTCAGCATGTGCTCAACAAATTCCGTAGGCTAGCTTTCCGATGTCTCGTCAGGTTTTTCGGATTGCTCAGGGTCTGGTGTTTCGGTCTCTGGTGTCCACAAAGAACCGACGATACCGGCACTCGATAACTGTCGCTCTTGCTCGGTCATTTCGTAGTCGCCGCGGATACGGTCGAATCGTCCGCCTCGAAAGGCCGCTTGCTGCCGAGTTAACAGCTCCAGATTTGGTCCTTCCAAGGGATAGTCTTTGCGGAGCGGGAAACCTTCCCAGTCCTCAGGCAAGAAGATGCGCTCCAACTCGGGATGTCCGAGAAATTCAACCCCGTAGAGGTCGTAGGCTTCACGTTCGTGCCAGTTTGCTGTTCCCCAGAGATCGGTGACGCTGGGAACCCCTTCGCCGTCTTCGCAGCCGACTTTCACGGTCAGGAAGTGGTTCGCAGCGATGGAATAGAGATGGTAGACCACGTCAAACCGTGGCGAGCGCTCGGTCCAATCAGTGACCGTCAGACTGGCTAAGTAATTGAACTTGGTTAATTCGTTGTCGCGCAGCCAGGTCAGGACGTTGATCACGTTGTCAACGTCTGTCCGAACCAGCGGGAGGCCAGCTGTGTCTTCACCCTCGTGTTGGACATCACTTGGGAATTGTCCTAGCAAGGCGGTGACCAGAGGGTTGGGTTCTGGCGCCACGCTTTCGCCAACCTCTGCCTGCGATTCGTTAGATTCGTTAGATTCGTTTTGGGGCTTTTCGTCTGCCATTTTGGCTGCTAACTCTTGTTACAAGGATTGCTGTTTTTTGTCCCGGCGGTGTGCTATTTGCGCAGTACGTGCATTTCGTCGATTTTGTCCTGGAGTCGCAGCACACCATATAGCAGAGCCTCCGGGCGGGGAGGGCATCCGGGAACAGAAACATCCACAGGTACAATCCTGTCGACGCCCTGTAGGACGCTATAGGTTGGGTACGGGCCACCACAGGTTGAGCAGGAACCCATCGAGATGACCCACTTTGGGTCGGGCATCTGGTCGTAGAGGCGCTTGATTATTGGCGCCATCTTCAGTGTTACGGTGCCAGCGACGATCATCAGGTCGGCCTGTCGGGGTGTTGCGCGGAAGACCTCAGCACCGAAGCGAGCCATATCGTAACGGGAGCAGGTGGTCACGATCATTTCGATGGCGCAGCAGGCCAGGCCAAATGTCATTGGCCAGATGGCAGATTTGCGAGCCCAACTGACTACGCCATCCACGGTTGTCGTAAGAATATTTTCTTCGAATTTATGTTCTGCTAGACCCATTCAAGTGCCCCGCGCTTCCAAGCGTATATGTAGCCGAAGATAAGGATCGCGATGAAGATGACCATCTCGATGAACCCGAACAGTGCCAGTTGTTTGAACTGAACTGCCCAGGGAAATAAGAAGATGGTCTCGACGTCGAAGATCAGAAACAACATCGCAACGATATAGAAACGAACTGAAAAGCGTTGGCGCGCATCACGCACTGGCTCGACACCGCATTCATAGGGCTCCAGCTTGCCTTCCAAGTCCCGCCCAGCCGGGCGGATGAGGCTACCTGCAACCAGGCCGATGACAGCGAATACGGTAGCGGCCACAGCGAACAGCGCGATCGGAAGGTATGCGCCCATAGTGGAAGTGCGAGAGTGATCTCAGGTAGAGCAAAGGAGGATGCGTGGAACCAAAGATTTTCTACCACAGGCCCTCAGGGCTGTCAATCAACTGCAAACGTTAGTAGTCCTTGTATCTCATTGCATAATAAGAACTTGTGGGCTTCTGAGGTCCTAATTCCCTATATTAAAGAGAAGCTATAATTTGTCAGTCAAAGGGGCTGATTGTCTGCCCTAGAAGGTGTCGCGTGGATCGGCTCATCCTCTCTCTTGGGTGAGGTGATAAAGTTCGTTTGACTCCTCGATTCTTTCCATCGAAAAGGTGGTGCAATGCAGCGACGCCTAGCCCACAGCGTCGGGTCCTGCGATGGTGTGCTTGGTAGCCGAAGCTTCAAGTCCGTGAGCCAACTGCTCGACGGTTTTTCTGGGTTCCAGGCAGACTGCGCTGGTCGTGAACTGTTCGTTATGCGTTTCAGCGAAAGAGTCTTCGGAGATCCACCTCTAAAGGCCCCCAGGAGCCGGTGTTCTCTTTTGGAAAAGGGGTTGATGTAGATCGATCTGTCATGGTGGCACAGGATGGGAAGGCATCGAAAAATAAACAACCTCCGGTGGAGTTGCTCCGTAATTTGCCAGCGGTAGAGCGGGTTCTAGAGCATCCGGAGGTGGTGGCCTGGATTGAAGACGTGGGCTGTAGCCGCCAATTTGCGGCCCGTGCAACTGGCGTTTTTCTCGAAGAAATCCGTGCCGCACTGGTTTCCGGAGAGCTGGACGGTAAGACGATGAAAACTCGTCTCAATAACCTGGCTGCTGGCGTTGCTTCAGTGGCGGGTAAGCTTACCCGGCCTCATCTGCGCCATGTAATCAATGCTACCGGCATTGTGGTACATACAAACCTTGGCCGATCACCGTGGCCGGCTGCAGTGGCGGCACGCACCGCTAGCCTTGGGCAGCGTTACTTGAACCTTGAATTTGACCTTGAGGATGGAGGACGTGGCCAGCGTGCCCAAGCCGTCGAATCTCTTGTCAACCAGTTACTTCCTGGTACCGAAGTCGTTGTCGTCAACAACAATGCTGCCGCTGTTCTTTTGGTTCTTAATACCTTGGCGGAATGCAAGGAGGTGGTTGTTTCACGCGGCCAGCTGGTGGAGATTGGTGGCTCGTTCCGCATTCCTGAGGTGATGATCAAGAGCCACTCGATACTTCGTGAGGTGGGAACCACGAACCGGACCCGTAGCCGCGATTTCGAGGAAGCGATCGGCCCTCAGACCGGAGCCTTGTTGAGTGTCCACCCGAGCAACTACCGGGTCGTGGGGTTTACCGAAGAAGCTGAACTTGAAGAGCTTGTTGCACTTGGGCGTGACTACGACGTTCCAGTTGTCGAAGACCTTGGCAGCGGTTGCTTGTTTGACCTCCGCGACGTTGGTATTCACGACGAGCCCACCGTGGCTCAACGACTGGCGACTGGCGTCGATCTAGTAACTTTCTCTGGAGACAAACTCCTTGGCGGGCCCCAAGCAGGGTTCATAGTTGGTAAGCCGGAGTACATCGCCCATGTGCGATCAAATCCTTTGTACCGTGCCCTCCGCTTGGATAAAGCGACCACCCTAGCGCTTGAGGGGACCCTGGCGATCTACGTTAATGGTGATCTCGATGGTATCCCGACGATCCGGATGCTACGCATGCCCATGGCTGATCTTGAATCTCGGGCGAAGGCTATGGCGAATCGTTTGATAAAAAAGGAGTGTGGTGCTCTGCTCGAGATCGTAAAGGTTTTTTCCCAGGTTGGCGGTGGGGGTGCTCCAGGGAAAGATTTGCCATCATTTGGACTGTCGATCAACCCTCCGGACACAGCGCACGCCCTTGTTGCGCGCTTGCGAACTGCTGACCCTCCGGTTATTGCCCGAATCGCTGGGGGCCGCGTCATTCTGGACGTGCGCACCGTTCTTCCGGATGAAGATGATGCGCTGGTTGGCTCTATAGCGAAGGCCCTGATTGATTAATCGCGTAGCAAATAACCACGCAAATGAAATCCTTCAGAGACAGACCACCTCGAACTGCTCTTGGTGCATCTGCGCATCCGGCAATAGGCTGACTGGTGCCTGAACCTCAGAGCGGATTTGGCGCAGCATCGTACGTTCGGACTGTTGCAGTGCTGTCGCGATCGAAGAGCTAGTGCGAATCACAATGCCGTTACCATTGAGCTCTTCTTTCAAGCGGCGCACTTCACGGAGAATTTCGATGCAGATCGTATCAACAGACTTTACCCGTCCTCTGCCAGAACAGTAGGGGCACGATTGCAGCATGATGCGCTCAAGGCTTTGCTTTACTCGCTGTCGGGTGAGCTGGATAAGGCCAAAATCCGACATTGGTAATACATGGGTCTTCGCCCTGTCCTTCTTAAGCTCCTCAACTAGCGAATTTAGAACCTTTTGCTCGTTGGCCTTCTGCTCCATATCGATGAAATCAATGACGATAATGCCCCCCATGTCCCGTAGGCGAAGCTGCCGTGCAATCTCCTTGACCGCCTCGAGGTTGGTCTTCAACACGGTGTCTTCGAGACGCCGTTTGCCGACGTATTTACCGGTGTTGATATCGATAGCGACCAACGCTTCAGCCTGGTCGATAACCAGGGAGCCGCCAGATTTCAACCAAACTTTTGCTTCGAGAGCTTTGTCGAGCTGTTGCTGGACCTTGAAGGAGTCAAAAATCGGCACTTTCTTTTGATAGTGCTCAATTTTTTCGACCATCGTTGGCTGGAGTTGGCCGACGAAATTCTTAGCGCGCTTGTATTCTTGTTCGTCATCGATCACGACACGGTCGAAATCGTCGGCGAAAACGTCGCGAAGCAAACGCAACAGAACCGAAAGGTCCTTGTGAATCACACTCGGGGCCTTAGCTTCCTCGGAGCGGCGTTTAATTTCTTCCCAGGCCTCGATGAGGAACATCGTGTCGTCTTGGAAATCTTGCTGACTCTGCCCGGTGGCGGCAGTGCGTGCGATCAGCCCGCCGACATTCTTGGGGCGAATGTTTCTAATGATCTTCCGCAGGCGATTTCGCTCGCTGCGGTCGGGGATCTTGCGGGATACACCGACATGATCAACAGTCGGCATGTATACAAGAAACCGGCCCGGCAGAGAGACATTGGTCGTAATCCGAGCACCTTTTGTTCCAAGTGGAGCTTTGGAAATTTGCACTAGGATTTCGTCGCCCTTTTTTAGAAGATCTTCAATCCTCTGTTTTTCACGGGCACGGCGGCTGCGACGTTTGCTGGGCTTATGAGCATCTTCCTCGTCATCGCTCTCCATCCAGCTGGAAAATTGCTCGATGTCGGCGAGTACGTCCGAGACGTAGAGAAAGCCATCCCGTTCAAGGCCAATGTCAACGAAAGCGGATTGCATACCCGGGAGAACCCGGCTCACCCGGCCTTTATAGATATTGCCGACCAGCCCACGTGACTGGGCCCGTTCAAGAACAACTTCCGTTAACTGTCCGTCTTCCAAGATGGCAAGGCGTGTTTCATCCTTGCCAGAATTGGTGATGATTTCTTTGCGAGCCATGAAAATATCTCCGCGTGCCCCGACCCGGGGGAAACGGGATACGTCCACGCCTCACCGCTCCGGATGGGTGCTTGAGCACAAGACACACCAGTCCCTGGCCATGGAATTGACGAGGGTGCACATGCAGAAAGGCAGTTGGTATATCTGCCCGGTGGTCGTTGTGCTGTTAAATAAGGTGAAAACAAGAAAACCCTTTCGGATCGCTCGCTTGCTGCCGCTGGCAGCCCAAAACAGGAGAACGCGGCGCCACTCTAGGCATCCGGTCTACGTTCTCTACCGATGGGGCGTGCATTACAGCACACATAAGCCAACGATCCAGAAAATCGTATAAACGAGATTATAGCCGATTCTTGGTTCATGTGGCTATTGCTCAGGCCTAAACACCGGGATTCAGTTCAGGAACCGACGGTTCCGCACGGATATCACTAAACCTATAGCAATTCCGCTGGTCAATGCGGAAGAGCCGCCGTACGAGAGAAAAGGTAGGGGAATTCCGGTAATTGGTGCAAACCCGATCACCATCCCGACGTTGACTAAAAGGTGGTAGCCCATCACTGTGGCTACTCCAGTCGCTATGTAAGCACCGGCCCGATCACGGGCTAGCCGCGCGGTTTGTAACACGCGCAGCAACAGCACCAAGTAGAGTGCGAGCACAAGTGTTACACCGATGAAGCCAAGCTCTTCCCCGAGTACGGCAAAAACCAAATCGGTGTGCTGGGCTGGCAGGAAATTCCCTTTGCTTTGGCTCCCCGCGAAAAGCCCGGTTCCAACTAGGCCGCCTGAACCGACCGCGATCTTTGATTGGATAATCTGGTAGGCAGCACCCAATGGATCGCCTCCGGGGTCGAGAAAGGTCAGGAGCCGCGCACGCTGGTAATCCTCGAGCAGAAAGTATCCTAGTGGTGCCATCCCCGCAGAAGCTATCGTCAAACGCATGGCGGCTGCGTAGCGGATCCCGGCCACCCAAGCGATTCCAGCGAGTATTGGCAAGAAGCTACTGGCGGTACCCAGATCGGGTTGAACCGCAACTAGCGTAAACGGTACTAGTACTAGCACTACCGCTACGAATAGGCGCCGGGCGCCGAATGGTAGGGGATCAAGCTCCGAGAAATAGTGAGCGAGCGCCAGGATGACCACTATCTTGGTCAACTCCGACGGCTGCCCTCCTATGCTGCCAATGCTGAGCCAGCTCCGGGTTCCCGATGTCACCGGCCCGAACAGTAAAAGCCCGACAAGGACACACATGGCAAGTGCCCACAGCTCATAAGCTCGACTGATTAACTTGCGATAGTCGATGCCCGAGACCACGATAGCGGAAATGATTGCTGTTGTTGCCCAAACAATCTGGCGTTGGAAGTGTCCAGCATCGCTGGCGGAAGCGATCAACAAAACCCCAACCCCAAATAGCAGGGACAGATCAAACAGCAGCAGGTAATCGAAGGCGCGGAATCTACGCCGGTCGAACAGGATCATCGCTTTGTTTCCTCTGACGCCTCGAAATAGGCAGTCATCAACTGACCAGCGACGGGCGCTGCGGCGACACCGCCTCCGACACCATGCTCGATGAAGACGGCAATCGCAATCTCTGGTTCTTCAACTGGCGCGATACCTACGAACCAGGCATGGTTCCTGAGGGCCTCGGGACGTTCTTCCTCGGGGCCTGCTGCAGCTGCCGAAGCCACTTGAGCCGTACCGGTCTTGCCGCCGAAGTCGTAGTTTGGGTTGGCAGCTCGGCGGCCTGTGCCAGTAACTGGTTCCAGCGCTGCGCGCATTCCGGCCAGGATTGCTTCGCGATGATCAGGATGGAGGTCGACCTCGGTGCCTCCATCCTGCGCGGCATACCTTGAACGACTACTCCCAGTGGAACTTTCCACCTTCTCAATCAAATAGGGCTTCATCTTTACCCCTGTGGCGAGCGTTGCCGCCATATGAGCAAGCTGTAATGGGGTGGTATTGATTGGCCCCTGGCCGATCGATAGACCTATGGTTTCTCCCAGATACCAGTTGCCATCTCGGGGTGGTAGCGCCTCAGCGACCCACTCGTTAGTCGGCAGGATACCCGTCGCTTCGTTAAGAAGGTCAATGCCAGTTTCGGTGCCGAGTCCATATCGCTTTGCAACCTCGATGAGCTGTTCCCGGGAAAGTTTAGTTCCGAGTTCGTAGAAGTAGACGTTGCATGACCGACCAATGGCGCTTACCAGGTTCACCGTGCCATGTATGGCATTACAACTTCGGTATTGCCCGTAGTACGTACCGCCTCCAGCACAATTGACCGTTGTTTCAGGTCTGATCCTGCCTGCTTCAAGGCCTGCAACGGCCACCAGTAGCTTAAAGATTGACCCCGGAGGGTATGCACTTTGTAGGGCACGATTCTGAAGGGGTGTGGCAGGATTGTTTGTTACGGCGTTCCACTCGGCTTGGGAGAAGCGCCGAGCGAACATATTGGGGTCAAAGGTTGGAGCAGATGCTAGCGCTAGCGCACCACCGGTGTTGACATCGAGTATTACGATGGCCCCCTTTTTCCCCTCAAGCAAAGCCTCCGCTTGTTCCTGTAGCTTCCCATCGAGGGTTAACGTGAGCGTGTTTCCGGGTTCCGGCGGAATCTGGTTCAAGACTCGAATGGTTCGCCCTGCGCTATTGACAATGACCTCTTCTGCGCCGGCAAACCCTGACAGCAGGCTGTCATGTACGCGCTCGAGGCCAAGTTGGCCCACAATATCGCCCATTCGGTAGCGGTCTTGTTCCCAGGCTGCTAGCTGCACGGCGTTAATTTCGCCAACGTAGCCCATCACGTGCGCAGCGACGGTTCCTTTCGGGTAATGGCGCTTATGCTCCGGTTGGATCAAGACTCCGGGATACTCGAACGACCTTGCTTCAATCGCTGGCACCAAAGAAGGGGCAATGTCGTCGGCAATGACGACCGGTTGAAAGATCGGGATACCCTGCTCTCTTTGATCAAGGCGTTTGTGCAGAATGGTGGGCGTGACGTTGAGTACGTCAGCAAGCCACTGAAGGGTTGTGTCTCGATCATCGAGCTCCTCCCGAACAATGGCGACGTTAAAAGCAGGTCTGTTGGCGGCGAGCAGGAAGCCCTTGCGGTCGGTAACCAAGCCGCGCGGCGCACGAACGATGGTGTTTTGGTGGCGGTTGTTGTCGGCAAGAGCACGATAGTGTTCCGCGTGTATTACCTGGATGCGCCAAAAACCTAAGAGCAGCAGCGTGACCATTAAGATGACAAAGCCCTCGGCAAGGTGTACCCGACGCCGCAGCCGGCTAAGGACAATTGGGCTTTCTAACGTCTCGTCATTTGAAGCACTACGGTTGCGGCGGAAGATGAATCCCCAGCGTTTACCTTTGCTTCCGTTTGAAGACAAAGGTCGCCACGCGCCAACTCTGTTCATTCGCCATCATCCAAAACGCCGGCGTCAACTCAAACACGGCGGTGCTTGATTAGTTTTCGCTCCTGCCATTTGCGACCGGTGTAGATGACCAACATTGTTGCTGCACTGGTTGCCGCAGATCCCAGGGAGACATCGCCTAAGCCAAGCGATGTTGGTTGCCCGAGGGACAACTGCCAGGCCATCAGGATTAGCCCTTCAATTATCACTGCCAAGCCCGTGATCATTGCCCCCGAGAGTGGGCCACGCAACACAAACAGGCTGCTGAACATCGCAATGATTGCCGCTACTGTGGTCTTGGCAAAGGCGTGGAGCCCGATTATGCCACCAGCAAGGCCGTCTTGAATTAAACCTGCACCCGCGCCGAGGAGAATTGACCGTCGGAAAGAGCTGCGCAGCGACTGCAGAACGACATACATCAGTAGCCAGTCGATTCTCCCAAGTCCCGACCAGACTTGAGGCAAAAATATCTGTAGAAGGCCCAGGCCAAACAGCAGCAGAACCGAGAAGAGCGCGGTCATTCACGATCCATTTGTAGGGAAAGGAGCAGCACTTGTCCAATTTGAAGAACATTAGTGAGGGGATCAACATCGATGTTTAGAAATAGCGCCGTTTCAGCTCGTATCACTGGTAGTTGAGGAAGTCCTGGGACGGGTGCTCCTTCAGTTACGCGAAGCACTCGGCCGATTTCAAACCCCGCCGGATAGATCCCGTCGTCGCCTGAGGTGACCACAATGTCTCCTTCCTTGACGTCAGCTAGGCTAGTGACGTAATCGAGTTTGAGAGTAGCGTCACCGGCGCCATGAACGACACCGTGAGCCAAGGTTCGCACGATCTTGGCACCAACTGCATTTCGAGGGTTGGTGACTAGCTGTACCATCGCCGTCCATGGGCTTACTTGGATGACCTGACCGACCACGACACCGGTGGTTGATATGACCCCCGACCCAATTTCGACACCATCACGCGACCCCCGATTGACTGTGAACGTTTCATAACCGTGCGCCATGTCGCGTCCGATGATCTGCGATGCGATCGACGGGGTGGCGATGCGATCCTGCAAGTTCAGTAGCTCCTTTAGCCGGATGTTTTCGCGTGACGTTTCCTCCAATGTCATGATCCGACGTTCAAGGTAGGTCACCCGTTGCTGTAGGGCGTCTGTCCTGACAGCTTGACTGGTCAGTGCCACATAGCCGGACCAGCCAGAAGAGACCCTGGTCCACAGCTCGGAGATGAGACGATGGGCCGGAGAAGCTACAGTTTGAATCGCACCCTCAACAGCGTTGGCAGTCTTAGCGCGGTTGGCCTGATACGAAATCATCACGAAGAAACCAAACAGCAGCCCGATAAGGAGCATTAGCGAGCTCGCCTGGCGGCCAATTGTCTTCATGTCGCCTCAGCTCATCGGTTGGGCATCATCCGGTCCCACCTACGGCAGGCACACTTGCCGCAGGAGATCCAGGTCATCGAGAATTCGCCCGACGCCAAGTACACACGCGGACAATGGGTCTTCGGCAACAGAAATTGGAATTCCCGTTTCTTCCCGTAGCCGCAGATCAAGGTTGCGTAACAAGGCTCCGCCACCGGTCAAAATCACGCCTTTGTCGATAAAGTCAGCAGATAGTTCGGGCGGAGTACGTTCGAACGCCATTCGTACCGATTCCACAATGGAAGACGTGACTTCGCTGAGCGCTTTGCGAATTTCGCGGTCATCGATGGTCACCGTTTTCGGTTTGCCTTCGATTAGGTCGCGTCCTTTGATGTCCATAGTGATTTTCTCATCGAGAGGATGCGCAGAGCCGATGTTGACTTTGATGTCTTCGGCCGTGCGATCACCGATGAGCAAATTATAGTTTTGCTTAATGTAGCTGATGATTGCTTCATCCATTGCCGTGCCGCCGACGCGAATTGATCGTGAGTACACAATGCCACCCATTGAAATAACTGCCACATCAGTTGTGCCGCCGCCGACGTCGACCACCATATTCCCGGAAGGTTCGGTTATCGGAAGTCCGGCCCCAATCGCTGCAGCCATAGCTTCTTCGATTAAGAACACCTCCACCGCCTTAGCACGGTAGGCGGCATCCCTGACGGCGCGCTCCTCAACCTGAGAGATAACGCTAGGCACTCCAAAAACGCTGCGCGGGCGCACCCAGATACGCCCTTTGTTGGCGCGGCGAATGAAGTACGAAATCATCTTCTCTGTAACGTCAAAATCGGCGATGACACCGTCCTTCAGTGGGCGAACCGCGACAATATGGCCTGGCGTACGGCCGAGCATTTCTTTAGCCTCCGAGCCCACTGCCACAACTTTGTTGTTGTTTGTATTGATCGCAACGATCGAGGGCTCCGACAACACCACGCCACGCCCCGCTGTGAATATCAGCGTATTCGACGTGCCGAGGTCGATGGCTATATCGTTCGAGAAGAAGGACAAAATTCGGGACATAGAATCTGAGCCAGGTAAGCGCGTGAGGCTTTCACACCACCACGGAAAAAGCGTTCCGTTGCATCCCCGCACCCATTACTATCTTACGGGGGCGCGGGTGCAAAAGAACGCATACGTCCAAAGGCTGCAAAATAGCCTGGAAAGTCTAGCATGGCCCTGTCCACCTCGGAACAATAGATTCGCGGAATTCAAGGCACTTTAAGTGGAAAAGGCTTGCTTTTCACGGTGGTGCTGAAAAGTTTGCTTGTCGCCAGCACTGCCGCGCGGCTACCATTAGTCTTCTTAATCGGCAGTGCCATCGTCCAGCCGTCCATTTTCCTTCTTTTCAGCTAATACAGAGACCAGTACCAAGGTAAGGTTGAAGCGTGCTCGATACCATGCGTCGCAACGTTCGCAAACTCTCATGGGTGTTGTGGCTTGTCATCATTGCCTTTATTGCTTTCTACATTCCTGACCTGATCCGCGGACCGTCAAACATCGTTGCCCGTGTTGACGGGGAACCGATTTATATCGCTGATTTCCAGCAGGCACTCCAGCAGCAGACCGCCTACTATCAAAGTGTCAGCGGGGGAAACCTTCCCGATGATTTCCTGCAGCAGATGCAGATTCGCGAGATCGTGCTTGAGTCACTGATCCGTGATCGCCTAATCCTGGCTGCTGCTCGTGATCAAGGTTTGTCGGTCAGCGCGCGCGAGATACAGGCTCGTATTATGGAGTATCCGATGTTCCAGGAAGATGGCATCTTTATCGGGCCCGACCGTTACAAGCAGATGCTTCAGGTTAACGGGGTTTCATTCGAGGATTTCGAGGGTCAGATACACAATGAAGTCCTCTTCGAAAAGTTTACCGAACTCGTAAGCAATGGAGTCACGGTTACCAACCGCGAAATTGAGGACGCCTACCAGCGGGCCAACGAGCAGGCTCAATTTGACTTCTTCATTGTTTCTTCCGCAGGTCTTGAACCTGAAGTTTCGGAATTATTGACGGATGAAGGGATACGTGTGCTGTTCGAAGAAAACATCTTCGACTATCGTGTACCCGAGAGACGCAGGGTTAGCTTCGCGGTTATTGAGACAGAAGCCATTCGGGAATCTGTCAAACTCGACGAACAGGATCTGCGGACTGCGTACGCAGCGAGCATTGAAGAATTCACGATTCCGGAGGAAGTCCGTGCTCGACATATCTTGTTTCGTCTGCCGCCGGAACCCGACGAAGAGACGATTGCTGAGACAAGTAGCGCTGCCCAGGAGATCCTCAGAGAGATTCGCAACGGTGCTGATTTCTCAACCCTTGCCGAAGAGAACTCTGATGATACTGCAACCGCTACGTCTGGCGGAGACCTCGGGTGGTTCCGCCGTGGTCGCATGACCCCGGAATTCGAGGAAGTAGCCTTTTCCCTGAAAATTGATGAGACGTCGGACATCGTACAGACGCCGTTTGGACTGCACATTATCCGTTTGGATGGTAGCCGCCCGGAGCAGGTCCGGCCTTTCGAAGAGGTTCGAGCCCAACTTGACCAGCGTATTACGTTTGAGCGTTCCGAGGAGATTGCAGACCAGCGGGCTGAAGAGCTAAGGGTCGAGGTACTTCGGCGCACGAACTTTGAAGATCTCGCTGCCCAGTTCGATTTGGAACTTCGCGCGAGTCCCCTGTTTTCACAACTCGAGGGCTTCTCCGAGGTGCTCTCGCCGGAGTTCACCCGCCAGGTATTTGTGGCGGGGCGAGATCGAGTCTCGGAGCCGATTCGGTTTGGTAATGGACACGTAATCTTCCGCGTCGACGAAATCGTTGAGTCGCACGAGCCGGAGTTAGCTGAGGTTGAGGGTGCGGTGCGCAGTGACCTCATCAGCGAGCTCGCCGAAGAGCGTGCTGCGGAAGTGGCAGATGAATTCGCTGTGCGACTTGAGCAAGGCGAGGGGTTCGATGTCCTGGCCGCTGAGATCGCTGCGCCTATCCAGTCAACGGAGCTGATCCAGCGTGACGGAGTTGTTCCTGATTTGGGTCGACAATCGGCGTTGGTACTCGCGGCGTTCGACCACGCACCAGGTGAGGTGGGTGGTCCCGTGAAGGTAGACAGAGGCTATGCTCTGTTTCGCGTCTCGGCCCATGTGCAGCCCGTCTGGGGGCAGTACGCAACCCAGGGCGATGTGCGGAGGATCGAAATGCTTAACCTTCGACGCAGCGGCCTTTTCGAGTCGCTTGTCCTTGAGTTGCGAGAGCAATACACCGTGGTGACCTACGAGGACGTAACCGCCTCAATCATCAGCTGAAGAGAAGCGGGTACTGTTCCAAAGACTTTCCTGTCAATCGGTAGCCCCTTTGTTCTCACACTCCATAAGCCACTCGTCAATGCGCGCCTTTCTAAAACGCCATTGATTGGCAACTTTAGAGGAAGGGATACTACCCTCACGCGCCATTCGATAAATGGTTGATTTATGTACACGGAGGTACTCAGCAACTTCCTCCAAAGTCATGATAGAGGGATGCTGTTCCATACCCGCCTGTGGTGAATCGGTCATTTGCTAGCCAGTGTTCGTTTCTATTAATTAGTAATCATTACAATCTATAACTGTTATTCAGCACAATAAATCTGTCTATCAATATAAATTGAATATAAATTAATTATTGGATCTGGTAATTAACACATTTGTTTATTCAATAAAGGGCTTTTTGCGGAGTCAGATGACCCAGAGGAGTCCGGGGATCCTGGGGGAAAGCTTGAATTGACTCGATTGACCCCTCACGATAGCTGCCCTAAGATCCGAGTTTCAGTCAACCGAGTGTCGGGAGATCGAAGGTGAACGCCGAGGAACTATCGGATAGTTTGGTGGCTTGGTTACGGTCGGAAGTCAAGGCGGCTGGCTGCCGCGGCGTGGTGTTTGGACTGTCTGGAGGTATCGACTCGTCGTCGGTTGCGGTGCTGGCGCGAAGGGCATTCCGTGACGAGCATCTTGCTGTCATCATGCCGGTCGAATCAGACCCTCGGGATAGAGAAGACGCTTTGCTATTGGGGGAAAAATTTGGTCTCCAGTGTCGTGAAGTTCCTTTGAGCCCGGTTTTTAAAGCGTTTACATCGGCGTTAGAAATAGGTTCGGCGGTGGGTGCGCAGGATCTTTCGTTGAATAACATTAAACCTCGCCTCCGCATGACAACGCTTTACTACTTTGCTGGTCGCAATCAGTATCTCGTCGTCGGAACTGGAAATCGCACTGAGCTGACACTGGGATATTTCACGAAGTACGGTGATGGGGGGGTTGACCTGCTCCCCCTCGGGCATCTTGTCAAGCATGAGGTACGGGAGCTTGCTGCCCACTTGGGAGTACCCCAATCAATTATCGACAAGCCGCCGACGGCAGGAATGTGGCAGGGCCAGACGGACGAGTCCGAACTCGGATTTTCGTATGATGAACTCGACCGTTACCTCGTTGGAGGGCAGGGTAGTGAGGAGCTCGCGTCGCGCGTAGAAGAACTTCGACGTGGCAATGCACACAAACTACGAATCCCTAAACTGCCTCCCGCTTACGGCTCCTAGTTGTCTTAACTCACATGACGTCTTCTGAAAGAGGTGAGGGGCCGGTGGTGGACCTAAACGTCTACCTGGTCGACTGTTTTCGACTTGCCCGTAAGATTTGGGACGATGGCTACCGGCCCGATTTTTTAGTTGCAGTTTGGCGCGGTGGTGCCCAACCGGCAATTGTTATTCAGGAATTGTTTCGTTGGAGAGGACACAACTCCTACCATACAGCGGTTCAAACACAATATCGCAAGGGTTCCGTCCCCGGTGGCAGCATAGACATTAAGGGGTTCGACCACGTTTTGGACGTCATGGAGACCAATGACCAATTGCTCCTCGTCGATAACGTCTTTGGCGATGGCCGGGACATCTACGAAGTGGTCAGCTACCTACAACGCAAAGCGAGACGAAATATTCCGCAGGTTCGAGTCGCCACAGTTTACTTTCACCCTGCCCACCAGTTGTTTGGTGCTGGACCTGACTACTATCTTCACGAGGGAGAGGACCCACTTTTGCTGCCCGATCGGTTGAGCAATATTAGTAAGGAGGAGACTCTCCTGCTGTATCCCGAACTGCATGGGTTGTTGTACGGCTAAGGCAGTGCTGGAACGATCATGGGATTCGCACGGCATCTTCAAAATGAAATTATGGATTCGCCGGATCTGGACGAGCGGCGCCATCTGATTGCGTTGGATGCCCTGCAACGTATTAATTGCTTTTCGGGGACGGTCGGGCAGGTTTGGTCCGATATTCAGCCAACTGTGGCCCGATACCATGACCGCCGACTCACTCTCCTTGATCTGGCGTGTGGAGGTGGGGACGTGGCGATGGGGTTGGAAGCCAAAGGACGCAAGCACGGATTTGACGTGCGCGTGGTGGGTTGTGACGCGAGTCCGGTGGCGATCCGAAGGGCTCGGCGGCGAGCACAACAGGTAGGTTCTAAGGCGCGATTCTCTTGTCTTGATGTACTCCGAGACCCACTGCCCACCGGGGCCGACATTGTTTTCTCAACACTCTTTCTGCATCATCTTTCCGAAGACCACGCAGGCAGCTTTTTGCGCCGAATGGCTGATGCTGCAAGTCGGCTGGTAGTTGTGCTTGATCTAGAACGCACGCGACAGGGTTACCTGCTTGCATACGCAGGAGTTCGTTTGCTGACAACTTCTGATGTTGCCCGATTTGATGGCCCGGCTTCAGTGCGCGCGGCATTCACCCGAGAAGAAGCACAAGCTCTAGCTCGAAGTGCTGGACTGGATATGGTTGTGAGAGGTTGCTGGTTGCAGCGTTATAGCCTGACTTGGGCTAAATCGTGAACAGCTTTACGGGGGAAGATGAACGGCAAAGATCCCGGCGTCTATGGGATGTCGTTGTTGTTGGCGCTGGGCCTGCAGGTGCGGTGGTAGCCCGCGAGCTTGCACTAGCCGGCGCAACTGTTCTTCTCGTTGATCGGCGACGTTTTCCACGAAACAAGGTCTGCGGTGGTTGTCTTAGCGCCCGTACAGTGGCGCAGCTCGGTCAGCTTGGATTGGACAAAGCTGTCAACCAATTGGGCGGCAAGGCTCTGCACCGATTGAAGCTGGGTGGCTGGGGACATTTGGTGAGCTTGTCGCTTCCTGGGGGCATTTCTATATCGAGGTCGGCTCTAGATGCGACGCTGGTCAATTCCGCGCTTGCCGTCGGCGTTGAATTCCGACCACTCTGCCACGCAGAAGTGGGCGAAACACACGATGGGTTCCGATCGGTGATACTGGGGTCCCGAACCAAGTTTAAGGTGATGGCATCGCTCGTTATTGATGCTTCTGGCCTTGGCGATTCGTTCGTCTTTGACTCGAAGCCCGAGCGCGTTGGCTGCGCTAACAGCCACCGGATCGGTTGTAGCGCAATCTTGGCCCATAGTGGTGACAGTTACGAGAGTGGGACGATCCATATGGCGATCGGAATAGGGGGCTATGTTGGCGTGGTACGCGTGGAGGGGGATCGTTTAAATGTTGCTGCGGCTCTTGATCCAGATCTCATTCGGCTTCATGGTGTCGGGGCGGCGGTTAGATACGTCCTCGATGCAGCCTGTTTCGAGCCGATCCCAGGGCTTGATTCCGTCCCGTGGAAAGGCACACCACCGATGATGCAAGAGCCGAAGTGGCTTGCCAAGGAGCGTCTTTTTGCAATAGGGGACGCTTCAGGTTACGTGGAGCCATTCACTGGAGAAGGGATTGGTTGGGCAATCCACTCGGCAACGCTCCTAGCTCCGCTCGCTTTGAAAGCGATAAAGGGTTGGAATCCAAGTATGGCTGCTGATTGGGTGGCGCTACGTCGAGGCGAATTAGTACAGGCTCAGCGAGATTGTCGATGGTTTGCTTGGGCCCTTCGTCACCCGTTCATTGCCCGTGGTGTGTTGCGGAGCATCGAGAGCATGCCCGTTCTTGGCGGACCTCTTGTCCGGCGCTTGCATGGCTCACCGATATCAGGTGCGACGACGACATGACCTTAAGGATCGCCGGTATCGGCACTGCGGTTCCTAAGTATTCGATTTCGCAGGCAGACGCATCGGAGGTGAGCAAGTGGTTCTGTCATGCCGCTGATGAACAGTTGCGTCTAATTCCGGCTCTCTATCGACGGTCTGGTGTGAGCAGGAGACACAGTGTTCTCTTGGAAGCCTCTGATGGGGACCCGTTTGAACGGCAGTCGTTCTATTCAAAAGTGACTGGCGAGAATGATCGTGGGCCGACAACGTTGGATCGTATGGACATCTATGAGAGGGAGGCCCCACCCTTGGCTTTGCATGCAGCACGGGAAGCTGTCGCTGACGCCGACGTTGATCCAACGAGTATCACCCACGTTGTGACCGTTTCCTGCACAGGGTTCCATGCCCCAGGTATTGACGCCTCGCTTATTGAAGATCTTGGGTTGCGGCGCAGAGTGGAGCGTACCCATGTTGGTTTCATGGGTTGTCATGGGGCGCTCAACGGCATTCGTGTAGCCTCGTCGTTTGGTCAGGAGAATCCCAATGCCCGGGTCCTGATCTGTGCAGTGGAGCTTTGCACGCTACATTTTTTTTACGGTTGGGAAGCGGACAAGATCGTTGCCATTTCATTGTTTGCCGATTGAGCTGCCGCAGTGGGTGTTATTGGAGTCACACCGTCAATCGGTGCCTCTGATTGGATTGCGACTGGGAACGGAACGCTCTTGATTCCGGATTCCCAAGAGGCCATGACCTGGAAAATTGGCAACCACGGTTTTCACATGACTTTGTCGCCACAGGTGCCTCAACTGATCCGTGAAAACGTGCAGGATTGGCTGATCGAATGGTTGGGGGAGCATTCTCTTTCGATCGAGGACGTAGCGACTTGGGCTGTTCACCCTGGTGGCCCGCGCATCTTGAACGCTTTTGGGGAGGCCATTGGTTTGGATAAAGAGGCGATGAACGTTTCCCGCGAGATCCTCGCGCAGTTTGGCAACATGTCGTCAGCGACCCTTCTTTTTATTCTTCATCGACTCCGTCGCGCTGGGGCTCCACGTCCTTGTGTCGCAGTGGGTTTCGGCCCCGGAATGGTGGTCGAAACCTTGTTGATGCGATAAATGGTCAAAATGTTCAGTGGTATTGGCTTGGTGTTGAATCTCCGTAAACCATTGTAGTTACTGGAATTGATGAAATCTTAGTGCGCCAAATAAGTGCATTATGGTAATTCCTTAGTAAGGCCCTCTCAGGAAACAGGGGTTTCCCGAGTGTCTTTTAAAAGGTTGTTTTGCTCCCATCGGGACCAAAATCGCAGCGAGGCTAGCATTGAACGAATTGCTTTTCTGCTAGAGCGATATCCCCCCATTAGTAGATCGCCCACGCTGTCTATATAAGGGGTGGGATCTTGGCTGTTGCCTAAAAACTAAAAAATCTAATTCAGCCACCCCATCCCCATGATCACGCGGCAAGCAATCCAACCCACCAACATTCCTGTGATCACCCAGCCTAGATGTTCTTTCATATGAGTCTCCTCCCTTAAATTAAAGCAATAGAAGGACCAAAATAAACATCTGTAACAGCTGCAACAGAACGACCGCTGAAAATTTCCTTTTCATGAGTTCGTGGTGTTGTTGCAGTGCTATGGCTATAGGTTGAAGTTCTTCTCCAACATTGTCTATCTGTGGGTGTTCTGATTCAGTCATAAATTCCCTTCGTGGTCTCATCCTAGTCTTGGCTCTCGAGATTGTCCCTGGAATCCTTTGTGGGATTCTATGCTCGACTATTGCCTGTGAAACAAATGGTCAATGGCAACTAGAACATGTGTGCCCCCGTTACGGATCCCGGGCAAGGAGGGTAACGTTTTTCAATATCTCTCCAGCAGGTAGCGTACGGTGAAATAGCCCGACACTATTAGGGCCGAAACACCAGCAATAGGGGGTGTCGGGAAGATCAGCGCGAGAAAACCGCTACTGTAAGCAAGGAGCACGATCGTTGCCACGGCTAACTCGGGGCTCAGGCGACGATCTTTTAGCGATCGCTTCGCATCTTTGAAGAGTGGTTCGCCGACCATGAAGAGCACTGGGAAAGCAAGCATTGCCATGGCTAAGCGTTGGGAGAGTGGGTCCGGCCATGGCGCGCCAAAGGCAAAAGCTGCCGTGAGCATCAAGATAATTGGTAGCGTTAGCAGCCAGAGCCAAAAGAGACGGCCTTGCTCTTCGCGTCGGCGACCTCTTGTGGGAGCCACGAGTGAGTGAGCTTAATTCCCCGGTCCGGGGCTAGGCGCGTTGAACGCCGGTGTCCTCGATCGCGGCAAAGCGTTCCAGGATTTCGGCCTCTTGGTCAGCAGTGAGATATTCCTCGGCGACCAGAAAGAGAATGTGGTCTTCCTTCAAGAGGTGCTCACGGATCAGGTGGACTATGTAGAGGCCGTAACCACGCAGCATCTGTGCTGCAAATGTCGCCCCCTTGCCCGATTCAAGATCACGGCACTCACTGAGGGACTGCTTGAACTTAGTGTTCATGATGTTGAGATCCTCATGATCAGCGATTCGGGCATCGATCCTGAGGTTCTCCGGAGTGAAAAATTCCTTCAGAAATGGGAACAGACAGTCCTCTTCTTTCTGATGATGAATTGCCATCTCGCCGTCGATATAACGCGCTACTGACTCAATACGATCCAGAACTTCGGGGACTGGTCCCCGGTCACCGAGCTGCCGCAGCGCGCCGGCGGCCAGCAGCAGCGAGGCGGGCAGCAGCAGCGCGCCGGAGAGCACATTTAGCTGCTCATCTATTTGACGATGTTCCGCGCGGAGGATTTCTGTCGGGCTTAGCGGGACGGCCTTGGGGCTGAACTTGGAAGCATTAGGCATGAAAAAGAAGTGACTGTGTGGGCGCGATGGGCACCGAAATCCTGAAAGGAATTTCTAGTATAGTCTTCCCGTCCGCAGTCAGCAATCAAGGGTACTTGATGGCGGTAAGATGCAAGGGTAGCGTGGGCGTGCTCCAATAGGCACGGAACTAATATCAAATACGTGGAGAATCATGGCTCTTTGGAGGGTCAAGCAGGCGGCGGAGTATCTCGGAATTAGACCTAAGACCCTTTATGAGTGGGTTCGTCTCGGGCGCGTGCCTTATCGAAAGATTGGTTTTAACGTGCGCTTCGATCCCGAAGAACTTGAGCAATGGACCGAAGGCCAGTCACAGGGTTCCGGCTCTTGTGACACCAATGTGCCGCGACCGGAAGCTTCCAATTCCAAGAACCTGTCAAGCCTTGCCATCGACGCGGCGACAGTTTTGCGTGGCCTTGAAAAAGATGTCGGTACTAGTCTCAGCTTCCCGCAACGTCGCAAACTGCTGGAACTATCAGAAAAGCTAGAACAGGCTGTGGCCGATTTGGATTCCTGAGTCTCTATCATGACCATGTTTGTGTACGGCGAGCTATGCAAGCCCCTTGTTCTCTTAGAGATTCTCGGTCGCGTTCCTAGCTCGGAACCAGCCCTTCTCGATGGATTCTCCCGCAAAGTCAACCCGGAAACTGGGTATTTCCATGCCGTTCGCCATCCCACCGATCTAATCGCTGGGCTACTACTCAAAAGTATCAAGAGGAACGAACTCGAGAAGCTGGATTGCTTTGAGAATGTTGGGGGAGGGGAGTACGAGCGCATTGAGGCCGACGTGAAAACGCTTGGGTCGTTGACTAGGAAGACCGCCTGGGTCTATGTTGCGACCTAGATAGCGTGCCGAGGACCCGGCATTATCTGGCAAGAGCTACTAGGACGAGCTATACCCATGAAGCCTGGTTGAAGTCCGATGCTGCAGGTTTTCGTGAGAGGGGAAGCGCCTGAAGCTTACACGTTGTCAAGTTTTGCGATGATCTCTCGCATATGCCACTCAACAACTTCGTCGTAGTAGGATTTTATCGAATCCATCGTATCCTGCCGGTCCTCAGGGCCGGTGGCTTGACGGTAGGCTTCGATAGAATGACGAAGCTCGTTGCCCAAGTTCTCCACATCCGAAACGATTTCCGGTCGGTTACACTCCGACCACTCACGAAATTCCTGCCAGCGCGTGATGTAGTTACGCAGCTTCATGAAGAGTCCTAGAATCGTATTTAGAGTGAATATACCATCGCGCCTAAAAAGTAAAAAGGGCTGGTTAGCTCGTCTGACTGGAGTTTTGGGCATTACTGTCCTCTTCTCCATCAGTGTGTCTGGATGCAGACTGGAACTCTCTGCGGATGCCACCAGGTTGTCTTCCTCCGTCAACGAAGTTCAGGGATTTCTTGATCGGGATCGCGTTCGGCGTGCTCTCGATGAAGCAAACATTTTGGCTCGCCGGTACGCTAATCCGAGGAGTGATTTAGTGTACGGCTGGGCGCTCTGGCGCAACGGAAACGCTTACAGTGCCGAGTCGCAATTTCGACGAGCTGCGGAAGCCGGATTGGACGAAGGTAACATCGGGTTGGCAGCAGTCTACGCTAGTGAGGCCAACTGGCCATTAGTTGTCGAGCTAGCTTCTGGGAAGTCTTCAGGTGAAGCTTATGCTTTGCTTGCAAGCGCTGCTTGGGCTGGAGGTGAGGGTGATACTGCAGCGAGTGAGTTGCTTGCATGGAACCAAGTAGAACCATCTACAGCCCGCGGACGAGCAGCAGGCGCGATGGCTGTTGCTATCGGACGATTTCAGGGTCCTCCACAGCAGTGGAATGGCGACGCAGTAATCTTGCCGATACGTGAACTTGCCGAGGGCACATGGGTTGTTGAGGCCAAGATCAATAGCGAGCCTGCTTTACTTAAGATCGATCTGGTAGCTCGCCAGAGCGTTATCTCAGAACGCTTTGCAACAGCAGCAGGTATCGTGGTGGATGGATTCGGCAACGTGGCGAGTCGGACAGTGAGCAACAGATGGCCATCGATGATGGCAGGCCGGCAAGCGGCGGTGATGCAACTCGAACTTGGTACGGTCATGGTCCGCAACGTCGTCGTAGCGGTCAGTGAACTGGTCGATGGCTTTGATGGAATTCTCGGTGCGGACGTTCTAAGCACCGCACGTTGGAGTTTGAGCCTGGCAGACGCTGAGATGATGTTCTCCCCTCCGGAGCAAACTGTGGCCGCTGACAAGCTCGGTCGTAGCTTTGAAGGGAGCACTATTGCATGGCTCAGAGCACGTGTAATACGCGAGGGACTTGGTGCTCAGATATTGCTATTCCCACGCATCGCTAATAAGGTCGTCGCTGCTGGTATTGATCTCAGCGCGTTTTCGCGGCTTGATTCCGATATTCTTCCGGCCGTTCCGGGCAGTGGCATTGCAGCTGCCCAGCTCACTCTGGGTGGATGGCGTGGGGATGTACGGTGGTACCCAGCTTCGCTCAGTGGTTGGGCGATCGACGGTGGCGTTGCGCCGAGAGCGGTGATCGGAGCCAACTCTGTCGATGCGCGGGTTTTGCACTGGTACCCAGAGACTCAGCAGCTCCGTGTTGACGTGGTGCCTTCTTTGGGCGATAGCAAGATGGTTCGATGACTCAGTGGAGCACGCTTTCGCAGGAGTTTCTTCTCGAGCAAAGTGACGATGAGCGACGAGCAAGCATCTCCGATAGTTGATCCCGCGGCTCGCGTCCACCCGGATGCTGCGCTTGGATCCGGAGTCACGGTCGCAATGGGTGCGAATATCGAAGCAGATGTTGTGCTGGGCCAAGGCTCAGAGATTGGGCCTAATGCCGTTCTTTATTCTGGGACAGTTGTGGGAGACCAGGTCAAGGTGGGGCCCGGGGCAGTTCTCGGTGGCACCCCGCAGGACCTTAAGTTTCAAGGAGGGGCAAGTGGTGTAGTTATCGGTAACCGGACTGTGGTTCGTGAGTACGTCACCATCCACCGGTGCGTTGAACCGGGTGGAAACACCATTGTTGGGAGTGACTGTTTACTGATGGCTACCTCGCATGTTGCCCACGAGTGCGTACTGGGTGATGGCGTCATCCTTGCCAATGGAGTGATGATGGCTGGGCATGCCACGGTTGGTGATGGTGCCTTTCTGTCAGGATATGTCGTCGTACATCAGTTTGCCCGCATTGGCCGACTCGCAATGGTGAGCGGGGCCAGCACGGTGCGGCAGGATATCATTCCGTTCTGCGTCGCGGACGGTCATCCTGCGCGGCCAAAAGGTCTGAATGTCGTCGGAATCCGACGGGCCGGAACGTCACCGGAACGATTGCGTGACCTTAAGCGCGCTTACCGTATTCTATTTGGCCATGACGGTACCCTCGACCGGAGGCTCACTGAGCTTAGTGAGAACTCGCGGCAAGGTGTTTCAGAGGTTAGCGAGTTAGTTGAGTTCGTACGCGCCTCGGATCGTGGGATTGCTCGCCCCCGCCGCAGGCCTCGTTTATCTTGAGCCGGCTAGAACTCCCAGCTGAGCATCCCGACTACGCGACGCATCCGAAAAAGGCTGTCGATTAATTCGACACCTTCTAAGTCTAGCTTTACTCGCGCTACGCGCACATCAACACGAGCGGCTAGGTTGCGCTTGATGTAGAAGCGCAAACCTCCGCCTATGTGAGCGAACGGGGCGCTCTCCTTGGTTGGCTCAGGGTTGATACCAAGCTTTTCGAGGGCCTCGGCCTTTGCATCTGGAAACTTGGTTGTTGCTTGTAGGAAGCCCCCACCTAAAGCGATGTACGGTACGAACTTGGATGTGCGTGCCCCAGCCTGCAGAATGAAGCTGCCCATCACCTGGCTGACAAGTCCTCCAGGACCCAATGTCATGCTGGCTTCCGCCTCAAGGCCAACACCTGCCTTTGCTCCGAAGAAGTATGCAATTGCTCCCCCAGTTTGGAAGGCACTTTTTCCTGAGAACACTGATCCCCCAAAGACTGACAAGACTGGTCCCGATGCCGGGTCGATCACCGGCGGCGGATCGCGACGTTCTCCTTCTTGTTGTTGCTTCAGGTTTGCCTCGGTTTCCAGGTGGGCAATTAATGGCACTGAAATGCCGGCAAGTCCGGGCACTGTAGGCGTCGATGCTTCTGCCTTCGTTACGATAAATAGAGACAGTGCCAGCGCGCCCAACACCACCGTTGAGTGGACCCTGGTTGTTGTACTAGAGGAATGTCGATGGGCACGCATCAGTAAATAACGGCTGTTCCGGTGGGGAAATTTGCCGTCTGATTGGCCAGATGAATAATCTCGCCGCCGACGACTGTGGGCAAGGTCCCTTCAAGCACGACGAGCTGAGAAGGTTCAACGCGATCGCCGTAGAGAGCCTCGAGTGTGACGAGCAGTTGAGATCCGGACAAATCGACAGGAAACGTCAATCCCGCTGGCGCGTTAGCAAGGAAGTCCTCTCCAGGAACCGCTGGTGCTTCCGTGTTCAAAGGCCCACTCCATGGGTTCCTGAGGTCCTTGGTGTTAGTCGTTCTAAAGCGTCCCATCGTGACCGGTATCCCATTAATCACCACGAAATGCTCGTACATATAAATGTTGTTGATATCTGCCAGCGTCATTGTTGGCTGCCCATTGGCATTTATTGCCCAAACCCCCGACCCTTCATTGGTGTTTGGGCCGTCTGTTGGCGTAAAGACACGGTAACTCCCAGAAGCTTCTTGAATGCCTGCAGGGAAAGGAACAACCAGTGTCGCAATTCCATCTATGAAGGGCCCCTGCAAGATGACTGACTCGCTTGGTGCGTCACCGATATCTCCTGTTGGTTCAACAGCTATCAAGATACTGATCGCGCTGAACAGCGTCTCACTTGCTGTGAAACGGTCGATCACGCTGCCTTGCGCGTCGACGGGCTGCCCATTGCTATTCACGTTAAACGTACCAATGCCGACGCGATCACCTTTTTCGAGCCTAAGCCACGCTGAATATATGCCTTGGTCTAGCGGCTGGAGTCTTTCGAATCCCATCGCTACGCCACGAAGATCACCAAGCGCCGCTGGCAGCGGGCGAAACTCGGCGGGCGGATCGCCGCACCCTGGTACCACTAGTAGTAGTAGCAAGATGATGGAAAAGACCGGCTTCATTCTGCAGCGGCCCTCCCTTCCAAAATCTTGAGCATGAGTTCGTAGAGGACTTGTCGATCACTGAGTCCCCGGGTGTCGCCACTTTGCCAGGCTCCGATTACTCGGTCCTCTGGGACGGATTCATTTTTCAACCAGGATCGACAGTCTTCCCATGTGGGCAGCCAGACGAAATTTTCGATTAATTGATCTGCGCCCCCGACCATGACCTCAAAGGTGTTGGTGCTGTGAATTAGGAAGACCCCTGCTTGAAACGGAGATCCGGCGTGCATTATTCCGTTGATGTCGAATACGTATTGTCCGGGCTCAAGTTTCCAGTTGAGCCCCACGGCGCGCATTTTCATCGCGGTGTTAATTTCGGATTCACTAAAACGCACTCTGATCCTCTAAGGCGTTATCAAGGTTTCCTACTCGAGTCTCCGAAAAGTCTACCTGTTCAGTGCCCACTTCGCTTGGCGTACGCTGTGGAGTCATAAACATCGGCGTTGACGCAGTTCGGCGCTCGATCACCCTGCAACATAGCGATGGCATTGGTAGCCGCCATGGTCGCCATCTTGTCGCGCGTGCCACGGCTGGCACTGCCCAGATGGGGCAACAACACAGTGTTTTTACACTCTGCGAGTCCTTGCACCATTTTCGGTTCTCGCTCGTACACATCTAGCCCGGCTCCAGCAATCTCACCTTCGTTAAGGGCAACGACTAGCGCTGCCTCGTCGATGATTGGGCCCCGTGCCGCGTTCAGAATATATGCGGTAGGTTTCATCTTCTCGAATTCCGTAGTGCTAATCAGATGCCGAGTTTCGTTTGACAAAAGTGTGTGGATGGAGACGAAGTCGCTTTCGGTCAGTAGCTGGTCGAGATCAGCCCACTCCGCCTGGCCATCAGCTTCGATTGCCTCTCGCGCATACGGGTCGTAGGCCAGAACACGCATGTCGAATCCCATTGCCCGGCGTGTGACCGCCTGGCCGATACGGCCGAAACCAACCACTCCGAGAATTTTTTCCCGGCCATCCCCACCCGGCGAAGTGTCTTCGCCGAGCAAAAGATTAGGCCCCCAAAGCTTGTAGTTATTGCCGCGCATGTACTCGTCCCCGGTGACGATGTTGCGTGACACTGATAGCAGTAGTGCCCAAGTGAGGTCGGCGGTCGTGTCGGTGAGCACGCCGGGTGTATTGCTCACAGGAATCCCAAGTTCGGTTGCTACACCAACGTCAATGTTGTCGTATCCGACAGCAAACTGGGCGATTCCGCGTAAAGAGGGATTAGCTTCCATGACTGCGCGGTTAACCGGTTCCGTTAAGAGCGAGAGCAGCACGTCGGCCCACCGGGCACCCTCGATGACCTCATCTTGGCTCGGCCCCTCGTCTTCCTTGCCTGGCCACACCCGCATTTCAACCCCAGCTTCCTCTAGGATATTAAGTCCTGCGTCACGAATTCGGCGAGTAACGAACACCTTTCCAAGGCTCAAAGCTGTCTCCCTTCAAGTCTCCCGGCGGCCGAGCCAAGGCATAAGGGCAGGACTCCGTAGTTCAGGAGGGGACCCCTGAGGCGACGAAATCCGCGAATCCATCGACATCGTTGACTGCGGCTTCCAGGCGAGATAAACCTTCGCGGAGTTGTTCCATATCGGCGGCGGTACTCAGTCGCAAGTAGTGTTCGCCTTCGCTGCCGATGCGGCAAAACGAAGGCCGGTCCATGGTTGCGACACCATATTTGTATAGCGCGAACATCTGCAGGATCGTGGACGGACTCGACTTTTCCTGTTCTTCTGCAGACAGTTTGTTGAAAGCCTCGATAGCTCCGATTGACTCACAAGCTTCCGCGATGTTCGGGAAAACGTAAAAGGCACCCTTCGGCATAACACAGGTGATTCCCGGAATTTCGTTGAGCGTCTGGACAACGAATTTGCGACGTTCGTCAAAAGCGCTAACCATCTTTGCGATGGCTGCGGCGCTCTCCGGACTTTCGAGGGCGACCCGCCCGGCTTCCTGCA
>CAYVUW010000012.1:4146-4584 GCA_964455175.1 uncultured Acidobacteriota bacterium | reverse complement strand
CGGCGGGGTACACGAAATAGTATTGATATTGAAGTTCTTAAAAACCTCTGCCTCTTCGACTGTCGGTAGTACCACATATCCGAGCCGCCACCCCGTCATGGCGAAGGATTTGGAATGGCCGGAAGCGATTAGCGTTTTTTCTTCCATTCCAGGAAAGCTAGCTATGCTGGCATGCTTTAGGCCGTCGAAGATGATGTTCTCGTAGATTTCGTCGGAGTATATGCGGACATCGGCAGGTGCTTTTTCACGAACTACTTCGGCCATCTCTGCCAAGCCTTCAGCCTCGATAAGGCCGCCCGTTGGATTGGCTGGTGAATTTAGGATAATCACCTTGGTTTTATCCGTGATTAGCTTGGATAGATTGTCCGCTGTCATTGCAAAGACATCAGATTCCCGCAGTCGCATCGGCACTGTCTTTGCCCCTACGAACGTTACCCA
>CAYVUW010000012.1:0-4136 GCA_964455175.1 uncultured Acidobacteriota bacterium | reverse complement strand
GGGAAGCCTGGACTGGGGTAGATAACCTCATCACCAGCGTTCACGTAGGCTAGCATCGTGTAGGCGATTGATGGCTTGCCACCCGGATGAACGACCACGCGGCGAAAATCAACGTCGAGTCCTCGCGTCTCACTTACCTGTCGGGCGATAGCTTTACGCAGACTCTCGAGGCCAGCAGGAGGACAGTAGTGGCCGTTGCCGTTGTCGATCTGTGTCTTCGCCTCGGCGGCGACGTGTATGGGAGCATCAAAATCGGGTTCCCCCATGTTCAGTTTGACCACCATCTGCCCAGTCGCTTCGACGCGGGCGATGTGATCACCGACTTTGAAGGCATTTTCGGTACCAAGCCGCTGCAACCGGTCAGCGAACACGGTTATCCCTCTCTGAAATCTGTGGAAAGAACAAACAGCCGAATTGGCGGAGCCGCCACATAGAGAAAACACTAGTGTCTTGGCGACAGTGTATCAGGCGTAACACCCTCTCTCGTAGAGTGTCGAGACAAGAAAAAGTCCCATAAGTTACAAACAGTGGCTCACGAGCCACTGTTGTGAAACCCGTGAGCCACGAGAACAGGCCGTCCTCCCTACAGAGTGGAGGCGTTGGCGGGGGAAACGCCTTATCGTCCTGAAGGTTTACAACCTGTCACTCGAATTTAACCGGATGATGTCTAACTAACCGCGGAGCGTACTTTAAACAAGTCCGTTTGGGAGTGTCAAATCTATTCCGAATGGTGCGAAATGGCCCTGTTATAAGGTTCTCAGGGAACGACCAGCTGGAAGTAGAAGCGTTTCTTCTAGGATGGGATCAGGACGGGGGGAACAGCCCGACACCGAATTTGAAAACCAATAACCCTCCCCAATATGAAGTTACGATCAGAGCCGCAAGCCCAATGAAGGTTAGGGTCCAGTAGGCGTCCCGGTAACGTTCTGGAAAACCGCTTGGATTATTTGCCCGCCAAAGGGAGCAGACTGCGAAACACACCAGGGTCGCGATCCCAAGGTTCCGGTGTAATTCGATGGTTTCGGTTACCATCGTAGGAGCATCCGCAGGAGCAGCGGTGTAACCAGAGACTACTGAAAGAGCCGCTGACACGGTGCCGATCATTAGTGTCCACCAAGCGACGATTCGCAGGTCGCGTTTATTGACCACTGAGGCGAGCAGATCAAACCCTACCGATACAGCAAGCAGGGCAATGGCAAAGTCGACAATGATAGGGTGCGGGACCATAAGGTCGACCATGCTATCGAAGTTTGCTGGAACATGCCTACTGACAAGGATAATCTCCAACCATGTTAGGTGTGGGCAAGGGAATCGTGGTGATTGCCGCCGTTATGATTTTCATCGTCGTGGCGAACGCTCTCTACGTGATTCGTCGAAGGCCTAGGGGAGATATCGAGCAATGAATTCGTGGGTTAGTGCCCACGCGATCCCGCTTACCGCCTTGGCGATTTATCTGGCTGTGATCGTAGCGCACGCTTGGCACGGCCATCGATCGACTCGGGGCACCTCAGACTATTATGTTGGTGGCCGCTCGATGGGTGGCTTGGTCATTGGCCTGTCATTTTACGCCACGTACTTCTCGACCAATAGTTTTATCGGGTTCGCTGGCGAGTCCTATGATCTTGGGTTCGCCTGGATGGCGATGGGCTTGGTATTGCTATTGTGCGCGGTGGTCTCTTGGCACGTCGTCGCGCCCCGCCTACGGCTTGCTACCGAGAAACTCGGAACGTTGACGTTTGCTGGGTTCCTTGGTGCGTATTATCAGTCGCCCGGTGTTCGTATAGCTGCTGCTGGGGTCATCTTGGTCTCATCTATCTTTTATATGACCGCCGTGTTCAAGGGAATTGGCGGGACGATGCAAGCTTATCTGAGCGTACCCTACGAAGTTGGTGTTGGCCTTGTCTTTGTCATCGTAGTTGCATACACGGTTTTTGGCGGCTTTATTTCGGTGGTTCATACCGATGCTATTCAGGGGGCCCTGATGTTGTTGGGTAGCCTCTATCTTCTGATCAACGTGCTTCGGGCGGGAGGTGGTTGGACGGCTCTTATCGAACGCGTCGCTACTACTCCAGGGGTCGCTCCCGATGGCCGCCCACTCGGCGATGCCCTTCTAGCAAGTACTGGAACTATGCCTTGGGCACTGTTGCTCGGTGTTGCCTTCGCTGGTGGCGCGAAGTTTCTCGTCGAACCACGTCAAGTAACAAGATTTTTTGCCCTTAGAGATGACCGAGCGTTACGCATTGGAATGATCGTGGCACCTGCTGCCATTGGTTTTTCTTACCTATGTCTCTTGCCGCTTGGGGTTCTCGCGCGCGGCCTGCTGGCCGAGGGTTCGGTTACAGAAACCGATGCCGTTATACCGGCGCTGTTAACTAATCCGCAGGTAACCGGGCAGGTTGCCGCGGCAGTGATTCTTACTGCGTTGTTAGGGGCCGCCATGTCTTCGATCGACTCGGTCCTGCTGGTCCTGGCCGGTGCATTTCAGCGAGATGTTGTCGAAGTGTTCATGGGCGAATTTGAGGATGCAAGGTCGTTGCGCTTCACTCGTATTCAAGTGGTCTTGTTTGCTACGGTCACTGCCATAGTTGCCCTAAGGCCGCCGGGCGACATTCTTTCATTGACGATTTTTTCCGGCAGCCTTTACGCAGCTTGCTTCGCGGCACCCTTGTTTGCGGCACTTTTCCGCTGGCGAGGGTCTCCAGTGAGTGCACTCGGCGCGATGCTAATAGGTGGCGTGGTTGTCGTCTCATGGTCGACTTTGGCGGAGGGGGGCAGCACATTGTCGTCAATCCACCCAGTATTCGCATCAGTGCCCGCATCGTTTGCCGCGTACGCAGTGCTCTCGCGGTTGCACAGCAGTGGTGCTGGCCCCGGTGCAGAGTAATCCTAGAGCCTCTGTTATAGCCAACGCCTGCGGGTACGCTACTGTCTTACTGGTCTTCTGATGAGGCGCTAGTGAGAATTGCCTCTGCCTTCGGTGGGTCGGCGACCTTGAAGACCCCCAATGCGTTGCCAGATTGACTCGCCACGGTGATATAGGCGTAGTCGACGTTGACGCCGGCTTCAGCGAGTTGCAACGCAACTTTCCCTAGTGCGCCGGGTTGATCAGGGAACTCGATGCCGAGCACATCGACGATTGAGAAAGGCAACTCAACTTGCTTTAGTGCATCGGTTGCCCCGTCCACATCGTCCACTATCATACGGACGACGCCATACTCGCTAGTTTCCGAAGTGGTCATCGCCCGTAAGTTCACGCCTTGTTCTTCGAAGGTATTGCATAGTGTTGCAAGGCGGCCGGGTATGTTCTCCAGGAAGACCGTGATTTGTTTCATTATTGCCATATCGGGGTTGCTCCTGATACTACGCTAGCTTTGCAAGACGGCTTGCTGCTGCCTCCAAGGTTTCCCTGCGCTTACAGAAAGCAAATCGAACTTGTTGGGAACCGCGCTCCGCTGCGCTATAAAAAGACGAGCCGGGGACAACTGCAATACCGATCTTTTCGACTAAGAAGTCAGAAAAAGCGACATCATTGGGGTAACCGAAAGCACTGATGTCAGCCATCACGTAGTAGGAGCCGTCGGGGACAGTGAAGCCGAACCCGGTGTCATCGAGAGCTTGGCAGAGGAGGTCGCGGCGGGCACGGTAATCGTCGACAAGCTCCTGGTAATAGCTGTCAGGTAGTGACAGGGCAATTGCACCGGCTTCTTGAAGCGGTGCAGCCGCGCCAACGGTAAGAAAGTCATGCACCTTCCGGATTGCCTCGGTAATCGCTGGCTCAGCAATTGTCCATCCGACTCGCCATCCGGTTACTGAATAGGATTTTGACATCCCGTTGATTACCACGGTTCGATCGCGCATCCCGTCGATAGTCATTAGCGAGTGGTGTGCCAGCGGTGCATCCGGTTCACTGTAGATGATTTGGTCGTAGATCTCGTCCGTGATCGCAATGACATCATACTGTCGACACAAGCGAGCAATCTCTTCAAGCTCCGGAAGAGAAAACACTTTGCCTGTAGGGTTAATGGGTGTGTTGATGATCACTGCAATGGTGTTGTCATTGCAAGCTGCTTCGAGCTCGCTAATGTCCCTCGCACAATTCGGAGGCTTGAGAGATACATATCGTGGTGTGGCACCCG
>CAYVUW010000011.1:45814-61638 GCA_964455175.1 uncultured Acidobacteriota bacterium | reverse complement strand
TAATACCTGTTAATAAAATTATTGTTGGTAAGCCAATCAAGACGGGTGATGGCATGGGGATGGCCTATCGGGCAGGTGTCGGCCTAAAGGACATGGAGTTCATCCAGTATCACCCCACCGGTCTCCCCGGTACGGGCATCCTCATTACTGAGGCAGCGCGCGGCGAGGGCGGAATTCTTATCAACAAAGACGGTTATCGGTACCTGCAAGATTACGACCTAGGCACTCCGCTGGAAATCACGGACCCAGACCATCCTGTAAAGAAGAGCATGGAACTCGGCCCGCGTGACAGGCTTAGTCAAGCGTTTATGAGAGAAAGAGACAAAGGTGGCACGATCTCCACGGATGGTGGTCCAGTCGTTCACCTAGACATTCGCCACCTCGGGGAGAAACTAATCGATAAGAAGCTCCCCTTCGTGCGCGAACTAGCTAAGAACTATGCTGGCATCGATCCAGTCCACACACCCATTCCGGTGCGCCCAGTCGTTCACTACATCATGGGAGGCATAGATACGGATATTAACGGCGCCACCCAGTTGCCAGGTTTGTACGCGGCTGGCGAGACTGCTTGCGTCTCCATCAATGGTGCCAACAGGCTAGGGTCTAACTCACTTACCGAGTTATTGGTGTTCGGAGGGGTTGCTGGCCATGCCGCGGCGGAGTTCGCTACAAATAATCCAGACCTGGATGAAGCTGCCCTTGAATTGCAGGGAGTCGACGAGCAACAACGAATCGCCCGTGACTTTATAAATAAGCAGGGTGGCACCGAACGCATAGCGACACTTCGCAAAGAAATGCATGAAACTATGGAAGAAGGAGCGGGAATCTACCGTACAGATGCCGCACTACGAACCACCAGTGAAAAACTCGTCGAACTCCGTGAGCGGTTTGCCAATCTCTTGATCGAGGATCGAAGCCTGACCTTCAATACCGAACTAACGTCGGCACTTGAACTCGACTTCATGCTCGATCTAGCTCTTGCGGTCGTAGAAAGCGGCCTAGCAAGAACCGAGAGCCGAGGTTCACACCAGCGAACTGACTATCCAGAGCGTGACGACACGAACTTCCTGAAGCACAGCCTAGCGTTTAAAACCATCGATGGCGTCCGTATCGACTACAAGGATGTAGTAATCACGAAGTGGCCGCCCGAAGAACGCGTCTACGGGAGATAGGAGGAGCGGCTTGGCAAAGACAATAGAGCTTGAGATCTTTCGTTACAGGCCGGAAGAGGAGTCCGAGCCAACCTTTCAAAGTTACGAGGTCCCATTCAACGAAGAATGGGTCGTTCTTGACGCGATCAACTATATAAAAGACGAAATCGACGGCACGATTTCACATCGATGGTCTTGCCGGATGGGCGTCTGTGGAAGCTGCGGCATGATGATCAACCGAGTTCCGCGACTGACATGTGCAGCGTTCCTGAAGGAATATTACCCGAGAAAAATCCGGGTGGAGCCTCTCGATGGCTTTCCGGTAGAACGAGACCTCGTCACCGATATGGACATGTTTGTCTCTAAACTCACGGACGTCAGTCCGTGGATTATTCGCAATGAGGGCGAGGAAAAGCCGGTCGAGGAAGGCACATATTTGCAAAGCCCCGGCGAGCTTGCCGAATACAAGCAATACTCAATGTGTATTAACTGCATGCTCTGTTACGCAGCATGTCCAGTTTTTGCTCTTGATACGAATTTCCTCGGGCCCGCGGCGATCGCCTTGGGACAGCGCTATAACATGGATTCTCGTGACCAGGGCCGCGACCAGCGCCAGGAGGTCATCGCTTCGCACGATGGCGTTTGGCACTGCACCTTCGTAGGTGAATGCAGTGCAGTCTGCCCCAAGGACGTCGACCCTGCCGGCGCTATTCAACGAGCTAAACTTTCGAGCACCACAGATTACTTTAAGGACCTGTTGATGCCGTGGGGCAAGCGAAAATGAGCCCCAAACAAAACCTCATTTGTGGGCGCAAACTAGTATGAGCTACATACGCAAGGTTCCCAATACCTGGTGGCTCCAACGAAAACCCTACTTTTTATTTATCGTCCGCGAACTTACAAGTGTGGCTGTTGCAGGCTATTGCGGTTTTCTGCTTTACCTCATGTACGCGCTTAGTAAGGGACCAGATGCGTATTCTGCCGCTATTGGTCTGGTAAATTCTCCAGCGAGCTATACCCTGCACATGATCGGCTTGCTACTGGTTCTCTACCACACGATCACCTGGTTCAACGTCACGCCAAAGGTGCTCGTCTTCCACATCGGCGAAGAAAAAGTTCCCGCTGTAATAATTGCGGGGGCCCACTATGCAGGCTGGCTTGCCACATCTGCTCTCGTCGCATGGTTATTGCTGGGAACAGGAACCTCGGTTTAGCGATGGCAAAGTCAAACGAACCAATCTTTTGGTCGCTGTTCTCAGCAGGTGGCATGGTAGCAGCGCTGTTTCTACCAATCTTGATGGTAATCACTGGCTTCGTGGTCCCAAATGGCTTCGCGCCTCTCGATACGTTGTCGTACGAGCGAGTGCATTCCGCGATCTCCGGCAGCAGCATCGTGAAACTTGTTCTTTTCGGTGTGATCGCCCTACCCTTTTTTCATTGGGCACATCGCTTTAAGTTCACTCTCGTTGATATTGGGCTTCGCAAGATAAGTCTTCTGCTTAGCGTTCTTTGTTACGGTGGTGCTATCAGTGCAACCGTGGTCACTGCGATCATCCTTTGGCAGATTTAGGGATCGGTAACCAAGCCGGCTGCTATCTGAGGACAGTTGCCTCAAAGCAAGACTGCCTGTAACACTACCCTTCATGACTCCCTCGCCTATCCCCACTGTGGGCAGATTGTGGACGACCTTCGTCCTCTTGGCGATGGTCGTCGGCCATGCCGAGCAACAACGCTTCGAGGCCACTGTTTCGCGTGTGCGCGTCGACGTGATTGTGCAAGACAGTGAGGGTGGCTTTGTTGACGACCTAACAGTCGACGATTTCCGCATTTTCGAGGATGGTAGCGAGCAATCCATTCTCAGTGTTCAAATGGTCGATCTGCCTGCGGGTGTGCTGTTTGATCGCAGCCGGTCTGTAACCACCTCGACACCAACGGATCTTGTTTCCAACACCGATCCGTCGAGCGGTGCACCTAGCGAGCGAAGTGGAGACTTCGGCGCCATGGTTTTCGTTGTGGACTTCCAGAACCTCGACTTCCGCAACAAACTGCGCTTCACCGAGGCTTGGGAAGATCTCATCGGGCAAAGCGACGGTCTTCAGATTCCGAGGGCCGTCTATCTGATTGACCAGGTTGGCCGGCTTGAGGAGCTCGCACCGCTGACCCAAGACCCTCAAACGCTTCTCGCCGCTGCCGAAGAGGTAAGCAACCGGTCGAGTGTGCGCAAGTCGTTGCGCGACGAGCGCATTGAAGAATCTGGGCCGATCGACGCGATGCTGCGCCGTTACCGTGACCGCGACAACGCCATATACACCTACGAACTGCTCACTCAGTTTGCCGAGGGTCTCTCAGCACGACCCGGCCGCACCGCGCTCATCTGGGTCTCAACAGGTATTTCGCTGATGTACGGGGACGCCTATCAAAACTCGAGTCGCCGAGATACGCGTTCGGACGATGCGGGTTCCCCTAATCCGATGATCCTGGCGCGCCAAGAAGCGTTTCATCGGGCCGCCAACAGTGCCAACGTGAGCGTCTACACTCTTGATCCGACGCCCAAGATCGAACAAGTCGCGGGCATCGCTGATGCCCGCTTCGGGCCAATCGGAGAGGACGGCGTCACACCGTTGGGGGCTAGCAACCAGATGAGCTATGAACTCGATGCAATACGAAATTCGCTTCGGCAAGCAGCGGCCGAAACTGGCGGCAAAGCGTTCATTGGTTGGGCGGATCTCACCGATGTATTGCGCGACATAGAAGCCGACACCGGCCGCTATTACCTATTGACTTATGCCGCACCCCAACCCGAGGGCGATGGCGAGTACCACGATATTCGCGTCGAAGTCCTGCGTGGGAATATTGATGTCCGGGCCCGCGACGGCTATTACTACTATGTTGCAGACGATCGTCGTAGTCGTTTTGTGAGCGCCGCGTTATCACTCCCCGGGACAGTGGCAGACTTGCCGTTGAAAGCTCAGACAACCCGGAGTTGGTCCGCTAACGGTATGGCTAGCGTGATGGTCTCGATTGCCCTCAGTGCTGAAGAGGTCGGCCTGAGTGTCGACGAAGACGGTGTTTACGCCGGACTGGAAGTCCACGCCGCCGTCCTCAATGATCGCTTGGAGACTAAGGAAGAGCACCACGGCGGGTTACAGCGACGATTGCGAAGGTCATCGGCTATGCAACTCAATGCTCTTGCCGGAATGTCACAGATCAACAGCCTGCCTCGTGGGGAGCTACTCGTATACCGAATGGAATGGGTGCTCCCACCGGACGAGTACGACATCCGTGTGATGGTCCTCGACGAAACAACCGGGCGCGTTGGGTCTGCACGGATGTTCGTCGAAATCTCAGAAGACGAGTTCTCGGAATGGCGCACGAGCGATTTGCTACTGATTGAAACTGATGGCGCCAACAAAGCCCGACCTGTTGTCAACGGCCGGGTCCCAGCACGGCGCGTCGTATCCGCGTTCCTCGAGGTGTACAACGGTGTTACTCCATCTGTGAGTGGTTTTATCCAGGCAATCGACAGCGCCGAATCGGCACTGGTCGATGGTGTGAAGATTTTCTACACGCCTCTTGATGAGGATCCCGACGGAATCCATCGGGGAGCTTTCATTCTCCCTCCCTTATCACCAGGTACCTTTCGCCTGCGCCTCGACATCGACGATCCTGGAGCAGCACAGGAAACGTCGTTGGAAGCAAATATTGAGGTGCTCCCAGCACCTGTCCAGCGGTGAACACCACCCCAGGCAGTGACTCTGCTTCTGGGCCTGCTGGCTACTTCAACAGGCTTGTTGGGCAACTAATTTATGGAAGAGACTCTCCTATTGCCTGCGGCATATTACGAGCGTCCACCTAAGATCTAGTCACCATCGACTAGATGATCACCTTTCGCTCCCCTAACCTGTTCGTGTGAGCGAAAAGAACTGTAACCGATTGTTATTCCCACGCAGCATCTGGGTCCTATTCGTGGTTTGCCTCATCCTTGCAACCTGGTTGCAAATGAGCCAAGCACCGCCCCTCGACCGCCCTGTGCTTGGCGATCGGGGGGCAACGAACGTCATAACTTTTGCCCTTTTAATCATCTGCGCTCTCACATCGGGAATTTGGTTTGCCTTTTTTGGAGCGTTCGATAGGAAATTACGCCTTGGTGTTCCGTTAGCTTTAGTCGGGTTGGTTGTTGTTTTCTTCACGCTGTTCCGAATCGACAGCGTTGGCGGAGAAATGGCGCCCCACTTCGTGTGGCGATTCGCTGACGCCTCTGACCATGCTCTCGAGGTTCCTTCTACCGAGCCGATGGGCGGCATTGACCTTAAGACAACCACCCCATGGGACTTTCCCCAGTTTCTGGGCCCATCCCGAGATCTCTCAGTAGATTCGGTAGTCTTGAGCCGTGATTGGGAGAGTGAAACGCCCGAGATGATGTGGCGGCAACCGATTGGTGCTGGATGGTCAAGCTTCGCGGTAGTCAACGGCTACGCTGTGACCCAGGAGCAACGTGGCAAGGCCGAATTGATCACCTGCTATGAAATCAAAACCGGTGCCCTTGTGTGGAGCTTCACGATTGAAAACCGTTTCGAGAGCATCATAGCCGGTACCGGGCCACGCGCCACACCAACCGTGCACGAGGGAATCGTCTACGCCCTAACAACTAACGGGACCCTCTTGGCACTCGACGGAGCTAACGGGAGGCTGCTGTGGCAACACAATCTACCAGCAGAGTACGGAATATCACCGAAACAGGAGCTTGCTACTGTCTCCTACGGTCGCGCTAACTCGCCGTTAATAGCAGGACCATTAGTCATCGTTCCGGCGGGTGGCCTCCCCGACGGCCGTCTGGTAACTCTGGTTGCCTTTGATAAGAAAAATGGCGAGAAGATATGGGAAGGCGGCAACCAACAAATTAGCTACAGCTCACCAGCAATCGCCACGTTGGCTGGGGTCGAGCAGGTTTTGATTGTGAGCGAGGCAACCGCTAGCGGACACTACTTGGAAAGCGGAGAGGTTCTTTGGCAGGCACCTCGACCAGGCGCAAGTAACGCCGATCCGAACGTCTCACAAGCCGTACCGGTTCCTCCAAACCGTGTTTTCCTTTCCAAGGGATATGGTCTCGGTGGCGCTCTCTTCGAACTAACGGCGCAACCTCAAGGCAAAATGTCGGTGAAGGAAGTGTGGGCTAACAGTCGCGTGCTACGCACGAAGTTCACCAACGTAACAATCTACGATGTGTATATATATGGTCTTTCTGATGGCATTCTCGAGTGCGTCGACCTCGAAACCGGCAAACGCGTGTGGAAGCATGGCCGCTACCACCACGGGCAGATTCTCCGGTCCCACGACCTGCTAATCGTGCTCAGCGAAGACGGTGAAGTGTTTCTGGTTGAAGCTACGCCCGAGCGTCGCGATAACGTTCTAGGCAGCTTCGAGGCCTTATCGGGAAAGACTTGGAACAATTTCGCGCTTTATGGGCCATACCTCTTAGTACGGAACGCTGATGAAGCAGCTGTGTATCGGCTTCCCTTGGCGAACTGAAGACGAAATTTGAGGATCGGCAGCTTGATAGGTGTCGCTAGTCGATAGGTTCGCGATTACCTGCCACCGGGTCAACCTCCCAAGAGGCTCAGGTAACATCCCGGAGCGATAGTTCCCTTCGATTCCACCTCAGTCCCCGCTTCGACGGCATTGAGTGCATCGACCATGCAGCAGTCTCGGGCAGCTTTGTGGAAATCAGACTACACGTTCTTCAAGCCGTTGTCTGATCTGTGCCTCTCCAAACACGGCACCAGGAAATTCTCCAACCAAGGTCGTTTCTGTGACTTTGTTGGTCAGGTCAATGTCTTTGCCAGTTTCGGTCACAACTCTAATGTAATTTCCGGTTAGTCCACTCCACCGAACACATTCCGGCCTTGGCTCCGCTGACTCCCATAACACCGGGACAGTCCGACCAATGAACCGTGCTTTAAAATCAGCCTCGCAACCAGCACCCAACGCCTGCATTCGATTACTGCGTTCCTGAACGACAGAAGGTAATACCTGCCCCGGCATCATTGCCGCCGCGGTGCCTTCCCGAGGTGAATATCGAAACACGTGCAACTTCGCGAATTCCATTTCCTCAACGAAACCAAGGGAGGTTTCGAATTCCATATCACTCTCGCCAGGGAACCCAACGATAATGTCGGTTGTGATCGATATTTCAGGGACAACCTCCCTTGCCTGACACACTAAGGTGCGAAAAGAAGTTTGATCCGTCCGTCGGGCCATGCGACGTAGCGTATCGTTGCATCCACTCTGTAGCGGAAGATGCACGTGTGGAAGAAGTCTTGGCTCTTCCTCCCAGAGGGGAAAAAACTTGGGGCCGAGATCCCAAGGCTCGAGCGAAGATAGCCGTAACCTTGCGATGGTTGTTTCATGGAGTATAGAGCGCACCAAGCATAGGAGTCCCTCCTGGCTGTTTTGATCATGACCATAGCTCCCGAGGTGCACACCGCTGAGGACAGCCTCACGATAACCTGCTTGCACCAGATCCTGGATCTCCGCGACGATCTCGCCAACAGACCTGCTTCGACTCCTGCCCCGGGCTATCGAAACAATGCAGAATGTGCACCGGTTGTCGCAGCCATCCTGTACCTTGACGAAAGCACGGGTTCTTCCGTTCCAGTTCGCTTGCAACGCGTCATCAGACTGCAAGGGGAACGCGTCAGGTGACGGCAAAACTTGAGCGTCGTTAAGAATCCCCGCTTCTTTCAAGACACTTGGCAACTCATCTTTATGCTGGTTGCCAACCACTAGGTCTACACCTAACGCCGCAACTTCGTCGGGCGACAGCTCCGCATAGCATCCGGTCACGACGATCGCGGCCGTCGGATTTATTCGTCGCCAATGGCGGATAAGCTTGCGCGACTTGCGAGCCGCCACATGAGTCACCGCACAGGTGTTCAAGATCATCAAGTCAGCAGCCTCACCGGGCCCAACGATACGGTGCCCATTGCCAGCAAGAACACGCGCGAGATGCTCAGCCTCCCCGATGTTCAAGCGACAACCGAGTGAATCGATCCGTGTTCTCATAAACGAGCCTGGATAGAAAGCGTCATCATCAAGGAGTCCGTGGAGAACCAATCTGGCTTTTCGCAACCCGTAACTGCCAGATCGCGTACACGGCAACTAGGGCCCACACGATATTAAGCGCCGTCGACGGATACGCCATGTAATAAAACGTGTTTACAGCCAGTGCCAAACCACCGAGAAAATTAAGGCCCTGATAAGTGTACGAGGCTGCTCTTACTCTCCCCGTGGAAACGAGAGCATAGGCCACAAGGACTGCGCCCGCGGCAAACCAACCAATCAAATCGATGGTCAACTTCACAATGTCCGCGATTGTAGCCTGGGCACTCATAGGAGGCTGCTCATTGAGCCTGGCCTGACGCCAGTCTAATGCGCAAAGAATCTCCTGGCTGAATACGGTCAACGATTCGGTGCCCCTCGACGACGTGACCGAGAACAGGGTGAATACCCGTCAGGTGCGGTTCCAGGGAATGGACAATGAAGAATTGACTACCCCCGGTATCCCGGCCAGCGAGAGCTAGCCCGACCGTCCCATGGGTATACGGGATCGGGGTTTCTTCGCTCCTTAGACTCCCCGGGGCCCCTCCATATCCCACGGCCGTCGGGTCGCCCGCCTGAATAACGAAACCGGGCACTACTCGGTGGAACACCATGTCGCTGAAAAAGCCTTCTTCTACCCACTCTAGGTAGGCGTGCACAGTAAGCGGCGCCCAGGCTGATTGAAGTTCCCAAACGATCGCACCGCGCGATGTCTCAACCACCAACCGTGGCGGCGCCTGCTGTAAGACAAGTAAACCTTCGGCAAGTTTCCGGTAGTCGGCCAGTGTCCGTCCGGTATCGACCGGCCCGGCAGCTTGTTTCATTAACTCTTCGGCCCTGGAGCCCGCCTCAGGGGGCGCATTGCGTAAGGACCAAAGGCGGACATTACGGTCGGGGTCAGGAAGCAAAGCCGACGCACGTAAGCGCATCGTCGCGGGGTCAATGCTGTGCGCTGCGCCAAGCAAGATCAAACGTGGTTCAAGTGAACCCGTGCCCGCTAGATCACGCTGAGCATCCCATATCGCGTTGGTCCATCGCGCCTGTGAACCTTCCCCCAGAAGCTCACTGGCCGCCCACAACCGAGCAATAACCTCGCCTGCCACTGCCTGAAGAACTGGGCTTCCATCTCGTAGGAGTTGAGCTGCTGCTATTCCCGCTTGTTCCGGATCAAATTTCTCAATCTGCCGAAGTGCCTCCGCACGAGCTGTTTCCGGCCCGTAAGTAGCCAGGACCGAAAACCAACCATCGGCATCAGCATCACCAGCAGCAACTAATGCTCGAACTACTTCAGCGGCCTCCAAAGGAGCACCATTAAGAATGGCGGGAACTTTATAGGGACCAGATCCACCTGGGGATACCTCAATGCCGTAAACATCGCGTACGGCATCAAGACCCTTGTCGGCCAGGCTTCCACCAGCCACGGAAAGCGCCGAAAGCGCCGACGAACGCTTGGCAGCATCATCGCTATGAATGTCCATAACGACACGGTCTTCCGGGACCGAAAACCTCCCCGGAGCCCAGGCAAGTGTTCTCAGCGCCAGGCGTTGCACATGGCGATCTCGATTCGCTGACGCTCTTAGAACAGCCGTGAATACCTGGTCATCTACTTCAGCTTCCCTCTGCCACAAGGCGATAATCCAGTTCAGTGCTGCGCAAACCACACGCCAATCATCGTCGTCAAGGAACGTGGTTAAGAACCGATTTGCTACTCCTACAGGAGCGTCATGGAGACCCCTCATCGCCGCAATGCGAACTAAGGGATTTGGATCCTCTAAAGCTGTGGCCAGTGCCGGCATAGCATCCGGGTCGGCGAGGCGCCGTAAAGTCGTGGCGGCCGCTAACCGTACCGACACTTCCTCCGATGCTAGATGTGGAACTGCGATTTGTGCTGAAGCACCCGGGAGCCGCCACCAAGCTCCGAGAGCTGCCTCGAGCACATGTGGCGGGCGGGATGTGTCTTCTAAAATCGGCGCGATCGCTGACATCGCCAAACGATCTTTCTGGATACCTAATGCCCATAAGGCCTGGACGACCACCAAGTGCTCGGGGTCGTTCAGCAACGTAACGAGACGCTGAGCTATTCGGGTCCGGGTGGCAACGCTCAGTGTTGGTTCGAGGTCAAGCTCGAGCAAACCCAGGCCAAACGCTGCCAGTGCCCGTACCGACGGTGCTGGGTCCCTGGCCATCTCTATCAATCGAAGGTAGCCTGCCGGCAGACCAACCCGGCCAATCGCCAAGGCCGTTCGCCCGCGGACCAGCGGTTCTGGTGACTCGGATAACCGCAGTAATGCTTCGGTAAGGTCGCGACGATCTTCCGCCTGAAGAATTGTAGAAGCAGCGTTAAGGTCAGCAGGAAGTCCAAGAGGAAGTCTGTCGGCCGTTAGTTGCACATTTTCCTGGGAAGGATAAGCCGCCACGTCCATCGTAGAGACCGGAGTAAAGCCTCCGGAACCGACGACACATAACATGCCCATCGCCAGGGTCGAGCAAGAAGATTTCATCGTTTTGCTACCCATCTGGTCTGGGCGAAATGGCGAAATTGGCACTCGAAACACGCAGCTGGAGGAGAAGCGGAGATTTTCGTTGGGAGGCCGATCGTGGCGAGCACCCGAGCCACTTTTTTGTCCACTTGCCGCGTTTTCTCCTCAATGGTCCAACAGAACCTCGACCTGCTCTCTAAGCCGAATCTCTTCACCCGGCAAGTATCCGTAGCGCCGCCAAAGAATACGACCGTCCTCATCAACCAGGTAGGTCGTTGGTGTTGCACTAACCCCATATCGAGCCACCGCAACGTTTTGGGTGTCAAAAACGTTAGGAATTTCGAAGCCGAATTCCTTGTAGAAAGCGTCTGTGCCCGGCCGGTCGTCACGTACATCGACGGCAACGACGGAAAAACCATCGTCTTTCAACTCCCGGTATAGGGCATCGAGGTGAGGAAACTCCTCACGACAGGCTGGTCACGTTGGCGTCCAAAAGTTAATGAGTGTGAGGCTCGCATCGACATCCGACAAACGCAAAGAGTCAAAACCGTAACCGGGAAGTTCGAAATCTGGGGCTTGCACAGCAGTATTCAGTCGGTTTGTTGAAAACCATTCATCAAAACCAACGCCCGGAGAGCCTAGCTCCGCGTAGACAAATCGCAGGCCCTGCTCAAGTTGCACCTTGTCACTAATAAAAGTCGCTCGAGTAAGCCAATTCGCGCCGATTATCGGGTTGCCAGCTTCAGTGTGCGCCCAACCAATCTGATAAGGAAGATCTATGTTCATTTGCGGTAGGCCCAGAATGTCGTTTGGTGGCTGGGATGTCTCCAGTGCCTTCTCCCACGCTTCTGCCGCCAATTCAGGCTCCAAAAGTTCAGTGTAAGCATCGCCCATCAGCTCGTGGAGCTTCGCAATAACTTTGGCCATCGGATATTCGCGGAGGAACGTGGTCGCGAGCTCAAGGCGATCCTCGCCACGGGCACCCATAATTTCGCGGACCCTTCGCTGAGCAATTTCTTCAGTCAGTCGTGCTCCACTGCCGTAGTCGGGGGCCGTCGTCGTGTCCAGAATTGTTCCCCGGCCATCGGAGTCGGAAGCAACAACGACGAGATCTGGCTCAAGCCGATCCATATCCTGGCAAGCCACAGCGAACATGGCGACAACCAGAACCGCCAAGCTCCGTTCAAGATTATTGATGGCTGGCCTCTCGCCCATAGAACGATGCAAACACGGGCGCTCCGAGGGTGCAAGGCAGAATAAGCGGGGAACAACTCGCAGCAGGAGCTTTCTACTCAGTCGAGTTTCGCCATGACTTCAGTCAGCGAGCAAGGCTCTGCAACTTCGATGGACACTGGAGGCGCATTACTTCCGGAACCAGTCAACAACAAAACCACTGAGTCTTCACGCTTCACAACGTTTTCGTCCCGCAGACGCTCAAGTGCAGCAAGACAGGCCGCCGAAGCAGGTTGCACGAAACGCCCCGATTTCGAGGCGAACCGGAACTGTGCGGCTTCGATATCCGGGTCGGATACGGCAATTGCGCACCCGTTAGTCTGACGCAACCAGCGCAATACCCTCGCCCCGCTAGGTGGGACAGGATTAGAAATAGCTCCCGCGATGGTGGTTGGCGGCGGGACTTCGATTGGCTTGCTCGATCCTTCCTTCCAACCTCTGGCAATCGGCGCGCATTCAGCCGCCTGAACCGCTACCAAACGGCAGTGGCCACCAAGCCACCCACCGTCCGATGCCTCTTGCAAACCCTTAGCTATAGCAGAGAAGTTGCCGCCGCTACTGGTAGGCACAATAAGCCAATCAGGGGCATGGCCGCCGAGTTGCTCGGCGATCTCGTAGGCGATGGTTTTTTGTCCCTCCACCCGGAGCGCCGAATCGGAATTAATGAACGGTACGTTGGTGCGCCGGCTCCACTCAATACTGGCGTTATAGATCTCCCCATAGGGTGCATCGATCCGGAGGAGCAAAGGACCGTGGACCGCAACCGGAGCAAGCTTCTGAGTCGGGGTGGAAGCTCCGACCCAAATCGTGGCTTCCATGCCTGCTCTTGCAGCATAGGCAGCTACGGATTTCGCCATATTGCCGGTGCTTACCGTCCCCAGAGCGGAAAAACCTAGACGTGCCAATACCGCTACCCCTAAGGCGGTTCCACGGTCTTTGAACGAGCCAGTGGGGTTGCAAGTTTCGTCCTTAAGCCATACTTCTCGACATCCTAAATCCCGTTCAATGCGCCGAGCACGCAGGCAAGGGGTTCCTCCCTCTCCCATGAACACACGTCGCTTGACTAGCTCCCGGTCAGTCTTAGGAAGCAACGCTCGATAGCGCCACATCCCCTCATCAGTGCCAAAGTCTGGCATTCGAGACTTGCCCTTAGGCAACACTGAAGACGTCTCTGGCGTTGCAAGTACGAATTCCAGGGCTTCGCCGCAATTGGTACATCGAGGAGAGAAAGGGTCGTAGACTGCTGCCCGCTTACACGCTGAGCAACGCAGTGCCTCCTCAGTCGTCAATCGTCAGACGACAGGTTGGCATCTTCACCCAACTCCAGAGCTTTGTGGGCTTCGCTGGTCTCGGAACAATCCTGACAATAGCCGAACACCTGCAAGCTGTGGCGAGCGGGCGAAAATCTTTGCTCAGCACAGTTACGGAACACCACTCGGGTAAGGTCCTCGTCAAGCCATTCGATTATGCGATCGCAACCGAGGCAAATCATATGCTCGTGTGCTTCACGGCCGAGAATGTGTTCGTAATAAGAGTGATCCTTGCCCAGGCTGATACGGCGCGCCAACCCCGCTTGGACTAGAAGGTCAAGCGTCCGATAGATCGTGGCCCGCGACACGCGCACTCCAGCACGACGCAAGTGAAACATCAGTTCGTCAGCTTCGATGTGTTCGTGGATACGATAGAACTCCTGGAGGATCTCTCGACGTTCCGGTGTCAGCTTCAGATCATGTTCGCTGAGGTAACGACCAAAACGTTCTTCGGCAAGCTTGCGACTACGGCGCTCGGCCGCAGCCGGTAGCCGGTAACGATCATCCTTAGGTTTAGCTCTCGTAGCCATACAATTTGGAGGCCTAAGATTTTAGGCTGATAATCTCCGCTAGAGTTCGCCGTTCTTCACCAGTTCAGCATAAATGTACAACGCGACCAGGCCACGCAGGTTTTCCCATTGCTCAGCCCATGCCTCGATCGCTGAGAGATCAACCTTGTCACTGTTATAAACATTTCGAGCAATCCAGCACTGCAACAGCGTATCGGCGACCGGAAAACACTCCAAGCGACCGTAACCATAAAGAACTGTTAATTGTGCACCCAACGCGGTGACACCACTGATCGACTCTAATGTAGCAAGAAGTTCGTCGGTGGGCCGGCGGCGAAGAGCCTTCAGGTCGATGTCACCTTGAGTCACCAACGCCGCGAGATTGTGTAGCTGCTCAGCCTGGATTCTATCTACCGGTTCGTGAGTAAGTTCCTTTACCTCATGCCCAGCAAAGGTAGCAACGTTTGGAAACGAAAAAAAGAAGTCCCCTGCACAGGCAACCTTGTAGGAGTGAACCGTGGCTATCGATGATAGGGTCGCACGGAACATATGCTTTTTTTGCCCCTTACTGGCAATCGCCAACGCCAGCGACTCGAACGGCCGCAAACGTTGTATCGGCTTGAGACCATAGTGATCACGACTGAGAGCGTAGAGCTGTTGGTCACGCTGACACAGCTCGTAGAAGGGGCCGAGGTCGAAATCCAGCCCTAGCATGCGATTCAGAACCCGCCCAGTCGGACGCTCGTCTTTTTCCGTGCCGTTCATCAGAGTGATAATCAGTTCCGGGCGCTGTTCCGACCCAAGGCTGCTTACAAGGGCAAGGCGCGCTGAGCTGTCCAACTCAAGTAACCGCATGTATCGCTTGCCGTCGAAAACGTCGACTTGGTCCGTGGGACCAGGTGACAAGAAAGAAGCCGTCAGCTCAAAGCTGAACGGTGACGTGGGCCTGACGCGATACTCATGCATACGTAGCTACGACGTTTCGTCGAAAAGTTACGGGGCGACAGCTTGACTGATGCTATCGCCTTTGCCTCCAGAGCGCACACAATTCTTCAAGGGCCAGCTTGGAAGACCTGACAATAGACCATTAGAGACAGTATGAAACTTGTTACAATCATTAGTAGCGTCAGGCGTCCACCCACCTCCCCTGGCAATGAAAAACGAGTGATAAGGTCGCGCTCCACGTCATCTGCCAACGGAGGGGGCATGAACCATAGAGTAACAAAAGTGGTAAGCCAGGTATTTCTCTGCCTGCTTGGCATGAGCATGTGGACGGCGGTAGCAACACCCAAGGCTCATGCAGCCCAATTAGCAGGTACTGATACAGCGGTGCCCAATAGACACCAGGAACCACAACCTCCTGAATTACAGGACTCCGGCATCAGGTGGACTTCTGGGTGGTCGTACGGTGGGCGTGGAACCTTAAGCAGGCTCAGCCAGGGAAATCTTGACTCAGGTTTGGGGTTCACGGTGTTCTCGGTACGTCGGCTCATCGCTGATTTAGAGCTTGAAACCGAGACCGGCCGTCTCATCATGAGTGCGAAGCCTGACGGCCTCCTGTCCTCAGGTCATCTGTCAATGTTCCCGCTCCGCGCGACCTTACGGGTCCAACTATGGAGGTTTGGCGGCGCGAAGCCCTATGCTGGAGGTGGAATCGGCATATACCTGAACAGATTTAACGTCGACGAGTCGATCGCAGCAGAACTCGCAACCACTGGCTTCGCAACAGCCGTAAACGTCAATCCGGCGTTGGGATTTCACGGGGCTGGCGGTGTGGAGTGGCAGCGTGGCCCCGCCAACTTCAATGTCGATGTTAAATACGTGGTCGCCAAAGCAAATGTTGTTGCAACTTTAGTCGACCAACTGAATGAAAAGGTGTCCCGCGAACTCTCGACGCTCGATCTCGGTGGATTTTGGCTTGCTGCGGGCATCCGCTTCAACTTCTGACAAAGCCACCTTTGGGCGCCAGCATGACCTGAGAATAACTTCGTTCAGTAGGTTGCCGGCATGTTGAAGCTCTCGACAGCCTTGGCTTCGTCACTG
>CAYVUW010000011.1:43325-45804 GCA_964455175.1 uncultured Acidobacteriota bacterium | reverse complement strand
CACTGAAATACTCAAACACACTAATGAGCTGTGTGGAGTCGAGTAAGTCGTGAATCTTCCGGGGCAGGTTAAGGAGCTTCAGCTCAGCTTCATGGGTAGAAGCCGTAGTGTAACTAGCAACCAGTTCACCAATATCAACACTATCCATATAGGACGTTTTGTCGAAGTTAAGGAGGATCTTCTTTTCATCTCGGTCCAACAAATCGAGAATAATCGAACGTAGTTGAACGTCTCTGGGCTCAGGTTTGAACTCGCCCATCAAATCAATGACAACAACGTCTTTGTTTCTACGTTCTACCCACTTCATCGACCTGGAGGCCAAGAGTAAATATTTTCCCTGCCGCGCTCAGACGTATCAAGGACTCATAGACTATCGTAACGAGAGATAATGCATCATCGGTTAGGACTTATTGCAAATGAACAAAATCCCACGAGTTTGCGTATGGCATACCCAGGGTGATACCTATCGTGATGCTCTCCGGAAACGTTTGCCCGATACCCCAATCGAGGCAATCAACGCAGCGGCACATGAAACCGGCGAAGCGGTGCTTGGTGCTCCGGATTCTGGGACAGTGGCAAACCACGCCACATCCTTAATAACCGATGCCATAAGCTCAGCAGAAATCTTACTGGCATGGAAGGTTCCACCCAGAACCCTAACAAGTATGCCAGCTCTTCGTTGGGTGCAGGTCACCGGCGCTGGTGTAGATCATTTCCTGGAGAGCACAGAGCTATCTGCTGCAGTTATTCTGACTCGTTCTCTTGGCCGATTCGGCATACAGATCTCCGAGTACGTAATCGGCTACCTCTTACACCATCTCATCGGGATAGACACTTATCGCGAGAAGCAAAGGTCGCACGAGTGGGCTCGAAACAATCGGCCGCTGTTGGCAGATCGTACGGTCGGAATTATCGGCCTCGGTTCGCTTGGCCTTCCAACGGCGAACGCACTGACAGCGCTTGGCGCGCGTGTCCTCGGCGTTAACCATTCCGGTCTCGCGGTCCCAGGCATCGACGATGTCTTCTCTGCCAAGAGCTGGCACAACATGCTGCCGGCATGTGATGTATTAGTAATCGCCGCTCCTAAGACCGTCGAAACTGTTGGAATGATTGATCAAAGGGCTCTCGGCACCTTACCTAAAGGAGCCATTCTTATTAACGTTTCTCGAGGCGAGCTAATCGACGAAGATGCCTTGCTTGAGGCTCTTGAAAATGGCCACTTAGGCGCCGCAGTACTCGACGTATTCGCTGCCGAGCCACTTCCGGAAGACGACCCGTTGTGGGATCAATCCCGTGCCTGGATCACACCGCACATTGCCGCTCCCAGCGAGATCGAAGTTATAGCCGATGAGTTCGCCAAAAACTACCGGCGGTACGTGGCAGGTGGTTCCCTGTTGAACGAGGTGGATCGTAGGCGCGGCTACTGAGCCAACCCGGCCCTAGCCTGCAACAATCTCAGCAATCGTCTCAATCGCGTGATCCATTTCGTCGTTGGTAGTGTAAAAGTGTGGCGACAAACGGATCCCGGCGCCTGGCCGGAAGTCGATCAAGATATCTCGTGCTAGAAGTTCACGACTAACATTTTCGCAGTCAGGAACCATGATTGAAACGGTGCCACCACGTGTTCCATCATCCCGTGGGGTATTAACCTTCCAGCCGTGTTTGTCGGAAGCATCGATCAGGTGCTGTGTCTGCCGGATCGAATTCGTACGAATTGTCTGCACACCAATCTCGTTAACAATTTTGAGGCCCGGGCCGCAGGCAAATAACGCCGGGATCGCAGGGGTGCCGTTCATGAATCGCCCGGCGCCTGTGCTCCGTTCGATGGGGCTCGGGTCGAAGGCAAACGGTTTAGTGTGAGACATCCAGCCCGTAAGTGTCGGCTCAAGGGTGTCAGCAAACTCGGGCTTTACATAAAGGTAGGAAACTCCCGGGCCTCCACAGAGCCACTTCAGTGTTCCGCCGACAACGAAGTCGACTTCCAAACGGGTCACATCAATAGGGACTACCCCAGCGGACTGGTAAACATCGAGCACGACCTTAGCCCCAACTTCGTGGGCACGCTGGACAACAGCTTGGACGTCCTGGATAAAGGCGCTCTTGAATATGATGTGGGAGATTGGTACGAGGGCAGTGCGCTCATCGATGGCCTCAAGCAACGCTTCTAATGGCACGTGCACACCGTCGGGCGAATCCACAAGATGTAACCTTGCTCCCCGTTTCTCTTGCTGTCGATACAGATAGATTAATGATGGGAAGTTGAGTGACGAGCATACGATCTTGTTCCGTTTGCCAGAGAAATCGAAGCACGAGGCCGCGACTGCCGAAGCCAGGGTGACGTTGGCGTGGGTCGAGACACTCCCTGCCGGAGCTCCGAGCAACGAGGCGACCTGATTACCGACTTTTAACGGCAGATTTAACCAGTCACGAGTTTCCCAGGATCTGACACCCTCGTTAGCCCAATCGTCTGTGTAATTAC
>CAYVUW010000011.1:2444-43315 GCA_964455175.1 uncultured Acidobacteriota bacterium | reverse complement strand
TCAGGCACGCCACACGGCATAGCTCCCAACGAATTAGAAATCAGATAGGTCGTGCGAGACAATATCGGGAATTGGTCCCGCCAAACTAGAAGATCGTCGCTCATGGAGAAGCTAAACTACACGTCCATTCACTGAGTGCCAATCGCTGAGATTGGCAAAAGTTAGACCCTTTTGACACCCATCCAGATCAGGGGCGCACAATATTGAGTCACACTACAAATATCCCAACGGTAATGATCGGCCAAAGTGCCGACCCTGATGACGCCTTCATGGCCTGGGGGCTAGCGAGCGGCACAGTCGATCTCGAAGGCATCCATACCGAATGCATCTTTGACGACATAGAGACGCTTAACGAATGGGCTATGGAGGCACGACTAGATCTAACCGCGTTGTCAGCCGGTACGTATCCATCGGTTGCGTCCGAGTATCGCCTGCTACGTGCTGGTGCAAGTTTCGGTGAAAACTATGGACCACTCGTAGTCAGTCGGGAACCAACCGAAAAGCAGGGAGCGGCCGCCATTTCCGGTATGCGGGTCGCCGTCCCAGGTTTGCTGACCACCGCCTACTTGCTACTCCGAACCTACGCAGGGAACAGCTTCGAACCAGTACCAATGCGTTTCGACACGATCATTGACGCCGTGTCAAAAGGCTATGTAGACGCCGGTTTAATTATCCATGAAGCCCAGCTGACCTACCGCGCCCACGGCTTACACGCAATTTTCGAGCCGACGCGAGCATGGAACAAAGACCAGGGTCTGCCGGTGCCTCTCGGTGTCGTCGCAGTGAAACGCTCTCTTGGCGACCGGCTGTGCGGCAAGCTTGCGGCCGCGTTTGAAGCCAGCATTGAGGCTGCCCGAGCCAATCCAGAGGCTGCTCTCGCCTTCGCGACAACCCACGGGCGGGGCCTTGATACAGACGTCGGGCGTACCTTCATCGATCAGTACGTTGACGACATCACAACCGACATGGGCAACATAGGGGTCGAAGCCCTGACGAAACTTTACGAGGGTGCCGTAAACAAGGGACTTCTCCAAACCATGCCTCCTTTGGACCTGCTCTGACGACGATCGGCCGGCACCTGAGCAAACCGGGCAGCTTTGGGTACCTGGCTCGTCACGCAATGAACGGCGCAACAGCTAGGAAACTAGCCAGAAACGCTCGCTAGGGCTTTAGTCGGGCTCTCCTTTGGAGAGATCTTCGATTGCGCATCAACGACTATGCCCGCCTCATCGATGACAAAGTGACTGCGGGTTACTCCCATATAACTGCGCCCATACATCTTTTTCTCACCCCACACTCCGTAGGCCTCAGCAATCGCATGATCTTCGTCCACCAGGAGAGTGAACGGCAGGTCGTACTTGGCACGGAATCTAGCGTGGCTCTCCTTACCCTGCGGACTGACGCCAAAGACCAAGGCTCCATGGGCCTCGAAGTCCGCGTAACTGTCGCGAAACCCACAGGCCTGCTTGGTGCAGCCAGGCGTATCGTCCTTCGGATAGAAGTACAGCACTACCTTCTTACCACGCAGGTCCGAGAGACTGACGATCTCGCCAGTATCGGTAGTGGTAGTGAAATCGGGTGCGGCCTCGCCAGTGGAGAGGTCATTATTCATGGTGAAAATCCAATTTACCGAATGGCTCGAAAATACGAGCGTTATTGCCAAAAATACAGAGACTGCTCAGGGGTTCTTGTGCGTTAGCAACCCTTGAGCGCATCAAATGTACAAGTGCGATTCATAATACTGGAGTTCGGCGAAGATCGTCTGCCTCTTCTCTATAATCGAAGTCTTGGCAAGCTTCCCTGGTCGTGTTTTTCGACTTAATCAAATTCCGGAGATAACCATGCTGCCCTCGCCCGGTTTAACAGCCACCCGCTACGCCATCCTGTTCTTTGTGATAACGATGATTACAAACCTAACCACCTTGGGCGTTCAGATCGCTCTGCCTGCATCTGGTGATGACGCCAGGACCCGTCTCGCGAATTCACCACGACACACCGAATGGGCCACTATCGAGTCTCGAGGAGACAAAATCGAAGCCTATGTCGTGTATCCCGAGCGCTCCGACAACGCACCCATCGTGGTCGTCATCCACGAGATCTACGGCCTCAATGATTGGGCGCGTAGTGTCGCTGACCAGCTTGCCGCAGAAGGGTTCATTGCCATAGCTCCTGACATGCTGTCTGGAAAAGGACCGAACAACACAGGCTCAACGTCGCTCGACCAACAGTCAGCGGTGAGCTTAATGCGCTCGTTGCAGCACACCGAAGTGGTCCGACGTATCAACATGAGCGTCGAGTACGCCACAATGCTGCCAGCAGCTACCCAACGATTCGGCATCATCGGTTTTTGCTGGGGGGGGAGTGCGAGTTTCAACTTTGCAACTACTCGTGATGACCTGGGAGCCGCCGTCGTCTACTACGGAACATCGCCATCGAAAGAATCTCTACGCCGTATACAAGCTCCTATACAAGGTTTCTACGGAGGTGATGATCAGCGCGTCAACGCAACGATCGAGTCTGCTCAGGCTGAGATGGACAGACTAGGGAAGCTTTACGAAGCCAACATCTACGAAGGCGCCGGGCACGGCTTCCTGAGAGCCCAAGCTGACCGCGACGGGGCCAATATGACCGCCTCAGAAATAGCTTGGCCGGCAACAGTGGCATTTCTGCGGGAAGAACTGGAAGCTCGCTAGAAGATATTTCTACAGAAGCAGGATCAGCGCTGAAGACGAACCGACAAGATCAACACATCTTCCACTGGAGTTGCCGGTTCAGGAAAGGGCCGGACCCGATGGGTAACGACGGCAGCAATTTCGTCAACGACGTCCATGCCCTCCAGTACTACCCCGAACACCGCATAGCCAATCTCGATGTCGGAGTGGTCAAGGAATTGGTTGTGATCCAGATTAATAAAAAACTGGTCTGAAGCGCTGTCAGGCATCTGTGTACGAGCCATTGAAACAGCACCTCGGTAATTCTTTAAACCGTTATTTGATTCCAAGATGATCGGTGGATCAACGTCGTTGCGTACAAACTGACTACCTTGATGAACAAAACCTCCACCCTGAATCATGAACCCGGGGATCACCCTGTGGAACACCGTACGGTCGAAGTGTTGAGTGTTGACATAAGACAGGAAATTCGTGACCGTGACCGGGGATTGCTCTTCGTACAACCCGATAATAAAGCTGCCAAGATTGGTCTCAACAACAACGCGCGCGGCCCCTTCAGGCAGCCGGGGATTTTCGGTCATCGTTGTCTCCGAGGTACAGGCCACCACCATCAATAGCAGCAGCGTCAGTAACGCGAGCGTCTCAATATGTTTCGACGACATCGTAAAGAGGGTTTCGCCGGCGCGCGGGCGTGAAGCCAGCCTCGCGAATGATCTCGATTGTCTCTTCGGGCGTCGTTGATACGTCGTGATCAGCCTCGTAGAGCACATTTTCTTCAATCAACGTCCCACCAAAATCATCGCAGCCAAAGTGAAGAGCAGCCTGCCCTGCCTTTTTCCCGTCAGAAAACCACGAAGCCTGAACGTGGGCAAAGTTGTCCAGATACACGCGGGACAAGGCAAGCATGCGGAGGTAAACCGTGGGACCAGGGTACTCTGGGAACTGCCTCTGCATAGGTGTATGTCCGGGTTTATAAGACCAGGGAATGAAGGCGGTAAAACCACCGGTATCATCTTGCAAGGCGCGTAAACATTCGAGGTGTTCAATAATATCGGGGGGCTGTTCAGCGTGGCCATACATCATCGTGCCAGTGGTCTTGAGGCCCTGGCCGTGAGCTGCGCGGTGGATGTCGAGCCACTCCGCAGAGCTTTGCTTCTTAGGTGAAATGCGAGCACGTACCCGATCAGATAGAAGCTCTGCGCCGCCACCGGGCATAGTCCGCTGTCCTGCTTCGTATAGCTGGGCAAAAATCTCGTTGTATGTCAGACCGGAAACTTCGCGCATTTTACCGATCTCGGGCGCCGACCACAGATGCGGATGCACATCCGGGTAATACTCAACGAAGCTACGAATAACGTCGAGGTAATAGTCCATTGACAAATCATCGTGCAAACCACCTTGCAGCAGGACCGTGGTTGCCCCCCGATCCACAGAGCGACCAACAAGTTCCATGAGTTCGTCGACGCTGTGTGAATAGCCCTCTTCGGTGTCCCCAGGCTTCCGGTAGAAAGCGCAAAACAAGCAGTCAGCGTCACAGAAGTTTGTGTAATTCGGGTTGGTATCAATGACGAATGTCACCCGCGGTTCTGGATTGTGCCGTCGCTGCCATATTCGTGCCATTTCGCCGAGCATCAGTAGCGGTGCATCGGTCAGCAACCAGAGAGCTTCTTCCGGAGTTATACGCCCACCGGCATCAACTTTGTCAACGATTGTCTTTAATTCGACTCCGTTCGTCGCCGCCGGATCCAGTAGGCGCTCCAACACCAGTCCGGGAACGGCGTTCTCCCCACCTTCAGACCGTGCCAGTCGTACTCGATCACGCGCCTTTTCCACCAGCTCCGGTGAGCTCATGTTCCCTCACTTTCGAGGGCTATGGGTGGCGCCGTTTCCCACCAGTGGGTCGACTCTAGTAATTCTCGAAAAATTTCAATCGCTTCCTCTCCATGGTCTCCGAAGCGGTAAATGAACCCCATGAGGTAGGCATACGCAGCATCAGCTGAGATACCTGCACGATCAGCATTATCTGCTGCTAATTTTTCTAGACGGCGCATGTTGGCATCAAAGCTGGATAGCAATGCCCCCAACAGCGTGACCCGATCTTCCCGCGCAACTTCGCGGCGGACCATCCAGCGAGCGAAGACGAATGGCCTCCCTTGCCACTCGCGCCAGGCCGCCGAGAGATCCAGCACGTGCCTGTAGGGCTCCTCGAAGCCGCTAGCCTCAAGCTCCAATATGCCAGCAGTGTAGTCACGGAGGCCAGGCTCCTGCCCGCTCCGCGCGGCACGCCTTAAGGCTGAATCCCCAATCAAAAGGAGCGCGTCATCAGAAACCTCCGGACCGTTCGGTCTCCGAACATAGGCGGCGGGATTCACCCCGAAGTAGCCATTGAGCAACAATCGCAACAGCGGATACGAAGTACTCGTCTCGCCGGTAATACCGATCGTCGCGCCGTTAAGTTTTTGCACCGGCTTACTAGAGAAGAGCAACACCGAGTGAGCAGCACCGTAAAGAGCTATACCCAGATCTCCGAGCGGCTCGAACTGCGGGTTACGGAACGTGTCCACGATTGACATCAGACCAGCATCAACTTCACCCTGCTCAGCTGCTTGGCCCAATGCCCGTGGATCCATTTCGACCATCTCAAAGATCTCGTCTCCCATGCCGGTAAAAAATGGGGCCGAGTTCAAATAGGAAATGTGGGCGATGCGCAAACGATTCATCGAGAAGCTTCGCTCGCGGGTGGCACGGTGGGCAAACTTGAGCTTGCAGCATCGTAAGCAGCAAGAGCATCTCCACGGACAAGCGTTCCTCGCGCGGCCAATTGGTCAGGGCTTATTCCAGCTAGGTCCCACGAGTAAAGCTCCTCATTTTCAAGACTCACCGCGCCAGTGTCTGCAATCATCGGATCAATTTTCGACGGGATCATCGCGGTAACGTCCCGGGCACCGCGTTGCGACCAGTGTGTCGGTGCTGGCGGCGGTGGAAACAATGTTAAGGCACGGTAACGTGCGTCACGCTGTACCGGAACGCGTCCGGCCTCCCGCATCAACTTCAGCATGTTATGTGCCGTCAAGCCGAGCGGACTCGAGGCGAGAGCAGCATGCGCGATTTTTTCCTCCCCGATGGTCCCATCGAGGTCATCAGCTCCCCATTGCAGCGCCATTGATGCCGTCTCCTCGCCGAGCATGACCCAGTAAGCCTTGATATGCGGAAAGTTGTCGAGGAGTAAGCGGGAAGCGGCGATTGTCTTTAAGCCATCAAGGGCTGAGGCTTGGCGAGCTACAAGGTTCGTATAACCAAGCTGAAATTCGAGCGGGATAAACGACAAAAAGCCGCCGGTTTCGTCCTGTAGATCGCGCAACAACATCAAGTGTTCTACACGTTCCTCATGGGTCTCGATGTGACCATACAACAATGTTGCGTTGGTACGAATTCCCTTGGAGTGTGCTACTCGGTGAATCTGAAGCCACTGATCGGCACCCATTTTCTCCCGGTACAACGCATCATGGACTCTGTCCGAGAAAACCTCTGCCCCACCACCTGGCATCGTATCGAGTCCAGCAGCAACCAATCGGTCGAGAACGTCCTCAATGGAAATCTTGGCAAGCTTAGAGAAAAACTCGATTTCAACAGCCGTGAACGCCTTGATCTGAACCGTCGGGTTGGCACGACGAATGGCACGAAGCATTTCTTCGTAATACTCAAACGGCCAAGTTGGGTGCAAGCCCCCAACCAGATGCACCTCGTGGATCGGCTCTCGGACTTTTTCAAGGATCTCGCCCATTGTCATTTCATAGGCATCATCGTCTCCCGCTTTAGCCTCTAAATCACAGAACTTTCTAGAGATCACGCAAATATTCGTCGGGTTAATCTGGCGATTCAGCACGAAGAAGGCATAGGGGCCCGATCGCATTTCCTTAACCGCATTGGCAAGACGACCTACACCAATCAAGTCCTGCGAATTAAGTATCGCAAGTCCGTCGACACGATCGAGCCGCTCACCAGTTTCCAACTTGGCGACGATTCGCTCGAGCGCCGGGTCAGTCAAATTATGTAAATCGCTCGTGCCGATACTTGCAGGGCTGCCCATACCACTTAGTCTATCCCGTATTCGGCCCATCGTCTGTCCACCTTCTCAACGATATCTGGGTCCATATCTAACGGTTTGGGATAGCCGGGCTTGAAGGTCGCATCGATTCCCATTACACCGTGACAGGTGGTCCACGCACCACGTCGTTGCACTTCGGTAAAGACAATGTCACGGGCGCAGTCGAAGCGAGTGAAGATTCCCCAGAGTAAAAGATCTCGGTTGTCCAATGGCACATCTGGGCTCACTGCGGCGACCATCTTGACTGAGCCAAGAGGAGCTTGAACGAGGCGTTCGACAACCTCTCGCCCTCCGACTTTAACTTGAACAACAAGAAGGGAATCCTGAAGAGTTATGTGAGAGAGGATCCGAGAATCGATTTCACAAGGATCTACTACGTGGAGACGACTTGCCGGTTCACTGTTTTGTTCATCCCTTGCCCCCGACTTAATGGCTTCATCGCCGAAATCAGCTGAACTGAATCCAGGGACGACCAGGCCCGAGAAATCGCCTTCAATACTTGGGATGTCGCCACCGGCTGCGTCAGCGACCGCGGCTGCGTCGGAACCGGGCATCCCGTGCAGCGTGCGCTTCGCACCCGAGGTCGCGTCGAGCACCATCTTGCTACCAAGGTTCATCTTGAAACTGGTGAAATCGAGGGTGTCTTGAGGCACTCCCGGTAGCAACAGAAAATCACTAGCAGGGTCAAAGTTGTCACGAATCTCCCGCAACACAGCATCAAAATCGCTAACGTTGACGTTGCCATCCACCAACACACCGCACTTTGTAAGCGACAACTGTCCGGTGCCCATCAATGCCAGCGCAGTGCGCATTGATTCCTTGTAATAACGCTCATCCATCGACATAACCAAAAGGTTATGGAAACCAGTTTCGTAGTAGGCCCACAGGTCCTTGATCTCAGGGTGGATTAGCTTGATGAGTGGCCCAATCATTTCCTGCACCGCGTTACCGATATGCTTATCTTCTTGAGGCGGCTTACCAACCGTTGCTGACAGATATAAGGGAGCCCGCCTTCGGGTAAAGCGCTTGACATGGAAGACGGGGAAGTCGCTAGCGTGACTATAATGGCCGAAGTGATCACCAAACGGGCCTTCCAGACGCCGCTCTCGGGGTGGGACAACGCCTTCAAGAACTATTTCTGCCTCGGCGGGAACCTCAAGATCAATGGTCTTGCAGCGAACCAGCTTGCATGGTGCTCGGCGCATAAGGCCTGAGAAGGCAATCTCGTCTATGCCCTCGGGCAGCGAAGTGATTGCCGCAATCAATAAGTAGGGATCGGCACCTATGACTACTGCAACTTCAAGCGGAATTCCCAAACGTTCAGCCTTGTTGTAATGGAACCCTCCCCCCTTCTGGATCTGCCAATGCATGCCCGCAGTTGTGGCGTCGTACACCTGAATCCGATAGAGACCAACATTACGCTGGCGGGTCTCCGGATCCTTAGTAATTACCAGTCCGAAGGTGATAAATGGACCACCGTCCTCGGGCCAACATGTCTGCACGGGGAGCCGTGACAAATCCGGGCTCTCTATCACTTGATGGACCGGCGCCCGACGGACCCGTGATACGCGCATGTTCCAGAGAACCTCTCGTATCGTCGATCGACGTTTCCATAATTTTCGCGGCTGTGGCGGCTGTGCCGCCTGTGCCAATTCGAGCAACGAGGCACCAATTTCGCTGGGGTGGCGCCCAAGGGCCAACTCGATACGTCGAGCACTTCCGAGGGGATTGATCAGCAACGGATAATCAGAGCCGCGCACGTTTTCAAAAAGAAGAGCCGGCCCTTCCCGTTTGACCACTCGATCGTATATCTCCGCGATCTCGAGATATGGATCAACTAAGGCGTCAATGCGACGAAGTTCATTGGCCGATTCCAAAGCCGAGGCGAAGCCCTGTAGATTGCTATAAGGCATCTTCCCGCCATTTCTTGCCCGGCTCGAAACCAAGAACCCCGACTACCTTGTCGACGAACTGCTCAACCAGTTCGTCGAGCGTTCCAGGAGAATGGTAGAAGGGAGGCGATGCTGGTATGACAATGACACCATCGCGAGACAACCGGGCCGCATTTTCGAACGCAGTCGTAGGCCAGGGTGCTTCCCGCACAACGAGCACGAGTCTGCGTCGTTCCTTGAGAGCAACCATGGCGGAGCGCGTAATCAACGTGTCTCCAATCCCAGAAGCGATCTTGGCCATGGTTGTCAAAGAACACGGAATGATCACCATCGCATCGAAGGTATTGGATCCAGACGAAAACGGATTGGCAAGATCCTTGTCGGAGAAAATTTTCCGAACCAATGGCCGCAGATCATCTTCCTGTAGCCCAGTCTCCTCAAGCATTACCATACGGCCCCAGTTCGACAGCGCCAGATAGACATCTCCAAGCTGCCGTCGAAGAAACGCCACCGCGTAGGGTGCCCCAGAGGCGCCAGTCACCCCGACCAATATCCGCTTACTGTTAGCCGTTGTATCGCTCATCGTCCGCTCACCAACCCTGCTTGCCTGCGAATACGATACCGAACACCAAAAATCCGACGATGATGTTCAGTTGAAAAAACGCCAGGTTGACCCGCTCAGCGAGCCAATGCTCAGCGGCCAGCACGACACCAGTCGCCATGATTCCAGTGATTGCTATCACACCACTGAGATCCTCGACAAACAATCCTACTAAACACCCTATTGCAAGCAGGTGCGTGAACATCGAAACCCCCAGTGCCGTGTGGCGACCGAGCCAGACTGGCAGGCTTCGCAACCCTTCCGTGCGATCGAACTCGATGTCTAGAGTGGCGTAAATAATGTCAAATCCAGCCACCCAAAAAAGGGTGAAAGCTGCGAGCCAGAGAACGGCGGCAGAATCAGCAATGCTCCCAGTAACGGCAATGAAACCACCTAGCGGCGCAAGAGCCAAAGCAGTGCCTACGCCAAAATGGGCCAGAGACGTGAAACGTTTCATATACGGATAGATTACAAAGACGATCAGCGGCACCGGTGACAAAGACAACGCAAACGGCGAAAGCATAAAGCAAGAGAAAAGATAGAGAGCTAGCCCCGCTGCCACAATTCCCCAGGCTTCGGCTAAATTCATGGTTCCGCGCGGCAACTCCCGAGCCTCGGTCCGCAAATTCCGTGCGTCGATATTGCGATCGATGATCCGGTTAAGCCCCATTGCTGCCGTTCGGGCCCCGGTCCCCCCACCGAGAATCCACAGTGAGGTTCGCAGGTCGGGAAAAGCCCCTGATGCAATCACCGCGCCTGCATACAGCAAGGGTAACGAAAACAGTGTGTGTTCAAACTTTACGAAGGAAACCCACGTATAGATCCGGGAGAAAGTATCTGTCATTGGGCAGAGCTTTGGTGGATCGTCCGAGTACTTTGAGGTTTACAGACCATGTCAATATTCGGCTAACGACTGTCAATATCAAGAACGACCTTGCCGAACTGCTCGGCAGTCTCCAAATGTTCAAGGGCAGCGCGTCCCTCAGCAAGCGGAAACACCTGGTCGGTAACCGGCACAATCTCACCTGACTCAATGACGGCTAGCATAGAGCGAAACTCTTCAGAATCACCCATTGTTGACCCCATGATCGACACCTGCCGCCAAAACACCCGACGCACATCAACCAGGACTTTCGGCCCTGAAGTCGCGCCGCAGGTGATGATGCGGCCTCCCTTGCGACATGCACGGATACTAGTATCAAATGTCGCTTCGCCAACATTGTCGATCACGACATCAGCCCCAACCCCCTCGGTACAAGCTCGGACCGCTGCGACCACATCGTCGTGGTTATAGTCAACAGCATTTTCCGCACCGAACTCACGAGCTCGCTGACGTTTGGTATCGCTATGGCTGGTTACGATGGCACGGGCGCCAAGATGGCGGGCGATCTGAAGGGCTGCAAGGCTAACCCCGCCGCCAATACCGTGGATCAAAACCCACTCCCCTGCCTGCAAGCTCGCCTTAGACACGATCATGCGCCAGGCTGTCAGCATGACGAGCGGAAACGCTGCCGCAGCGGTCCAAGACAGCGAAGCTGGTTTGGGGTAGCAGTTCTCGGCTGGGACCACGATCTGCTCGGCAAAAGTTCCGGGGACCATCTCGCCCAAAAGTGAATAGCCGGTTTCGTCAGGAGAGCCGAGACCGGGATCAAGTACGACCTCGTCACCCACAGACACATTGCTGACATCATCGGCTACTTCGCTCACCACTCCGGCACCATCAGCCCCCAGTACATGGGGCATCGACACCTCTATCCCAGGAATCCCAGCAATTACAAAGAGGTCCAGGTGATTAAGTGCCGCTGCTCGAAGCTCGACGCGTACGCTACCCCTGGCCAGCTCGGGAGGAGGAACATCGAGCAACGCAACCTGATCAAGCGCACCATGCTGTCGGATCGCTAAGGCTTTCATGAGGACCCCGTGCCCGGATTGGCACAAACAAGTAATAAAGTGATGGTTGGCTAAGTTTACTAACTTCCTACATAACCGCGACGGGCGCGGACGTTAACGTTTTTTCGATCGACCTTGACTTGAATGCGGTAAAATTTGTCTGGCTTCGCGTTATCAGTCCGTTCTGGTGGCGCATAACCAAGGACGTAGCGGAAAGCCGTATCATGATCGATCCGCTCAAAGGCACCAAAGAAATTGGCCGAATTGTGGAATGCTAGACCACCCGTGCCGCGCGACAATATCTCCAGGCCCGCATCTTCGTCACGATAAGCAATCGACGAAATACCTGGGGTGAGATTGCTACGAAACCTGTCCGTTGCATCTTCGAACGCACCAATCACCGTCCCCCGTGCTCCGATAGTGTAGAGCGTGTAGTTCATGCGGTTAAGGTGGCCAATTGCTCGTAGCAAGTAAGTATCAATCGTTTGAGCATGTGGCTGACGGAAAGCAACTGGATGTTCCGCAGCCATCGGTGCATCTACTCGCGCCTCGGCCGACGCTTGGTCGAGACGAGCATCGAGAATGTAATAGTAGACGCTACCGGGATTTCCTGAGATCCCGCCCGATACCATGATCATCGTCTTGGGGCCTGGAACATCAAACGTGCGACTAAGGTGTTGGGCTAACGACGTCATCGAATTCAGTGTGTAAAGGATCTCGTCTTTGCGCTGACCAGCAAATACCTCCGCCAAATTGGCCCCCTGGCGAAGAATATTAGCCTCGTTGGCTACGTTCCCTTGTGCGTCGGAACCAATGCTTTCCCCGGCAACATTGAGGGCCGAAAGCTGATTCGAGTCGTCATACAGAAGCGCCAACAAGTCTTGCTTATTCTGCCTCTCACGCTCCTTAATCGATGGATTAGTTGCCAGTTGGTTAATGAGCCGCTTAAGACTATTGACGTCCCGGGTGAATTCCGGCCCCACCAGAAGCTTCCGGGTCGGGGTTAGCGTCGCTAATAGGAGACGGTCGTTTTCCTGGACGTGTTTGTCCAAATAGTCGTTAAGAGCGTAGCGAACATTGTCCCAATCAGGTGGCGACGTATTAAATCCGTCGACAAACAAAACCATATAACGCGGCAACAGCGGCGCCTCCGCGAGCTCCGGTGGCATCTGCTCCCCTTTCGGCACTTCACCGTTTTCTGTCGACCGAACAGGGAGTGCTTTGCGGAATCTTTCAAGAGCAAAAAAGCTGAGATTAACTGGGTGGCCTTCTTCAAGAATCTCGAAATCGTCGATAGTCAGGTCGGGAACAAATCGACCTTTCTTGTCAAATACTGTGACGTCGACGAGAACACGTTTGACGGCGGCTTCAAACTGCGGAGGGGCGTCTTTCTGTTGCGAGATGGCACCAGTAGACACAAGCACCGAACCTGCAGCAATAGCCACGGTAATGACTAATGAGAATGTGCGAGCATTGTCCATTCCCGTCATCATAGGGAGAGACAACTTGTGTCTCAAGACCGGGGAGGGGTGCTCACCTGGCTTGTGTGTCTGAGGAGACACCTACTGAATTTGAATTCCCCAGGTCTCGACGATTGAACCCGTGACGCGCGCCAGTAAAGCCTGTGCATTGCGGTAGTCGATCATGGCACGAAGCTCTTGGGCTTCTGCACGCCTCAACTCGTCCTGAAACGCCAACACCTCGAAGTTCGTCGACATCCCGACATCAAAGCGATCCTGTTCGATTGTCAGCTGTTGTTTTGCCAATTCGAGCGTTTTTGCCGTCGAGGTCACAAGTTCACCGGCTGCAGAGACAGCACGCACTGCTTGTCGGACCTCAAGAATTGCTTGTTGTTCAGTACGTTCCAACTCAGTCCGCGCCTTGTCTTCGTTAAGTGTCGCCTGCGCGTAATTTCCTCTTGCGGTGCTATTGCCAATCGGCATGCTGAAGTTAAATCCAACTCTCCAAGTACTAAAACCAAACCCGTACAAAGCACTGAGAGCATCACCATAGCCACCGGGAAGAATTTCGATGATCTTTTGACCGGGAAAGGGTTCGCGGACAATCGTATCGCCGCCGATACCAACGAACGAAACCCCGCCCACCACATCGAGTGCTGGCAACATTGAGTTTCGTGTAGCGTTAACCTCAACTTGTCTGGCGGCAATTCGGGCCCGGGCAGTGGCAATTTCGGGCCGATTGGCAAGTGCCGTCTGGATCTCTTCATCAATGTCAGCTTGGCGTGGTGTGATCTCCGGTGCATCAGTAAGGTCAATCACAGTTTCCCAGCCACCCGGCAAGGACTCGGCTTTGAGTAGCATCTTTAGGTTGTCGGTAGCGTCCTCAAGCCCGTTTCGTGCAATGATCAGTTCGTTGCGACGTTGCGCCACGGCAACTTCTGCCTGAGTCTCCTCAACCGGGGCCAGCATGCCTACCTCAACCTGTACCTGTGTTCGTCCAAGCTGTTCTTGAGCGAGCTGCAACGACCGTTCGGAGACTTCCAAGTTGCCGCGCGCGAACACCAACTCCCAGTAGGTTTGCACGACACTGAACAAGATAGTTTCCACCTGGGTACGGAACACGTGGTCACTAACCTCCGCGTTGCGCCTCGCTAAAAGTAGCTGCGCACCGCTCGCTTCCTTTCCACGACCGCGCAACAACGGTTGGGCGAAAGCAAACCCCAGGGTGTTGTTCCACGACGGATTCAGGTTCGTAAATGTGCTGTTGCTGGTGCTACGACCAATGTTGTAGCCGAATTGGTAGTTGAACCCAAAATCAAACTGATGCGTGAAACGAACCTGCGTATTGAAACCCTGGCTCTCACTAACAGGAGCACCAGCGAGTGCTGTCGTCGACGGACTCTCCGACGACGAAAACCCAACGCCTCCAACGGGCGAAGCTGTTTGACCAAAACCGCTAGCGACAGTTCCAACAACTGCCGGCGCACCAGGGGTGCCAACACCAACGATCGGATCAAACAAGCCTTCTGCCGCAATTATGCTCTGATGAGCAATGTCACGATCATAGTCAATAAACGCTATATCTAGGTTTTGTCGGAGAGCCAATTGCACCGCATCATCAAGGCTAAGTTCGAGCTTGGGAGATTGTTGCTGTCCTTGCTGCGACGCGGGTGACGCCAAACCAACAGCCGGAATAACTATGAAACCAATCGTTGCTGTCACAAAAATCAGTGGATAAAAGCTGACTAGAAGTTGTCGTATACGCATGTGCCGCTCTTTCTTTTGCCCAGTCAAAGACATGCTGGGGCCCAATGATTTCAGGGGAGGAACGGCCTCACGATCGGGAGGGCCAATTTTTGGTTACAGTACCACCACGTCGAGTTCAAGTCAGGACGGATGAATCGCCTCAAAACCTTGTGTCTGCATGCATACGAGCCTATTCTAATTTTACGAGCTGATGTCTTGCCCGTCTCGTTCCAGAAGACCTTGGAAACGATGTGACCACCGCAATGGCCATGCGGTACCGCAGCGCCTTGCTGAAGTTTCAGTAACTCACATTTAGGCTTGTCGTGGGGGAATGACACAGGAATGCGCGACCGTACGGGAGTATTGCTCATCGCAGCAACCGTTCTGGCTCTTGATCAAATTACCAAGCTCATGGTGAGCAACTGGATTCCCTTCCAGGTCCGCATCGACTTAGTTGACAACTTTCTTGCCCTAACACATGTAAGGAACACAGGCGCTGCCTTCGGTTTGCTCGCGGATGCACCGGTGGCTCCCGTTCGAGCAGGACTGGTTGTTGTGTCGGTGTTGGCTATCGGCTTAATTTGGACCTACGCTCGCCAGAGTTGGCACGAGCCCCGCGTCATGGCCACATTCGGCCTCATTCTCGGTGGTGCGTTGGGTAACCTGATCGACCGGCTACGTCTCCACTATGTCGTCGACTTCATTGACGTGCACTGGGGGCGTTACCATTGGCCATCCTTTAACGTCGCCGATATGGCGATTACCGTTGGCGCGATATCCTTGTTTATCGTCATGGCTCAACAAGGCGAAGTCGAAAACGCTTCGCTCACGATGAGCGAAGCGTCCAGTGAAGAATGCGACAACTTGTTGGCAGACGAAAACCCCGTAAAGAAAACGGCTGCCGACGACATGGCTCCGTTGAATTAGCAGAAACAATCCGAGGCTAGTCAATGTTTCCAACCCTGTTTGAACTACCGCTCCCGGTCTTAGGACCGATCACTATCCACACGTACGGTGTACTGCTTGTCTTCTCGTTCCTCATAGCCATCTTGGTGGCACGACGATTAGCACAACGGGAAGATATTGATGGGGACGTGATCGTCGATATGGGTGTCTACATCATTCTCGCCGCGCTAGTTGGGGCGAAGATTCTCTTGTTAGTCGTTGACTGGGAAGTCTATTCGAGACAGTTCCGAGCACTTGTAATGGAAGGTGGGGGCGCAGTAGGTCAAGCTCTAGGCTTCCTCGGGTCGACAAGTGCGTACATCGGCGCCCTCGCGCAGATGGGCATGAGCTTGCTGCAAGCAGGAGGCGTTTTTTACGGTGGTTTCGCCGGCGCAATTTTGGCTACTTTTTGGTATACCCGTCGCTACCAGCTAGTCGTATGGAAAGTTGCCGACATCAGCGCACCTGCTGTGGCGATCGGCCATGGTATTGGTCGTCTGGGCTGTTTCGCAGCCGGCTGTTGCTACGGTATTGCTACGGACCTGCCATGGGGTGTCACTTTCACGGACACGTACAGCGGTTCTCTGGTTGGCGTGCCTTTGAACATCCCACTGCACCCGACGCAGCTGTACGAAGCTGCTACAAACCTTCTGCTCGGAGGTTTCTTGATTTGGATGCTCCGTCGCAAGCAATATGACGGACAGATCTTCTGGTCATACGTGCTCGCCTACGCCACGGCCCGTTTCTTCCATGAATTCTTGCGGGCTGACCCACGAGGCTTCTTGTTCGGCGGGGCGCTATCGACCTCTCAATTCATTGCCATCGTAGGCGCCACTATCGCCCTCGGCATGCTGGCCCGGTTAAAAGGCAAACACGAGCCAATAGATCCGGTCGAGAGCACGTCCTGATTGCTGAGCGATAATTGATGCAGCCAAAGCTGCCGAACAATGGTCCCAATCACCGAGTAACCGTACCGGACCACCTCACCCATCAGCGTATCGACCGTGTGCTTGCCACTCTGTTGCCGGATCTGTCCCGTTCCAAGATTCAGCGCCTCATTGCTAACGGCCATGTCGTTATCGACGCAGTGCCCGCAGCAAAACCGAGTCTGTCAGTCGAGAGCGGCCAACAAATCACCGTTTTTCTGCCTAGAAAGACCCCTGCTGATGAGCCTCGACCGCAAGCCCTCGACCTTGATGTCATCTATGAAGACGATGATCTCGCCGTCATCAACAAGCCTGCAGGGCTCGTGGTACACAGGGGAGCGGGGCAACATGAGGAAACGTTGGTCAACGGCTTACTGCACCGCTATGGGAAAACTCTTTCCCAGTGCGGTGGCAGCGATCGCCCAGGGATAGTGCATCGTCTCGACAAAGGAACCTCTGGCATCATGGCTTTGGCGAGGCATGATAAAGCCCACGCCGCGCTCGCACACCAGTTCGCCGCTCGAACGGTCGAAAAGCAATATGCCGCAGTGGTTTATGGTTGCCCACGAGCATCATCTGGGGAAATCGATTTGGCCATTGGCCGTGACCGAAACAATCGAACAAAGATTTCATCGAACACCGACCGGCCGCGTGATGCTTTCACTCGATGGGAGTTCGTCGAAGACCTAGGCGGTTTTGCGTTGCTCAACGTTTGGCCTAAAACCGGCCGTATGCACCAGGTGCGGGCCCATCTCGAGGCGATACATCACGCTTGCATTGGCGACCTGAAGTACGTTGGAGCACAGTGGAAAAGTGTGCCTGACGGCCAGGCAAGACGCGCCATTCGTGACTTCACCAGGCCGGGGCTCCATTCCTCTCGCTTGCAACTTGACCATCCCATCAGTGGCGTGCGGCTAGAATTTATCGCACCACTACCATCTGACCTCGAAGAACTGCTCCGGACGCTGCGACGTGCCCGGGACGAACCGTGATAGTCTCGCTGGACTAGACGGCGATTCCAGGGTCGCAGCCCGCGCCGGCTTGTTATCGGACGGTTCTGAAGATCTCAGGGGAGGCAATGGCTAAAGTCACAACCGCTGAGCTGCGCAACGTCGCTGTAGTAGGTCACGGAGACACAGGGAAAACAACGATTGTTTCAGCGTGCCTGTACACCACGGGCGCCGTCAATCGAATGGGGCTCGTAGATCAAGGTACCGCGACGACCGACTACGATCCTGAAGAGGTTGAACGACAGATTTCAATCCAGGCAGCGCTTGCCCATTGCAACTTTGAGGGCAAACACGTCACCTTTATCGACACACCTGGCTACAGCGTGTTTCGTCCGGACACGAAGGCTTCCGTCCGTGTAGCGGATAGCTTCGCCCTTTTAGTCGACGCTGTCTCTGGCCCTCAGGTAATGAGCGACAAGTCTTGGCAGTATTCCCGCGAATACAACACGCCGGGGTTCATCGTCATCAATCGCCTGGATCGTGAGAACTCCTCCTACCAACGCACGCTTGAAGCCATACAGGCACGCTTCGGGCGCGAAGCGGTAGCTCTCCAAATTCCGATCGGCAAGGAGCACGATTTCAGTGGCGTCGTTGACCTCGTTGAGATGAAAGCTTTTAGCTACAAACGTGATGGTGACGGGAGAGCCTCGGCCGAAGACATTCCTGAGGAACTGCAGGCTACCGCTGAAAGCCAGCGTGAAGCGCTCGTCGAGATGGTCGCCGAAGGTAACGAAACCCTTATGGAAGTTTTCTTCGAAGAAGGCGACTTGACTCCTGAACAACTCGCAACGGGTATTCGTGCCGCGGTGCGCGAGCGTTTGCTGTTTCCGGTTCTTTGTACGTCAGCATTGCACGGCATAGGAACTGACCGGGTGCTCGCGGCAACCGTTAACTATCTTCCCTCACCCGATGAGCGCGGCAACTTTACCGGGGCAAATCCCAAGGATAAAGAAGAGGTCTCGCGGCCGATTGACTCAGAAGGTCCGTTTGCAGCATTGGTCTTCAAGACGGTGGCCGACCCCTATGCGGGCCGCATCTCATTAATGAAGGTGTTCTCGGGTTCGGCCAGCATCGATGCGCCAATGCTCAACCCGGGCACCAACACCACTGAAAAGCTTTCGAACTTGGCACTGGTTCAAGGCAAGCAATATGAACCCACACAGAGTGTCGTTGCCGGGCAGTTGTGCGCCGTGGCCAAGCTCAGAGATATCCACACCAGCGATACGCTGTGTGACAAATCTCAGCCGATAATCATCGACCCTGTTCAATTTCCTAAGGCGGCAATATCGTTCGCGGTTGCACCTCAAACCCAGGCGGATGAAGAAAAAATCAGTGAGGCACTCGCGCGTCTCTGTGAGGAAGACGCGACGATCGTCGTCGACCGCGACCCGCAGACCCACGAGTTACTCGTTTCCGGACTCGGCCAACTCCACGTAGAGGTGACCGTGGCAAAGCTCGAGAAACGTTTCGGCGTGAAAACGACATTGAAACCACCCACTGTTCCCTATCGGGAGACAATTCGGGGTACAGCACGGGCAGAAGGCCGGCACAAGAAGCAGAGCGGCGGCCGCGGCCAATTCGGCGTTTGTGTAATCGAGCTGTCCCCGAATAACGCTGGCGATGGCTTCGAGTTCGAGGACAAGATCTTCGGCGGGTCTATCCCGCAGCAGTTCAGGCCCGCGGTTCAGAAGGGTGTCGTGGAGTCAGCTGCGCGGGGGGTACTCTGTGGCTTTCCGGTCGAAGATTTTAAGTGCGCCTTGCTCGACGGCAAGTTCCACGCCGTCGACTCTTCCGAGATCGCCTTCAAGATCGCCGGTTCGATGGCTTTCAAAGAAGCCGCCTTACAGGCTCAACCGACGTTGATGGAACCGCTGATGGACATTGAGATCAGCATTCCTGATGAAGCGATGGGCGATGTAATGGGTGACCTCAATAGCCGCCGTGGCCGTGTCCAGGGAATGGAGCCAGCTGGTGGTGAACAACAAATGATCAAGGCACAGGTTCCACTCGCTGAAGTGCTTACTTATGCTCCCGATTTGAACTCGCTCACCGGCGGCCGCGGCACGTACACGATGGAATTCTCACACTATGACGAGGTACCGGCACACCTCTCACAAAAGATCATCGACGATATCAAAGCCAAACGCGAGGCAGAAGCAGGGTGATATAGCGGCCAGCGAATTGGGATGAGTCAATTGGACCGCACCTTAGCAGTAAGCGCCCGAGAGAAGCACGACGCTATAAAAAAAACATCGGCGATTTTTCACCCGTTACCGTGGGAAAGGGGCCCGTTCAATGAGGGGCGAGGGAACCTCCCGGCTTTGGCCCACGTCTGCAACCATCATAATCGGCATGTTGATCGAGGTGTCAGTGGGCGCAAAGCAAGCTTCATCGTTACACGCCTGATAATCGAGTATGACCTGAAGCTCGCGGCCGCCTGTCGGGATGTCGTCGGCGATAGCCAGGACAAGGCCGAGCACAAAAGTACCCTCGTACACTAGGTAGGGTTCGTCGTCGTAAGGGAACTTGACGCTTACAGGCTCCGGGTAAAATGCCTTGACCAGACTAACTCCCTCGACCCCCTTTACCGAGACCTCCACAGGTATCATCCAATCAAACGTCGGCGGATTTGCGTTGACGTGCATACCGGGCAACATCTCAACTTCGATCGCTACGCGAACCGTTTGGTCCAGCGCAAACGGTTCATGGTCCGCAGCAATGCCCGTGATCTTGGCGCGGTCGACGCCATACAACAATTGTCTCGGGACGACTTCATGGGCGGCGCCAAGGGTCGAGAAGACTGAAGCGATAGCCAACATTACGAGCCCTATCATTCTTATGTGTCTTATCATTATTGCCTTAAGCTACGAACGACAAGCGGTTGGTTTAGTTCCGTTGTGCAGCGCAACTGTACCAAAGCTCATCATACGATAACGAACATCTGCAAACCCAACTGTACGAAGTATTTCGGCAAATTCTTCGGGTGAATACCATTCTTGGATACTGCGGTATAGGTAGTCGAATGGCTCCACCGTGCCGGTCACAAAACGACCTACCCGCGGCATCAGTAAGCGAGTGTAAACACTGTGCCCCCATCGAATGGGAACCATCCGCGGCCGACTGAATTCTAGAATCGCTACGCGGCCACCCGGTTCAAGCACCCGAAAAGCCTCTGCGAGCACGTCCTCAAGTATCGGTTTGACATTGCGCATAGCGAATGCTGAGGCGACACCCTGGAAACGCTCGTCACGGTATGGCAGACACTCAGCGCACGCTACGTGAAACCAAGTGTCTTCGCCGGAACGGATTTTAGAGCACGCGTGGCGAATCATCTCGACAGCAAAGTCGCAGCCAACTGTTCCACGAGCCGCTCGGGTTGTAGCGAACGCCAAGTCCCCTGTTCCGGTGGCGACATCGAGTACTAGGTCGCTCTTCGTCAGCTTTAGTGAACGAACCGTGGCACGGCGCCATCCATAGTCGAGCCCAAGCGATGAGCAATGATTGAAGCTGTCGTAGCTCGGTGCCAGGGCATTGAACATTGTGCGCACAGAACTACTGAACGAACCATCAGAATTGCCAGCCTCATCGGGAGCTACCATCTCGGCTGCTTTTTGACCAATAGAATCACCCATGACAAAATCCGCGAGTTGCGCACCCCAGAAGGAGGAGCATTAAATGTCCGATTTTACATGGGCTGCAAAGGCCAACGACATTCCTTCAGGCGAAGGTCGAGTATACGAGGTGAATGGAGTGGCCATCGCTCTGTTCAACGTCGACGGTATTTTTCACGCGCTCGACAACACTTGCATTCACCGTGGTGGCCCACTCGGTGACGGCATTTGTACGGACGGCACCGTCACCTGCCCATGGCACGGCTGGGAATACAGCATGACCACTGGCGAATGTAAAGGCATGCCTGGACAAAGCGTCGATACCTACGAAGTTCGCATTGAGGGCGAAGACATCCACGTGAAGCTCTGATTGAACGCTGACGAACTCGGAACCTACGTTGAGAAGGAGTGCCCGCAACCACAGGTACCAGTAGCGTTCGGGTTGCTTACCTTGAAGCCACTGCCCGCAAAGTCCTCGTAGTAGTCAATGGTGCAACTCTGGAGAAACGGCAAACTGAACGGATCAACGAGAACCTCGATGCTCTCTTCTCCATGGCCTTGCGGTAGGACATAGTCACCTTCCTTGCGCTCGTCGAATTTAAAACCGTACTCGAAGCCCGAGCACCCACCCCCCTGCACATAGAGGCGAAGCTGTTTGCCCTCGGCCTCGGGGCTAGTCTGTGTAAAGCTGATGACCTTCCCCACCGCGGCAGGCGTGAAAATGATGAGCTGGTTGGGTGAAAGCTGCGGCGCAGGCGCCGCTTCAGGTGTCTGTGCCTCGGTGCTGGAACCCACGAATTGACTCCTTCGAAAGCTAATCAGGGCGTCTTCTCGCCCCTACGCTAAAGAGTACTGCATCGTACCCTGGGGTCGCTAGTCATCTTATTGGTGACACTCAGCTGGAAGTACTCCCTGCGCTCGTTTAGCTGCAGATCGAGGGTTTATAGACAGCGTGTTACGCTCGCCTCATGATTATCGGTGGCACAGCCTGGTTGGTTCTGGAAGACGGTACCGCTTACTCTGGTCGCAGTTTCGGGGCTGCCGATCAAGCTGTGGGTGAAGTTGTTTTCCACACCGGGATGACAGGCTATCAGGAAATCCTCACCGATCCTTCATACAAGGGTCAAATCGTCACAATGACGACGCCACAGATTGGCAACTACGGCATAAACGCGGCGGATGCAGAAAGCAACGCAATCCATGTCGAAGGTTTCATCGTGCGCGAACTCACGGAACAACCAAGCAATTGGCGTTCCGAAGCTTCGCTTAGTGACTACCTAGCTAAAGCAGGCATCCCAGGGATTGAGGGCATCGACACACGTGACTTGACCACTAGGCTGCGCCAGGAAGGCGTTATGCGTGGCGTTATCGTCCAAGGCGAAGCAGCGGATCTAGGCGCCGCCGTCAAACGGGCGCAGCAGATTTCTTCGATGGAAGGTCAGGATTTGGTGCCGTCGGTGACCTGCGATGGCCCTTACGAATGGAACGGAACGCCTGGCCTGGAAGAAGATCCCGCTACATTTCGCCCACAGCCTGCAGGCGGGACCGACGACGATACCCTTTCGGTCGTAGTCTACGACTTCGGTGTTAAGTGGAACATCCTACGATCTCTACGTGCGCGAAGATGTGAGGTCACAGTTGTCCCGGCCACCACACCGCCGGAAGAAGTGCTCGAGCGCCAACCGGACGGGGTCTTGCTATCAAACGGCCCGGGGGATCCAGCAACCGTCGACTATGGTATCGAAGCCGCCAAGCATCTGTTCGGCAAACTACCAATGCTTGGGATATGTTTGGGCCACCAAATCATTGGTCAGGCAGCCGGCGGGACAACTTTCAAGCTAAAGTTTGGCCACCATGGAGCCAATCATCCAGTCCGCGTCCTAGCCACCGGCGCAGTCGAGATCACCTCGCAAAACCATGGCTTTCCCGTCAATCCAGACAGCCTCGAGAAAAGCGGCTTTGTGGTCACGCGGTTGAACCTCAACGATGGGACCCTCGAAGGGGTCCGGCACAAAGACTGGCCAGTCCTTGCGGTCCAATACCACCCCGAGGCAGCCCCGGGACCACATGATGCGGCACCTCTTTTCGATCGCTTCATTGATATGATGAGGGGCGCTCCACCCGAGATCGCTGCCGACGCATAAGAGCGTACATAGCAACTCGCCACGTTGCTTAACAGCAGAGCGACAAACTCGGCAAGTGGGATGTTAGGTCAACACAACGCCAAGATCTTCTGTCTCCGCTGCAGCTGCAGCTGCAGCCAGGCCTGCAACATCGGAGAGTGCGGTTCCTACAGTCTTGAATAGGGTGATTTCTTCTTCATTGGTGCGTGGTGGAACTTTGCCGAGGACCAGCCCTTGAAGGTCGCCAGTGATGCCACCAGCGCCTGATGGAATCAGCCCTTCCGACGCAGCTAAGATGAATTCACCAGCTTCTTCCATGGCATTGTTAATGTCGTCAACATAGCGGGTGGCCGCGGCGACTACTGCGCCGGGAATCTCACGACCAGTGGGCAAGAAGTTTCCGACCGCGTTGATATGCGTGCCCAACTGCACCGCTCCTGCCGAGATAGTTGGGTCGGTCGCGGACGTAGCAGTAATTAATATGTCCGATTGTGAAGCGAGTTCGTCATTGTCATTGACAACTTGAGCATCAAACGGAATCCGCTCCGCAAAGGTAGCAGCAACGATGGGGCGAATATCATTAACGAGCACCCGTTCGATCCCCCGCACGGCGGCAACCCCTTCGACCAGGTCGGCAGCAATTCCACCGGTACCGATGATACCAAGCACATTGCATGACGATCGCGCAAGCAAACGGGTTGCTAGACCGACCACAGCTCCAGTTCGAATCGTGGTTAACGTCGAGGCATCTACGATGAGACTCGGCGAGCCGGTTTCAACATCGATCATCACCGCTACTCCCTGAACAGTGGCACGATTTTCGAGGGGGTTGTCGGGTACGTTAGAGACGATCTTGGCCGCTGCAGCTTGGCGCCCTCCCCATACGCCCGGCATAACAACAAAGATAAAGTCTTCCTTGCCAGGCCGCATGACCGATTGCATGGTACGGACAGGAGCCTCGGCATCTCCGCTCTCCGCCGCATGCATCACCGCCTCGATGGCGTCGATGGCAACATCCATGGGCAACGCGCACCGCAAAGCGTGAGCATCCAGATACCGTAGAGGCTTCACTAGCGGTTGCTCGTACTTCCGAGAGCGATGAGGCGAGCTCGTACCATCGGTGCCAGAAAAAGTCCGTCGTTGGTTAAGTAGCGGGCATCAGGCTGACTCAGAGAGCGCTCAAAAGCAGCCTGGGCACCATCGAGGTCGCCAATCTCACTAAGTGCGACACCAAGCCAGTACTGTGCCAACCCATACCCAACGCCAGTGACCTCGGGCGCTTGCAGATTGGTCAGCATTTGGACGGCGGCCTCCCAATCGCTCACGTGTAAAAACACTGCCGCCTGATTAAGTTCCACTAGCCAAGATGGCACCACAACGTCGCGCCGTCCCGCAGCCGCAGCGCTCATTGCCCAGACGACTGAGTAGAACCGGTCGCCCTCCGACGGATTTACCACGGTGGGCGTAGCTCCCATTCTTAACTCGACTGTGCGTTCGCCATTCGAACCGGCCATGCCAAGCGCAACCATAGAGTTCGGGGGGAAAGTGGCAAACCAATTGGCCGCCCCTTCAGCAGTTGCAACTTTGTTACCGGCGACGGTAACAAGTTGGTCACCGGCCCTCACTCCAGCCTCTGCAGCAGGTCCATTTGGGACAACTGCTGCAACTACCGGAGACATCGCGATTCCACTGTCAATAAGATCTATTCCAGTCCACGACCGTTCGAACGTCATAGTTCCCGACAAGCTAGTGGACAACGCTTCAAGCATGTCCCTGTCAGCCAGCGAGACTCGCACACGCTCAGCAACCGCGGGGCCCGGAGCCGAAGGCCATATCCAAAGGTCAGCGTCGGCCGCCAATTCGCTATCATCAAGCACGCCGAGAACAAATATCGACCCGGGAAGCTCCCGGCTGACTGTTGTTTGAAGCCGCTGCCAATCGAACGGGCTTGGACTGTTCGTTCCTTCTTCCACCGCTACCCGCAGTCGATCCTCCGTAGCACCTGTCCGTTGCAAAATCCCCTCTGCATCCTCGGTGCGATCTAGAAAGGCCCAATAATTCAACTCTGTAAACGAACCCCGCAACGTGTTCTCGAGTGTCTCGGCCCCTAGTCGATCAGAGCCCACAACTCCAAGGAAAGTCAAGCCTGGGCGAAGTCGGACGCTAAGCGCTACGCTGCGCCGATCGGCCACCGTCACCATTTCTTCGAACACTCCGGCATCAGCCCGGCTAACGGTGATGCGATATTCCCCGGGTTCCAATGACAGGCGATAGGCATTTGAATTCAGCGTTCCTTCATCACCTGAACGTAGAGGTGCTTCGGGCTGAGTTCGGCGCCCATCGACCCAAACCTCAGAATCAGACACTAGGTCCCGAAGCAACACGAGCCCAAGATTGGCAGTCATGATGATGCTCTCGACCTGGTAATCGGCCAGATCGGGGATAGTCAGTGGCGCGCTGAAAGTCCGATGCCCGTCGAGGATAACTTCCACCTCGTGTCGCCCTGGCATGAGCCCCTCGACTTCCATAACTGAGGAAAACTCCCCACGCGGATATCTCGCTGCGTCACCCGTTGGCACCCAATCGCTCGGTGGCATCCCAGAGGTTTCACCCACGACCTTGCCATCGATCAGGACGGTCGCACCAACAGGGCGCGTCATTAGCCTGACCACCGCTGAGATCCGCTCAAGTGCAATCTCGACCTCGGTGGTCCGGTCTGCTCGAATCTCCACTTCCTCTACCTGGCGAGTGAAACCTGGAAGCAACGCCTCTATGAAGTGGGTACCAGCAAGCAGGTCGTAGCTGGTAATACCCTCTGGTAACTGCTCTCCATCAACGAAGATACGTGCACTTAACGGTGCTGCTGAAAGCGTCAATGTTCCCACCAACCGAGCCTCAGCACGTTGGAAGCGATCTGCACCAACGTCTGAAAGGCGAAATCCTTCAATCGAGACTCTCGGATACAAAGTTAGCAATTGCTCAAGATCAGCTTCGGCAACGTCGCGTTCTCCTGCAAAAATCAGGGCGTCGGCCCGATAGGCAAGGCTCCTAACCAAAAGCGCCTGGCCCTCATCATCTATGTCCCCGCTCATCGCACTGGATAACAACGCCTCAATCACATCCGTAAGCGATTCGATCGCCTGATCGGGCTCGGCCGTCCGGTAAAGCATCTCGGCCCGTGCAAAGGTTGAGCGCATGCGCTCATTTACTTGTTGGGCTTCCGCAGGAACCACTACCAAAAAAACAGACAAAAAGACAAGCACGTAGGAATTGAAAACTACACTGAGCCCCATCCTGAAAACATCTACGCAGACATCCTCAACGAAGTTCTTCATTCAACCACCACCACGGTTCTTAGACCTCGATCCGCGATCAAGATACGGCCCGTACTGTCAACCGTGAGGTCGCGTGGATCACCAAGCTCTATTCCGCCCGGCAAGACCGGGCCAAGGTTCCACAAAAAGCCGCCATCTTGGTCGAATACATCAATCCTTTTAAGGCCACGATCGAGCACATAGACATAGCCAATCGAATCAACCGCCAGGGCATACGGTTCGCGCCAATCGTGATACGAGAAACCTGCCGACAGAACACCGCCAGCGTCAAAAATCAAGACTTCACGTCTTCGTTTTTCAATGACGAATAGACGGCCACGAGGACCGCGATCCAGGTCAACCGGTTCACTGTTGGCACCCGTATCGAGAATGTGGTCGAACGTGCCATCCCGCCCAAACCGGATCACACCCCGGTATTCGCTATCGACTAAGTACCAACCGCCGTCCGGCATGCCCACGCCGACACGGATGTCATCGAGCGGTCGCTGTCGAGAACTTTCAGGATAGGCAAATTGGAACGACTCGGTCCTTAATGGAGCACTCACCATCGGCCCCGCTGCTACAAAGCCGTTCGCGGATGTCCCCCACCATGGCCGTTTTGGGTCAGCAACACGGAAAGAAGCAGCGTTGTCAAAGGAATCAAAAAAGACAGCTAAATCATTCCCTTCATCAGTCACCAGCACGCCATTAATGCCAGCAGCGATCCCTATCGGACGATCGAACGTGAAATCAACTGGGTAACGACCAGCCTGCTGCCAAGGTTGCTCGCCCGCCTCCGCACGCAACCACAGACGATGCAAAATGGTGAGCCGATCCTCGGCGTCACGGTAGGCAACAATGTCGGATTCTGGGCCGCTTCTTGCGGAAACATCGACAATAGTTTGCAGCAAACGTGCAGCAGCCTTCCACTCGCGGTTCCATAGCAGAGTCGTGGCTAGACCTAGCCGTGCTCTTGTTGTCCAAACAGAGGGGGTCTCACTATCAATCACCTCGACGAAGCGAGCTGCGCCGGCATCGACACGGCCCAGCTCAATCTCGATCTGCCCGGCGCGTACGTTGGCTGCCACACGCCAGGAAAGCAACGGGTATCGAGTCCTCGGAAAGTTATCGACGATGGCAGTAAAAAGTTGGAGCGCTTCTTCAGCGTCTCCACCAGCAAGCATAGCCTCAGCAGCGGTGTAGTGCTCTTCAGCATCTTGGCGGGACGGCTCAACCGCCCCCCCGTCGGCAGTTGAACCCACCATGAGTCCCGCGACTGCCAGAAAACCGACAATCAGAGAACGTATCGTTGTGAATGAATGGCTCAAGTAGTTACTCCCGACTACGATTTTGATCAAGTAACCATTAAAGGTTATACGCTACTCACCTAGAGGCACTCAATAAAGGGATATATAACTCTGTAATCTAGACTTCCGAGCGTCCGCACGAACGTAGCTTGAATGCTATGCTTCTCTTCTCCCGAGTCACCGGTTTGACAAGGACTGTCTGCTTTAACCGTTTACCGAAATGCTGTGAAACTCGGAGATGGCGACTGACAACGCGCCATACGGACGCCAAAGAAACCCTCGAGGAAAAACCAGCGAATCCATGGAACTCGAATCTCTAGAGCTACGCGACCACCGTTACCGCGCCCAGAAAGCGCTTAACCTGCTGAAGGATGAGAACCAAGCAGAGGAACGAAATGCGCTTGAAGCAGAGATCGCTCACTATCAGGAAATCTGCTTACACGAGCACGCCGAAGACGTAGACGGCGAATGGCGCTGTAAGGATTGCGACCTGCAGAAAACGACTGCGGATTCGGAGCCCGAGCCCGAAGAGGAAACACGGGCAGTTGTCGAGACCGAAGCTCCCGCAGCAGAAGAGGCCACCGAAGCTCCTGTAACAGAAGAAGCCGCCGAAGCTCCCGCAGCTAATGCTAAATCGGATGCCGAAGAACCGGAACCTGAGCCTGTCTTCGACCCCAACTCGTGCCAAGCAATCGCAATAGGGCTAACGGCCTTCTGGGAAGCAGTATTGAGCGGCGAGTTTGACGAAACAGATTTTCAGTACTACCTAGAGCCAGCAGCCGTTTTAGATGGACCACTTGTCTGCACCCGGGCACCAGAGAATGAGCCTGAGAATGCAGGGCTTCTTATGACCCGAGCAGGGTGGCAAGCCAAAAAAGTCTGCCTTGACGACGAGGTCAACCCGGGGATATACGAACTTTCGTTCCCCAAAGAGTTCGGCTACATCAAAACGCTGTCGCACTATCAACCAGAGACTCGCAAGAGCGCCAAGTACCCCTGGTCGAAGAAGTACTAGTAACTTCCCGTAATCTTCTGATAAGCCTCTTTCCTTCACTCAACTACCGCATGTCAACTACCTCAGCCCGAATACACACTCTTGGGCTATTTTGCCAACCTGCTGCATGCATAGACACGGCCATTTAAAAGTTGACTTTTTCTTCAGGTTTTCTTAGACTGGCTTCTTATCATCAGTAGTGTTCACAGTGAGTTCTGTGATCGAGTCAAGCAACGCCTCTGAGGTGTTTCATGAAAGTCACTTCAATGGAAGAGTACGGGCTGCGCTGCATGTTACAGCTAGCGCTCCCACAAACTGACGAGCCAATTACGGTCGCCCTGGTCGCGGAGAACGAAGGTCTTTCACCCGAGTACGCAGGTAAGCTGCTCAACCTGTTGAGACAGGCCAAACTGGTTCATAGCGTGCGCGGCCGGAACGGTGGTTTCGTGCTAGCAAGGCCCCCCGAGAACATCAATTTGGCAGACATTCTGCGGGTATTCTCCCCTGATCTTTTCGATGTCGAGTACTGCAACCGTTTCACTGGTATCGAAGACATCTGTGTGCACACTACGTCGTGCACCTTACGACCAGTGTGGTGGACCCTCTCAGGAATGATCTCGAAGACATTGGAATCTATAAGTTTGTTGGACCTCATGTGCAAAGAATCTGAGATCCAAAGGGAACTAAATGTTCAATTGAGTATCGAAGGCCCGGTAACCCAAAGACTTTTTCAAATCAACAAAGACCAAATCAACGAAAACGCGTAACTGGAGTAGCAAAAAGAGATGAGCGATAACGGCCACCCTTTATTCGAAGTTCAAAACTTGAAGGTTGCCATTGACGGCAATGAGATCCTCCGGGGAGTCGACCTCACTATTAACGAGGGTGAGATTCACGCCATTATGGGGCGCAACGGCTCTGGCAAGAGCACGATGGCCTACGTATTGATGGGGCACCCGCATTACGAGGTCCTCGATGGCTCAGTGAAATACAAGGGCCTCGACCTGTTGGACCTCGACACCGACGAACGCGCCCGCCTTGGCATGTTCCTCGCTTTCCAGTACCCAATGGCAATCCCAGGCGTCACCGTTGCTAAGTTTCTACACTCGGCGCTAAAAGCAAGGGCAGAAAATGGTGAGGTGGCGGTGCGTGAGTTCCGGGCCAATCTTAATGAGGCAATGAACCTTCTGGGTGTTGATTCCTCGTTTGCCTCGCGATACGTCAACGACGGCTTTTCCGGCGGCGAGAAGAAGCGTCTTGAAATTCTACAGATGTTCATGCTTGAGCCAGACTTTTGCATCCTCGACGAGACTGACTCCGGCCTGGATATTGACGCTCTCAAGACGGTCGCTGAGGGAGTTAACGCAATGCGTTCAGAACAACGCTCTATGCTTCTGATTACGCACTATCAGAGGGTACTCAACTACGTGACGCCCGATGTAGTTCACGTGATGATGGACGGGAAGATTGTTCGCACCGGCGGTATCGAGCTTGCTGAAACTCTCGAAGAAAGCGGTTACGAATGGATCGAGCAAGAATTATTCCAAAACACCGAAGCCACTGGCGTCGGAACAGCAGAGGCTTAGGAGACTAAATAATGGCCCCCGAAACAGAAGTTAAGAATCCTGCACTCGACCTCAATGACGAATACAAATATGGCTTCTCTGATCCTGAGAAAGCCGTCTTTAAGGCAGCGAAAGGTATCAACCACGACATAGTCGACCAGATATCACAGATGAAGAGCGAACCCGAGTGGATGCGGGAGTTTCGCCACGATGCGTACGACGTCTTCGCGTCGAAGCCAATGCCGAACTGGGGGAACACTGGCCTGCTCAACGATATCGACTTCGACAACATCTACTACTACTTGAAGCCAGTCGAAAAACAGGGCAGCACCTGGGACGAGGTACCCGAGGACATCAAGAACACATTTGATCGCCTTGGCATCCCGGAAGCTGAACGCAAGTTTCTCGCTGGTGTTTCAGCGCAGTATGAATCGGAGGTCGTTTACCACTCCATGCAAGAAGAACTTGAAAAGCAGGGGGTGATCTTCCTCGATATGGACTCCGGCCTGCGCGAGTATGAGGAGATCGTTAAGGAGTACTGGGCAACAGTCATTCCGCCGGCTGACAACAAGTTTGCTGCCCTAAACTCGGCAGTTTGGTCGGGTGGCTCGTTTGTCTACATTCCCAAGGGCGTCGAAGTCGATATCCCGTTGCAAGCCTACTTCCGTATCAATGCTGAAAACATGGGACAGTTCGAGCGCACTCTTATCATCGCTGATGAGGGTTCTCGAGTTCACTACATAGAGGGTTGTACAGCACCGACCTACGCAGCTGATTCGTTGCACTCGGCGGTGGTTGAAATCGTCGCCTTACCAGGTTCACACATGCGTTATACAACGATCCAAAACTGGTCAAAGAACGTCTATAACCTGGTAACCAAGCGTGCCGTGGCACACGAAAATGCAACCGTCGAGTGGGTAGATGGCAACCTTGGATCCAAGCTGACAATGAAGTTTCCCTGCGTGTACTTGGTCGGTGAAAAGGCACATGGGGAAATTCTGTCAATCGCCTTATCCAGCGAGGGTCAACACCAGGACGCCGGTGCCAAGATCTATCACGCAGCACCGAACACAACCTCGCGCATCACGTCGAAATCCATCTCAAAGGGGGGTGGCCGTGCTAGCTACCGCGGCATGGTGAAGGTCTATCCCGACGCCATCGGGTCTAAAGTGCATGTTGAGTGTGATGCGCTTCTGATGGGCGAGGAATCGCGCTCTGACACTTACCCCACAATGGAAATCGCTGAGGAACAAGTCCAAGTCGAACACGAAGCCCGTGTATCGAAGGTCGGCGATGAGCAGCTCTTCTATTTGATGAGTCGTGGTCTTACCGAGGAAGAAGCCCTTGTCATGGTGGTCAATGGCTTCATCGAGCCATTTGTGAAGGAGCTTCCAATGGAGTACGCCGTCGAGCTCAACCGGTTGATCCAACTCGAGATGGAAGGCTCCGTCGGTTAGGCGCAACAAGTCACTGATATCTCAGGAAGCCTGGTACCGGTCCTGACGAACTGGTGCCAGTTACTCTCGAACCCAAAAAAGTCTCCTGAGGTCGGAAAACGACACGACCCGGTGAGACTAGACAAATGAGTACATTAATGACTGGAGCTGAAGCAGTTCGCACAATCACACAGGTGGGGAACGAGCCCGATTGGTTGGGGCACTGGCGACTACAGGCCTGGGAGAGCTATGAAGGCACCCCGCTGCCTGACCGCGTTGCCCACTTGTGGCGCTACAGCGAGCCGGAAAAGTTCCTGATCGACAAAGTGGAACCACTGCTACCAGACGGTTCTACAGGACAAGCAGTCGACCCAAATACCGTGGGGACTCTGTCCGACAAGTTCGCTTCCGAGAACACTCAAGGCCTGGCTGGGTTGTTAATCCAGCAGGACGTGCAGGCTCCGAAGTTCTCTCTCGAGGAGCAGTGGCGTGAAGCTGGCGTGATTTTCTGCGACCTTTCAAGCGCCGTGCAGCAGTACCCTCAACTTTTAGAGAAACACCTCGGCAAACAGGTGCCGATTGAAGAAAGCAAGTTCGCAGCACTCAATGCAGCGCTATTTTCTGGTGGCGTCTTTCTTTACGTGCCGTCTGGCGTTGAGATCAGCGCTCCGCTGCACGCAGTACATCAGAGCAACCAAGACTTAGCTGCAATCTTCCCCCGGACCCTTGTCGTGCTAGAAGAGGGTGCTTCGGCAATCCTGATCGATGAGTACGGCAACGCCCCAGACGCGGTCACTAATGGCGCCGCACCACGCGTCATCGCCCACGCTGTAACCGAGGCCAGCGTCGACAAGAACTCCCAACTACAGTACTTCAACGTGCAGAACTGGGGTGCGCGGACGCGCTCACACTACACCCAAAAGATACATGTTGGCCGTGACGCGCAGGCGGTCAGTGGCGGTATCGTCCTCGGTGGGATTTACAACAAGGCGGACATTCGTACCGAACTGCGAGGCGCTAACGCTTACTCCGAAATGATCGGCGTTCTTCTAGGGGACAGTTTGCAACACTTCGATAACCACACAGAGCACGTGCACGTGCACGGCCACACTTATTCAGACCTTGATTTCAAGGTGGTCCTCGAAGATGAAGCACGCTCGGCCTACACTGGCCTCATCCGTATAGACCTAGAGGCTGCAGATAGTGAAGCCTATCAGGAAAATCGCAATCTTCTGCTCGACAAGAAATGTCGAGCCGAGTCGATCCCGGAGTTGGAGATCCTTAACGAAGATGTGCGCTGCACACACGGAGCCACCGTTGGACCAATCGACGAAGAGCAAGTGTTCTATTTAATGACCCGTGGATTACCTCGCCGAGCAGCCGAGCGTGCCATTGTTGAAGGCTTCTTTGCCCCAGTGCTCGACCGTATCGAGGACAAGGCGATGCACGCTCGGTTATGGGACTACGTGCGTGGCAAGCTGCAAACGAAGACGAGCAGATGACTCAGACAACAGCAGAATCTAAAAAGTGGATCGACGTCGCCAACACTGATGACATCGGTGACGGCGAGGTCAAGACGTTCCAGGTCGAAACGTGCCGCGTTGCGGTAGCGCGGGCTGACGGGCAACTCTACGCAGTTCAGGATTTGTGCTCACACGATGATGGTCCGCTCGGCGACGGTGACCTCGAAGGATACGCCATTGTGTGCCCGCGGCATGGGGCCAAGTTCGACATCCGTACCGGCACAGTTGTAGCTATGCCCGCGGTGGCACCAATTGAAACGTTTCCGGTCGTTGAAAAAGATGGTCGCATTCAAATAGCCGTCAAGGACCGTGGTGACGATCAACTCGGCGACGAGGATAGTTGGTAGAAACTATGGCGATCGGCCCTGTCGACACTCAAACGGAGACTACACCGCTCGACGTCGGGCAGATACGACAGGATTTCCCCATCCTGCAGCGCAAGGTTCACGGCAAGCGGCTCATCTATCTCGATAACGCAGCCACTAGCCAGAAACCACAGTCAGTCATTGACGCGATTAGCTATTACTACAGCAACACGAACGCCAACGTTCACCGCGGCGTCCATTGTCTCGCGGAGGAAGCAACCGAAGCGTATGAAACGGCCCGTCACAAAGTCTGCCAGTTTATTAACGGTGACGATCCGAACAGTATTGTTTTTACCCGCAACACGACAGAATCGGTCAATCTCGTCGCACATGCGTGGGGGCGCAAGTTTCTGGGAAAAGGTGACGAGGTCGTCTTAACGGTGACGGAACACCACAGCAACTTAGTGCCATGGCAACTGCTCGCCGGAGACACAGGTTGCAAGCTTCGCTTCATCGATATCGATGACGAAGGCCATTTGCGTATAGATCGCCTCGACGAGTACATCACCGAAAAAACGAAGCTCGTTTGCATGGGGCACGTATCTAACGCCTTGGGGACAATCCATTCGGTACGTACAATCGCCTGTGCCGCTCGCGCGGTGGGGGCGCTAGTTCTCGTAGACGGTGCCCAAGGCGCACCTCATGGACCGGTTGACGTTGAGACCCTCGACTGCGACTTCTACGCCTACTCGCCTCACAAAGCACTTGGCCCGCTCGGCATCGGGGTGTTGTGGGCCCGCCGCGACCTCCTCGAAGAGATGAATCCGTTTCTCGGTGGTGGAGAGATGATCCGGAACGTCAGTCTTGAACGAAGCACTTGGGCCGGTGTGCCGTACAAGTTCGAGGCGGGTACCCCCAGCGTCGCCGACGCAGTAGGGCTCGGGGCCGCCACCGACTATTTGACGAAGCTAGGGATGGAGAATGTCCGGACACACGAGAAGCAAATCATCTCGTACGCCATGGAGCGATTCACCGAGCTGCCGTTCATTCGGTTATTCGGACCGCGGGATCCTGCTGATCGTTGTGGCCTGGTGTCATTCATCGATACCGATATCCATCCACATGACCTCGGAACGGTCGTCGATCAGCACGGCGTCGCAATCCGGGCAGGGCACCACTGCGCCAAACCACTCATGCATCGGCTCGGCGTCGTCGCCACGGCGCGCGCTTCCTTCTACATCTATAACGATCGGGAGGATGTCGACAGACTAGTTGATTCGCTGCTCGAAGCCCGTAAGGTTTTTGGACTATGAGCATCTCTGGCCTGGACGAACTTTATCGCGAAGTCATTCTTGACCACTACCGCAGCCCTCACGGAGCGGAGACCATAGATAACCCCAGCGTCCAGGTAGAAGGTCACAACCCTTTGTGTGGCGACGAGTTGGTAATGCATCTAGATATCGCTGACGGCCAAATTCGCAGTATGCACATTGAGCCACGGGGTTGCTCGATCTCAGTTGCTTCTGCCTCAATGCTGGCGCAACAGCTTGAGGGTGCGTCATTAGAAGACGCCCTAGAGCTAAAAAAAACGTTTCAAGCAATTATGCAGGGGGCTGAATGGCCCGAAGGAGCGGACCCCGGGGATCTCGAAGCACTCGATGGCGTCAAAAACTTCCCAGTACGGATCAAATGCGCCCTGCTAGCATGGATGACTCTGGAGCAGGCTCTAGCCGAGTATGATCAGGACCTTGTTGGTGAGGTTGTGATAGATCGTGACATCGAAGTCGTAACCAAGAAATCTTGACGGAGATACCAATGGCTCTACCGAGCAAAGAAGAAGTGATCGAGGCCATACGGCCGGTCACTGATCCCGAGATCAACATATCAATCGTTGACCTAGGCTTAGTGTACGACGTTGAAATAGACGGCCCTGTAAAACAAGTTAACGTCAAGATGACCCTTACCTCACCCGCCTGCCCTGTCGGCCCGCAGATTATGGCAGCTGTACACGGGCGCGTTCTTGATCTCGATGAAGTCGATGACGTCGACATCCAGTTAATCTGGAGCCCTCCCTGGGACCCCCGCACAATGGCAACGGAGGACGCAAAGATGACTCTAGGGATCTGGGAGTAACGGCGTCTGTGATAGCCTGATTCTGTGAAAATTTTACGCACCAGATTAGCCATCGAAGTGATCGTGGGGATAATTCTCGTCTTGCCCTCGCTCGCCTACGCCGATCTGGCGCAAAACCAGGCTACAGTCACGGACGTTCAGCCACCCGAGCCCTCGATTCAAGATGTCTATGTCGTCATGCGTGACATGGACCTTGCCTACCAAAACGTTGAAATCCGGACGATCGTACCGACTGAAATCGGGGCCAGCGCCTTGGTTGATTTAGTGGGCGGCACCTTAGTCGACGTAGAATTAGTAGCTGCCGCAGTCGGCTGGACTTTGCGCGACATCTATTACGTCGCAGGCAACGCAGGCGAATTCCAGACTTGGAGCGGCCCCTGGCGATCCCGAGTAGCCGATGCCAGGCGATTTTTGGCCGCGGCGACCGGGGAAGAAGGCCCACAGCGACGACCCGAGGAGCTCGCTCCACTCATTTGGTTTGAGGACATCGATGCCGATGACCGGTTGTGGGGGTTAAACCCAACGACGTACAGGATCATGCAGACCCTCAAGATGCTGCCCAACCTCACTGGACCGATGGGCGGTACCGGCCGCAACCGGTAAGCTTGGTTCAGGCCTCACTGCACACACCCTGAACCCATGCTTCGCACCGTCTTACGAATGTACTTGCCCCTAGTATTTGTTTCTGGATTGTGCCTGTTCCAGATAGCACCAATCTTCGCGCAGGAACAACTGCTTAGTATGCCGTGCCGCGAGGTGCGGAGTCTCGACGCGATGGAATACTGGTTTTGGGATGCCTTTTCCGGCTTCTCCGAGGTTCAAGACCTGGAACAAGAACGTTTGGGACGCTTTGTTATCGATCCCGGCATCTGTTTTCGTATCGCGCTTATAACCCTTGATAACTCGCAACAGAAAAACGCCGGGATCAGGCAGGCAGTAAGCGAGTTGATCATGTGGACAGCAGACGATGATCCAGACGAAGAGACAGCCGAACGTGCCATGCGCCGGCTCAAGCAAATCACTGGAGAGAACTTCGATACCTACACTGAATGGACTGCCTGGTGGGAAACACGTAACAACTACGTGCTTTGGTCAGAAGAAGAAGCTCGCCTCATTGTGATAATTAGTGCCATGGAAGCTGGTGAGCCGATCCACCATGAGGCCATAGTCCTAGCAGCCGAGGAATATTGGTTTTACGCTGGCCGTGGCTGGATACTGGAAAGTGAACCCGTCGGTCGTTACGTGCTTGGGACGGTCCTGATCCCGCCGCACGATTTCAATTTCAGGATCCTGGAGGCCGACTTGGTCGATCGTGATGCCAAGGAACAAGGCTACCTCCGAGCCTTGGAGAACATGATTGTCGACGGTTTACTTTTGCCTAACCTGCTTGGCAATAGCCTGGAGTCGATCATTGCGCAAATCGCAACCCTGACCGTAGAGAGTTACGTGGACCGTCACAGCTGGGTGGACTGGTGGAATACAAACGGGGACCGTCTCATACTTTCGGAATCAGGCAACAGGCTTATCGTACGACAGTGAAGCACTGGCAAGAGACCAAGACCATCTTGGACAGGCTCGCCGAACTCACGGCAGCCGGCCAACGTACCGCTATCGCCTGTGTCGTCAGAATTTCTGGTTCGGCATCCCGGCGACCAGGTGCGCGCTTCCTAATCGCCGCCGACGGCTCGCCACTAGGAGGTATCAGAGGCGGCTGCCTCGAAGAGGACGTTCGCCAGACCGGGCTTGGCGTGATCGAAACCGATGAATGTCGGATGTTGCACTACGAAACAGGTAACGATGACGACGCGCTTTGGGGCCTAGGTCTAGGCTGCGACGGCACGGTCGACATCCTTATTGTTCCAGGGAACCATCAGGGTTATCCGAAGGTTCTCAATCGACTACGAAAATTGCTCGACGGTGACTCACCCTTCACCGTGCTTACAATTATCGGGGACGCCAGTTCAGGAAATGCCGGCGAATTCAACGAGCGCATCGTAGTCTTAGAGACTGGTCCTGACCAGCCACAATGCACAGGGCTCGACAACGAATTCCTTGCTCTAGCACGGGTAGCAACCAATAATGGTGTTTCGTGCACTATCGAAGCAAAGGGTGTGCGCGCTTTTGTTGAGCTCTTCGATCCCCCACCATATCTGTTCATCTGCGGCGCTAGTGACGACGCTATTCCAATGGTTCGAAGCGCCGCAGACGCGGGATTCCGGGTGGTTGTTTTAGACCATCGGCCCGCGTATTTGATGCCCGAGCGATTCCCAAACGCTTGGCGACTCATTGAGACACTTCCTGGAGACGACGTGGAAATTCCTGCTACCACTGATACCTTCGTTGTGCTCAAAACCCATAACCTGACTCGCGATAAGGAATGGATTCAACGTTTTCTAGCCACCCCAGTCCCCTACCTCGGTCTTCTTGGCCCTCAGGGCCGGTGTGAAGAGATCGTGGAAGAGGTAACGGAACATGACCGAAAACGTATCTTCGGACCTGTCGGTCTTGATCTCGGTGCCGAAGGCCCCGAGCAGGTCGGCCTCTCTGTCGTTTCAGAGCTTCTAGCAGTGCGTTCCGGACGTTCTCCAGACCATCTCAAGAATCGAGACGCGCCGATCCATGACCCAGCGTAAAGATGCTCGTGTCGGGGCCCTTCTACTAGCAGCCGGCTCCTCTACCCGCATGGGCAAGAACAAAATGCTTATGGAAATCAATGGGGAGACAGTGCTGCGTCGCGCCGCCAAAACCGCTGTTGAGGCCAGCTTGAATCCAGTAATCGTTGTCACTGGCCATGAGAACAAACAGGCTGAATTGCAACTCGACGGGCTTGGCTGCTTAACGGCATTCAATGTCGACCACAAGACTGGCATCCAGAGTTCAGTGCGAGTTGGTGTTGACGCACTATCAGACGAAGTCGATGCTGTGTTGATCATGCTTGCTGACATGCCGTTCGTGACGACTAAAATGGTGCGCGATCTAGTCGACTTGTACCGCAGCACAACCGCACCGCTAATAATTTCGCGGTACGGCGGTGAGGTCCAAGCACCACCGATGCTGTATGACCGGAAGTTGTTTGGGGAACTCCGGGTCATGCGGCGGCGCTGTGGGCGCGAGGTGGTGCAGCGGCATCGCAATGAGGCCAAGGCTTTAGTATGGCCGATCGAAGCGCTCGCCGACATCGACACACCGAAAGATTTTGTAAGAGTTCTCTCCACGATTGATTTATCCATTGATTCGTTGGGGAAAACGAACGTGACAGGAAGCACTGATGAAACCTGAGGTTCAACAACTTCAGGCAGGCATGCGCAAACTTGGCTATATAGCCGGGCCTTCGATCGCTACCTCTGTTTATCTTGCAGAGAAAATGGGCAAGCCGCTGCTGATCGAAGGTGGAGCAGGTGCCGGAAAGACTGAGATAGCCAAGGTTCTCGCACAACAAATGGGTACCAAGCTCATCCGGCTGCAATGTTACGAAGGACTTGACGTAAATACTGCGCTGTACGAATGGAACTACCAGAAACAGCTACTGCGGCTGCGCATAGCTTCCGAGCAATACGAGCAACCTGAGGAGCTTGAGGAATTCATCTTCGGGCGTGAATACTTGCTTGAGCGCCCGCTACTGAGCGCCATTACAGAACCGGACAATCCACCGGTACTACTGATCGACGAAATCGACAGAGCCGATGAAGGATTCGAAGCTTTTCTCCTCGAATTGCTCTCTGATTTTCAGGTCACCATCCCAGAGCTTGGAACAATTTCAGCGGTGCATCGTCCGTTCGTCGTATTGACGTCGAATCGGACACGTGAACTTGGTGACGCAATGCGCCGACGTTGCCTCTACCTGTACATCGAGTATCCGAGCCTCGAGAAAGAAATCGAGATCGTGCGCATGAAAGTTCCGGAAATTGACGAGCACCTTGCGAAACAGATAGCTGCCTTTATGCACGAACTACGTAAGGAGCGATTAATGAAAACGCCAGGCGTCTCGGAGACCTTGGACTGGGCACGGGCGCTTGCGACTTTGCACCGCGATCGACTCGACCCTCAGGTCATTGAAGAGACGTTAGGGTGTGTACTCAAGGACCGTCACGATATTGACGAACTCCGTGACGAGGCTCTGGAGGAAGCGTTTGCTGCCGCGATGATAACTGCTAAGGGAGTTTGACATCGGAGAATCCCATGGCTAGTTATGATCTGTCTCTGCCGCGCGTCAAGCCACCGACTACCACTGCCTCAGAAGCCAGCCTGTCGGCGCATATCGCGCGATTCGCAGCCCGGCTACGCTCCCACGGCATCGATCTCAGCTTATCTGACGAAGTAGACGGCTTGCTTGCATTGCAACTCGTAGATATCAGGACGGAAGAGGAAGTATTCCTCGCCCTTCGAACTGCGCTGAAAGTCAATCGGCAGCACTGGAGTATCTTCAACCTCATATTCGACCAGATGTGGCGACATGCTGAAAGCCTCACAGCATTCCCGGAGCCGCGAGAAAACGAACGAAAAACCACAGGCCGCGTCCCGTTTAGGTTTCGGCCTACTGAGAGAACTCCGACCAGAGACGAAGTTGGGGAGAGCAACGAGCGTAACAACGCTGGTGGATATACACCTGAGGAGCAAATGCGACATAAGACTTTCGACGAATGTACCAGTGAGGATTTCGTCGCCATGCAGCAACTTCTCGACCGTCTAGCCCGCATGTTGAAAACCCGATACAGTCGGCGACGCCTACTGGCGAAACGAGGCGATGTTGTCGACTTGAGACATAGCTTCCGCGGCTCACTCGCCTTTGGAGGAGAGATGATTGAGCTCTCTAAAACAACCCGAGCCGTCGAACTGCCTCACCTTGTTCTACTCTGCGACACGAGTGGGTCAATGGACTCTCATTCGCGCTTCCTGCTTATGTTTGCCCTGTCCCTCAAGAAGGTCGCGCCGCGGAGCGAAACATTTGCATTTAACACTCGTCTCACTCGATTGACCCATTGGCTCTCTCCCGAGAATGTAACTAGTACTGTCGAGCAACTAGCACGTGGTGTCGACGACTGGTCAGGGGGCACCCGTATCGGCGCTTGTCTGCTGGAATTCACCGACTCCTGGCTTACCCAAACGGTTTGTTCGGACACCACGCTAATCATCCTTAGCGACGGCCTTGACCAAGGGGATCCTGACCTGCGCAAGGAAGCAATGGTTCGTTTGCGACGTCGTGCCCGCCGCATCATTTGGCTCAATCCACTTATGGGCGACGATCGCTACCGACCCGAGGCCAAAGGCATGGAGACAGGCAGGCAGGCAGATAGATAGATAGGAAGGTTT
>CAYVUW010000011.1:0-2434 GCA_964455175.1 uncultured Acidobacteriota bacterium | reverse complement strand
CCACCACCTCGCTCCAGCCCACAACCTCGCAGCACTTGAGGCAATGCTACCGCTCCTAGCAACTTGACACCTCGACGATGCTGTCGGCCCGTTAAGGCACTCGAACGCACCACGCTGTATCCTCTTTCGCAAACATGCTCGTCTCTGGATCCCTAAATGAAGATCGAAGAGAGTTTCACAGTAAATGCCTCTGCCAAGGCCGTATGGGCATTCCTTGTTGATCCGGAACGAGTCGCCGCAGCCCTACCAGGTGCCAAGATCATCCAGAAAGTGGACAACACCACCTTCAAAGCTGACATGGTGGTGAGGGTTGGACCGATCTCAGCCAAATATCGGGGCACAGTGTCGTTCGAGCTCGATGAGCCTGCCAGAACTGCCCTCGTCCACGCCAAAGGTCAGGGAATGGCCGGCATGGGCAACGCTGACATGCAAATGACTAGCAAGCTGAATCCCGTCAGCGATACCAAAACTGAAGTGACAGTAATTGCCGGCTTCTCGATCTCCGGAGTACTTGCTCAGTTCGGTGGCGCCATGATCAAGGAAGTCTCAAAGAACATGTTTCAAGAATTCATCGTTGCGATGAAACAAGAGCTTGAATAGAACTCATCTATGACATCACCATCGGAAAAGACCATTGAGACCATCTCTAATGGACTGCGGGGATATCGTCCGGGACCGGAAACGGACCGCTCCGCTCTTCGATTTCGCCATATCTCTGCTCGTATTTGTCGACGTTCTCCTCAAGCGCCTCAACCATACGTTTGAAATGAGATGGGCTTGTGATGACACGAGAAACCAATGTCCCGCGGGCCTCACCATCACTTGATTGTTGTGTCACCGAGAAAAAGTCCAGGACGAACTCTTCGCCGGTGTGGCTTACTGACATCAGGTTAGCGTAACGACCTTTGAGGTCCTCATCACTGGCGCCTATCTGAATGCTGGCGGCGGCTTGTCGGCGTACGTCTTCAGGATCACTCATGCATAACTCCTTTCGCGTCTTTAAGGGTATTATAGCCGTGTGCCGGAACACGGCATTTACGGGAAGGCGGTGCTCGAAGTAGCGGTGCTGGGAAACGAATTGGTCGCAGGAACGATCTGTCGCACGTCGATTTGAGATTGGCCCCAGACTCTTCAGGTCGTTATCATGGCACCCACTGATCAGTTCTCGACGAACCCCCGCCTCGGGTGGGCGCGTAACTCAGCGGCTAGAGTGCCATCTTCACACGGTGGAAGTCGCAGGTTCGATTCCTGCCGCGCCCACTCTTCTAACCATTTGGAAACACAGGAGTTAGCCGTCACTGATAGTTTTCGGTGTGTCTCGTATCGACTCATAGGTCCACACTTTTCGCATCCTTTCCGTTTCCCGAAAACACGTTTTCAGAGTATAAGCGTTAGCCATTAACGCCGCTCACTCGCCCGTTTCGCCCGCATGTACTCGACCTTTCTCTTTCGCTTTTCCGGTTTCGAGTAGTGACGACGATCACGGACAGCTTGGCCGCATTGACCCGAGCAGTACAGCTTGGTTTTCCGAGTTCCGACAAACAGTTTCTCGCACTTCGAGTTAGCGCATACTCGGATGGCTGGTTGACTGTTTACGAGTAGCAACACGATCCACAGGAACGCTACCTCCGGCTCGGCCGAGATATGGGTGCGGAGGTCGGCACCACGTCCTACGACCGATAACGTGCCACCGAGTTTCTCGGCCAGTTCGTTGACGTAAAGCACCGAGTCCTTCGAACCAAGGTGCCTATGGATCAACTGCCGTGTCCGGTTTTGCAGTTCACGAAGCACACCGACCGGAACGGGAACCGCTTCCGGCCCGAACCCGATGAAGTCACTCAAGCCTTCCATCGGTTTGGGGCCTTTGCCGACCGACAACTCCCCCATGTCGATGTGAAGACTCGTAACGCTTACGTCGATGTGGGCCGTGACCTCGAAACTGGTTCCGCCGATGTTGCTCGGCCATCGGTTGGTTAGGTCAGGGACAACGGCACCGTCCTCAAGTAACGGATACCCGAGAAACGACGCCAAGCTTTCCCGCAGCTCGCGTTGGTTTGCGTCTTCGACATCGGGTCCGTTTACGAAGTCGAGCACCAGTTCCAAGCGTTGAGCGTCGGTTTTCATGCCGTTTTTATTTAGAGGTTCTTGTGCGTCCCATCGCAGAAGGGACCGTTGGCGGTGTGCTTGCAGTTGCACAGCGCGACCCGCTTCTCGGCTTCCACCGTGAACGGCACAGGCGTGAAGGCTGTGCCCTGGTGGGAACCATCACAGTAGGGCTGGTTCGCTGATTGCCCGCATGCGCACCAATAGTAGGTACCCGGTTCGAGTTCCAAGACGGTGGGTTGTTTGGACGGGATGGTCGGCTGGTTCATAGGACCTCCTCCTTTGTTCTCATGGCTAAGTGAGCATGTTTCTCGTTACCCGTAGGAACGAC
>CAYVUW010000010.1:56651-64793 GCA_964455175.1 uncultured Acidobacteriota bacterium | reverse complement strand
AATTCGCCCCTCTCAAGGAGAGGACGGATACACCTGATTCAATGCAGATTTACCCGCTGAGAGGACGGACGCACCTACTGAACAGATATTTACCCGCTAAAACCCTGTTTTCGCAAGCCCTGTGGCTATTTAAGGAGAAATTCCCTCCCTATTGATTATTTAGGATTGGATCTTCTCGGACACGAATCTTGCTGATGAATTCTTGCCCGTTAAGCGTCATTGTGACTCTATATTCTCCCGTTGTAGCGGTGAGGCCCTGTGGTCCACCGCCGCCACGGCGTCCACCGCCTCCACCGCGGCCACCGCCTCCGCCCACAACGCCGTGACCAAAAGAGGGCTGTTGGGTGCCTTGACCACCGCCACCGAAGCCACCACCGCCTCGGCCACCGCCTCGACCTCCTCCGCGTCCACCGCGAGCGGCTTGCGCCTCACGGAACTCTGCGAGTTGCTCTTCTGTGGGATCGAAACGCATGTTCCATTCAAGCACACTGATGCCAGCCTGAGCCGGGAAGGTAAAGGTGCGCGAGTGGACGCCAGTCACGTCTGTGATCTCGATCCCTACGTCACCGCTTGCACCCGCGCCTATGTAAAAGCCAATAACCGCATTCTTAGTTGGATTTTGGCCTCGAAAGGCTAACGAACCGCCTGTCCCCTGGGGGTTTCTGCTCACCCAGCGTGTTGCTGTCCCATTGTCGAACAAGTGGCCATCAGAGGCTAAAATGTCCTCATTCGCCTGCTGCAGCATCCAAATATCATCCATAATCCAGATGCCGCGACCGTGGGTCCCGATCACTAGGTCGTTTTCTCGCGGGTGCACCACGATGTCGTGTACTGCAACGACCGGCAAGTTCCGCTGCAGTGGATTCCACGAGGCACCGCCGTTGATCGTGTAGAACATGCCAAACTCTGTCCCCGCGAACAGAAGATTTGGATTTCGAGGATCTTCTTTGACCACGTAAACAGCTTGACCGTCAGGGATTCCGTCAGTTATCTGAGTCCAGGTAGTCCCGTAGTCAGTTGTCTTGAAGATATATGGCTGGAAATCCGCTGCCCGATGTCCATCACCAGCGACATAGGCGGTGCCTGGATCAAAATGCGAGGCCTCAACACGGCTGATCCAGGTATTGAGAGGCATGCTGACATTGTCGGTGACATCTAGCCAAGTCATTCCTCCGTCCTGAGTGACCTGAACGTTGCCGTCGTCCGTTCCAGTCCAAAGCGTTCCCTGGTCAAGTGGTGACTCGGAAATCGTGATGATCGTCCCGTGATTTTCCGCACCGGTAACATCCTGTGTCAGGCCTCCGGTGACTCGCCGGGTCTTTTCTGGGTCGTTGTCTGAGAGGTCAGGACTAGTGATCATCCAGGTGTTGCCACGATCAACAGACTTGAATAAATGGTTGCCGCCAAAATAGACCGTTCGCGGGTTATGCGCCGACAACAAAATCGGCGAGCTCCAATTGAACCTAAACGGATTATTGCCCCAGCCACGCTCGCGCATTGATTCTTCGATCTCGGGCGTGATGTAGTCACTGTAATTGGTGACGTTGTTTTCCCGGGGTCGAATACTGACTCGTTGACCCGTGCGCAAGTCAACTCGGCTGACACTTCCACCCTGTGACTCAGCATAGAGAATATTAGGGTCGGTTGGATCTATCTGCACATAAAAGCCGTCACCACCGCCAACGCTGACCCAGTCGTTGGTATAGATCCCACCAGCACGGGTTAGCGAGGGTCCACAAGACGACCCTGCGTCCTGGAGGCCCCCACAGACATTGTATGGATCAGACATGTCCACACCGACGGCATAATATTGAGTGACATTAATGTTCTTGAAATCCAGGTAGTTTTGACCTTGATCAAAGGTGAGATTTAATCCACCGTCACTGCCGACCCAAAACCGATTGGAGTCGTGAGGATCGATCCACATGGCGTGATAGCAATGCCCGCCACCGCCACCACGTGGCATGCTCTCCAAGGTGTGACCGCCATCGCGCGATACGCGCAGGCTCGAAGTGAGGCTATACACGAGCTCATCATCGTTGGGGTCCAACCAGAGATGGTTGTAGTAGAACGGTCGGTTATAGAAGCGGTTCACATAGGCCCACGACTCGCCGCCGTCCTCCGAGCGATAGATTCCTGAACCGAGTATCTCCATGTCGTCGTATTCAGGATTTGGTTCCCGGTCTTGCCCCTGGCCGATGAACTGGGGAATCTGTGTTCCGTGCTCATAATGAGCGACAAGGACATCGGGGTTGCTTCTTGAAACGTCAAGGCCGATCTTCCCAGAAGAGCCCTCGGGCAGGCCCTCGGTCAACCTGTTCCACGTGTTTCCGCCATCCGTAGTTTTGAAAATTCCACCGTTGGGGCCACCTGACTCAAGCAACCACGCCCAACGACGGCGTTCCCAGAACGTTACCCACAATGTATCCGGATCCGAAGGATGCATTCGTAGCCGCAATGCTCCTGTCAATCCATTAGGCTCCGGCAGTCCAGTCAGAAGTTGTTCCCAAGTTTCGCCACCGTCGGTAGTCTTAAAGAGGCCTCGCTTGCCGACATCGCCCCAGATATTACCGAGAGCAGCAACCCAAACGGTGTCCGAGTCTTCGGGGTGAATAACAATGTCGCCGGTGGTCCAAACCTCAGTAAGTACAGGCTCGAATGTGGCTCCACCGTCGGTCGACTTGTAGACGTGATCGCCCCAGGTTGCTGAGTTGCGTCCGTCTTCCTCCCCACTACCAACCCAGATGATATCCGGGTTGTTTTGATCGATACGCACTTCACCGATCGAAGCGGCCCCGTAGCCATCGAAAATTGGTTCCCAGGTAGTGCCAGCATTGACTGTTTTCCATACTCCGCCCGAGCCAGTGCCTACGACTGCTACCGAAAAATTGTCTTCGAGAGCATCAACCGAGGAAATTCGACCCTTGAGGTTGGCATTACCAATATTTCGCCACCTTAAGTCTTTGATTAGCCCGTCTTCCATCTGGGATAGACCCGAGGGGGAGGGAACGGGGGCAGCGGTTGCCGTCAGGCCATTGTTAGCCAAAGCGAACAGCGCGATGGTTACAAAACCGGCTTGTGCGACCATCTTTAACGTACGAGACATCAGCATCCTCCTAGGTATCAACTCATCAGCGCAGATGGAATATTTTCCGACCCTAACTGGGACGGGTTGGGAACGGAACCCTACTTGCATGGCGTCCAACAGGTGCTAAAAAGAGCGCCCATCATCGCTTCTAGCACAAAAATGGAAAGTTCGTCAACGGGACTTGGCGTTGATTGCATTTCCCAATATGGAAATGGCCTCCTTGCGTTTTTGTAATGACCCCGCCTTGCCTTGAAACAAACCTGCTGATCCTCCACCACGGCCTTCCAGTAGCGTGGCCACGTGGTTCCCAATAGTTACTAGATCAATATCAGAGTTGCCCCCATGATAAAGCAGAAAAAATGCCCCCGAGTCGTTTGTGGTGGTTAAAAGCCCCGGTCGGGAGGTTCCATGTGAGGTCATCTGACGTGCGACAGATTGTAGGAAACCAGCGTCAGCACCTTCAATGTGTGCGTCAACCACGGCTCCCTCTGATGACTCCAGCCGTAAAGCAGTTTCCTTTGCCATGTCGGTGTTCAATTGTTTGATTCGATGCTCGGCTTCTTTTAAACGAAGAAGCTTGGTTTCGGCAACCTGCAGCACTTCGTCATCAGAGCTCTCGAAGATTTCGCGTAGTGCTGCAGCGCGAATTTCATGGTTCGCTAAAAGCCTCCTGACTCTTGTGCCGGCGACCCAGTAGAGTCGTGTGCCGCCACGCATTCGATCAGTGCCAAGTAGTTTGATAGTCCCAATCTCCGCGGTTGTCTGTATATGGGTACCGCCACACGTGTTGGAATCGATGCCGTCAATCTTGACCACCCGGACATCTCCGGTATGTCCCGCAGGCAGTCCACGCGACCGAACGGACTTGGCGGTTAAGTCCTCTGCTGGCACTCGGTGTGCGCTAACTGGTCGGGCTTCAAGAATTGCAATCGCAGTCTGCTCTTCGAGGGACTCCAAGTCAGTCTTGGCGATTGAGGGCACGTCAAGCTCGATATTCGATGACTTGGCGCCGAGGTGAAAAGAGGTTGTTTCCCAGCCGAATGACTTAAAGCAGATTGCAGTGATCAGGTGCTGTGCGGTGTGTTGCTGCATATGGTCAAAACGGCGTTCCCAGTCGAGAGTGAGCTTGTGGAGTCCTCGGTTGGTCGGGCGTTCCAGATAGTGTCGAATTTCGCCATTGATGCGTTGCACATCGTGGACCTGGATGGAACCCAAATATCCGTGATCCGCAGGTTGGCCACCACCTTCTGGGTATAGGACGGTGTCGTTGAGCAGTGCGTAAGGGCCAGCTTCGTCCTTGGCCACCAGGATTACATCGACTTCCAGTTGCCTTAGGAGTGGCTCACGTTCGAAAGCTTGAATCATTCGAATGGGTTCTCAGTGTCGTCACCGACGGTTTTGGATACTGGGCGGTTATCTTCCTGCCTGGTTCAGCATAATCCCGCCGTTGCAAAGAATTTCGCCAGACAGCATGGTACCGAAATTACGGTACTCTTAATACCGAATTCGCAGCACGTGGCCTGACGTTAAGACTCAGGTGAAGGAAGGATGTGCCCATGAGCCAGGTTCCATCAACAAGGGGAATATTCGAGTCGCTTGGGCTTCAAGATAGGAATCTAGGGGGTTTTTCAGGCCGGTGGATTGGCTCAGGGTCTGAGTTGGAAGTGTTTACGCCGATCGACGGTAGTCGTATTGGAACTGTCGTCCAAGTTACGGAGGACGAGTACGACACGGTAGTTGACCAAGCTCATAAGGCATTCCTTGAGTGGCGAAATGTGCCTGCCCCTGTTCGTGGGAATCTTGTCCGACAGCTTGGAAATAGATTGCGTGACAATAAGGAAGAGCTGGGCGCCTTAGTGACGCTTGAGATGGGGAAAATTATCGCTGAAGGAACCGGCGAAGTGCAGGAGATGATCGACATTTGTGATTTCGCAAATGGCCTCTCTCGCCAACTCTACGGCAACACGATGCAGTCCGAGCGGCCTGATCACAGGATGTTTGAGCAGTGGCACCCACTTGGAGTTGTCGGTGTTATCAGCGCTTTTAACTTCCCGGTTGCGGTGTGGAGTTGGAACGCGGCGATTGCTGCAGTATGCGGTAATGCCAGCCTCTGGAAACCAGCCAGTGGGACGCCGTTGACCGCCATTGCAGTGACCAAGATTGCCCAATCTGTATGCGAGGAAAACGGTGTTAACCCGGCAATCTTTTCGTTGGTAGCTGGAAAGGGTTCAAGTGTGGGAGAGCGTATGTTGCACGACCGTAATGTGCCGCTTATTTCGTGCACCGGAAGTTGCCAAGTTGGCTATCATGTTGGAGAGGTTGTCGGCAGGCGTCTTGGGCGGACCATTCTGGAACTCGGTGGCAACAACGCCATTATCGTAACGCCACAAGCCAACATGGATCTTGTGCTTCCTGCGCTACTTTTTGGCGCTGTCGGCACCGCTGGCCAGCGGTGTACGTCGACACGGCGCATTATTGTGCACGAGTCGATCAGGGAGGAACTTGTTAACCGCCTGACCCGGGCCTACGGGGATATTAGTATTGGAGATCCTCGTGACCCATCAACATTGATGGGCCCATTGGTTAACCATGAGGCGGTTGACGCCTTGACCGTAGCCGTCGAACGCGTGTGCGAGGAAGGGGGCAAGGTTTTGTGTGGTGGCACCAAGCTTGATGGCCCCGCCTACACGGGAGGCCATTACGTTGCCCCATGCATTGCTGAGGCAAACAATGATTTTAGTATTGTCCAGGAGGAAACGTTTGCCCCAATTTTGTACATTGTCAGCTACGGCAACGCGGGCATTTCGCCGAGTCAAGCAGTTGACGACATCGTAGAAGCTGTTTCGCTTCACAACGATGTACCCCAGGGGTTGTCATCAGCGATTTTTACGGATCACGTGCGCGAAGCTGAATATTTTCTCTCCAGTCGGGGCAGCGATTGTGGAATTGCCAACGTCAACATTGGGACCAGTGGGGCGGAGATTGGCGGGGCGTTTGGTGGGGAAAAGGAAACAGGTGGTGGGCGAGAGTCGGGCTCCGATGCATGGAAGGCTTATATGCGCCGCCAAACTAATACGGTCAATTGGAGTACAGAGCTTCCACTGGCCCAAGGCATTAAGTTCAGCGATTGATTCCTAAGGAGGGAATCCGTTTTGTAATAGAAAGCTCTCCTGCCGGGGACTTTCGCTCGATAGTTGATTTTGACATGCGTTAAGATTGGCACTGCGTGTCCTGAGGCATTAAAGTTGCCCTTTAGCCTCTTCCCCTTTTTTTGGAGTGTACGCGTGAAAACGCCTGCCGAAGTCGCGTCTGCGAGCGTGCTCGCGATTGTCGTAATCGCCGCGAGTATCTGGTTAGTAATGAGGGGTGGCGAGCCTGAGCCACCACCACCACCACCACCTCCTCCTCCTGTAGTGGAGGTGGAGTTACCCCCTGAACCCGAACCGATTGTCTTGCCGGACTTAGAGGCAAGTGATGGGTTCCTGCGAGCAATGATCGAAGGAGTGTCGGCGCATCCACGCTTGGGGGATGTAATTGCTGTGGATGGGATAGCGCGTGTCTTCGTTTCGGCAGTCGTTGCAATTGCGAACGGTGAGACTCCAAGGGCCCTTCTCCTGTATTTGGAGCCAGAAGAGCGCTTTGCTGTTGCTGAGCGTGAAGGGAAAGTTGTAATAGACCCAGCAACTTTTGAGCGCTATACGTGGATCACAGGCGTGTTTTCATCGCTCGATGCTACCGGAACCGTGGAACTCTATGCTGATCTCGAGCCTCTCTTCGATGAGGCTTATGGCGAAATTGGGTATCCGGGTGAACGATTCCAAAATGCGCTGGATGACGCTTTGGGAGTACTTGCGTCGACCCCGCTACCAGAGGGGTACGTGGAAGTTCGTCGAGGCAATGTCTTGTGGGAATTTAGTGACGCCGAGCTCGAAAATTTGAGTCCGCCTCAGAAACATTTGCTGAGGATGGGACCGGCAAACGTGCGGCTTATCCAATCAAAGATCCGCGAAATCCAGGCCGCGTTTAGCCACTGAATCACTTCACTTAAGGTTAGGATCCCCGTGTCTCAAATCAAACAAGTCAATAGTCCGTGGTCCCAACTGGTCTTAACATTCGCACTGTGCCTTGCTGTGTCATTTGGGGTGGCGTGTGCCGGGGCGGGCCAAGAAGGTAGTGGAACCGAGCAAGGTGAGCATAATGGCGCCGAGGAGAACGGGGAGGGGGAACATGTTCACCCGGCTGAGGAAGATATCCCTAAGAGAGCCGATGAGACGGATCGTGATGAGTACTCTCGTCCAGTCGAAGTCTACGCATTTGGTGGCATCAGTTCAGGCGACACGGTTGTGGATATTGGTGCAGGCAGTGGCTATAACACGTTCTTGTTGTCGGGGGTCGTAGGCTCCACTGGAGAGGTCATTGCCGAGCGTGGGAACGAAGGTCTAGCGGCTCGCATCGAACATGGTGACCTGGCTGAGGCAGGAAACATCGCAATGGCGGAATCACGCGCTGCGATCCCCAATGGCTCCGCTGATGCGATCGTGCTAATTCGTGAGTATCATTTGGTAGAAGACTACCTAGGCTTGATGGCGGACTTGTCACGGATCTTGAAGGATGACGGCGCTCTTGTTGTCGTTGAGGTGCGCAGTAATGAGGCTGAAGGCCACAACATGACGACCCACAGACTCGGTGAGCAGACCGTCATCGCCCAATTCGCCGAAGGCGGCTTCACGCTTGCTGGAGAATCCGACATCTTGCGCAGGGACGATGATGACTATTCTATCTACGGTGGCCCAATGAACATCCGGTACATTACGGATCGGATGCTAATGAAGTTCGTGAAGACACCCTAGCTGGTCCTGCAAGATGGTCTTATTGGTTAGTAGGTCCTGTTTTTGGAGGACTCCTAAGTGATGAAGCGATAGCTGCCGGGAAGACCGTTCTCAGTAATCTGCCGGGAAAGCCAGAGTAGGGATGGGATGAGAACGCCCCAAACTATGGCGAGAATTCCCAGACTCAGGCCTGTGGTTGGGTGAAAATCTACGGCGCCGAGTTGG
>CAYVUW010000010.1:36625-56641 GCA_964455175.1 uncultured Acidobacteriota bacterium | reverse complement strand
TACAAGGCATAGCGCAAGGTCGTTGCGAAGAGTGCCCAAAGTACAATGATCCAAAATGGCGCTAACCAATCAATCGGTTGGCCAACGTGAAAAACTAGCAGCCCGAGCGCCATTTGTAGGCTATCAATGAGGGTGCCGATACTGGCAACGGCAACGGCAAGACGCATTTCTGTATTACGTTCCGTCGCGATCGCATGATGGGCTAGCACGAGGCAGCCGGCAATTGCCGTACCCGCGACCCAGCGCCCGTTCGATGCGCCTATCACTCAGGCAACCCTTCCCGCATAATAAATTGCGAGGTTGAGTGAGAGAATCTTTCGTGCCGCTGATTGGGCCATTTCGATATTGTGGATCGATTGTGACGTTGTAGCTAGTTGGACAGGCTCTGCTTGAAAGGTGTGCGTTTAATTGGAGCCGGTGTACCCCACGCAATTTCACCATGTGGCACCTGTTGTTCAGTGCCTGCTTCTAAGTTAGTTGATGAAAACCATGCGATACACTAGTTCACACCTGTCGTAGCAACGAGTAACATAGAAGCACTTCCAAGCCCGGCGCTGGGCAATGTCCCCAGGAAACCATAGGTATGCTCCAATTATTCGGCTAGCTGCGTTGCGGTCGACGCGAAAGAGGTTGCACATGAGTCTTCGCCGTTCACTACCGTTTTTATCGTTTTTGATCCTTTCGATTTTGGTGATGGCGTCCGTGAACGTTACAGCACAGCAATGGACTCCGGAAAAGCGTGGCTCCGACAATATCCAGGTCGTGTCACATATCCCGCTGGGCCCCAAATTGAGCGTCTCGGACATCGAGATATCGCAAGAGATGGACCGTCCTTACGCCTTTGTTGGCCGAATGGTGTATGGCCACGAAGGGGAGAAGGGTATCGATATCGTCGATTTGAGTGACGAAAGTCGCCCAGAGGTTATCCACCGTTGGCGCATTGAAAACCAGGACCTCCATCTTGGTACGGGTGGAATGGACGTTAAGTATTTCAAGTGGAACGATCGATGGTACGTAGTCCAGTCGCTACAGTTCCGCCAGGGTGGCCCGGATGCTGACATGGGCGCCGTTGTCCTCGATGTTACCGACCTTCCAGATCGAATTGAGGAAGTTGCCCGCATCCGTACACCGGATGATCCCGGCGGATTCCATAACATTTTTATCTATAAACACAGCAACGATCGCGTGCTGCTGATTTCGACTGGTGGTCCTTACGCCAAGGTTCATGACCTTGGGTACGTCGTTCAGGGGCGGGCCGATGAGGCGCTTGTCGCCACGATTCCAGTGGGGCCAGACTGCACCGGTCGTTGTGGTTACCATGACATGTATGCAGGCTATCACCCTGACACGGAGACTGATCGTTTCTACGGTGGCGGTACAGGTGGTTACTACGTGTACGACATTACTGACCTTGAGAATCCGGCACTAATTGTTTCGTTAACTGGTATCACTGGAGTGTCCAACGGGCATACGTTTACGCCTACCCCTGATGGACGCTACGTGATCGCTGAAACCGAATATCAGTATGCACCGTTGCGAATTTTCGATTTGCAACCGGCTCTCGATGGAGAAACAACAAATATAAATAGGCCGATTTCTGCGTGGACGGCCGACTGGAAAAACCTGGTGCACAACCACGAAGTTCGCTGGCCGTATGTTTTCGTTTCTGGCTATCATGATGGTTTGCAGGTGTTCAACATGATGGATGCTTCAAACCCTGTAACAGTGGCCTATTACGACACTTACGTTGGCGGTCCGGCGTACGATGATCGTCCGGCGATGTTTAACGGTGCCTTTGGAGTGGACGTTCGTAACGACGATGGCCTTATCGTCATATCGGATATGAACACTGGGTTCTGGGCTTTCAGGATGGATGGATTCCTTGGGTGGAATGGTGAGTCTTGGGGGATGCCGGATATTTCTAGCGCCCAGAAGTGGGACAAGGGGCCGGGTGGAGGTCGATAGTGAGGCAGTGGCGGGAACACCAATTTGTGCTAGCTAGCGTGCTATCAGTCGGGTTAACGGGTGTAGCAGCGGTGCCTTCGGTTGTCCCCAATGCTTTGGCAGGTCCAACGGAAAATCCGGGACCTGATTCTGTGGTAGCAGTGAAAAAATGGGGGCTACCGACGGTGCTCCCAGCCTTTTCTTGTGCTGGAGACCCGGTGCTGTTGGCATCAACCAAACCCCTTGCAACGGAACCGTCCGACTACTATGCAATCGAATTGGTACCGACCGGGCGGGTGCCCGGGACGCGATTGTCGACCGGCTTTGCTTATTCGACGGCGGCACTGTCTCCATTTTTTGGAGTAGCGCTCGCTCCGACGGGTGAATATTTACACAACCTTGAGATTCAGATTGAGGGTCTTAAGGTTCCGCGGGCCGGGGCCTATGTTGCCTGGATTACGGACACGGAAATCAGTCAAATTGTCCGCCTTGGCCAACTTGATGAAAACTTTCGCGCAAGTGGGCAGACGGGCTGGAACAAGTTCCTTGTAGTGATTACGCGTGAGCCATCGATGGAGCCCAAGCCTACCTGGGAGGGCCCTATTATTATGCGTGGAATGTCGCGCAGCGGGCGGATGCATACATTGGCTGGGCACGGTCCGTTTCAAGCGGAACCGTGTGCTAAGTACGGATTCCGTTAGAGGGTCATTTCCTGTGTTGATCCGAGTTTCCATGATGCTAGTTTTCGCCCTGGCAACTTTTCCAGGGGCTTGGACGGAGCCGAGCCAATCTCAGAAGGAATCCCTGCGTCACCCAATTGAAGTGGTAGAGGTGCAGGGCATGCAGCACGAAGGCCATGCGATGAGCCCGGTTGAACCGGGGACTTGGCGAATGCCACCAATGGGCGACATGCCGATGATGCCGGGGCTAGAGATGGCACTTCCGCCGGATGACCCTTACTTGCCGGGGCTTGGGATCGACCCCGATATGTTCCCTGTGGCCGTACCGAACGAGGTCCTGAACCTAGAGGATGGAGACCAGATTACTCTAGAAGCGTCGCTCGTTCGCCGCGAGATTAACGGCAGACCTTACGTGATGTACGGATACAACGGTCAGTATCCTGGGCCTCTGATCCGGGCACCTCAAGGGGCTACCATCATTGTGAACTTCACAAACAACATCGAAATGCCAACGACTGTGCATTGGCATGGGCTGCGCTTAGCCAATCGTTTCGATGGTGTTCCAGACGTCACCCAACCAGCCGTGCAACCGGGCGAGACTTTTCGCTACGAGGTCCATTTTCGTGATTCAGGGATCTATTGGTACCACCCTCATGTACGTGAAGACATACAGCAGGACCTTGGATTGTACGGAAACATGATGGTGGCATCCCCGAACGAAAATTACTACGGGCCTGCACATCGGGAAGAGGTCGTTATCCTTGATGACATTTTGATGGATGACGCCGGGCTGATGCACTTTGGTGCTAGTACGCCGACCCACGCTCTGATGGGTCGTTTCGGAAACGTCATGCTGGTTAACGGAGCGACTGACTACTCAATTGATGTGAAACGTGGCGAAGTTGTTCGATTTTTTCTTACAAACGTAGCCAATTCACGCACCTTCAACGTGACCTTTGGTAACGCTAAAGTGAAAGTCGTCGCTTCTGATGTCAGCAAATTCGAGCGAGAGCAGTGGGTACAAAGTGTTGTAATCGCACCAGCAGAGCGTTATGTCGTTGATGTGCTCTTCGACCAGGCTGGTCCAATTTTGATTGAAAATACGATACAAGCGATTGACCACTTCCGTGGGGAGTTCTTCCCGCACGTCGATTTGCTTGGGCGCGTTACTGTGTCCGACGAACTCGTGGCTGAGGATCTCAGTGCTCGCTTTGGCGGTCTGCGAGAACATGATGACGTGCAGACTGATATTGCGGCTTATCGGGAATTTTTTGGTAAGGCGCCTGACATTGAGCTCGAGGCGACCCTGCGCATTCGGGATTTGCCCTTGCCAATCGTTCTTTCGATGGAGTTTGAAAAAGGGCTATACGTCCCACCAATGGAATGGAATGACACAATGCCCATGATGAATTGGTTATCAACGGGCAAGCAAGTGACATGGATTTTGAGAGACCGTAACACCGGTGCAGAGAATACAGACAATCAGTGGAGCTTTTCGGTTGGTGATGTAGTCAAGATCCGCATCTTCAACGATCCTGAAAGCATCCATCCCATGAACCACCCAGTTCATATTCACGGTCAGCGTTTTTTAGTCACAGAGATTGATGGTGTTGCTAACCCTAACCTGGTCTGGAAGGACACGGCAATTGTGCCTGTAGGCACGACAGTTGATTTTCTTTTGGACGTTACCAATCCAGGTGACTGGATGATGCATTGCCACATTTCCGAGCATCTACAGGCTGGGATGATGCTTCAGTTCCACGTCGACGAATAGACGTCGCCGGAGCATTCCTGAACCAACAACCGGAAAGAGGCGGTTGAACGTTTAGTTGTTCGGGACCATGGTCTGGAGATCAAACGTGTCGCATTCGAGCTTGCTGGATGTACTAGCAAGCCACAGGACAATCCAATGAGACAATGGGCTGGACAACTAGCCCTCGGTTTCGGCGTGTCGTTTATTGCTTGCCAGCCGCTTGGCCAGGATGCCTCGCAGGATCCTACGTCAGTGACTAAATCCCTGTCGTTTGTCGGTCGCGAAGAATGTGCCAGGTGTCACGTTGAGCAAAATGATCGATGGCAGGCCTCGCATCACGATCGTTCCATGCAAGTCGTAAACCCCGAAAATGTGCTTGGCGATTTTGAAAACATCACTCTTGAACAGCAAGGTTATCGAATAAGGTTTTTCCGCCGCGACGACATGTTTCTTGTGGAAACGGAGAATGGGCAAGGGGAACTAACCGAATACGAGATCGCTTATACGTTTGGCGTCGATCCGTTACAGCAATATCTAATTGGTTTCCCGGATGGCCGATACCAAGCGTTGGATATGGCATGGGATTCACGGCCGATCACGGAAGGGGGGCAGCGGTGGTTTCGCCTACAGCCTGAAGCTCTCTATGAACCTGGAGATCCACTGCATTGGACCGGCATAGCCTACACGTGGAATGCAATGTGTGCTGATTGTCACTCGACGAATTTTGAGAAGAATTACGATGCCAGTCTCAATCGATATGGAAGTACATTTGCTGAGATCGACGTGTCTTGTGAGGCATGCCACGGACCCGGGTCAGCACATATGGATTGGGCAGCACAGGTTGCAACGGCGAGCCGTAGTGTCGAGGGGCTAAATATTACCGGCGGGAGTTCAGGTCTCGTCGTTCAGTTTCCCCGCAGTGCGGATAGATCTTGGTTAATAGACGCAGACACTGGATTGGCGCATCGGGTACCGGAATCCACATCACAGGTGGAGATTGAGACTTGTGGACGTTGCCATGCTCGTCGCGGGGCTATAGCGGCTGAATACGGATTTGATAGACCACTTACCGATTCCTACCGCATTTCACTTCTCGAGCGCGGTTTGTATCACGGTGACGGGCAGATCTTAGACGAAGTGTATGTGTATGGGTCGTTTTTGCAGAGCCGAATGTATCAAGAGGGTGTTTCGTGTAGTGATTGCCACGAACCTCATAGCTTGCGGTTGTACAGTCAGGGCAATTCACTGTGCAACCGTTGCCATTTAGCTGAAAGGTTCGACACTCCCGATCATTATCGACACGAAATAGGATCTGAGGGGGCGGAATGTATTTCATGCCATATGACTTCGGAGACCTATATGGTGGTCGATCCGCGTCGCGATCACAGTTTTCGGGTTCCGAGACCCGACCTGAGCCTCCGCTTCAACACGCCGAATGCGTGCTCCACTTGTCATGTTTCCGAGAGCGCGAGTTGGGCAGCCGAGGCGATAGTGAAGTGGTATGGCCCGGACCGCCCGGCGTCACATTTCGAGTTGCTCGCCTCGGGACGGAGCGAAAGTGTTTCTGCCGAAGCTGAGCTGCGGATGCTAGCTGGCGACTCAGGCGCTCCCAACATTAGCCGGGCGACTGCGCTGGCGGCGCTTCAGGGAATTTCACAGGCGTCGATGTCGCTGATTAATAAGGCTCTTGTGGACGACAGCCCACTGGTTCGTATGGGCGCATTGATTGGGCTCGAAACCGCTGATCCGGTCACCCTGATGCGCTTAGTCATGCCCATGTTGGACGACCCGGACCGATCAGTGCGGCTCGAGGCAATACGTTTGATGACGACCGTTCCCGCACAACAGGTTCCATCCTTGGAGCGCTCCGATGTTAAACGCGCAATTGCTGAGTATCGAGTGGCCCTGAATGTTAATTCCGATCGTGCTCAATCCCACCTCAGCCTCGGCTGGCTTGCGATGTACGAAGGGGACCTTGTGACGGCTGAGAAGGAATACAAAACAGCCCTAGAACTAGAGCCTTACTTTGTCCCCAATTTCCTTAACCTTGCGGATCTCTATCGGCTCACTGGCCGGGATGCCGACGGGGAAGCGTTGCTGAAAAGGGCGCTTGAGTTTGCCCCTGATAGCGGTGATGCGCGCTACGCTCTGGGGCTTCTAATGGTGAGACTTGACCGTTTAAATGAAGCAGTGGAACAGCTCCATCTGGCGACTCAACTCGCACCGGAACAACCTCACTATATCTACGTTTATGCTGTCGCGGTACAGACTTCTGGGGATCTTTCTGGGGCCATTATGGTCCTGGATGAGGGCTTATCACGTTTCCCAGAGGACCGAGAGCTCTTGGTTGGTGCTGCGGCTTTTAGCCGTGATCTAAATGATTTGGACCGGGCGATTGCTTATGTGCGTCGCTTGGTGGCCCTCGATCCAAATGATGCAGAGGCGGTAGCGTTCCTAAGAGCGCTAGAATCACAGAGAAGATAGTAAGGCTTAGGCGCTCCGCATGTGTCAAGTGCCCCGGGTCTCCATGTGAGGAACCACGAGCGGGCTATTTCGTCCCGTGGTTTTCAATTGTCCATTCGTAATGCTGCTCGATACAATATCGGCATGTTCGTAATGATCAGCATAGTTCCTGATTGAGGAAACGAGATGCGAAAGTTCTTTCTCCTAGCTCTATTTCCGGTGGCTGTAGGCTTGATATTGCTATACCTGAGCCTTGGCACTCCTGCGTTCGGTGGCGTCGACGAGCATTACTGGCCGCAATGGAGGGGGCCAAACTTTGATGGCGTAGCGCCATCTGCTAATCCACCCATTGAGTGGTCAGAGACAAAGAATATTGCATGGAAGGTGGAAATTCCTGGTAATGGTTTCGGGACACCGGTGGTTTGGGAGGACAATATTTTTATCTTGTCTGCGGTTCCGGTAACCAACGGTGGCCCTCCCGGAACCTTTAGTTCTGTGGCTCGTCATAGCCATGCACTGGAAAGTACAGCGGAAAGCCCAAGGGAAGACAATACGGCTATAGCTCTAGCCCCACCGGCTCAACCTATGAAACAACGTGGGCAACGGCGGCGGCGTGGTCAACGCCAGGCGGAACCGCTTCGAGCCATGGACTTTACGGTGATGGCACTAAGCCGCACCGATGGCACTCTCATTTGGAGTGACGTGGCACGTCACGAGACGCCACACGAGGGGAAGCAAGTCAACAATAGTTGGGCATCAAGTTCGGCGATTACAGATGGTGAGCATGTGTTTGCGTTTTTTGGCTCGCGTGGTTTGTACGCTTACGACATGGAAGGGAACCCCCAGTGGAATGTTGACTTGGGCGACATGCGGATTCGGAATGGCTTCGGCGAAGGTGCCTCCCCAGCCCTCCACGGGGACACGCTGGTGGTCGTTTGGGATCATCAGGGCGATTCGTTCATTGTCGCCCTTGATAAGAACACTGGTAGGGAGTTGTGGCGTCAATCCCGCGACGAGCCGGAGTCGTGGGCAACGCCACTGGTGGTCGAGTTCGATGGGCGTGTCCAGGTAATTACCGCAGGTGAAAATCGAACCTACAGCTACTATCTGGAGACCGGCGAACTGGTATGGGAAGGTCCAGGCCTGACGGTTAATCCAATTCCGTCGCCGGTCGAAGCAGATGGGGTTGTTTACATGACGAGTGGCTATCGCGGGGAGGCGTTGCGTGCGGTGCGTTTGGCTGATGCACGCGGAGACATTAGCGACTCTCCTGCGATTCTATGGGAATACAACCATGACACGCCATACGTGCCATCGCCGCTACTTTACGACGGCATCCTTTATTTCTTAAAGAGCAATTCACCGATCTTGACAACGTTCGATGTTGCCAGCGGGGAGGCATATTACGGTCCCCAGAGGCTCGATGGCTTGCAGGAGATCTATTCATCCCCAGTAGGAGCTGCCGACCACGTCTACTTCCTTGGCCGGGACGGAGCCGCGTTGGTCATCAGCAATGCTGGCGAGTTCGAAGTTTTGGCGAGGAATAGCCTCGATGACGGGTTCGAAGCATCGCCGGCGATAGTCGGGGATGAGCTTTACCTGAGGGGACGTCGATTTCTATACCGCGTCCAGGAAATCGGGCAGCCTGATTCGTAGGCACCAGATAATTATTCCAGTGGGCGAATTTCTCGAGTAGCGTCGGCAACGGTGGGGTCTTTGAAAAGAGAGGAAATTTTATGATTAGAACGTCTGATGGGGGCAGGGTCTTTCGTAGTTGGCTGGTCGGGCTGTTCTTGGCGAGTTCGGTGGTGCTGGCACCGTCCACGGGCACGGCGCAGGATCGTTATTTTCCGGCCAGAGGAGAGTGGGCAACCAGTACACCGGAAGAGCAAGGGATGGACGGAGAGACTCTCAAAATGGCAATTAACTTCGCTCTGGAAAACCAGAACCAGGGGAGTCGCGACCTTGCAGTATGGCTTCGTGATGAGACCGGGTTTGGTACCGAGCCGTTCTTTGATACCTACGGTCCGACGACGGTTCGCGCTGCCATGAGTGGTCTGGTGATCCGCCATGGAAAAGTAGTTGCGGAATGGGGAGAAACCCACAAGGTCGACATGACTTTCAGTGTTAGCAAAAGCTTTCTTTCAACCGTTGTGGGTCTTGCGTACGACCGGGGACTTGTACGTGATCTTCGAGATCACGTGGTTGATTACATGCCCACGGCTGAACTCTTCAGTGGCGATCACAATCGAAAGATTACTTGGGACCATCTTTTGCGCCAGACAAGCGATTGGCGGGGAACTTTATTCGAAATGCCGGCATGGGCCGACAGGCCGGCACGGAGCACCCCAGAAGGAGAACCAGCGACCTTTACCGACATTCAAAAGGTGCCTTTGTCGGAACCTGGAACTGTCTACGAGTACAATGACGTACGTGTCAACTTATTGGCGTTAGCTGCTCTTAACGTCTGGCGTGAGCCCCTCCCGCAAGTGCTGCGCAAACATCTTATGGATCGTATCGGTGCCTCCAACACGTGGCGTTGGCACGGATATCGGAATTCCTGGGTTGAGATTGACGGCCAGAAAATCCAGTCCGTCAGCGGCGGTGGCCACTGGGGTGGCGGCATGCATATCAGCGCGCATGACATGGCCCGTTTCGGGTATTTATTCCTCAACGATGGTGTCTGGGATGCCGAACGGATTATCTCAGAGGAATGGATCGAAATGGCACGAACGCCTGGGCCGGCCAATGCTGGCTATGGATTCATGAACTGGATGCTGAACAGCGAACGTGAAAACCGACAAGGTGAAACGAGTCGCCCGGTACCACAGGCACCTGACGCGATTTGGTTCAGTGGCGCTGGTAGCAATTTGATCTTCTTTGATCGAGCTAGTGACGTTGTTATTGTCGTGCGCTGGATTGGACGCGGATCCAGCCAGTTTTTTGGCATGGTGCTGGACTCCATCCAAGACAGCTGATCACTGAGGATGGGCGCCACCGTCGTTTTGGTCGGTCTGGGCCATCTTGGTGGTCCGCTTCTCGATCAGTTGGCCGGCAGCGCTCTAGTTGGTCGTGTTGTCGCATTGAGTCGTAGTTCCGACCAGGGCGAGGCGCGCTGTAACCTTTCTCGATTGAGCGCCGTAGCGAGAGGCTCGGTGCCTAATATTGAGCATCGGACCATTGATGTAGCTAACCCAGGGCAATTAGCTGCTGTCATTGGAGAAGTCTGCCCGGACGTCGTGATTAACGCTGCATCGATGCAGACATGGTGGTTACTTGATTTGTTTCCACCGGCGGCAAACATGCTAAAAGCGGCCGGCTTTGGTGTATGGCTTCCATTTCACCTGAGACTCGCAGTGCACGTGATGGAAGGAGTTGTAGCATCGAACTATAAAGGCCCAGTGGTTAACGCTGCCTATCCTGACGTAGTTAACGCTGTGCTTGCAAAGATGGGGATGCCGCCGACTGTTGGGGTCGGCAACGTCGATGAGCTGGTTACCAAGATTCGCATGTTAGTTGCGCATGATCTTTCGATAAGGCCACGCGAACTAAAAGTCGTCCTTGTTGCTCACCACGCGCTCCAGAAAGTCGCTTTTCGCAGTTGCGAAGACCGATCGCATACTCGTTCTGTAAAGATTGATGAGAAACCGGAGCACGAAGCGCCGCCCTACCATCTTCGGGTTCTTCATAAGGGACGGGATCTGACCGAGCAAGCTGATGCACACGGCGCTTTACTAAAGCCGTGTCCTCTGCCGAACGGACCGGGCTGGGGCGCCTTCACGGCAGCCTCTGCGATTCGCCTAGTTAATGCGTTGTTGTCGGAGAATACCTGGGAAATGCATGCACCCGGCCCATTGGGACTTCCTGGGGGTTATCCAGTGAGTGTCGGTGACGGCAAGATCGCGATTCCTTCGATAGAGGACTTGTCTCTTGATGAGGCGATTTCTATTAACGAGCAATCTCATCAATTCGACGGAATTGAGAGAATCGAAGAAAATGGGGCCGTGGTGCTTACTGAGACAGCAATCGGTGTAATGCGGGACAACTTGGGATACGACAATGGGACAGTACAGCCGGCAGAGGTGGACGATCATGCCAATGAATTGGCGAGGTGTTTCAATGAATACGCGCGGCGACACGATGTTGACGTAGGGGCGTGTTCGGTATGACCTGCGGTGGCTGTTGACCGGTGTTGATTGAGGGGAGGACGTGGTGAATGGATTGGAGAGGAAACGAGTTCTGGTGACTGGAGGTGCGAGTGGGATCGGGGCTGCCACCGTCGAGCGTTTCATATCGGAGGGTTCTGCTGTCTGTATTCTTGATATGGACGCCGAAGCTTGCGAGCGGACCAAGAAGGATCTGGACGGACTAGCTGATTTCGTGGTTTGTGACGTTCGCGACAGAGAAGCCGTAAAGAATGCTATTCCGCAGGTCGTGGCCCACGTTGGCGGGATCGATATTCTGATTAATAACGCCGGTGTTAGTGTGCGGCACGAATTCCTCGAAATTACGGCAGCGGAGTGGGAACAAGTCCTGAGTGTGAATCTAACGGGAGCCTTTCATGTAGCCCAGATAACAGCTCGGCAAATGGTTCAAGCAGGCGAAGGTGGAGTGATTCTTAACACAGCCTCAACCAATGGTATCGTCGGCTACCCTTATTACGCGGATTACAATGCCAGCAAAGCGGGTGTGATTGCACTGACCAAATCGATGGCGCTCGAACTGGCTCCGGATATTCGTGTAAATGCGATTGCTCCTGGGTATGTGATGACACCCATGCAAAAGCGTGAATACACAGAACAGATGCTTGAAGAACTTAACGCCAAAATCCCTGTTCATCGACACGCGCGACCACATGAAGTTGCCAGTCTGTTTGCCTTCCTTGCGTCTGATGAGGCGGCGTACCTAACGGGCCAGGTTTTTACTATCGACGGGGGTGAGATTGCGGGCGGACTGGCGAGTCGCTAACCAGCCTAAGCTTGGCCACCGTATTTGAAGAGGGGGAGGCGACAATGAGCCACGGTACCAAGAAGTCGAAGGCGCTTTTCGAACGGGCACTTGGTGTGATGGTTGAGGGTGGAAGCTCCCCTTCCCGAGGTCCTGCAAACTACGGGGACTACCCGCTTTTTATCGAACGTGGCTCCGGTTCACGCATCTGGGACGTCGATGGAAACGAGTATATCGATTGGATGCTCGCGTACGGGGCCCTGCCACTTGGCCATGCTCATCCGTCTGTGGTCGAAGCGATCACAGGGGCCGCATCTGAGGGCAGCTTGCTGGCGGCAGCTACAGAGATTGAAATCGAAGTGGCTGAGTTGATTGCTGGAATGATTCCCGGTGCGGAGAAGGTTCGGTTCGCCAATACGGGAACTGAGGCGACTATGGCTGCTATTCGTTTGGCGCGCGGGATGATGGGCCGCCCAAAGTTTATTAAGTTCGAGGGGCACTACCATGGTTGGTATGACGATTTCCTTGTCAATAGCCACCCACAACCGTCGGTTGCGTTCGGTCACCGAAACGATCCAGTAAAGATCGCCGACAGTTCCGGACTTAACCGCCACGCTCTCGATGACACTATCGTCGTACCGTGGAACGATGCTACTGCGATTGAACGGGCTGTAATCGACAATCGAGGGCAGATAGCGGCAGTGATTACAGAGGGCATTATGGCCAACATCGGTGTGATACCACCCCAAGATGGCTATCTGACGCTGCTTCGTGAAATTACGCGAGACAATGATGTTTTGTTGATCCTTGACGAGACAGTGACAGGCTTTCGTATAGCGCCGGGTGGGTGCCAGGAATACTTCGACGTTGAGGCGGATATTGTTACCTTCGGCAAAGGTGTTGGTGGTGGAATGCCGGTGGCAGGGTTCGCCGGGAGGTCCGATTTGATGCAGGGCTTGGAATGGGGCGGAGTGCTCCATTACGGCACCCAAAACGCGTCGCGCCTAAGCATGTTTGCAGCAGCTGCCAACCTGCGAGAATTGATCAAGGATGACGCTGCTGCGTTTACTCACTTATGGCATATTGGCGAGACGCTTTGTACGGGGTTGCGAGAGGTGTTTGCAACCGAGGGTGTCGCCGCCATTGTTCAGAATGTTGGTCCGATGTTGCAGATCATGTTCACGGAGCAGGAACGAATTACTGATTTTCGCGAGTTTTGTGCGCATGTTGATCGCGTTGCCTACCAACATTTTGTCTGGAAGTTATTCGACCATGGTATCTACATGAGCCCGTCGGCAGCCCTTCACTCTGTCGCCTGTGTGGCACACAGCAACAATGATGTTTCGTCTACGTTGACCGCTGCCGCGGAGGCGATCAGCGGGTGAAGGACAAGGTCGCCGTCGTAACGGGTGCGGCCTCCGGGATTGGCTTGGCAACGGCAGAAGCTTTTGCTAGTGAAGGAGCATCCGTTGTTGCGGTTGACATCGATCCTTCTGGAGCTTCGCTGGCAGACCGGATCTCCGCGGAAGGTGGGTTGGCCTACTTTGTTGAGGCTGATTTGACGAACCAGGATGATTGCGCCTCTGTGGCTGAAACTGTCCAGCACGTTTACGGTGGCGTTGATGTTCTAGTCAACAACGCTGGTGTTATCCATCGGGCGACGATTCTAGATACTAGCGAAGCAGACTGGGACCGTTTGATGGACGTTAATGTCAAAACAATTTATCTGCTTTCCCGAGAAATCATTCCACTGATGGTCCAAAGAGGGGGTGGCTCGATCATTAACACGGCGTCCGGTTGGGGTTTGGCCGCTGGTCCGCGAGCTGCTGCGTATTGCGCCTCGAAGGGCGCGGTTGTGCAACTGACTAAGGCAATGGCGATTGATCACGCCCGCGACGGAGTCCGAGTCAATTGCGTGTGCCCAGGTGACATCGACACCCCGATGCTCGAGGTGGAGGCCAAGGGGCTTGATGTGCCACGGGGACACCTTCTTGCCGAGGCCGCTGAACGACCAATGGGGCGAGTTGGTTTCGCATCGGAGGTCGCCGCATCGATCCTGTATTTAGCGGGCAATGAATCGGCGTTCGTTACTGGGACTTCGCTCGTGATTGATGGAGGAGGTTTACTTGGCTGAGTACCAGTTCGAGTAACGGGCCTTGTGTTCTTCGATCGTCCGGTCTTTTATTAAGCCCTTCTATGGTGGTCAAACAACAGCTCATTGGAGACTCACTATGAGACCAGGTTTCGTTCAGTTGTCCCGTCGTTATTGCAGCAGGGTTCTGTGTGTCAGCTTCCTGATCGTCGCGGTTTCTTGTAGTGGAGATGATGGAACCATCGAAACCCCAGAAGAACTTGAGGCTCGCGCCCAGGCTATCCATGAAAGGGTGCTTACGGCCGACACTCACAAGGACATTTCCGGAAACTTTGCCCCCACTGACGGTTCTGAGGGCGAGGATCCGAATGTCCGAGCTGGTCGTCAGGTGGACCTGCCCCAGATGCGTGAAGGTGGTCTCGACCTGGCTTTCTTTATCGTGTACGTAGGGCAGGGGCAGGGCAACCTCAATGACGAGGGCTACACAAACGCACTTGGTGCGGCAATGCGCAAGTTCGAAGGTATTCACCGGATGACTAATGAGCTGTACAGCGACCAAATTGGTCTTGCCACTAGCGCTTCAGAAGCCGAAAAGATTGCTGCTGAAGGCAAGTTGGTTGCCGCCATTGGCATCGAAAATGGCTACCCGATGGGTGACGACATTGGACTGATTGCCCGATTCAAAGAACTCGGCGCCGGCTATATGGGGATAACCCACAATGGTCATAACCAGCTTGGGGATTCAAACACTGCTGGTTGGTACGGGTCCGCTGAAGAGCCGCAGCGGAGTATGAACGGCGGCCTCAGTCAACTTGGGGTGGAGGCGGTCGCCGAGATGAACCGGCAAGGGATCATGATTGATATTTCGCATGCTGGTAAGGAGACGATGCTGGATACGCTTGCAATCTCACAGGCGCCAGTTATCGCATCTCACTCGAGCGCCACAGCGCTCCGAGATCATTCTCGAAACCTTGATGATGAGCAATTGCTGGCGTTGAGGGAGAACGGTGGTGTCATGCAGACGGTCGCTCTGGGCAATTACCTTAAAGATCCCGGGCCGCGCAACACAGCGATCGTGGCATTGCGTGAGGAAATGGGTCTTCCCGCACGTGGGCGCGGTGGGCGTGGGGGGCGGGGTGGCCGCGGTGGCCGCGGTGGTTCCAGAGCTGGAGAGCAACCGGAATTATCGATGGAGGCCCGTGCTGCGCAAGAGGCGCTGGAAGCAGACTTTGAACGTCGTGTCTCCGAGGAGATCGACCTTAAGTTCCCCGTCGCTAACGTTGAAGATCTTATCGACCATATCGACTACGCTGCCAATCTGATTGGAATTGACTACGTGGGCATCAGCTCGGACTTTGATGGTGGTGGAGGCATTGATGGTTGGAACAATGCCTCCGAGACATTCAACGTGACTCACGAAATGGTAAAACGTGGGTACACGGAAGAAGATATTGCCAAGGTGTGGAGTGGAAACCTCTTGAGGGTTTGGCGCGAGGTTGAACAGGTCGCCCAACGGATCCAAGAGGAAGAAGGTAAGTGAGTCAAGACTCGGAACCTGACGCTGGTTCGTCTGGCCGAGCCGTAGAATTTCCGGTCGATGGAATTCTTGACCTTCACACATTTCGACCAGAGGATGCCCGGGACGTTGTCAGGGATTATCTCGATTCCTGCAGGAAGAAGGGGATTCTTGAGGTGCGCATCATCCATGGAAAAGGCAAGGGCGTGCTTCGCCGCATTGTGCACTCCGTGTTGAGCGATCGCGATGACGTCGATTCGTTTTGCCTAGCGAGCGACAGTGGGGGCTGGGGAGCGACTCTAGTCGGGTTGTGCTCAAGCTTTCAGGCCAATGATGTCAGCGGGGGTGCCTCGGGTGGCAGCTTGCCGCCGAAGGGCGAACGGTGCAGCTGAACCAGCTTGATTGGTTCGTCTTCGCAGCCTACGGCGTGATCGCCTTGGCTACCGGACTGTATTTCGCTCGCCGCGCTGGGGCCGGAATGCAGGAGTTCTTTCTGTCGGGGCGGCAACTTCCCTGGTGGTTGTTGGGCACGTCGATGGTGGCGACCACTTTTTCGACGGACACGCCGAACTTGGTTACCAACATCGTGAGATCCGATGGGGTAAGCGGTAACTGGATATGGTGGGCATACTTGATCACTGGAATGTGCACCGTGTTCTTCTACGCGAAGCTCTGGCGTCGCTCTGGCGTACTCACTGATATGGGGTTTTACGAGCTCCGCTATTCAGGAAAGCCCGCAGCGTTTCTTCGTGGTTTTCGCGCCCTTTATTTAGGGGTGTTCTTCAATGTCATGATCATGGCCACGGTCACTTTGGCTGCGATCAAAATCTCTGGTGTTTTACTGGGGATTGACAAGTACACGACTGTGATGGTCGCAGCGACCATCACTGCCGCATACTCGGCGAGTTCAGGGCTGTGGGGCGTCGTGGTGACCGACCTGTTGTTGTTCACGATCTCCATGGTGGGGTCATTATCGGCGGCGTACTTTGCTTTGCAGCGGCCGGAAGTCGGAGGTCTGGGCGGGCTGATAAACAACCCGGACCTGCAGGGCAAACTGTCACTGTTGCCGGATTTTTCCGATTGGACGGCAGTTACTAGCGTCCTGATTGTGCCGCTTGCGGTGCAGTGGTGGAGCACCTGGTATCCAGGGGCTGAACCGGGAGGAGGTGGCTATGTCGCGCAACGCATGCTCGCGGCTCGCAATGAGAAAGAGTCGGTCTATTCGACCCTCTGGTTCAATGTTGCTCACTATGCTCTGCGGCCATGGCCGTGGATTCTCGTGGCCCTCTGTTCGCTCTTGGTATACCCGACGCTAGAGTCGATACAACAGCGATTTCCAGACCTGGATCCGACGATCGTGGGGCATGATCTGGCTTATCCGGCGATGCTCGTTTTCCTCCCGTCTGGCCTGCTTGGGTTGGTCGTTGCCTCGCTAGCGGCGGCCTACATGTCGACAATTAGCACCCACCTAAATTGGGGTGCTGCTTATATAGTCGATGATTGCTACAAACGGTTCTGGGCCCCGTCCCGTAGCGAGGCCCACTACATACTGGTGGCCCGCCTCAGCACGGTGATCCTTGTGGTTTTGGCCTCAGTCGTTGCGCTGTGGCTTGATACAGCGCGACAAGCATTCCAGGTCCTTTTGCAGATCGGTGCCGGCACCGGACTAATCTTTCTCCTTCGGTGGTATTGGTGGCTGATCAACGCCTGGGGCGAAGTTGCGGCGATGGTTATCTCATTCTTGGTAGCCGTGTATTTTGAATTCATTCATTCCCGGACAGGGTTGGCTGAACTCGGTACAGAGGAAAAGTTGGTGGCTGGGGTGGTAATCACTACGGTCGGATGGATGACGGTGACCTTTCTTACACCGAAAACTGACGTGGAGACGTTGGGTTCGTTCTACAGAAAAATCCACCCGATTGGCCCGGGATGGCGGCCAGTAGTGGAGAAAATGAAACTTTCACAGAGTTCTGAGGCGGGCGATGATTTCACAGATGATACAGAAGCTGCTTCCGGCGAGAGCCTCACCGTAGGGTTTCTGGCCTGGTTCCTCGGCTGTGTGACAGTGTATGCAGCACTGTTTGGAACCGGATATCTTCTCTATGGAGAACTGGTTCCGGGCGTCTTTTGCTTGCTTCTTTTCGTTGGCAGCGCCACCTGGCTGTCAAGGATTCTGCCCCATTTAGGGTTTGCCGATTAGTTTTCAAGCGACGAATGTGAAGTCTTTATAGGCTTCGCGTTCGAACCTGTCGAACTTTCATTGTTGAAAGGCAGGCACGGGGTTGGTGAAAACGGTCTCTGGCAGGGTGTCGTAGACGTGGATGGACCAATCCCGATCACGCCCCTTGTTGGTTGCTAGCATGATGTTTCCAAAGTGCTGCCAATTTGCCCAAGCGTTTGTAAAGCGGGGTTCGGGGTCGTCGAAGCGGGTCCAATGGGTCCATTGTTCAACAAGGCCGGTGTCCTTGGCTACAAACACTTCATACTTGTTGTCAGGCGTGTCGCCGACATCCTCAAAAGTCAGTTGAAGGATATCTGCGATTCGACCGTCCTCCATTGGGCCTTCTCTAAGGTATTTGAGAGTTACACCAGGGTCCAAAAGCTTGTAGGGCATAAACATCCAGTAGGTGTCGTTGTTCCAGCTGCGGAAGGCACTGTTCAGCAGAGTGGCTAGCTCGTCCGGGCTGGAAACCTCAACACCGTTCTTAAAGATCCTGCCATCCCATCGGTTGATGTTGATCAGGGAAACAATTTGATCGCCTTCGCCATTTTCCGATTCCATCCGGTGATTGCCAGTCCATTTGTCCCAATCGAGCAGCCTGCCGCCGAAGAATTTCCAGCTGACATAGCGTGTGCTGTTCCAAGCTTCCTCTCCCCCCATCGCAGCGAGCGTAGCGTTGGCAATGTTGATGGATTGTTGATCAGATTGGCCCGGAACGGTTGAAGAACCCATCGATTGCTTGAACGCCAAACCTGACGCTGCTGCAAAAAAAATCAAAACTATGGCAATGATTTGGGAGTTTGCTTGCATCGATTTCATGCCTTCACGCTCCTTTCGAGTGCGCTGATAGAGAACGGCAGAAGGGTATGAGAGAGCACTGTGGGCGGCAAGTAGTCCAGGCTTGAGCAAGAATCTCCAGTGATTTTCGTCTCTTCTCGCTCCAGGAGGTTACGAAAATATCGAAGGGTCCCATTACTTATAACTCAGCGGTAAATCTCTGAAATTGTTGGGATTAGATAATCCTGGAAGCACGGTATCAGTTCATAACACGGTGAATATCCCCAATCACTACGGGCTAGCCGATCGTCGACAGCGCTTGGCCACGAATCGACGATTGCCTGACGCTGTGTGTCAGGCTCAAATACGACATGGGTGGCGGGATAAGCTTTGGCGACAAGTTCGTGTATCTCAGCGGCGGAAGGATTAAATGCCGAGACGTTGTAGACGTGCTGGCTCAGGCTCGTTGCCTCTCGATTTGTTAGTGCCAGAATCGCATCGATCGCATCGGGCATTGCCATGAAAGGGATGCGGGTGTCGGGGCGAACAAAACACGTATAGGCTTCGCCCTTCGCAGCGGCATGGATCATCTCGGAGGCGTAGTCGCTGGTGCCTCCTGAAGGCATTGTTAAGGCACTGATGAGGCCAGGGAAACGAATGGATCGAAAATCGACAAGGTTGGCGTGCACCTCTGTGCCCAGTTGCTTGTAATAAGTGGCGTAGTAATGCCCCAGGTGTTCACAGTAGAGTTTGTTAGAGCCATACATTGTTCTGGGCACCGAGTACTCAAGCTCGTTGACGGGCTGATCGCCAAAGTCAGCTGGGGTGCCGTAAACAGCAATTGAGCTGGGATAGAAGAACATTACGGAGCGGTCGTGGTCGCGAGCTTGTGACATTGCAAATTCAAGGAGATTCAAAGTTCCGGTAACGTTGACTTCGTGCGCCACTACTGGGCTGAATTCACTCTGCGTTGAGAGCAGAGCAGCCAGGTGGTAAATACAGTCCACCGCGCAATCGCTCTGAATGGTCTCTAGAAGTTCGTGGTCCAGGATCGAGCCCGTGTAGACGCGGGAAACACGCGTTCGCAAGGATGCATCGAGAGGTTCAAGGTCGAGCGTTGCAAGCTCGCTGCCTGACTCCGAGAGACGATCGATTAGGGCGTGGCCGATCTCCCCCGCGGCTCCGGTTATCAAAGTGACAGACTGACGAATACCAACCTCCGCGAGTGGAGTGGGCTATAGCTACCGCGAACCTGATGGTGACGATAACACCTGTCCGTGATGGTCACGATGATGTTTGCCCCTTGTGCTTCAAGGCCGGGGAGGGCGGGGCGATATTTACTTCGTCAAATATGGTTTCAAGTGGGGTATCGAGTATTCCCACCAATCTAGTAGCGACGGCCTCAGCGGTCAGGGCGCTCCCAGGTGTATCTTGCGGCTCAATGTTGAGGGAGTCGAAGAAAGGTGTGCGCACAAAGCCGGGATTCACGAGTGTGACGCGCACGTTCGAGCGGCTGCATTCATCGGCTAGTGCTTGGGCAGCGCCCCGGAGGCCGAACTTTGCAGCACAGTAAACGCTTCCCTTGCGTGTGCCGCGGAGTGCTGCTTCCGATCCCATGATTAT
>CAYVUW010000010.1:25064-36615 GCA_964455175.1 uncultured Acidobacteriota bacterium | reverse complement strand
CAGGCAGAAAGCTGCGAGCTACCAAAAGGTGGCTCGTTAAATTAAGAGCGATATCGTCTCGGATCTGCCGGGCGGAGAACTGTTCAAGTTGGCCAAAGTGTCCAGAGCCAGCGTTGCTGATTACAGCATCAATGTCTGGGTGGCGGCGTGCCAAACGATCTAAAGCACTGGAGGATTCGTTTAGATTGGAAAGATCAAGAGGCACAGGGTCGTAACGATTGAAGTCAGGTGCGAACTTGCTGTGGTCACGAGCAATGCCGACAACCACTGCTCCTCTTTCCAATAGAAGCTCCGCTGTGGCGCGGCCGATTCCACTGCTAGAGCCAGTAATGAGTACCTTGCAGTCGACGCCGGAGTCTTGTTGGCTCATGTTGCCCCCAAATCACACGAGAAAAGATTGGTCTCCGGAAAGGCGTTAACCAACCGTTGCTCAACAAAGGACAGGAGCTGTGCCTCGCGAGATTCGCTGTACGAAACGAACTTGTTCCTCCGTATTAGTGGCCCATTCAATAATTCATCTCGAGGATACATCTGTTCAATTTTCTGAAACATGCTGGACGGAAATCGAAGAGGTCCTAGGCTGGCAGAGTGAAGTGCTTCACTCGGAATTGCGGTTACAAGTTTGTCGATCAGGGACTCATATCCAGCGCGCCAGTCTTTATACCAAAGCAGTGGATCGAGGCGGATACCTATTGGCCAGCCCGCGTTGGCGAGCTCGCCAGCGGCGTTAACTCGGTCCCGGATACCTGGACAGCCATGTTCTACTGCAACGGTGGTTTCCTCAGGGGTGAAGCTGAAGGCGACCACAACGTTTGGCACGGGAGGCATGCTGAGGAGCCCGTCGATCGCGATGCTCTTCGTGCGTAGCTCTAAGAAAGCGTTTGGTCTTTTAGCAAAGAACGGTACGAAGTGTTCGACGAAGCCTGTAACTGATTCCAGGGCGAGCGAATCGCAATCGTAACCGGAGAGAAAGTACGTTGTCTGTTCGTGTCTGTTACTAATGGTGTTATCGATTTCTGCTTCAAAATCCTCGAAATTTACAAATAATACATAGTGAGCGGATCGAAACATCCCTTGCAAGAAGCAATAGCGACAGTCGTATAGGCAGTTGAGCATGTGGGAAAAGTAGAAGTTTGGGCCATTGCTAATTCCGAACCCGTTGGGTGCAGGGAGCACGAGATTCCCCTTTTTTTGTGCAAGGATGAGGGCCGGATTCTGTTTCTGAAGGTCGAAGCTTTGAGCTGCAGGGTTGAAGACTTCAGTGTAATTCTCACAGGGGACAACACGCGCGCCAGGGAACCGTTCGAGTAATCGAGTTGCTCGCGGATGGACCTGGAGATGGTCTTCAATGTAGATGGTTTCGATCACGGCTCAAGCTCGAAAGTTGGAGGAATGCTCTCAAGATGATCGGTGATCGATGTGATCACACTGTTGGCATCCGTAAGACCATTGGATATCACCCAATCGGTAGCTTTCACCTGCGGACAAATTATCGACCATCGTCGCAACAGCCTTCGTAATTGCCTTCGCTGAGTTGTTGTGAAGTGCAAATTATGTAGAAGTTCGCGGAGTTCTACCGGATCAATTCGTCGTTGACTCAACTCAGCGGAAAGCCGTTGTAACGATTCCATCAAGGAGTTGAAGGTTTCGAGGGTGTCCTTGATGAGTCTACTGGTCGTGTCTGGGAATGGTGTTCCTTCCGGCCGGACCTGGTTGTCGTTAACGACTTTGAAGGAATGGATCAGCTCATGAGGGGAGAAGCGGGTCGCAGCTGCATAGAACCCAGAGGCTTCCGTGTCGTACAGATCATCAGTTGGAAAGCTTTTGGGAATACGGTCGATGGTTCGAACTGTGGCAGTGGAGCACGGAGCCTCGAAGATAAATGGTGGATACCAACTTCGCCTCGTTGAGACACAGTGGATCTTGTGCGCTATTCGAGGCTCCCCTGCAGGCAAGCTACAGTGTGTGACCGTGCCAAGGTTTATCCACGCTGCGTAATGTGTCTCACACGCCTGGTGAGAAACTGCAGTGGCGGCGTTTTTACGTCCGATACCGGAGAGGATGAGCCCAGTACCATTCTGTGTGTTTCCGAAGCGAGAAAATCCTTCATAGGAATCTAACGGGGACATGTCGAAATACTCAATAACCGGTTTTGCTTCTTCCCTTAACGCAACGACGAAATTGACCTGGCCAGTGGGCATTGTCGATCTCTTAGGTGGTTAGTGAGTTGTAATCGTTAGAAATGCTTTGTTGCAGTTTTTGTAGCTTGACGGTGTATAGGTGTGCTTCATCGTGACGCCCACGTTTCTTTGCCCCGGCTCGATAGATCTCGATCTTTTCGGCACAAACTCGCGCCGCTTCAGCACGTTGCGTATCGTTTAAGGAATCACTTCCGAGTAACTTCTCAAGGGCTGCAATACGGAACCGGTCCATACCCCAGTAGCGGCGAGAAAGCTGATCGTTATGCCCGCCATGTTTGACTACCAGGGGCTCGTCGATGAAGAGGACGGGGTAACGGCTGGTGATCCGGAGCCATAAATCGTAATCCTCGCAAGCTGGCAACGCCTCGTCGAAGCAACCGACATCTTCAAGGACGTTCCTATGAACAACCACACTAGAAGGAGACATGCAGCACAGCGGTAAGCAGTCTTTGAAAATGTCGCCACCTCGCTTCGCATGCTTTTTCATTGGGTTTACTCGGGTGCCATTGCGGATCCAAACCTCGTCTGTATGACAGAGAAGTGCCGTCGGGGTGGATGCCAGAGCGGCATTTTGGTGAGCGAGTTTCTCCGGTAGCCACTCGTCGTCAGAATCCAAGAAAGCGATCCAATCTCCACGACTAGCTTGAATGCCCCGATTCCGGGCTGCGCTGACTCCGCGCTGGGATTCTTCAAAGAGGACGACATCGGGAAACCCGTGCCGAAGAGTATCGATCGTGTTATCAGTCGAGCCATCGTCAACGACGATCACCTCAAGTGGCTTCTGAGTCTGTGCGGCGATGGAGTTGAGGGCTCGGGGTAGCAGATGCTCCCGATTGTGTGTTGGGACAATGACCGAGATAGACATTGTGTCCATTGATACTACTCGAAAGACAGCCACCCGTTCAGGCCCGCCGGTGTCTGAACGTAGAGAAACTCACCCCAATTGCCTAGAACAGGGAATTCCGAACCTGGGACCAACTGCTGAATTGTTGCGGCCTGCGGCACTGGATGGTCCAAAACGTTGGAAATACTAGTCACCGATTCCTTGCGTAATGGGGTTGCGGGCTCAGTGGTGGCACCGATGATATAACCGTAAGCCCCATTGGGTAGCTCAACTCGATACCAATGGGAGCTTGCCCCCCAAACCAAAACAGGAGTGTGTCGATTGAGAGTGGTAAGCAAGTGGGCACCACTGTTTGGGCCAGTACGGACAACAACGTTGCTATCGGCTGTACGGGACCAACTGCCGACCCGGCTTAGGTCGGCAGTTGAGGATTGTGGTTCTGTGCGCATTCGTTCGAGAAAAGGCAATGGGTCAACAGCACCGCGAGCGTATACACCGAAGTGGAGGTGTGGCGGTGTTGTTCGTGCATTCCCCGTGTTTCCCACGGTGCCTAGTTGGTCCCCGACTTTAACTCGCTGGCCCGATTCGACGTTATGGCTATCAAGGTGAGCGTAATACAGCCGGATATTTCGCCGTCGATCTAAATTAATCCAGACGACATTGCCGCCGACGGAGGTTGTGGTAGCCCGACTGACGACTCCGTCAGCTGCGGCAAGTACCGGGGTGCCACGGTCAGCAAAGATATCGATACCTCGGTGTGACCGTCGACCCCCATCACGCTCAGCACCAAACGCGCTCCAGATCGAGCGACCGGTATGACCGGCAACTGGAAAACTAAGAGAAGCATCGATTGTTAGCCTAACAGTATAGTGAGCACTCCGGAGTAGTTCCGGCTGGATGCGGAGGATGTAGGTTCCGTCGCGCACAGGCTCGAAGCGAAGACTTCGGGAGGATTCCGGGGCACTGTCGGGAATTGGACCTATATCGGTTGGCGGTTCGATAAGCATGGTGCCGCTAGCGATATGGATAGGGGCCTGCGGATCATTGTCGACAAGGCGGAATAGATCCATGAATACACGGAGAGGCTCGTGTGATTGCAGGACAACTTTGGCGTCGACGCGCTGCCCACCGGTAACAGGAAAGACGTAACCGATAGCAGTGGCTACTGATTTGTCGAAGTAACCAGATTCGAGAAAGGGGGAAGTAATATGGGCAGGCTTTCGCAAGGCTGCCTCTGAAGCCTCGATCCAGTCATGCCCTAAAGCTGAGTTTCCAAGGTTGGCTTCCACGAGGGAGAGGCGGTAAGTCTCATGAGCGTTGGTGGGCCTAAATATCTCAGGCACTCGCTCGATTTCTTGGGTGCAGCCGATCGATAGCAGAAGGGCGAGGAAAGCGATCATCCCGCACGTTGGCGCCGAGCATGACAAAAGTTTAAGAGCGCGCTGAGTTACCTGCATTTCGAGAGTCTTTTGCAATTACTTTCTAATTGCCGGGGCAGCCGATGGGCTTCTCGCCACCAAGCCGTTCGATCTGCATACACGCTATGGGGACAGCGTTTGAACTTGGGTGGTTATTTACCAGGCGGATGAGTTCACTGATGGCTTGAGCGCCTTCACCAAGTTCGATGAGGCAGCGGGCAGCTTTAAACGCTGCATCAGGAACCATCTGGGAGCGCGGGTGCCGCCGTTCGACTTCCATAAATGCGGTGCGGGCCAGCTGGTACTGCTCCAGCGAATAGTGGCTTTCACCGATCCAGTACTGGGCACTGCCGGCAAGCGGATCATCTGGGAAAAGCCGAAGGTACTGTTGAAAACTGTCGATGGCGAGGGTGTAGTTGGCCGACAAGTAATCTGTATATGCCGCCGAGTGGAGTGAATCGGCCTCTGATCTTGTAGGCGCTGGGGGTGGTTGGGCTGATGCTGCCGGGCGAGCAACTGACAGGCCGGGTACCCCCGCGGGTTGTTGGGGTGGAGGCATTGGTGATCCGGAGACCTGGCGTGCTGAAGTATTATCAGGCTCACGGATTCCTCCGGTAATGCTGAGAAGATTTTCATTCAGTAGAGCGAGCTGTTCTTCTAGGACGACTAGTCGGGACTCTAGATTTCCTGTGTTGCCCCCATATTCGGCAAGACGCACGCGCAGTGGTTCAAGAGTGTTATCAAGGTCGAGCCACAGCTGATCAAGTCGGCCCAGAATGTTTATTTGCGCCGCCTCTAGCTCTACGAGTTTGGATTCTATGGCTATTAACCGGCCGTCTTGGGAATTATTCTGTGCACCGGCTGAATTGGTAGAGAGAATTAGCGAGAGTAGGATCAAAGGAAGAACGCGTCGGAGTTCGCTTGGCATCAGAATATCCTCTTGCTTGCTTCGGGAAATGAGCCGTAGAGAAGGTAGCATCCAGCGTATAAAGGAAACCAGAAGGTAATGGAAGACTCGTTTCAACTGTTTTTAAATCCACGGTTCTCGATTAACGCTCCTTACACTGACGCTGCGCGGGACGTGGTTAGCCTTGGTGCGCTTGAATTGGCTTGGAACGCGGCTCGGGAATGGCCAGAGTATGCCGAGACCCCATTCCATGACCTAACTGATCTGGCAACGGATCTTGATGTCGCACAAATCTTACTTAAGGATGAGTCGGGGCGCTTCGGACTCGGAAGTTTTAAGGCCATCGGTGGCGCTTACGGTGTTTTGCGAGCGGTTCAGAGTGAGTTGCGTGATCGAGGGATTGAGGTTGATGGTGCTGGTTTAAGAAGCGGACAATATCAAGAAGAAACCGCGACCATCGTTTTGATCTGTGCTACTGATGGCAACCACGGACGAGCGGTGGCGTGGGCGGCGCACAATTTAGGTTGCCCGTGCGTGGTTTACGTCCCCAGCATTGTGAGTGAGGCTCGGCGTATTGCAATCGAAGCGGAGGGGGCCACAGTGGTCCGGATCGATGGCACGTACGATGAGGCTGTCCGTAGCGCCAGTGATGCTGCTTCAAAATGCGGAGGGCTAGTAGTCTCTGATCACTCGGTTCCCGGATATGAAACGATCCCGCGGGCGATAATGCAGGGCTACACAGTTGTTATTGCCGAGTTGATGGAGGCAATCGCTAGTCAGCCGTTGCCGACGCACGTTTTCGTCCAAGCAGGGGTGGGGAGTTTCGCTGCGTCGATCTGCGGTTATCTATGGGAAAAGCTTGGTGTCCAGCGCCCAGCATTTATTTGCGTGGAACCAACGGTAGCGAATTGCCTTTATCAGAGCGCAGCCGCTGGCCGGTTGGTAACTGTGCCCGGAGACCTTGACACCGTAATGGGTTGCTTGTCTTGCGGTGAGGCCTCGACCTTGGGATGGAACATTCTTAGGGACGGGGCAACAGCTTTTATGACCATTAGCGATACCCAGGCTGTCACCGGAATGAGGGCTCTATCCTCCAGGGGACATGGTCAACGAGGAGTTGTGTTGGGCGAGTCGGGCACTGCTGGACTTGCAGGGCTCCTGGCAGTAGGGATTGACGAAATGGGGAGGGAACAACTCAGTCTTGATCAAAATTCGAGAATCCTTCTGTTCGGCACCGAAGGGGCAAACGATCCTAAGCGCTATCAAGAGTTAGTCGGCAGCGTGTCATAGGTAGTTCATGAAAACAGTCACTGGTGTGGCAGGTGTAGTCCTTCAACCTAGAAGTGGAGGACCTCAAGCAGCTTGCTTGTGGGCGCATAGGGTTCGTTCACCTTGGGGAATATCAGAGTGTCCGCGCGACGCGAGATCTATACTCTCCTCTGCGTTGCTGGCTTGAGTTTTTTAGGGTGAGAACCTTCTATGAGCTTTATCCCAAACGAATCGCAGCGTTCCTTGCTCCAACTGGCTGTTGGTCACGCTGAGGCAGCTGGTGATTTACTGCTTTCGTATTACGGACGGTTGCGCCGAGAACACGCGGAACGCAAAGGTGGTCGACAGCGCGATCTGGTGACGAAGGCAGACCGTGAGGCAGAGAAACTTCTAGTTGATCGAATTCCTGGTTCGGATGACGTCCTGGGGGAAGAAGGAAGCGTGCGCTCGACAGGAGCTGATCGACTCTGGGTTATCGATCCCCTTGATGGCACTGTTAACTATCTCCATGGCATCCCGTTCTGGGCCGTTTCGATCGGCATTATTGAGGAAGACGAACTGTTGGCCGGGATAGTCCATGCGCCGAAACTCAATCAAACGTTCACAGCATTGAGAGGAGATGGCTGCCGCCTCAATGGAGATACTGTCCGTGTATCGGAAGCGGCTTCGATCGGGGAGGCGATAATGGCCACCGGTTTTGCCTATAACCGGAACGAGGTCCCAGATAACAATTTAGACAATTGGACTAGAATCGCACTGGCGGCCGCCGGGGTGAGGCGGATGGGTGCAGCGGCGCTCGATTTGGCCTATGCGGCGTGCGGACGTCTCGATGGATTTTGGGAGCTACATCTTTCACCTTGGGATGTGGCGGCTGGCACGCTGCTGGTGCGTGAGGCTGGTGGTCGGGTGAGTGACTTTTCTGGCTCCGAAGACCTCGATGCGATTCTTGAAGGTCGGAACATTATTGCTAGCAATGGGCGTATTCATGAAGAAATCCGCTTCCGGTTGTCGACACCGGAAGCTATCTGAGGGGGGGGCGAATGGTTCACGATAGGACCCGAGTCTTTGTTTCGGCCACGGTAGGCCGCTTGCCCGCGCAACGTAGGATGTCTGGGGATTACCAGGGGAGACACTTCCAGGTTCTCTCGATACTTTTGCTTGTTCTTACCCCGATCTTAATCGGGGCAATGCCACAAACTTCCCGCGTCGTTGTTGGCGACGAAGCTATCGATTTCACGCTGCAGTCCATTGACGGAAGCACCTTGAATCTCAGAGACCAGCGCGGGGAGCAAGCTGTGATTTTGGTCTTTTTCCGTGGTGCTTGGTGATCATGGTGTCGACGGCAGCTAGGTGAGCTGCAAGAAAACATTGAAAGCCTGGTTGGGAGCGAAACTTCACTCTGGGTTATTAGCACGGACGATCCCGGGAAGCTTCTCGAGTTGCGGGACACCGAGGGCCTCACATTTCCCGTCCTCCTTGATCCATCTGCTAGCACAATCAAAGCTTATGGTCTGTACAACGCGGATAGTGATCGCGAAATCCCGCATCCGGCGGCAGTGATTATTGACAAGAAAGGCCTGGTTCGGTACGTGAGAGTAGACGAAGATTACAGGGAGAGGCCTTCAATTGAAGAGCTTCATGATGCCCTTAAGATGTTAGAAGGGGGTTAGGAGGCCTGGCGCTGGAGCGGGAGACTGATCTCTAGTAGCGTTTTGGGGAAGTTTCTCAACGGAACAAGGCTGGTTAGCTGAGTGTACTACTCGATTTTTCTTGAAATTCGCAGGAGGCATGATGTCTAGACGTTGGATGCTCGTCGTACTGGTCATGTTTGTGTCGACGGTTTCGTTATCGGCTATACCGGTTAGGGCCCAGGAAGGCATGGGCAAAGGACCGTTAACACATGAAGACTACGATGCCTGGAAGCGGATCCAAGGGCAGCAAATTTCACCAAACGGTGAGTGGGTTGTGTTTTCTGCCGTCCCGCAGGACGGTGACGGCGAATTGATTGCTACCCACGTTGAATCGGGTAGAGAGCATCGGTATTCGAGGGGAACAGGCGCTCGTTTCATGCCGGACTCAGCCTATCTCGTATTTACTGTCGCGCCATCAGAGGAAGAGACGGAAAAGGCCCGAGAGGCAAAGACAAAACCGGAAGATATGCCGAAGAGCGGTCTCGGCATTATGAATCTTGTGAACGGTGAAGTCATTGAAATCGAACGCGTCCGTAGCTTTCGGGTTCCGCAGGATGCCGGTGGCTATATTGCTTATCTTCGCGAAGAATCAGACTCGGAGGAAGAGGAGTCTTCTGCCGTCGAGGCCGAGGAACAAGAGGGAGGAGAGGAAGCCGAAACAGAGGAAAGCGACAACAAGGAGAAAGAGTTTGGCACCACCCTCACCGTTCGCTCGCTCTCCGCTGGTAGTGAATGGAATGCCGAGTCAGTGTTGAGCTATCAGTTCACCGACGACGGAACGGTGGTCTTGTACACGGTCTCGAGCGAAGAAACGCCGGAATCTGATGGTGTATACATTTACAGTCCGGCACAGGATGCGGTTGCCACCGTACTTAGCGGTGAGGGGAATTACGAGCGCTTATCATTGGATGAGGATCAGGACCGGCTGGCATTTGTTACCGATCGTGACGATTACTCCGCCGATGAACCCACCTTTAGTCTTTACGGTGGGGACGTAGGCTCCTCAGCTGCGGAACTATGGGTGTCCCACACTTCGACTGAGAACTTTCCCGCTGGGATGGCTGTTTCCCGTTCGGCGCAGGTGTCGTTTAACAAAGACGGGAGCATTGTCCTGTTGGGAGTCAAGGAAATACCTGAGCCGGAACCGGACAGCGAGGGTGAGGGAGAGGATGAGGAGAAGGCAGTTTTTGATTTGTGGTCTTGGGATGACCCATATCCCCAGCCGCAACAGGAGCAGATGCGCGACAGAGTTGAAAACCAGACATGGGCTTCTGTCTACCATGTTGCTAGTGGTCGTTTCGTGAAACTTGCAGACGAAGACATTCCCGACGTCCGCCTGAGCAATGATGGCAGTATCGCCTTCGCGTCCACCAACGTTCCGTACACAAAACGCGTTTCGTACTACGGAAGTTTCTCCGATGCGTATGTCATTGATCCTATGACAGGCAACCGAACTATGGTGGCCGAAGGGCTCTTTCGAGGTGCCAGCCTTTCTCCCGGGGGTCGGTACGTTAGCTGGTTCGGGATGGATGATTACGATTGGTATGTCTACGACATCGCTAACGAGACCACTCACAATCTCACCGAAACTCTTGATGTTCGATTTGATCGTGAAGATTGGGACCAACCACAGGCCGCGGGGTCCTACGGTATTGCTGGCTGGCTAAGTGGCGACGAGGGTGTATTGGTTTACGACCGGTACGATATATGGATGCTGCGCCCAGATGGATCGGAAGCGCGCATGATCACAGATGGGTACGGTCGGACTCACGACTTGTCCTTTCGGCGTATTCGACTAAACCCTGACGAGGATTTCATCGACCCCAGCGCCGAGTTGCTTCTTGGCACCACTAACGAAGAAACGAGGGCGACTGGTTTCTACGTTGATTCGGTTAGTGGTACGGAGCTTCCGCGCGAGGTCATGATGACCGAAAAGTCAATCGGAAACCCGACCAAAGCACGGGCTGCCGATATGGTGATGTATACGCAATCAACGTTTGCAGAATATCCAGACATCTGGGTTAGTGGCATGGACTTTATGGGCAAGAAAATATCGAATCTGGGTGCCCAAACGGACGATTTCTTGTGGGGGGAAGCAGAACTTCGAAATTTCCGCAGCTCAGACGGTGTGCCACTGAAGGGTATTTTGATTAAACCGGAAAATTTCGACCCGGATCGGAAGTATCCACTTATGGTCTATATCTACGAGACCTTGCATCAGGGCTTGCACAGCTTTCGCCACCCAGCGCCGGGGACCTCGGTGAACGCATCCTATTATGTTAGCAATGACTATGTTATGTGGATGCCCGACATTGAATACGGTACCGGGTATCCGGGTAAGGATGCGCTGAAGTGCGTGCTGCCCGGCATCAATATGCTAGTCACCGAAGGTTTTATCGACGAGGACCGTATTGGCATCCAAGGACACTCTTGGGGTGGTTATCAAATCTCTTACATGGTGACCCAGACCAACATTTTTGCTGCCGCTGAAGCAGGGGCACCGGTATCAAACATGACCAGTGCCTATGGTGGTATTCGCTGGGCGAGTGGGATGGTACGCCAGTTTCAGTACGAGCAGACGCAAAGTCGCCTCGGTGACAGCCTGTGGGAGGTGCCGCTCCGATACGTAGAAAACTCCCCGATTTTCTGGGCCGACAAGATCGAGACTCCGCTACTCATCTTGCATAACGACGAAGATGGCGCCGTTCCTTGGTACCAAGGGATCGAATTCATTATGGCGCTTCGGCGGCTGGAGAAACCGTCCTGGATGTTCAACTACAACGGCGAAGCACACGGTCTGCGTCAACGAGTGAACCAGAAAGACTTCACCGTGCGCATGCAAGAGTTCTTTGATTACTATCTGAAAGACCAGACTCCGCCACTGTGGATGGTCGAGGGAATCAAGGCCTGGGAGAAGGGCAAGACCGAAAAGTAGAAACCTTTGCCGCATCGGCGAGCGCCTACATGTAGGCAATAATGTTGTTCGGCTCCTCGCTTTCGCCAATGGACAAGACCAGCATGGTAACCGCCAGATGAAGTTATTCCTCATATACGTCCGCGACGAGGACTTCTACAACCTCCTGCCGCGCGAGTTAGGTGGTTGCGAGCCGGGTGCCGACCGCATCAAGGTGATGGCGTTCCCGCCAATCGGCATCGAGGTGCTCGCCCCGGTCGTTCGCCAGCATGGCCACGAGGTCGTGATGTTCGACACCTGCCATCCG
>CAYVUW010000010.1:0-25054 GCA_964455175.1 uncultured Acidobacteriota bacterium | reverse complement strand
GGAGGAGGAGGAGGACGCGCTCAATGTGCCTGCTGCCGAGGAGTCGCCCGACGTGGTTGCTATCTCGTTCCTGTCGACGACCTCGTATCTGGAGGCCAAGAGCATGGCCGAGGCAATCAAACTTGCCTCCCCTGACACACCGATCATCGCGGGCGGAGTGTTCGCCACCATGAACTCGGTGAACGTGCTCAATGATTGCCCCTGGTTCGACTCCATCGGCCCCGGCGAGGGTGAGGAACTGCTACCCGACTACCTGGACAACCTTAACGATCCCCGATCGGTGTTGGGCTTGGTGTGGCGACGGGACGGCGAGGTCGTGGTCAACCCGCCGAGACCGTTGGTTCAGGACCTCGACCAGTTCCCGTTTCCCGACCGTGGGAGCCTGCCGATCGACTACATCGAATCGATGCCGCTCGACGTGCCAGCGGTGCTGTCGCTCGACCGCTTTTGCACCATGCAGACGTCGCGCGGTTGCCCCTATCCGTGCATCTACTGCGACATTCCGGCGCTTGCCGATGGTAAGTGGCGTTGCCGCTCGCCGGAGCACGTTCTGGCCGAGATGCAGCAGCTCAATGACGAAGGCTACCGGTCGATCTATCTCACCGACGACCACTTCTTGCTCAAGCGCAAGCGTATCGAAGCGATCTGCCAGGGCATGATTGATCGTCGGTTCGAGTTCCGCTGGGGCTGCGAAGGCCGCGTCGACTCGGTAGCAGTCGACCAGTTCCCGATCATGGGCGAGGCCAACTGCGCCATGCTGGCCTTCGGCGTGGAATCGGGCAGCCAGAAGGTACTGGACCGGCTCAAGAAGGGGCAGAGCCTCGATCAGATCGAACATGCGATTACTGAGGCCAAGCGCAACGGCATCACCACCGCGCACGGCTTCTTCCTGGTCGGCAGTCCGGACGAGACCGAGGAAGAAATCTTACAGAGCTTCCGCTTTGCGGCGCGGCTGCGACTGGACACCTTCGGGTTCAATCGTCTGTGCGCCTACCGCGGTACGCCGCTGTGGGCCGAATACGTCAAACGCGGCATCATCGATGACGCGCGAGACTGGAACAAGTGGTTCAAGTGCTCGGACATCGACCCCACCGTGTTGCCCTCTGAGATCGTGAACAATGCCCGCAAGAAGGGCTATTTGCACCTCTTCCTCTACCGTATCTTCTGGCGGCCAATATCGAGCTTTCGGCTGCTGCGCAACTTCGCCCGGTACATGAAGAAGTCGGACATTGCCAAGCTGCTGTGGAGTCCGTTCCGTAAGCAGGTTTTGTTCCGGAAGCCCGAGTTGCCGGCGCGGATGATCAAGGAGGGGCTCGACGCGCCGGTTCGCAGCGGCTAGCGTTGGTTGTAGGCGTCCGCTACGTGCCGGTACAGTTTCGTTGCCGTGGCAGGTCGCGAGATGTCATGCAGGGATCGTGAGCTTCCAGGATGTGGGCTCCATATCCGCTTCGCCGTTTTTTCTTTACGTACACGGTGGGCCCAAGGCACGCTAGATGGCAAGAGTGCTGGCTATTCTTGGGGCAAGTTGATTGTCGAAAGCTCTGTTATCTGGCTTGAGCAAGCCGTTTGTCTAATGGAGGTCTGAGGTGGATGTTGTTTCCCGTAAGGACATTGAGGCTGCGGCTTCGCGGATTAACGGCCGCGTTCGTCGCACCCCTGTAATTCAACTCGAAGAGGCTGCATTCGGCATTGATGCGGAAATCTTCCTGAAGCTGGAGCTTTTTCAGCACACGGGCTCGTTCAAGCCGCGTGGTGCCTTCAACAGAATCCTTTCAGCTGATGTTCCGCCGGCTGGTGTAATTACTGCTTCCGGTGGCAATCATGGGCAAGCTGTTGCCTATGCGTCGAAGGTCTTAGGGATCGATGCAGAGATCTTTGTTCCAGAGGGGTCACCACCACTCAAGGCGGACCGTATTCGCAGACATGGAGCAGTCGTGACTGTGACTGGGGAGTACTTCGATGATGCGATGGATGCATGTCGGGAACGTGCCTTGGAGACAGGGGCGTTGCTGGTCCACGCTTATGATGACCAGGCCGTTGTTGCTGGGCAGGGGCTGGTGGGCCGAGAGATGGAAGGTCAATTACCAGATCTCGATACGGTGTTGGTGGCGGTTGGAGGGGGTGGTTTGGCAGCTGGAGTTGCCGCCTGGTACCAAAGTGAACGAAAGGTGGTCACAGTTGAGCCAGAAAGCTGCACGTCTCTAGCCAGCGCGCTTGCAGCCGGGCAACCTGTGGATGTCAGTGTAGGTGGCATTGCCTCGGATGCGCTCGGAGCACGAAAGATCGGGGAGATTCCCTTCAGTATTGCTCGGGAACACATTGCCGAAGCTGTCCTGGTTTCTGACGAGGCGATTCTTGAGGCTCGTCAACGACTTTGGGAAAATCTGCGGATTGTTGCCGAGCCTGGCGGGGTTGCTTCACTTGCAGCGTTGCTTTCTGCCTCTTATGTGCCAGCAAAGGGCGAGCGGGTAGGTGTGATCATCTGCGGCGGAAACACTGCTTCCTTGCCGGATCCCCCACCTTAAAGTGTTGTCGAAACTGGACCAGCAGTCGTATCGTCGGGGTAGCCTTCGATGGTTGGCCTTTAGCGTATTTGTCATCGGTGCGGCAGGCCCTATAGCGGCTCAAGAGAATGTCCATCTTGAGACGTTCGATGAGGCATGGAGGATCATTTCCGAGACTCACTGGGACACTGAATTTAACGGTGTCGACTGGGAGGCAGTGCGCCATGAACTGAGACCTCACGCTGCTAAGGCTGCGTCGGTTGCCGATCTGCGTGGCGTCATTCGCGAAATGCTCAACCGTCTCGACCAGTCACATTTCGCTCTCTGGCCAGGCGACGCCATTGGAAACATTAGAGGCAGTAATGGGGATGTGGCTGGGGGCGGGGGTGGTGATCCAGGGTTCAAGGTAATGCTTGTGGGTGATCAGTTTGTGGTTTCGCTAGTGGACCCAAAAGGTCCAGCTGCAGAAGTCGGTGTTGCTACGGGTTGGACACTCCGACGTGTTGACAGCTACGAAATTGGCAGCGATGCCGTTCCCAAAGTCGAGGATGTTGACGAGCATACGCTGAGGGTGGAAGCGCAGCTGGCAATGCGGCACCGAATTTCGGGCATGCCGGGTAGCACCATTCGGTTTGGTTTTCTGGATGAAAACAATAAACCCCGGCGTGTTGAAATCGAAATTGCCCGGCCCGGCGGTCAGCTCAGCCAATTTGGTAACTTGCCGCCAATCTTTGCCGCCCTGGAGAGCGAGGTCCTGCAATCCGATAGCAACATTGATATCGGCGTCATTACATTCAATATCTGGCTTCCAGTTATTAGCAGGCTATTTGACGAAGCTATTGACCAGATGCGTGATGCTGACGGAATCGTTTTAGATTTGCGTGGTAATCCTGGGGGACTCGGTGGAATGGTGATGGGCATAGGCGGTCATTTCGTCGACAAGAACGTTTCCCTCGGCACGATGAAGACCCGCGAAAGCACGTTGCAATTCATCACGAATCCACGTCGTATCGACACCTCTGGCTCTCTTGTTGAGCCGTACGAGGGACCGCTTGCGATATTGATGGACAATACCAGCGCCAGCACGTCGGAGGTTTTCGCTGGGGGGTTACAGGCGATCGGTCGTGCTCATATTTTCGGACAGCGTTCAATGGGTGCTGTGTTGCCATCTCTGATGGATGAATTGCCGAATGGGGACGTGCTACAGCATGCGTTTGCCGATTTCGTGATTTCAAAAACTGGAGTTCGACTCGAAGGCCGGGGGGTTACTCCTGATGGAGTTGTAGATGTGGCCCGGGCTGACCTTCTTGAAGGCCATGACCGGGTTCTTGAGGCCGCTATAGAATGGATTAAACAGCACCGTTAAGGTGCAGGTGTTGTTCGTCTAGAACAAACAAGCTGTGTCAAACGAGATAATTGGAGGGTTTTACATGCATAAATGGACCCGCATGGCCATAGTGGCGTGGGCTGTCTTAGTGTTTATCGGGGTTGGGGCTGCGAGCGCCGTATCGTTTATGCCACAGGAGTTGCTTCCGGCAGAGAAGATCATTGAACGTTACGTTGAGGCGATCGGTGGTGTCGACGCTGTTCGGGCTCATTCGTCGACTCAGGCTCAGGGGACCATGGAGCTGTTAGGCCAAGGGATTCAGGGTGAAATGAAGATGTACGCGGCGGCTCCCAACAAAGCGCTTATGATTGTGAGCTTTCCGGATTTGGGTATTGAAAGCAGGCAAGGGTACAACGGCGAGGTTGCTTGGGCGGCCGATCCAATGACGGGTGAGCGTATTCTTCAGGGTGACGAACTTCAGCAGATCGTCGACGAGTCTGACTATTATTCGGACCTTCATGACCCTTCTAAATTCCAGTCAATGGAGACGCTTGAGGTAACGGAATATGCAGGACGTCTAACCTACAAGGTTAAACTGGTCTACATCTCGGGCCGTGAAACGTTCGAGTACTTTGATGTGGATAATGGGAGGCTGGTAGGGACCGAGGGCTTGCAATACTCGTTGATGGGAGCGGTTAACGTACGTACATTCCTCAGCGAATATAAGCAGTTTGGCCAGTTAATGGTGCCGACTAAGATTATCCAAGAGGTGGGGCCGGGACAGACTGTGCAATTAACCTTAGAGTCCATTCAGTATGACAATGTGGAATTATCGACTTTTGCATTGCCAGCTTCGATTGAAGCACTAATCGGCTAAGAAATTAACGCTGCTCATACTGGTTCAGTTTTCCTAGGGGAACCTTCTGGTAAGCGTTAGTATCCGGACATGATTCGGCGATTCAAGGCAAGTGCCCTCGGCCTGTCAGTTGTCGCTTTGTCGCTATGGGGAGCGGTTGACGCAAGAGGCCATGCTGGCCAGGCGCGAAACCAAGTACAGCAAATGCCGGTGTATCGTGCCGGTGTTGACCTCGTGGTCCTCAATGTTGCTGTGCTCGACGATGATGGGGATCCCGTCACTGGGCTGACTGCTGAAGACTTCACGATATTGGAGGATGGAGTCCCTCAGGAGGTGGCACTCTTTGCCTCTTCGAGCAACACACCGCTCGATATTGCTCTTGTTCTTGATATGAGCGGCAGCGTTGCGGCTAGCGCGCCGTCCATCAAACGCGATGCGAAAGCCTTTCTGGACGCCCTTGGCCCGAGCGATTGCGTCTACTTTGTTCCATTTCAGGAAAAGGTGCACGCTGGTACCTGGTCGGCTCCTGACGCTGCGGCCCTTGTTTCTCTTGTGAATAGAATTCCCTTGCGGGGTGGTACGGCCTTGTACGATGCGTTAGCACGAGGCCTAACAAACGTGAACAGAGCGCGTTATCCGGTTCTCCCAAGCGATCAAGAGCTGGATGACTACCTTCAGGTTGACGGTGACAATTGTGGTAGCCCCTTGGCACCGGCCGCTCTTGGGATTCCCGGAAGTGTGCGTCGTACCGCAGTCGTCTTGCTTAGTGACGGTGGCGATGAGCACAGTGAGTCAACCTATGCCGACACATTAGTAAATGCGTGGTCGAATACTGTGCCGATCTTTTCGATAGCTGTTGGTGACGCACTTGCGCCCATGATGCGCAGTTTTCAGGAAAATCGTGGTTTGCGTAGCACAGGGACCCGTGGTTCAAGACTGTTGCGCTGGAGGCGGACTTACAGCGAGGAGCTTCAGAAGAAGCTTCGGTTTCTAACACAAATGACAGGGGGCCGGCTGGTCCTTGGGAAGGGCCCTGCGACAGTACGAGATGCCTTTGACGAGGTAGTCAAGATGCTGCGTTCTTCTTATCTGGTTGGTTACAACCAACCGCCGGGTAATATCTCTGATGGAATTTCCGGACTGTCGTGGCATCGAGTTGATGTCGAAATCAACGATCCAGATGCCAGTTTGTTTGTTCGTCCTGGGTATTACCGTGATTTGTTCGACAGGATGAGTGCTGAGAAGATTGTCCGCGAGTCACTAGAACTGATTACTGCGGGGCATCATGCTGAGGCGGTGAAGCAACTTGATCTTGCCTCCCAACTCGACCCGGGCTATTGGCCGACCTATTTGCACCGAGCACGTTCTCTGCTCCGAGTTGGTCAACTTGAAGACGCACGCGATGATCTTCTGGCGGCGCTTGATCTTCGGCCTGAACTTGGTTTAGCGCACGAACTGCTTGCGGATACTGTGTTCAGGCTTGGTGATTTCAAGCTTGCCTGGTACCACACAATAAGGGCAGCACAAGATGGCGTTGATATGGCACCGTTGGCACGGCAGCTAATGGACGTGTCCGAAGGACCATCGGATCTAGCTGAGCAGCTGAGTGCGGTACGCATCTTTGTTGATGTTGGTCCGCCATCAGTCGAGATTGATCAAGCGACGTTGCTTGAATTACTCCGTGTCTTACGTAGCGAGATGTCGGTGGCCACTGATATTGCTCTTGTTTCAAACTCGTCGCACGCTACTGCTGCCCTGGTCCTTGAAGTACAGGTTGTTCGAGGGCGACCACGCAAGCTTGAGGGCGAATTGGTTATTAGAGGTGGCCCGAGTGACGCTATACGTGAGGAGAGGCTTCAGATTGAGGACCTCGACGACCCAGTCGAAATCGCATCGGGAATCTCAAAAGCAGCGCGTGAAATGCGCATGTGGGTTCAAAAGACTTATGGGCAATGACCTATTAGGTGACCTCCCCACGACTAAGGCGAAGACAAGTTTTCTGCCGGGCCTATGTTAGCGTTCCGTACCTGATTCTGTATCGGCGTAGATTCCGTTAAAGAGAAGCTTGAATGTGCCGTGGGGTTGGGCTCGAAAGTTGATCTCCGGGCCAAACAGGAAGACGTTCCCGCTGCCCACTTTCGCCGCCACGGCGGCAACACCGTCTTCTAGAAATGTTTCCCCCCAGGCCCATCCGCTACGGAGTGCGTTAGGGCCAAACCAGGCGACTGGCTCAACGCCTTCGGCAGCGGCATTTGGGCGGAGTCGAAATACGGGACTATTGCGAAAGAAAAGATCGGCTGTTTCATCCATGCCCCAGGCCAGTGGGTGCTTGTTGTCAACGGTAACCTGAAGGATCGATCCAGGGACGTAAAAACTGTCGCTGTTGAGATTTTGAACGCCGCCGGTGGGGCTGCGCTCGACAAGATGGTTCTCGATCGGGAGATCGAAGTGGCCCGCGAGATTCGACGCGCTGTTTCCGACAGCGATTATCGTGCCGCCATTCTCAACGAACTGGCGCAAGAGCGGGATTGTCATGTCCGCACTGACCGAACCCTGGCGACCCTGAAATTCGGCTGGCAACTCGGCGTCATCGATACTGCTTCGGCCGCCACCGCGACCGGGCCTGCCGCCACTACCTGCAGTGCCTGGGATTGCGGAGCCTATAAACACCAAGACGTCATATTCGCTGCTTAAATCTTTGGAGTCCAGTTCCGGCGCAAACACGACGTCGAAGTCGAAGTCGAATCGCTCAAACATCCAGCGGGTCCATCCGGAGGGCATGTCGCCACCATAACGGTCCCAGAGACCAATGCGCATTGGTTTGAGCGCTTGTATGTCCCCACTGGGTTGGGATGAAACTCCTACAAAGGAAACGCCGGTGTCCTTGGCGATTTGAGTTAAACGCTCGCCGGTTCCGTTTGCGGAAGCGACATAGAACGCACCAGCTGGGAACTCGCTGCCGCCACCGTTCACTGAATCGCCGTAGCGAAATACGGCATCGCCAGCTGCCAGGAGTTTATTGACCGCATTGAAGGAGTCATTAACCTGGGGACTAAACAGGTACCCGGAGGCCGCTGATAGATTTGTGACGACGCCGGCTGGAGGGGTGACTAAGCCCGAAATTCTCTCGAAAGGCCCGTCGAAACCCTCCAGAATACGGTCAAACTCAATACCCATCTGGTAAGCGACAGTCCAACCAGCGACATCATAGGGGCGGGTTGGTGGAGCACCTGGATAGGCAAAGTCATCGGGATGGACTTGTGGCTCAAACATATCCATGACGAACGGCCGAAAAGCCTGCGCTGACAAAACAACATAGGATTCGACCGGGTAAGTACGGTCCATAATCACAAAATCATCAGTTGCGCGGTGCACAGCCACGCCATTTTTGATTAGTGTGTTGATGAACTTCGCGGCGGTCGGAAAATCAGCCTGATCAGCCGGCAAGATATACCCGCGTGGATCACGCGCCTCGGGATTCTGGAAGTGACTGGTGTAGAAGTCCATTGGATTTCCACCACTGCTGAAACCCCCTCGTCCACCGGTGCCCGTTGTGGATGTGACTGCGGCCATTGCATCTTCGACCGCGGCAATTCGCGCCGGTGAGAGCGTCCAATGGTCGCGGCTGCCACGCTCGATTGAGTTCGCCCCCATTCGCCATATGTTGAAGAGGAAATCCTCGCGGAGCTTGCTGGCTATATCAAGGACGGCCCGATTAGCTGTAATGGAGTAGTCAATGGATTGTCGAAAGTGCCACTGCTGAGGAGCGATTGGATAGGGGAGGTCGTTGCTTGGTAATTGACGCCGGAGGTTAAATGGGATGTTGGATGGATTGGGGCTACCAATTGTCTCCGTCAGAAGGCCGATTTGGTTGTGCCAATACGGTGTAGTTCTTAACCCCCCGTTCCACCATGTTGAGTAGCTAGCACCTGATCTCATCGTGGCACCCGGCTTGTTTTCCCGTACAAACCGGCTGTGCATTGCAGTACCGACAGTATCGATCCCAAGTATCAACAATGGATCGATGTTGTAGTTAAACGGGCCGCGAAACGGTGGTGCAAATAAAACAGTCCCTGCGGGGCCGCTTTGGTGATGGTTGTAGATGATTTGAGGAAACCACTCTCGATACAAGATGTTATTGATCGCAATAGTTTCCTTCTGGGTCGACATATAGAAATCGCGATTGTTATCGTGACCGGTGTACTCCTGATAAAGAACTGGAATGCCGCGTGTACTCCGTTCCTCAGGAACGGGATTGCGCATGTACCAATCGGAGACCAAATCCATCCCGTCGGGATTTACACAGGTGGCTAGTAGAATCACATCGTCGAGGAAGCGCAATGTCTCGGCATCTTCCCGAGCATTCATCTGATAAACCAACTCGACTAGCTGCTGGGCGCCCAGGACTTCAGTAGCATGCAGACCACCATCGATCCAGATCACTGATTTGCCTTCGGCGGCGAGTGCACGAGCCGTCGTCTCGTCGACACCTTCGGACAGCGCGAGACGAGCAGATATGTCTTTGTATCGATCGAGGTTTTGGTGGTTGGCAGAGGAAGTGATAATTGCCATGTACATAGGCCTACCTTGCTCTGTCTCGCCGATCACCTCCAGGGCCATCCGGTCTGATTCCTGTTCGAGCTTCTGCCAGTAGGCAACGAGTTGCTGATAATTCACGAGAAAGTAGTCGTCGCCGATGTTCGCTCCAAACTCTTCGAGAGGGGTCGTGACCCTATCCTGGGGAACGCTGGCGGGTGCGGTAGCCGGAGCCATGGATAATCCGCTGATGACCAAGCCAGTTAGTAGCATAGAAGTGAAGTGGGGAACTTTGGTGGTCATAGCGGAGGATCTCCGTTCTCTGGGGAACAGTTTTGTTGCGGTGATAAAACCCGTACGTCAGCAGGGAATCTTGTTCATCTCAACCGCAAGTTCACGCGGGGATGCCATGTTGAACGACGTGCTCCATGGCGTCACAGAACCGGTCGAGTTCCTCTAGCGTCGTGCAAACATTCGGGGTCACCCGAAGACCGGTGCAGTCAGGGTGTTTAATGGGAGTCACGATGATGCGGTGCCGATCCCACATGTAGTTACCAAGGGCGCCTACATCAACCCCGTCGACATACACGTTGCTCAGACAGCAAGAGAAGCGCGGGTCAAGACTGGTGTTGAGGTGAACCCGGTCATTTTGCAGCAGGCGGTCGGCCCAGTAGTTGCGGAGGTAACGTAACCGGGCTTCTTTTCGATCGTCTCCAAGCCCTTCATGAAAGGTTAAGGCATCACCGATGGCAAGAAAGTTGGCCTCCGGATGGGTGCCGATTTGCTCAAACTTGCGAATATTGTCCTGCTGGTTTTCTGGTGCAGCCGTCAAGGGCCACAGGCCTTCGATTTTGCTGCGCCGAACGTACAGCATGCCAGTACCGTGCGGTGCATTGAGCCATTTGTGTAGACTGGTGCCATAGTAGTCACAGTCGAGATCTTCGTGCTTGAAGGCAAACTGGCCGTAGGCGTGGGCACCGTCGACAATCACCGGGATGCCGTGCTGGCGGGCCATCTGAACGACGCCCTTCACCGGCAGGATCTGGCCGGTTAAATTGATTTGGTGGCACATCAGGATTACACGAGTACGTGGTGTGATGTGTTGCTCAAAGAGCGAGACGATTTCATCATCATTTTCGGCTGGTACCGGGATGGGGAACTGTTTCAGTACCACTCCTTCACGCCGTTCACGCTGTTTGAAGGTGTTGATCATCCGGCCGTAATCTTGGTTTGTGGTCAGGATCTCGTCACCACGTTCAAGGTCGATGCCCATCTGGCAGATCTGCAATGCCTCGGAGGAGTTACGGGTAATGGCGATTTCTTCCGAATCAGATCCAAAGTGCCTAGCTAATCGCTGTCGAACCCCTTCCGCCTGTGGTTCAAGAATGCGCCACATGCTGTAAACAGGGGCTGTGCTGGAGTAGTCGAGGTAACGCTTCATTGCGTCTTGTACAACGATTGGCGGTGAGCCGACGCCGCCAAAATTCAGGTTCACAATGGAGCGGTCAGCGCTGTAGGCAGCTTGTACTTCCCGCCAAATGGTTTCGTCTGTAGCGATTTTTTGAGGACTGGCGGTGCTGGCTGAGAGACCGTCCAGCATCTCCAATGCCCGCTCCATTTTCATCGGGTTCAGGGCTGGAGCCATGGCTGTCGCCGCGGGTAACCCAACCGCACCTAGGAACTGTCGTCGGTTCACCATCCGCATGCCTCCGATTTTTTTGGCCTCTCCTGTGATTGAAATCTCATCAATCACGTCGGCTCAGATCGTTGTCCACCATGAAAAACTACAAATCAATGATTCCAAGGGTCCTACTACAACTTTGTACCATACCAAGCCTGATATTTTTACTGAATCTCGGTTTAGGTTGTTGGTAGGGTCACCAATTCGGCGTGTTGCCGGTGTGCGAGAGAAAGTAATATCGGGTCATTTTTCTGACGTTCGATGAACGCATCCTTGCAGTCAATTCCTTGCCACGAATTAGCAATCAGTACTTGAGCAACAGCAGCATTAAGGGCAGCCCCTGGGCCTAATAGGATGAACAGTTCGGGAGCGTACTCTCGCAGTAAAACGTGAACACAGGCGCTGAAGTCGTAAACTTCGAGAACCTGAGTTTGAAGGCTGTAACGACGCAGCTCTCCAGGATTAGTGTTGATAGGGTGCCAGCGATGACCACGGCCATCAATTAGGGGAATCGAGGGCGCATGCCAGGGGAGAGTGGAAAGCTCCTGAAGTGCACGTTCGGAGACGGGAAGCATCAGTGGGGAGTGAAAAGCAGAGTGCCCGGGCAGTTCAAGCGGATATTGTTTTTGCTTAGTTTTAACCGTGGGCAGCTTGCTGATGAGAAGGGGTAGACCCTCGTGGTCAGCCCAAAGCACGGCGTATCCCCCATAACGTATTGACCAGCCAGCCTGCTGTCCTGCCTTACGAGTGTCTTCCAGCGCTGTTGCTATCGTTCTAGCAAGCTCAGGATCAGCTCTCCAATGCTCACCAACAAGGGGGTAGATGACTTGGCCGCCGATCTGGCCATCACGTGTCATGCCACCCATCGCTTCGACCAGGGTAAAGGTATCGTCGAGTTTAAAAGTCCCAGCGACGAAAAGTGCTGAATACCAACCCATACTGTTGCCACCAATGGCAACGATATCGAGTTTCTTTCTGTCGAGTCGGAGAAAATCAAATACGGTACACGCGAAGGTAAGACAGGAGGCATTCTCACCGCGGAACAACTCCGGACTGAAGGCGTGTGCACCATCCATGCCACGCACCGTTAGATCGCCCCTGTCGACCCGAAGTTTGTCGAGGCGATCAATGGCAGGGTTGAGTACAGTAAGTACACTCGCTGGGGCTGATTGGGATAGGTAGCCCAGTTCGCTCGCGGTGTAACTTCCACGCCCTGGACACAAAACAACCGCGGTTTTACTCACGTTGTCTCTGTCCTTCCGACGAAATTGATGAGTTCTCAACTAGATCAATGGCGCGCTGCACGATCCCATCCTCGCTGGGCAGGACGTGTTCCCAGGATGGTCCGAGCGGGATGAATGTGTCGTCACCGCAGTAGCGGACGATACGGGGAAGAAGACCATCAGACGTCTCCGGATACTCTTCTATGAATTCAGTGACCAACGCTTCGCTGACCCCGCCGGTCTTACGGCCTTCGTCAACGATAAGAACACGGCCGGTTTTTGATGCCTCGTCACATATTGTTTTAATGTCCACTGGGAGCAGCCATCTGAGATCGATGACACGGCTGCCAATTCCGTGCCGTTCCTTTAGAATGTGTGCGGCCCGGAGAGAACGCCATAGGCCGTTGGCCCAGCTGACAATTGTCAGTTGTGGATTGCCATTAGAGAATTCCTTGTAGACGCGTGCTTGGCCAAGCTCTACAGCGCTTCCAGGGGCCGGGAAAGAATCGAGCCACGCACCGTCTTTCTCGGAGAGAAGGTCCCGAGTTCTATACAAGGCAATCGGTTCAAGGAAAAACACGATTCGGCCATCAACATGGGCAAGGGCCAGTGCCGTGCGAAGCATTCCCACTGCATCTTCGCCACGGGAAGGGGATGCGATGACAACGCCCGGGACATCACGTAGTGCTGCAATACTGTTGTCATTGTGGAAATGACCACCGAAACCACGCTGATACCCCCAGGAAGCGATACGGATGACCATTGGGTTTCTGAGTTGACCTTTTGAAAAGAACTGCAAGGTCGATGCCTCTCCACGTATCTGGTCCTCCGCATTGTGATAGTAAGCCAAGTATTGGATCTCGGGGACTGGAAGGAAACCGAGTTGCCCGGCACCAATCGCCATTCCAAGAATACTTTGCTCGTCGAGCAGGGTGTTAAATACACGTCCGGCACTGGTTTTTTCATAGAGCTGAGCGGTAACACCATAGACGCCGCCGCGTTTTCCAACGTCTTCACCGAACACCAACATCTCCGGATACTTGGAGAGCAGGTCGTGTAGACCCCAGTTCAGTAATTGCGCAAGGGGACGCGGTTTGTTGGACTCAGGGAACTTGGTCGCGGTCCCGAAGTGAGCGATGCGAGCATCTTCGTAGTCATCACGTTCAGCTTCTCCACGTACCTTGGCTGCGGAATATGGGGCTAAGGGCTCGATGATTTCTTTCGCACTTGCAAGGCGAGGGTGTTTCGCTGCCTGCTCCGAGGCCCGCTGTACCCGGTTGCGAGCCTCTTCATAGAGGGTATTCAGTTCAGCTCCTGTGGCGAGCCCTAACGCAATCGCGCGGCGTGTGTTCAAGAATAGAGGGTCGCGGGATTCACCTTCTTTGATTTCACGAATATCCCGGTAGGCAAGTTCGACATCGGTTCCGGCGTGGCCAAGAAGACGCACGACGTCGAGGTGGAGGAAGGTTGGGGCTCTTTCGCTTCGGCAGTACTGGATTGCCTGGGTTGCAGTGTCGTAAGTAGCTTCAAGATCAAGGCCATCGGCACGGAAATATGACAGGCCAGGTTGTGTGCTCCACCGGTTTGCAATCCACTCTCTAGGGGTGGTGACGGAAATTCCAAGCCCGTTATCCTCGCACACGAACAAAATCGGCACGGGCAGATTCTGATAACTTGCCCAAAGTGCAGCGTTGGTTGCACCTAAGGCAGTTGAATGGTTGAGACTGGCGTCACCGGCACTACACACAATGATCGAGTCGTCGGGAAATGGTAACGGGAGGCCAAGATGTTTTGCTCGTTCCAATGAGATGGCGTGGCCGACAGACTTCGGAAAATGTGACGCGATCGTGCTGGTCTGTGGATAGATTCCGAGAGGAACGCTTCCGAAGACTTTATGTCGACCGCCAGAAATAGGATCGTCTGAGGAGGCTGTCAACGAGAGCAAAACATCGAAAATTGGTGTCTGGCCTGGGACCTGCCGGGCGCGTTCAACAAAAAATCCACCAGAGCGGTAATGGAGAAATGCTGGATCGGTTGGTCGCAAGGCTGCCGCCACAGCAGCATTTGCCTCGTGGCCAGAACTCGCAATCGTGTAGTAGCCTTCGTCACGATTCTTAAGTGCTCGGGCCTCGAGGTCGAGGTGCCGTGCGACGTAGAGGGTTTCTAATAGATCAAGGAAGCGATAACCCGTGAAGTTTGAGTTTCCACCAATAGGCTTTGCGAGATCGGCGCTTGGGTGCTCGACGTCCTTACGGAAGAGCGTGTACAGATTGTCTTCGAGAAGGTTAGCTCGGTTGCTCATACAAGTTTCGAGCTTCTTTAGCGTTGCCGGTCAGGGTTCCCAGAACCTCGACTGAGAGCACGAAAATACTCCTCCACCTGCTTCCGATATCCGGAGGGAACCTCATCTGAATCCGCCAGTGCCGGCCGTGGACGAAGTTCAGCGTCCACAAGCCGTCGGAGTGTGTACTCGAAGACCTTTAGGTCGTCGATGACCCGGTGGCGGAGTTCATCAATGCCACGAGGGGTGCCGTCAAACTCCCAGTCGCGCATTTCATTGAGGATCTCGTCAAGGTCAGTTACTTGTTGGTCTTCATTGGCAAGTCGTTCCCGTAGAGCTTCAGCTTGGTCGATTCGACGGTCCCATTCGGCCTCGAGTTGGCGTGCTTGTTCGTCCCATGTTCCGCCCCAAGTTTGACCGCCACCTAAGCGACCGGCGTTGTTTCGGACGCCGCCTTGTTGACCTTGTTGCCCTTCTTGACCTTGTTGTTCACCCTGCTGAGTTTCGCGCTGGCGTTCAAGGCCTTGCTGGGCACGGTCCGAAAAAGATTCAAGCCCGCTTATTAGGCCACGGGTATCGTCGAGAGCACTCGTTAGGTCGTCTTGTTGAGAGCCTTCGACGAGTTCAGCAGCTTCATCAACCATTTCACTCAAATAGTCGAGGTCATTGGTTATTTGTTGCTCGAATTGCTCCGCGTACGGGCCAAGCCGCTGTTGGGCAACCCCTTTGGAGTAACGAATTTTGTCAGCGAGTTTTGAGTCTCGCATCCAGTTTGAAGTTTCTTGTAACTTTCGGGCCGCTTCACGCTCATCCCGTCGTGAGGCCCGGGCTGTGGTCTCTATTTGCTGCTCCAGGTCAGCGACCTCGGTGGTGAGTTCATCTTTACGCTCCAATACACGCTCCATTTGCTCGATGAGGCGTTGCCGGTTACCCCCGCGAGCCGCGTCTGCGCCGACCTGCTGTACATCTTCAGCAATCTTTTGCTGCTCTTCTTGTAATCGGTCTATGCGAGTTTGCATGTCGTCAATATCTCGTTGTAAACGCTGGCTACGCTCGTTTTGAAGATCGCCCTTGGTTTGGCGAAGGTCGTTGAGGGCACGAAGGCCTTCGGCGAGAGCACGATCATCGTTGGACGATGCGGCGCGGCGCATAGCATCGGCTGCTTTCTGTAAACTGCGTGAGAGTTCCTGCATCGCAGGCTCGGAGTTCGCACGCGCCAAGCGTTCGAGTTGTCGGGCAAGCTCTTCAGCCTCACTGGCAAGTTGGCGCTGGCTTCCCCCTCCGCCACCTTGCTGGTTTTGAGGTAGGCCGGCAAGAGCCCGTTGGCGCTCGTTTTCTTGCTGCTGTCGACGGGAAAGTTCTTCAAGGCGCTGGAGTGCCTCATCGATTTCTTCATCGAGTTGTTGCTGCTGGTCCCGTTGAACTGCTTCGTATTGGTTACGAAGTTTTTCCATTTCAAGATCGAGCAAGTCGGCGAGGCTTTCGTTGAGGGCGTTGTCTCCTCCACCTCCACCTCCACCTCCACCACCCCCGAAACTGACCTGAGCTTCCCGAATCAGGGCGTCAGCGCGTTGCAGGAATTGCAGCGCACGTTGCTCGGGGGGTAGGGCGGCCTCTGCGTCAAATCGGCCCAGTTCAGCCTCTGCAGGAATCATTTCAGTTACTGCCTTCCGCATGTTCTCGGCCATCTTTTCGAAATCGGAACCGGGCATCATGGCCCCGCGTTGTTGTGTGCGCCCGAGTACAAGTTCGACCTGTTCGCGTAGCCGGGATTGGTTGATCGCCAGCGTACCAAGGTCACTCTCATAGTCTTGCTGGCTAAACCGCTTACGGTCTCGAATCAGGCGAAAGGTTGCGGCAACGATTTGGCGTTGTCGACGGGCAAACGCAGTGTCTTCCTGTTGCCCCCCACCTCCGCCACCAGCCCCTCCGCCACCACCCTGCTGCTGTTGGCGGAATACTCGGTCAAAGGGGCGTACTTCCATGAAATAGATATCGGTTGTTCCAGTTTGAACGGTGTCACCGTTCTGGTTGTCAGTACCACGGGCGTAATATGAAATGAAATCACCGGCTTCGAGTTCTTCTTCCTCCAGGTAAAAGGTGTAGCCAGCGGAAACGTTGAGTCTATGAACACCCCCCTCGCTTGGGTGATAAAGCGTCGTAGAGACTTCTTCATTCCCATTGACCGAATAGATCAAATCTAGACTGGTTACCCCGAAGTCATCCTCGGCGTGGATCTCCACATACGCTTCGTCAAGGGGACTTACAGTTGTGTCACGGCCAGGCTCCTCGAAAACAATCCGTGGTGGTTGGTCTTCGAGTGCTTCAATGAAATAGTCAGGAGAAGCCGCTGCGATACTCCCGCCGAACCCCGGAAGTTCAACTCGGTAGGACCCGTCACGCTCCACATTGAAAGCACCTTTCAGTTTCCCGTCCGGGGAGAGCTCGAGGTCAACGATGAATGGCTGAGAGCTGGTTGAGTCGTCGACTTCGGGGTCCAGGTCGAGTACAAGTCGGCCATAAGGTACTCGCACCGTCGGGGCAACAAAGACGATAACGCGGGTGCCTGCAAGTACGGCGATATCACCGGTATCCTCGATTGTTCTCGGCTGCAGCCCACTGTACTCAGGGAAGTGAAACTCCAGGTCCATGGTGTCGACGTAGGGGAGGTCCACGACATCGATGCTATATATGCTGGACCGAACCCCGGCCGATTCAACGAAGTATTCCGCCTCTGAGCCGACGTCGAATACTAAGAATGTGAATTCACTAGTGCTTTCATCAATAGTCATCGGCCAATATTCCCAATCACCGCCGCTTGGTTTGACAGCAATTTCCACACGTTCGGAGTCAAAGCCGACGAGCTGTGCTGACACCAGTTGGTCTGCTCCTCGCGCGATCTGAACATCGCCGGGCAACACGTCGATTGCGTAGGGATTGGCGAATGCCGAGCGTGCCCACGGCATAAATAGCAAGGGAGTGCCGGTGCGTAGAAAGGCCGGGCTCATGATCATCATCATCATCACGAAAGCCATCGTTGCGGCCAGTACTGTTGAAAATCGCCGAAGTTTGCCACGTTCGACGACTCTTCCGTACTCGATTTCATGAAGGTTATAGACGGCTGATTGCACCACTTCGCGGGCAAACGCACGTGATGTTGATTCCGAATCGGTAACCTTGTCGAAATTTGATAGCTCGACCGCGCTAATCATTTCAGCCGAAAGCTTGGGCATATGCTCGCCGATGTAAAGGGCGACGCACTTATCCGTAACCCGTCGGGACAAAGGAATGACGAGGAAACGAAAAATGAGGCTGAGTAGACCAACGTACGTTATGGCGCTGAAGAGAAACAAAGCCCAAGGGCGATAGCGAAAGTAGTCAAGGCCCAAAGTAAGCGCTAAAAGAGCAAGGGTTCCAGCAATCACAACAACAGCTGATCCGCGCAGGGCTACCCGCATGCGCCAGCGATTGCGAACACGGCGGACGACCTTCTCCAGCCTTTTCAAGTCCAGCCGTTCGAATGTGTTCAAATTCTCAACTCCACTGAAAACGTCAGGGCCAAGATATTTACCATACTACGTAGAGCTGGATGCGGACCTGGGAGAAAGGTAATTCGACAGCGCTGTATCCGTCGCCAAGAGCACGAATACTAGTACTAGCAAATACCACCACCATGCCTGCCGTGCTTCACGACTTTCTGGCGCGACTTGATTGGTAAGGCTTCTATCTCCAGAGCCTATAGCGCCATAGGTAAGTGCCGCTGTCAGTTCTTCCGGATCTAGCTTCGAAAGGTCAGATTCCATCCGATCAAGATTGGCGGCGACTGTGAGCGTGTGGTCACTATCACCATCGCTCCATTTCAAGGTATAGAAGCCAGGGTCACCCACAGGTATCCGGTCTGATGTTTCATTCGTGCTCGCCGCACCAGGAGCCATACCTGTTGCAATCAAATCCATCCTGTTGCCCCTGGGTGTCATCAGTTCAACCGTTGTGCCTTCGGGGAATCGCAATTCGTCAAGTGCTACAAGTCGGATGTTGTTTCCAACGGTGTGCCATGACTCCGGGGCCTCGTAGCCGGCTACGTAACGGGTAGCTTGTTGGATAAACGGAACAAACACCTGCCCATGGAGCACAAGATCATTCCAGAACCGGTCAAGAGTCGTTGGCCAGATGAGCACCCGCCCAAGTCGCGCAGGGCGGGCGACTAGGGCAGGGGTCCCATCGTCGAAGCTAGCGAGAACCAGGTCGCCCATAGCAGGTTCCAATCTCCAATAACGATAGAAGCTAGCCGCTGTAAAATCCCCGCTGCGCGGAGTGCTGAAAATTTCAAAGACTGGATGGTCGCGGTCGTAGCTGGCCAAGACCCCGCCGAACTCGGCGTTACGATCAACAATGTCGTTGCCAAATCTTGGTGCCAGCGCACGCGCATCTTCGGCCTGCCACCCGCTCGGGCGGGCAAGTTCGCCGATGGCAATAAACACTCCACCACCAGACTCGACAAAATTCCGCAATGCTGTCCCGGTCGCGCGTGATGGGAATGCTGTGTCGTTTAGGACGATCACGTCGATGTCGGCCAGGTCGTCTGACTGCAACTGATTCACTCTAGTTCGTTGGACGTGGAACGCTGGGCGGGTTGCGACAGACAAAGCGCGTTCGATGAATAGGCTGTCAGTTTCGTGGCCGTTGTTGTTCTCGACAAGTAAGACTTTGAGAGTTTCGCCTGGGTTGACGATGAAATAGAAAGTGTCGTCGCCTGGTAGATGGTCCCTGGAATTTGCTTCGAGACCATTACTGCTATTGATAGATACGGCCCCTTCTAACGCTTCCGAGTTCACTGATTGAGGCAGAAATTGGACAGTCGTGGCTGAATTGGGGCTGAGTGAAATAGAGTGCTCATCGACAACCTTATCGGCGATGCTCAAAGTTACGTCCACGTTTTTCGTGGGTTCATCTCCTTGGTTGACTATGCGAGCGGTGACAACAAATTTTTCCGGCCCGGTCGTTGTCTCACGTTGAAGGGCCACGGTGGCAACTGAGAGGTTTTGTCCAATCTCTTCATGGACATCGATGCCCGTCAGGGTTGTGCCCTCTGGAAGCTGGATTGCCTGGTCTCGATCCCATCCTGTGCGTTGGTAGTCAGTAATCAGCACAATTTCTTTAGCAGGGAGATCGGACTCAATGAGTAGCTGTTGGGCAATACCGATCGCGGGCGCATAACGCGTCGACCGGTTGCTTGGGCCGATGACATCGAGGGCACTGTGGATTACCGAAGGCTCTGGGGTCGAGCGAACCACTAACTGGGCCGCATCGGAAAAGGTGGCGAGTGATACTCGATCAGAGGGGTTGAGGTCGTTGATGATCCTTCTGGTCGCCTGTAAGGCAGTCTCCCAACGGCCCGTGTAGCTCATGCTATGACTGTTGTCGAGGAGAATTACCACTTCGCGACTTGCCGGTGACAGGACAGAAGCAATGCTGGCTTTGTTGAGGAACGGTCGACTGAAAGCCAGAACGACAAGGGTTAACGCAGCGCAACGCAAAAGGAATAGTATCCAGTGCCTGATCTTCTGGCGTCGCATTGACTTGAAAGGGACCTTCTGTACGAACATCAGGGAAGGGAAAGGCACGATCGTTGCTTTTTGCCGATAGGTCAGGTGGACAAGGATCGGAACCAGTAACGCTGCAAGGCCCGCAAAAAAGAAGGGTGCGAGAAAACTAAGCCCCATCAGCGCAACCTTCCCTTTTTTTCACGCAACAGAAGGTAACGAAAAAGCGACTCGTCAAGTGGCTCGTCCGTCCGAACAAGACCATAGTCAAACTGGTTCTTTATCATCAAACTGCTGATCTCTTCGAGATGCTCGGTCATCATTTGTTTGTATTGCTCCCGCATGCGCGCGGGAACAACGGGAATTGACTCACCTGTTTCTAGGTCCTCATATGTTGCCGACTCTTCAAAGCCAAAATTGATCTCGGCTGGGTCAAGAACCTGGTAGACGATGACGTCGTGGCCGCGATAGCGGAGGTTGTTGGCGGCGTCAATGATAGTGCGCGGTTGCTCATAAAAGTCGGAGATCAACACAACGATCCCTCTCCGTTTCGTAGCCTCGGTGAGTTTTAACAATGGCTTTAGGTACTCGCTGTGACCGCTAGGCTCGAGAGCGTCAATCATGTGCAGGATGGTCTCGAGGTGTTTGGCGGAAGGAGGGACATACTTGATTATGTCGTTGTCGAATGAAGCGAAGCCAATCCGATCACGTTGCTTGCTAGCGAAGTAGGTAAGGCAAGCTGCCAGGTAGCGGGCGTAATCGAACTTTGTGACGCCGTTACTGCCAAAGTTCATTGAGCGCGAAACATCAACGACAGATATGAAGTTGGTGTTTGACTCGGCTTCGAACTCCTTAACGTAATAACGGTCCGAACGAGCAAAGACTTTCCAGTCAATGCGCCGTATGTCATCGCCGGGCATGTACTCTCGATGCTCGGCGAAGTCCATCGAGAACCCCAGATAAGGTGAGCGGTGAAGCCCGTTGATAAACCCTTCAACAACGGTGCGGGCCAGCAAGTCAAGGCGGTCTATCCGTGCCAGGATCTCCGGGTCTAAAAACCGGGCACCGCTCTTAAATCGTCGTTGGGTTTCTACGGCCATCAGGTCAAACTCATTGTTGTTGTTTCTGCAAGCTCTCTATTGAAGGGGCAAGTAATTGAGAGTTATTCAATCTCTACATCCGTGATGCCGGGGTGGAAACGGTTTCTAGCAACTGCGTGATCACATGGTCAGTGGTCACTTGCTCAGATTCGGCGTGAAAGTTAGTCAGTATTCTGTGACGAAGGATCGGCGCGGCCAGATGGCGGATATCGTCAAAGTCGACGTAGTAACGCCCATGCAACAGAGCCCGCGCTTTGCCACCAAGAATCAAGTATTGAGCGGCGCGTACAGAGGCACCGTATTCGATCCACTGCCCGATAAACTTGGGAGCATTCGGATTTTCCGGCCGGGTTTTTCGCACCATGTCTACCGTGAAGTCCATGACGGCGTCCGAAACGGGGACACGTCGGACCAGTTTCTGGAATGCGATGATGTCCGACCCGGTGATTGTCCTTTCGAAAGCCACATCTTTTGTCTTAGTTGTCTCCCGAACTACTTGTCGCTCTTCCTCGACCGGTGGGTGTTCGATGATGATGTTGAACATGAAACGGTCAAGCTGGGCCTCTGGAAGAGGATAAGTGCCCTCGAGTTCAATCGGATTTTGAGTCGCGAGCACAAGAAAGGGCTCCTCAAGCTGGTAGGTTTCGCCCTGCGCGCTGACCTGATGCTCCTGCATCGCCTCGAGCAGGGCTGATTGAGTCTTAGGCGGAGTACGGTTGATTTCGTCGGCCAGCAAGATATTGGTAAACACCGGGCCTTTCATAAATTGAAGACTTCGTTCGCCGGTCTCGGGGTTCTGCTGAATCACTTCGGTACCGGTAATGTCAGCCGGCATTAGATCAGGGGTGAACTGAATACGGGCGTACTCGAGGTCGAGGACGTCTGCGAGCGTCTGGACGAGGAGGGTCTTGGCCAACCCGGGAACACCAGTGATGATGCTATTGCCCCCTACAAACAAGGTGAGCAGCACCTGTTCGACGACTTCGTGTTGTCCGACGATAATTTTATGGACCTCGTTCGCAACTTGTTCGTATCCTTCTTTGAGACGCTCAGCGAGAGCGATATCGTCCTCGGGCAAATTGGAACCAGGATCGGTTATTGATTGCCGCTCGCCTGCTGCCGCACTGGTTGGTTCGAGGTCGTTATCCGCAGAAGTTGTGTCGTTGTCGATATCCATGGTCTTCCTTGAAGGGTATGGCAGTGATGAGCGTGGTTAGTGAAGCATTGAGCAGATGATGTAATTCATGCCTATCTTGTAGGAGTTGTTAGCTTGTTCGACTGGAACGTACCCAGTGTTCGCAAACTCCCAAGACTCCCCAATGTCTTGGTTGTGATTGATAACCGCCATTAGACGCTTTCCGGGGTCATTGTCTTCATAGACGCCATAAATCACGGGGTTTCCGTTGTAGCGGGCCCTGTAATACTGATTAAGGATGTCCTCTGGGGTGATTTGGAAGAAGCAATTGAAGATGGGATGGGTAGTATTAAGTATCTCAAATTGCGTATTCGGGATCGCCTGGTTCATGATCCTGTAGAAGGCTTCCGTATCGTCGGACTGCATGTCGTCGACCATGATGAAGCCGCCCTTGAGCAGGTAGTTGCGTAGCCTGAGAACTTCTTCGTCGCTCCAGACCCAATAGGCTGGCTCACTTATGTATACGAACGGATAATCAAAGATCTCTGGCTCGGAGAACGACAGTATGTTGCCCCCGCGGAAGTCAATTGTGACTGGTATGTTGGTGAGTTCCCCTAGCATCATCGTGATGTTGTGCTCAGCGCGCGGATAGTCGTGGTTCCAACCCATATCAAGCCCCCACTCGTAACCCCCGTAAGACGTATACGCCTCGTCGAACCTTACTCTTAGGAAAATAAACTCGCCTGTTTGAGGGATATTCTCGATAGGTAGGGCGGAAGACGACATAATGTCGCTTCTTCCACGGCCGAACCAGCCTCGTTGGGTTCCCTCCTCGGCGGACAATGGCATCCGGGATTCCACAAAAAGCGCCAGGACGAACAAAATTACCGGGACTGCTGCCACACGAGGAATAAGCTTGAGAGTCAAGGTTTTTTCTCGCGCCCAATGATGGCTAACAGTAGTTCCTGTGCGGCTGGATAGCTGGGAGCAATTTCCAATGATCGGATAATGCTTCCTTTGGCGGCAACTTGGTCGCCGGCACCAAACTCTGCCTTGGCCAGTAAGTACAGCGCTTCAGCCATATCAACTGGCGCTAGGCTGACGACTGCCTTGCGTTCGCGAATGGCAAGCGGGTGGTTCCCTATATTTTCGTACAGACCGGCAAGTTTCTGGTGTATTGGGATTTCAAATGGATAGATATAGATGGCCCGGTCCAAGGCCTCCGCGGCAGCAGCAAGGTTTCCGAGTTCTTCATGCAGGGTCGACAGCTCCGTGTTTGCCAAGTAGTTGTTTTGATTAATGGCAGTCAGGTCGGAAAGCTCTTCCGTAGCGCGGTGGATGTCCCCGTTTTCCTTGGCGATCATCGCTAGGTGCCAGTATGGAGAATCGATTTCGGCATACTCTGGGAATAGCCGCTTCGCTGCTTCAAGATACGGGACTGCTTCATCTAGGCGTTCATCGTTGAGCAAGAATGTTCCGTAGGATAACTGCGCGTAAAAGTCCCCAGCGTTTTCCTCGGCCATTCTCCTTAGGTATTCGGGAGGCTTGGGAGTATGAGAGTCGCTATTGTTTTTCTCTTCAAGGATTGGAAGAAGTGCCGTTAGTTGTCTCCCGAAGAGTTCCTCAAGATACGTATTGAAGGCCTCGTCGAAAGCTTCAGGACTGGCCCCGATAATTGCCTCGAGAGATTCCGTGGTCGATAGCCCATACTTGTAGCCGTCGAGCATTCTCAGTATGGCCCCGAATCCATAGTCACGATCAATCAGTTCGAAGACTAGTGAGGCCTGGAAGTACGAGTGAAGTATTTGTTCCGGATAAGCAGGCCGCACAAATCCTTCAGCTATTCGACTTACCGGTAATAAATTCCCACGCAGATGGGCAATCAGAAAACTAATGCTTACGTCATCCCCCCAACTTGGTCGTGCGCGATGCTCTTCGTAGACAGCCAAACCTTCAGAGACCCAGCGTGGAACGCGATAGTTTGTACTCCCCAACGTGAAAGTGTGGGCAATCTCGTGCCACAAGGTCGAACCCCAGTTGAATTCTCCGACCGGTCGAGCAGAGGGAGAGGCAAGGGCAATGACTGGGCCGAAAGAGACGCCGAGGGCGCCGAGTCCAGCCAGTCCAACGGTACGCACCGAAAAATCTTCATGGCTGGGGTATAACTCGATACGGATTGGGGTTGGAGGCTCGTACCTATAACGTTCAGCGAAATACTCATAGGCTTCCTCGGCGAGTCCGCCGAGGTAAAGCGATAGCAAGTCGGTTTCAGACGTTTCGACCATTAAGTCGAAGCGCTCGGTACTGCTTTCCAGATAATCAGGAAAGGTATCGAGGAGGTCGAGGGTGTTCTTTACCCAAACATTGTAGGGGTCTCCGGAAAATGAGATTTCAAGGCTGGAGCGACCTCCTTCAATATTTCCAATTCTTAACTGGTTGATGCCGAGAATGCCATGAGCTCGCCATGATTCAGGATCTATGACGGTTGCTTTGTGGGCGAAATCCACTGCTTCCGCATACATCCGGTTTCCTACAAGCAACTCGGCCAACGTATTGTAGAAATCCGCATAATCAGAATTGAGTGCAAAAATCCGGTCACGAATTTCTTCGAACCTGATGGTATCGCCACGTAAGTAGTTCGCCGCGGCCAAAATGGGGAGAGCCTCAAGGGAGACGGGATTGGTCTCCAATGCAGGTGTTATCTCTTTGATTGCGTCATCAAAACGCTCAGCGGAAAGCAGTTGCCGAGATAGAAAGACCCGCGCTCCGATTAGGGTCGGGCTGAGCTGGAGAGCGATCTCAGCCATCGCAATCGAGGTTTCGTCTCCATCGTATCGCTTGCGGCGGGCCATTGAGAGGAGTGCTTGC
>CAYVUW010000009.1:69589-70869 GCA_964455175.1 uncultured Acidobacteriota bacterium | reverse complement strand
TTTCCCCTGTTACAACAAGTAGCCCTACTACAGGCAGGAGCAGTATGTTGCAAAACTTTTCCGAATATCTTCAGGCTCTATTTAGCGAAGCGTAGCGTCAAAGAATGACTCGACCCGGCGGAACGCATCGCGCCAAGTATGGGAGCGAAGGAAATCATGCTGCTCACCTGGATAGACCATCGCTTCAAACGACTTGTCGGCTCGCACCAGCGCATCGATTAACCTGAAAGTTTGTAAGGCGGGTACGGGATGATCCGCAGTCCCGTGCAGGATAAGTAGTGGCCGAGCCAACTGGTCGACGAAGTGAATCGGACTACGTTGTTGGTACAGGTCAGGGTGTTCTTCTGGTGACTCCATACGGCCATCTATCCACAAGCCTCCAGGATCAATCGCCCAATCAAGCCAATCAACGACCCCAGCAATATTAACGCCTGCATCGAACGCGGTCGGTGCTTGCACCAAGGCTTGCATCGTCAAATAGCCACCGTAGGAAATACCCCACACACCAACTTTGCCGATATCAACGTCATCGACACGCTCGAGATACCGGACCGTCGCCAGTACATCATCTAGATCTCGGCCCCCGAGATCCAGGTATTGCCCCTGTCGAAAGTCTCGCCCATAACCAATGCTTCCGCGGTAATCCACCGTGACGACCATGAAGCCACGTTGCAACAGGTACTGGTGAAACCCATAAAACAACGAGTACACACGACGTGGGTGCCACCCATAGCGATTTTGGCGGTAACCCCCACCATGAACCCATACGACTACAGGGACAGGATCGGTGTGATCATAGTAGTCCCTCGGCAGAAAGACCTGGGCTGGGACAAGCTCACCATCCGCGCTGGAAAATCTCACCGTCTGCGGTGTGATGAGCTCGTCTTCTGCGGCTGCTTCCGGCCACGTATCGGTCAACTGTTCGGCAGCATCGGGCCTAGGCTCCTGCACCCAGAGGTCAAGCGGATTCTCCGGGTCTGCGTGCAAGAAGGCAACAATTTGACCATCTGGACGCCAACGGGGAAACGTTGACGTACCGCGTAATTGGGAAATCGGCTCGAGTTCCGGCAATTCCCCCTCAGTCATTGGAACGTCGAGCAGGTGCAAGCCACGTTCGGTCAACGACCCTCGGTTAGCAGCGAGTAATAGGGTGCGTCCATCAGGCGACCAAACTGGTTCCTCAACCTCAAACTCGCCTGCGGTCAATGGGAAAGCCTCGGCATCAGGATCGGAAGCGTCCAACATATACACATGGGTCCAACCATCGCGCTCCGAGAGGA
>CAYVUW010000009.1:3771-69579 GCA_964455175.1 uncultured Acidobacteriota bacterium | reverse complement strand
CATCTACCACGCGTGGCAACCAGTCCAACGGCGACGCTACGAGATTCCGGCGCTGTTTAGCATTGTGGGCGGTTTCCTGCCAGGCAAGCATCCCGGCAGGTGAAAACGCTGCCTCGCTAGCGTACGCGTCACTTCGCTCAAGCCACGCCAAATCGCCACTGGCAACATCGATCACCCCTAGATCAGTTGGGTTTGTCTCATGCCGGGAGAACTCAATCTTGTCACCCATCAACACTGCGGTGTCCTCGGCAATCGTCTCGGTAGAGCTGTGAAGAACGACAAGAAAGCGGCCATCAGGACTCCAGACCAGGTCCCGGAAGGCGCCTTCATGGTCACCCACGATGCTCCCATTGAGGCCAGGGAACGACCCAATCCACGGTTGCCCATCACGCACCAGTGCGATCTTCAGCCCATCAGTCGTTAAAGTTGGTCCGCCACTCAACGAACCGTCTGAGATCAGTGTTTCAATGCTGCCGGAGCCAATGTCGTACCTGTAAAGGTTTCCCTGCAACACATACAACAACTCATCCCCTGACGCAGTCCACACAAATCCGGAAACCGTACCTGGATTATCGCTCCCAGCCTCGCTTGTCACCGGCACAGGTTCATCGTGTTCCTGTGTCGTCCACCACAAATCAACAGCGCCATCGAGTTCCCGCATAAAAGCGATACGGTTACCCTGCGGAGACCACGTGGGAGGACCCGGGTGAGAAATCTCTAGCAATTGCTCGATGGTTAGCTTTTCTTCGAGCACGTTGCCAGGCAACCCGTTTACCGACGCCACTCGGCCGCCCCCGACCATTAATGAAACCATCGCCGCGACCACGACAAAGCGTTGACAACCTAGTGAAACGGTGTTCACGAATCCACCAGATCGCTAAACGCGTTGATCGTCAAGCCGGCCACCACCTTCGGAAAAAAATTGGTTGATTTCGGAGGCAAAACGTCACCGGCCGCGACCACTCCCTGGACCTCAGAAATACGCAAAGGGTTAATCAGGAAAGCCCCTCCGCGGTCCCCGCGGGCGACCATCTCGATTGATTCGAGGTATTCATTGCAGTATTCAAGGGCACCATGCTCCTCAGTTTGGTCCCGCAGGGAATCAGCCATCCAAGGATCGAGCATAAGGCTGTGCAACACTGAAACATCAAGGTCGCTCCAGCTTTTCGGGACTCCGCAAGATAACAGTACCGGTGCCAATGAACCTCGGTCGGCGCACACCAACTCAGCTTTTAGCGCATTTCCAGAACCATGAACGACGACAATTGTGTGGTCGGCCAAGCCTCCGGCAAGGGCACGTGATGCCGCGGCCGCAACAACGGTGGGGTCTGTTGACTCAGTTAACGTCAAGATCTCAAGACCAGCGGCGGACCAAGCAGCAAACTGTGCCTCACCCGGCACCAGTTCGGTAATTCGATGGGTCGGCAAAATGCGCAAACCAGGCGATGACGCCGATACCAGCGCCGCCATTACCCACCTCGAGGGGTCATCAGAATAGGCCTCATTCTCCTGCCAGTGTTGCAAAGCCGCCGTATAACGATGGTGGCCATCAGCTATGAAACCATCTGATGGAGCCAGGCCCCGGCACAGCGCCTCAACCTGATCAGGCTGGTCCCATTTCCACAATGCGTTCGCAGTACCGGCTTCGTCAGTAGCCTCGAAAAGTTCAGCTCGTTCTGCCGCGCCACGAACGAGACGATCGATGTTGCCACCCGGATCGTCGTAGATAACAAGAATGAGTCCGAGGTCAGCGTCAACGATCTTTCGCAGCTGGCTTCGTTCGCCCACGGTTCCCGGATAGGTAAGCTCGTGAGCCTTTACAGGGCCAGTTTCAAACGGAGTCAACCGCAGTCTGCATATGAAGCCCCAGCGTTCTTCAGCTACGCTGACGCCTGGAAGATCAAAGCGCTGGCGATAAGGGTAGATTCCTGGGCGCTCGTCTGCGACAAGGACTCCTTCGCGGCACCAAGATGCCAGGGTTCGACGCGCCATCTCTTGGATGGGCTCTTTCCCAGGCCGCGGTTTAATCAGACGAACAACATTATGGGGGTGCCGACTGTAGCGCTCTTCCCGACCTTCGTCACCAAACTGATCGTACGGTAAGGAGATACACCGGTCGATATCCAAGGACCGAGTCTGTGCGTAGCGCAGCGCTGCAAAAGGTGAGATATCCACTGTGAGGCCGAATATACTCCAGCAAACGACGTGACACGACCCGCGCAAGCCACGACGGACAAAGGTCTTTGGTCTTTCTCGAGCTCATCGAAAAAAAACGTGACGGCGGCGAATTGAGCGCTGCCGAAATTGACGGCATGATCGGCCTGTATACCGACGGGGGTATTGCTGATTACCAGATGTCTTCATTCCTTATGGCGATCATGTGGCGTGGCCTGACCAGCACCGAAACCGCCACGCTAACCCAGTCTATGGCCGAGTCCGGAGCACACTTCGACCTTTCTAACCTGCCGGGGCCCAAGGTCGACAAACACAGCACCGGCGGTGTCGGCGACAAGGTGAGCTTGCTGCTAGCGCCGTTGGCGGCTACTTGTGGGTGCATAGTACCGATGATCTCCGGTCGCAGCCTCGGGCACACCGGAGGCACTCTCGACAAACTTGAGTCAATTCCTGGGTTCCGGGTCGACCTAGGGCACGATGAATTCCGCAAACAGCTCGAGGCCATAGGTGTAGCTATGGGAGCACAGACCAAAGAGCTGGTACCGGCGGACCGCAAGCTTTACGAACTCCGATCGCTCACCGGAACGATTCCGGAAACTGGCCTGATTACGGCAAGCATCCTCAGCAAGAAGATCGCCGAGGGCACCGAATCACTAGTCCTCGATGTCAAGATGGGGAGCGGTGCATTCATGCAGAGTCTCGAAGACGCTCGTCAACTTGCTGACCGACTCCATCAGGTCGCTATTCTTTCAGGTCTAAGATGTTCCATTCTAATCACCGAAATGGACCAGCCTCTCGGTTACACCGTCGGCAATTCTCTCGAGGTGCGCGAGGCAATCGCCGTTTTGTCTGGAGATACCGAACGTTCTACTGATCTCAAAGAGCTCACCTTGGAGCTAACCGCTGAAATGCTTGTCCTCAGCGGACTCTCGGATGGTCACACCCATGGCCTTCGTCTAGCGCGAAAAGCTATAGAGAGTGGCAAGGCTCTGGAACGTTTCGGCGAACTCATCGAGGCGCAGGGTGGAAACCCACGAATCGTCGACAATATCGGTCTGCTGCCGCAATCTCCTCACACCACGGTGGTAACTGCACCCGACGAAGGATGGATCATGTGTCTCGACGCACGGTTGATCGGCGACGCCGCGGTAGCCCTTGGAGCTGGTCGGTTAGTTCGTAACGACTCACTCGACCCAGCAGCCGGCATTGAATTACATGCCAAATGCGGCCATTGGATCAACCGCGACGAACCTTGGGCGACCCTGTACCATGGGCCAGGCGCAGACGTTAGACGTGCAACGACGAAGCTTTCGGCAGCGCTTTCAATCAGCCCTGACAAGCCCGCTGCAACCCAGTTGGTGAAGGAACGCCGCCCATGATTGGTCTGCTTGGACTCGCACTACTGTACGGCATCGCGTTCGCTTTTTCTGAAAATCGTTCGGCGGTTTCGCTGCGCCTTGTAGCCTGGGGAATGAGCCTACAGGTTGCCCTTGGCCTGATAATTATCCGCACCGATTGGGGCACAGCACTATTTAGTGCAATGGGCGATGGTGTCCACGCGATGCTGGTGTTTGCTGATCAGGGTTCCCTGTTCGTTTTCGGTCAAGCAGCAGACCCCAACGGCAGCCTGGGTAGCGTATTCGCCTTCCGGGTCTTGCCAATCGTGATCTTCATATCCGCGTTATTCAGCGTGTTGTACTACATGGGCATCATGCAGCGTATTGTCTTGTTGATGGCGAAGACAATGCACCGCCTGATGGGCGTCTCGGGATCAGAGTCACTCGCCGCAGCAGCGAATGTATTCATGGGCCAGACTGAGGCTCCGATCATCGTTGCCCCTTACATTTCGGCCATGACACGATCAGAGCTCATGGCGCTAATGACCACCGGCATGGCGACTGTTTCGGGAGCGGTGCTAGGTGCATATATCGCCCTCGGTATACGCCCCGAGTACTTGCTATCGGCGAGCGTTATGGCCGCGCCGGCGGCGTTGGTAATGGCGAAGCTTCTGATTCCCGAGACTGAACAATCCAAAACCGCTGGCGACGTCATGTTGGAAGTGGAACCCACGGACGTAAACGTCATCGATGCAGCTGCCCGTGGTGCAGGACAAGGGATTACTCTCGCACTCAACATCGGCGGAATGTTGATCGCCTTCCTGGCACGATGCTCGTTATTATCAGCAGCATCGCAATAGCTTACGCTTTTGGATGGGGACCGACGCCAAAGACCCGGCAGATGGTACTAGCGACTACTGGGGCGCTGATGATAGTAGCCGCCGGCATATTCATGGTGCGCGGCGCCAGCCCAATATCTTTTGGCTTGCGCCCGATCCTTGCAACTGTGTTCGCACCGCTGGCCTTCCTGACAGGGGTACCATGGTCAGAAGCGGGAACTGTAGGAGAGCTGTTTGGCATAAAGTTAATGCTCAATGAATTCGTCGCCTACACCGAACTTTCGGTCTTGCTTGCCGAAGAAACGTTGTCCCCAAAATCTGAACTCATCGCCTCATATGCGCTCTGTGGCTTTGCCAACTTCGCGTCCATCGGAATCCAGATCGGCGGCATCGGGTCACTAGCACCGTCACGTCGAAGCGACCTTGCCAGGCTCGGTCTCCGTGCTGTTCTGGCTGGCATGTTGGCATCGCTAACGGTCGCGACCTTGGCTGGAATCCTGTCGAGCTTCTGAAATGCTACAAATCCCTCCAGCCGACTACCGTAAGAGTCTCGATGTCGCGGTAGACGCAATTGCTAAACAAATCGATGTCGAACCCCGCGTCGGCCTCATTCTCGGCTCTGGGTTGGGAGGATTCGCCGAAACACTCGTCGACAGCATTGCAATCCGGTACGAAGAGATTCCGGGCTGGCCATCTTCTACTGTCGAGGGGCATGCTGGTCAGCTCTTCGTTGGCATGCACGGAGAAACGCCGGTGGCCACCATGCAGGGGCGTGTGCATCTATATGAAGGTTACGAGCCATGGGAGACAGTTTTTCCAGTACGGGTGCTCTCTTTGCTGGGCTGCAGGGCGTTGGTGGTCACCAACGCCGCTGGGGCGATTAACCGCGACTTCGCTGCCGGTGAGCTAATGCTGATCACCGACCACATAAATCTCCAAGGAACTAACGCTTGTCTTGGGGCCAATATTGACGATTTCGACAATCGCTTTTTTGACATGACCTACTCTTACGATCCCGAATATCTTAATTTGGCCCGCAATGTTGCGAGAGGCCAAGGTGTAAACCTTCGGGAAGGCGTATACGCAGGCGTCTTGGGGCCATCGTACGAAACGCCTGCGGAAATCCGCATGCTTGAGACTATAGGAGCCGACGCAGTCGGCATGTCGACGGTTCAGGAGGTCATCGCTGCTAACCAAGCTGGACTGCGCGTTGTCGGCATCTCATGTCTCAGTAATATGGCCGCTGGCGTGTCTGATAGGCCGCTCGACCACAAAGAAGTCATGGAAGCAGGCGAGCGGGTTCGAGAGACGTTCATTGCGTTGGTTGATGATCTGGTATCCCGTATCGTGTTGTTAGGAGCCTTCTAGAAGGTCGTGTAAGAAACCCTGATGCCATCTGAGACGCTAGCGCCAAAGTAATGGAGGATGGCAACTGTCATAATTTGTCTGATGCGCAGCCAATTACGTTCCGAACTCGACGGTTTGACGCGCCGGCTAATTGACCAAGCCGTAGAGGCGCGGACCAACGCTCACGCACCATATTCAGGCTTTGCCGTAGGGGCGGCCGTACGAAGCGCTGACGGCCGAGTCTATTCCGGCTGTAACATTGAGATCTCCTCGTACGGTTTGACTATGTGTGCTGAGCGCGTCGCTTTATTCGCTGCCCGGGCTGCTGGGGGGGCACAGAAACTTGAGGCTATTGCCATAATTGGACCTCAAATAGAAAACACGGCGATTTGGCCCTGCGGCGCCTGCCGTCAGGTCATCTGGGATCTCGCACCGGAGGCCTCTATCTACACATCGACCCACGATGGTCGTATCGAATGCCGGACCTGTGCCGATCTACTGCCCGACCCTTTTGGGACAGCCCAACTTTCCGTACACCGTGATTCCCTTGCCTGCAACGAAACTTTAGACCAAGACGAAACAGGGGAAGATACATGAAGCCCCCACTCTGGAAGGTCTCATGCCTTCTCACTGTTTTTATAGTCGCACCTGCCTGGGCCTGCGACCGGTCTAAGTTGCACGAATTAACTGTGGAACACGATGTTAGACAAACGGGCGAGGAGGAAGATCGGAACACGGCTAATTTGCTAATCGTGGGTGGCACCGTGGTAACGATGGATACGCAACGACAGGTATTCGAGAACGGCGCAGTGGCAATCGTGGACGGTGCTATTGCGGCCATCGGCCCAGAGGCCGAGATTAGTAATCGATTCCTTGCCAATGAGACCATCCGTGTTCATCCTCATGACATCGTATTGCCCGGGCTCATCAATGCTCATAACCACGCCCCGATGACGATGTTGCGCGGCGTCGCCGATGACATCGCCCTAATGGATTGGCTCGAGGGCTATATCTTCCCGGCCGAGTCACAGTTGGTGAACCCCGAATTTGTCCGTATAGGGACGCGTCTCGCTGCACTCGAGATGATTCGCTCCGGAACCACAACGTTCGCTGACATGTATTACTTCGAGGACGATGTCGCGTGGGTAGTGAGTGAGACGGGGCTGCGTGGCGTTCTTGGCGAGACCATTCTGGATAACCCGACGCCCGATTCTGCGACCCCAGATGATGCACTAGCGTACACGGAGGCTTTTCTTCAAAAATGGGCCAACCACCCACGAATCACGCCGGGAATTGCGCCGCACGCTCCCTACACAGTGGGACCAGAGACCTTGCGTAAGGTGGCGAAGCTGGCGCGACAGTACAATGCTCCGCTGCTGATCCACCTAGCGGAGACATCGGACGAGGTAGAAACGATCAGAAGTCGGTACGGAACCACACCGGTTGGTTATCTGGAGAGCGTAGGCCTTCTCGGGGCAGACCTTCTGGCGGCCCATGCTGTATGGGTGAACGAGTCGGACATTGTGACCCTTGCAACGCATAATGTCGGGCTAGTCCACAATCCCGAAAGCAATATGAAGCTGACCTCAGGAGCGATGCCGATCGCCCAGCTCCGGCAAGCTGGAATTGCGGTTGGATTGGGAACTGACGGGCCAGCAAGTAATAACGACCTTGACATGTTCGGCGCCATGCTGACCGGTGCGCTGCTTCACAAGTTCGCTGACAACGACCCCACAGCGATGCCGGCTACCGAGGTAGTCTCTCTCGCTACCATCGAAGGTGCCCGTGCGCTGCACATGGACGACGCGATTGGCTCTCTCGAGGTTGGCAAGCGGGCTGACATCATCATCGTCGACGGTTCTCGCCCCAATTTGGTGCCACGGTACGACCTCTACTCGCATCTGACCTACGCGGCACGTGGCCATGATGTGAAAACAACGATCGTTGAAGGACAGATTCTCTATCACGAAGAAACATTCAGTACTCTGAACCCTGAATCCGTCTTGTCAGATGCGCGCAGATTAGCCAACCGGGTGCGCCAAGTGCTCAGTGACCGGTAGCCACAGTACCCTTGGGGATGGACCTCCCTCAATATTTGGGTGGGCTTAATCGATAATTGGTAATGTGGACAGCTCATCACGTAGCTAGGCGCAGCAAGTTTGTTCTTGATCTACTATCCCCCTCATGTCTGACGAGAAGCATCGATCAATCACGGGAGCAGATCTCCGGAACCTCGTGCAACAGACCGTTTATCGCTTGCGGGTTCAAGGGCAAATCTCCGGTGGTCTATTACCTGCAATTTCGGCCCGTGGCCGGCCAACGATTACCGTTGACGACGTTGACGCAATAACCGGTGTGCGCCTGCAGGCACCAGCCGATGCTCTGATCACTCCCGCCGCTCAGGATCGCGCTCGGGAGAGAGGCATCGAAATCACCTACACCCCGCTGACAGCGGGGGAAAGTCCACTCTCGCCAGAGGAAGAGGCTCTGATTGCAGCACTCACGCGGCAACTTGCTGCCGATATCTCTGGCCAAACAGAGGACGAGATCGCGTGCTGGTGTCGCACAGACTGTCTCACCAAGTGCGCTGACAGAGTTGTGACCATCGCCAACGCCGGAGCCGATCGCATTGGGTTAGAGGTGTCAACACCGCCAAGCAGCGACGCGATAGCCTCACTCATTGATCACACCTTACTTAAACCGGAGGCTACAGAGGCTGACATAGTCCGGATCTGCCGGGAGGCCGTCGACTACGGTTTCGCTAGCGTCTGCGTGAACCCTTACTACGTACCGTTGGTTGTTGACATGTTGCGTGGCAGCCAAGTCTTACCGTGTACTGTGGTCGGATTTCCTTTGGGTGCCAGTATGCCAGAGGCGAAAGCCTTTGAAACTGCGCGTGCCGTGCGCGACGGGGCCCAGGAGATCGACATGGTAATAAATATTGGTGCTTTGAAGTCAAAGCGTTATGACTGGGTACGACACGACATCGAACAAGTGGCCACAAACAGTCACAAGAGCGGTGCGATTGTAAAGGTGATCCTTGAAACCGCACTACTGACTGACGAAGAGAAAATCATTGGCTGCGAAATTTCTCGTGACACTGGTGCTGATTTCGTCAAGACGTCTACTGGTTTCGGTCCTGGCGGTGCTACTACAGACGATGTAGCACTCATGCGCCGAGTCGTTGGGACGAAATTAGGCATCAAGGCATCCGGCGGCATCAGTAATCGAGAAACTGCAGTCCAGATGGTCGCCGCAGGCGCGACACGTATCGGCGCCAGTGCTGGTGTCCGCATCACCCGAGGACTTTAAACAGAGCTAACCAAGGTCGTACGGCTTATCGAGCGTCATCCATGGAGGGAATATGTCCAACAAGGTTTTTTGCATCAAACACCAAAAAGACGAGCCAGCAATCGACGTCCACATACCCTTCCGCGGCGAACTCAAGGAACAAGTGCGCACAAGCATTTGCCAAGAAGTCTGGGACGATTGGCTCATCGAGCAAGTAAAGATCATCAACGAGTTGGCATTAAACCTCGGTGATCCACGCAGTCATGACATCATCGAGCAAAAGGCAAAGGAGTTTTTTGGCTTTGAGGGTGACCAATACCAGAGCGTTGAACCAGCAGAGGGAGATGGCCCGCCGACGGTCCAGTAACCTACAACGACTATCCATTCCCGGCCAGGCAATGCCTCTAACCTTCTCTACTGCCTCCATAGCCAGCTAGCCGGTCCTGCTGCTGATTTGATCCCTTAATTCTTTGGCAAGCCGTCCCGTACAAATTAAAACGGACTACTAAAGCGTGAAGCTTTCAAGATAAAAAGTGAAGCGTTCAAGGAAAGCTAGGTAACGGTTAAAGATCAAGAAGTTGTCGGTGAAGATCAGCGCGCCAACGATGATCAATAGGACGCCGCCACCCATTTCAATCGCCCACAACACTCTCTTCGCGTTGTCCATCGCCGCGAGCATTCTCTGAGTCAGTAATCCCGTTAGCACAAAAGGAATTCCCAGACCGGCCGAATATACCGCCAATAGTCCGATGCCCGCCCACATGGTGTCCTGTGTGGCAGCGAAGGCCAATATGCCTGCAAGTATGGGTCCGATGCAAGGTGACCAACCGGCGGCGAAGGCGAGACCAAGGAACATGGCTCCCACAGGGCCACGGGCAACGTTTTCTCCATGATAGCGCTTGTCCTGGTAGAACCACTTGATTTTTAGAATCCCTGTCAAGTGAAGTCCGAAGAGGATCACGATCCCGCCCGCTAGGTAACGCAACACTCGCTGATTGGCTAGTAAGACCTGCCCGATGAAGCTAGCACTGGCTCCGAGCAGGATAAACACAATCGAAAAGCCAATAACGAAAGCGAACGTGTTTACCAGGATTTTACGCGTCACCGCGCTGTCCCGGTCGTCGGCTCTCAGCTCGTCGAGAGAGACCCCCGAGATAAACGACATGTATCCCGGCACAAGCGGGAGCACGCAGGGCGAAAGGAAAGAGATGATACCGGCAGCAAACGCTGCCATCAGGCCGATTTCGGTCATGGCGATTTGTGATTCTATCACGAAGGAAAATACTTCCAGATGCTTCCTGCAGGCAGATGCTGGGGAAATATGCAGGTATTGTGTCTACTTCGCCAGACGATGCTGAATAGTTTCGCCACCCCTGCCCTTCTATACATGATCCTAGGAGTTAAGTTGCTTGACCCGTTATGGGCCCGTAACTAACATGGCGATCCGGACATAGCGGTGAGCATTTTCGTCGCCCGAAGCGTTTTTAACATGAGTGTAAATAGCCAAACGGTCAAATACGATGTTCTCGAGCAGCTAACGCTGCCTGAACTCATAGACTTGTGGGCCGAAGACGAGATATACAGACGCCTGCAGGAAGTTGATCTGTTTTCGGCCACGATTGTCCGCGAAGCCCAGCGTCAGCAGAACCTCATGGTTATGCCCTTACGTGGCGGGTCGTTTGAGCAGAGCGGTTCTATTGAAGTCCTCGTTGAGGTGCGCGACCCGAATGAACATCGCAAGACTATCGGTGCCTGGTGCGAGAAGAAACACGGAAGTACGGACCATCGTGCCTTTGACCGAGCCTGCGCGAAAGCTACCGCCCACGCGATCATCCAATTATTGCCGGCCACTGTGTGGAGACCTTGGATCGGTACTCATCTGTACTAGCAAGACTCACAGGCAATAGCTGGCTCAAACCGGTCATCTCGCGGTAAGCTTGGGGCCCTGAGAAATGGTCGCCTGTTACGCAGCTAGGCCTGACCTACGACTTCGAATTTTTTAGATCTGAGGGAGACTCTGTCCATGAAGGATGCCAAGTTCGACTTCGCACTCGCCATCGGTGGCGCGGCCGGTCAAGGTGTCGCAACACCTGGGAATATCCTGGCACGAATGTTCGTGCGGCGGGGGCTCCACATCCATGCCTACAACGCCTATCAGTCCATCATTCGCGGCGGTCACATTCTATTGACCATCCGCGTCGCCGATGTAGAGCTACCATGCCACGGTGACAAGATTGACCTGTTGATGTGTCTAAATCAGGACACCCTCGACCGCCATTTGCAGATACTTGGCCCAGGGGGACGAGCCATCTACAACAGTGACAAACTCGAGCCCGGCGAGCCTCCGGAAGGTGTAACGCTGGTGCCCATTCCGGTTGGTGAGCTTACCGACAACAACCCGAACAAACTTATGCAGAACACGGCGTTCATCGGTGTGACAACGGCACTGATGGGTATTGACTTCGAGGTCTTGGGCGAGGCACTGACGGAAGTGTTCAAGCGCAAGGTACAGGACGTTATTGACCTCAATACAGGCACTGCTAAGGCTGCATTCGACTATACCCACGCAAATTTCGAAATCTTTCCGGATCCCGTCCCTAGCGGCGACGAACCCTTAGCTGTATGGAGCGGCAATGACGCCCTAGCAATGGGTGGTGCAGCGGCCGGCGTGAAATTCTACGCTGCTTATCCGATGAGCCCTGCAACGGGCGTGCTCCATTGGATGGCCAATAATGCGCGCGACCTCGATATCATGGTGCGCCAGATCGAAGACGAAATCGGCGTTGCCAACATAGTGATCGGTGCGGCCCATGCTGGCGCGCGCGCCATGTGCGCTACCTCTGGCGGCGGCTTCGCCCTTATGACCGAGGCTATCGGATCAGCCGCGATGATGGAAATACCAGTTGTCTATATCAACGTCATGCGCGCCGGTCCATCGACCGGCGTACCGACGAAAACAGAACAAGGCGACTTATGGCAAATGCTCGGCGCCAGTCAGGGTGACTTCCAACGCTTCATCGTTGCGCCCAAGAACGCGCTGGACGCCTTCAATACAATCCCGGAAGTGTTCAACCTGTGTGATGCTGCACAATGTCCCGGCATCGTCCTTTCCGATTTACTGATCTCTGAAGGCACGTTTAGCGTGCCGGCGAAGGAGATCAATATGCAACCCGAAATCAATCGTGGTGAGCTGATCACCGAGCCTCGTGTCTCTAACGACGACGGCCTTGCGGACCCGGCCACGCGTGAAGGTGGTGGGTACAAGCGTTACAAAGACACTGAAAATGGTGTCTCGCCGCGCGCCATCCTAGGTCTTGAAGGTTATGTCCATGTCGTCTCAACCGACGAACACGACGAGGACGGAGTGTTGATCTCCGACGAATTTACTAACCCACACAAGCGCCAAATGATGGTTGAAAAGCGGGCCCGTAAATTTGAGAGTGTCGTCGACCGCATCGCGCCCCCGGAACTTGAAGGTCCGGCCGATGCTGACGTCACGCTACTCGGTTGGGGTTCAACATGGGGAGTCATTCATGAGGCCTGCAAACAGCTTTCCAATGCTGGAATCATCGCAAACCACTTGCCGGTGAAATGGATCGTGCCGTTGTACGGAGATGAGATCGAAGAGATCCTTGGCAGGTCCAAGCGCGTCATCATCGTTGAAAATAACCAAAGTGGCCAGTTCGCTCGTTATCTGCGCAGCGAAACTGGTTTCAAGGCCAACGGTCATATCCGCAAGTACGACGGCGAGCCCTTCATGCCCCACCACATCGTGGCCGGCGTGCAGGAACAGCTTGCTAACGAGACAGAGATCTACGTGCCACGCCACGAGATCATGGTCTGAGCAGAGATCGACAGTCCCGAGACTTTATGAACAAACGAGGTAAAGATGAGTGAAACTAAGATTGCAGAATCAATCATTGAGACCACTTCGAAAGACTTCAAGGGCAAGGTCGATCCAGATTGGTGTCCAGGTTGCGGTGACTTCAGTGTCTTGAAGTCGCTTCAGGTTGTCGTTTCCAGTCTCGGACTGAGGCCGCACGAAGTCGTTACCATCAGCGGCATTGGCTGTTCTTCAAACTTCCCGGGCTATTTCAACGCGTACGGTATGCACACGTTGCACGGTCGCTCGCTAGCGGTGGCTACGGGCGTCAAGATGGCAAACCACGAGATGACTGTTCTCGTTACCGGTGGCGACGGCGATGGCTATGGTATCGGTGGTAATCACTTCACCCACATCTCGCGCCGCAACGTCGACCTAACCTACCTAGTCATGAACAACCAGATCTACGGCCTGACGACAGGCCAGATTTCGCCCACCAGTGAAATCGGCATGAAGACTAAGTCGACGCCGTTCGGCAATGTTGAAAAGCCTCTAAACCCCATAACCCAGGCGATCATGAACGGGGCTACTTTTGTCGCGCGTGGCTATTCTGGTGATCAAAAGCACCTACAGATGCTGATGAAAGAAGCTATACAACACCACGGCTTCTCTTTAATCGATATCTTCAGCCCCTGTGTGACTTTTAACCACGATAACGACTACGCCTTCTTTCGTCCCCGTGTGCGGAAGCTTGAGGACGAGGGACACAACCCCGAGGACTGGAAGTCAGCCTGCGAAAAGGCATTGATGTGGGGTGATGAGATCTATATCGGTAAGTTCCTGCATGTTCAGCGCCCTACACTAGACGCTCAGGAGCCCGTGCTTGAGGAAGGCGGTCCGATCGCTCACCGGGAGATTGCAATCAGCAACGAGCAGTCGGAGACAATCATTAAGCGAATGATGTAATCGTCAAATCTCCTGCAAGCTGCAGCCCCAGGATGGGGTTCTTCAGCTTCCCGGAATGTCCCAACGCTCACGGAAACCTATAATCGAACTCTCGAAGTTCAAGCCGCGTTCCCTGTAGTCATCGACGAGCTCTGGTGGCAGTGGGAAGTGAACATTTTCGTCTGGGCCCGTGATCTCGAGAACGTCGCCTGTAGGTCCCCGAAGCACCTCAACGATATCCATTACCAAGCTCTCGGGCGCTGATGCGCCGGCGGTAATACCGACGGTTTCAACGTGGTCAAGCCACTCAGGCTCAATATCTTCACTGGTTTGCACCAAATAAGCCGCAACCCCTGCAGCACGTGCGACTTCTACCAACCGGTTGGAGTTCGACGAGTTCGGCGCACCGACAACAAAGATCGCATCGACATCAGAGGTCATGCGTTTGACCGCATCCTGCCGGTTCTGCGTTGCGTAGCAGATGTCATTCTTGGCTGGACCGACAATGTCCGGGAAACGGCGTTCCAGGACCCCAAGCACACCAGCAACATCGTCCACTGATAATGTCGTTTGGGTTAGGTAGGCGACCTTTTCGTCGCTCGGAACCTCGACAGTCTCTGCCTCTTCCTCGGTCTGAACCAGGGTCACGTCATCTGGAACATGGCCCATGGTGCCCTCGACCTCGACATGACCAGCGTGACCGACCAACAAGATATGGTAGCCCTGTTCCACGTAGTGCAAAGCTTCATTGTGCACTTTCGTAACCAACGGACAGGTGGCATCAACACTCCGCAGGCCACGCTCTTCGGCTTCGCGACGAACCTCGGGAGGAATGCCATGTGCTGAAAAGATAACGATGCTGTTGTCCGGCACCTCGGCAATACGGTCGACAAACACAACGCCACGCGTTTCGAAGTCACGGACAACGTACTTGTTATGGACGATTTCGTGCCGAACATAGACAGGTGGACCATACATTTCGAGTGCCAAATCGACGATGTCGACAGCGCGTACAACCCCCGCGCAGAAACCGCGCGGTTTTGCCAGAATGACGTGTCGTGATCCTCTGTTTCCCTTAATCTGCAAAGCTTACTCCGTATGAACTCGCGAAGATAAGATGATGCCGAGGGGGGGACTCGAACCCCCACGGGCAAAGCCCACATGGTCCTTAACCATGCGCGTCTGCCAAATTCCGCCACCTCGGCATCCAATACTTTCGGGCGCAACCCCTACTGGCCTGCCCTATGGCTCAGTCCGATTCTCGCCCAGAATCCTGCTACTCCCGGGAAACATCATCATCACTAGCCGAGGCCTGTTCGGAACCTTCCACAGGAACACTAGCCGGAGTTTCGAGATCATCAATTACCGACGTCTCCGTCCGACCCACAATCCCTAAAGTCAGCGAAGTAACCATAAAAAGAATCGCTGCCACAGTGGTCAGTCGCTGCAGGATCGTTGCCGCCCCCCGCATGCCGAGCGCCGTCTGGCTGCCACCTCCCCCAAACGCTCCGGCGAGGTCAGCGGCTTGGCCCGACTGCAACAACACGACAAAGACCAGGAAAAAGCAAACAACAACATGAAGGACAATGAGTATGGTTTCAACCATTTCGAAAACCTCTTATCGGAGCCGCCTACAGCACTTGGATACGATACTAGCCTTGGAAGCAAACTCCGGAAAAACGAGAGGCCGAATGACCCTCGAACGGTAACAATTTACCAGAGCAATGAACCTCCAACAACGCGACCATTGAATGGCCCTGAAGGTTGTTGACTACCCTGTTAACCTGCTGCTGCCTCGACAATCGCTGCGAAAGAACTCGGGTCAAGACTGGCACCACCAACCAGAGCTCCATCGATATCGCGCTCGGCGAGAAGCTCTGCAGCATTGTTCGGCTTGACACTTCCACCATACTGAATCCGGGTTCTCTGGGCGCTTGTTGCCCCTACGGAATCGCCGAGAAAATCGCGGATAAGACCGTGCACCTCCTGTGCCTGAGCCGGTGTCGCGGTCAACCCAGTACCGATTGCCCAGACCGGCTCATAGGCAACTACCAAATCTAGCAGCTCAGCACTATTAACCTTGGCCAGTCCACCGCCGAGCTGAGCGGTCACGACTGCTGCAGTTTGGTCTGCTGCTCGCTGTTCCTGCGTCTCCCCGACACAAAGGATCGGGATAAGATTTTGGTCCACCGCTGATTTTACTTTACAGGCAATCAGGGTGTCGTCTTCACCGAAAAGGTGGCGACGCTCTGAATGCCCAATGATAACGTGGGTTGCCCCAGCAGCCTTTAGCATCGGAGCCGATACCTCGCCCGTGAAAGCTCCTTCATCCCCTGGGTAGAGATTTTGGCCCGCGAGCGCGATGGAGCTCCCGGTGATAGTCGCAGCACAAGCCTCAAGCGCCGGAAACGGGGGAGCTACACCGCAGTCAACTCCGTCAATATTCCCGACTATGTCTCGCAACACGGTAAGTGCTTCGCGAGCCTCTGCGACTGTCTTGTACATCTTCCAGTTACCGACAATGAACGGCGTACGCTCGCTCATAGAACCTCCCACACATTGACGACCTGCTTTAATTTCATTGAAAGTCCAGTTGTTCTATTCACTACCATGGGGCATTCGCAAGCTCACCGATCTGTGAGCGCCACAATCCCTGGAAGAACGCTCCCGCTCAATAGATCGAGCGACGCTCCACCACCAGTCGAGACGTGGGTCATTGAGCTTGACAGGCCCGCTGCTGAAACTGCTGCTGCAGTGTCCCCACCACCAACGATGCTAATGCCTCCGCGCCCCATAACGTCTGCGATAGCCGACCCAATACCCTGGGTCCCACCGGCCAACTCGTCAATCTCAAACACCCCCATGGGACCGTTCCACAAGACAGTCTGTGCATCCGCAATAGCGGATGCGAACCGCTCGATACTCTCCGGGCCAATGTCAAACACCATCGTGGTCGCCGGAATCTGGCGAACAACCCGGGCGGAAGCCGCGTCACCGAGATCCGCGGCAACGACGAAGTCATTGGGTAACAGTACCTCGACCCCATTTAAGTCTGCCCGCTCAAGCAAAACAGCGGCCAGCTCAATCGCATCCTCTTCAATGCGTGAATTGCCCATATCGATACCTTGGTAGGTCAACACCGTGTTAGCCATGGCTCCCCCAATGATTAAGTGGTCGACCAACGGCATGAGATTAGCGAGAGCATCGAGCTTGTCACTTACCTTAGCGCCCCCGGCAACCAAAACGAACGGCTTGGCGGGTTCGTCCATACAACGGCTCAACATCTGCACCTCAAGCTCAAGTAGATAGCCAGCCGCGGCGACCTCGACAAGTGGTGGCACGCCTATGATCGAAGCGTGCGCCCGGTGCACTGCGCCGAAGGCGTCGTCGACGTAAAGATCTGCAAGGCTCGCAAGCCTGCGAGAAAATTCGGCATCATTAGAAGTCTCGCCAGGATGACAGCGGAGATTTCCGAGGAGAGCCACGTCACCTGGAACCAATGCTTGTACCGCTGTTTCGACTTTGTCCCCTATGCAATCCTCTAGGAGTATCACCTCGTGGCCGAGTACCAGGCGCATTGCCTCAGCAACAGGCGCCATACTGAATTCCTCGGGGGTTTCACCATTGGGACGCCCGCGGTGCGACATAACTACAACCGCCGCACCGGCACCAAGCAATGCTCGTAAGGTTGGAAGCATTGCGATCACTCGAGTCATATCAGTAACTACGCCATCCTGAACCGGAAGATTCAGGTCGCCACGCAGCAGGACACGACGACCATGAGGTTCTAGGTCATCGACCCGCAGCTTTCCAGCGAGAGCTTCAGCCGAGCTGGACACCAACGTACTCAGCGAGATCTTTCAAGCGAGTCGAATAACCCATCTCGTTGTCGTACCACGACATTACTTGCACCAAAGTGCCGTCAACAACACTTGTAAAGCCCGCGTCCACAGTCGATGAAGCTGGATTGCCGTTGTAATCGATTGACACCAAGGGCTCTTCGGAGACCACGAGTATTCCCTGAAGTGACTCGGTTCCTGCCGCAGCACGAAAAGCATCGTTGACTTCGTCCGCTGAGGTTCTGGTTTCCACGTGGGCTACCAAATCAACCATAGAAACGTTTGGGGTCGGAACGCGAACGGCACAACCATCAAGCTTGCCGACCAGATCGGGGAGCACTAGACCCACCGCCTTGGCGGCGCCAGTTGTCGTGGGAATCATCGATACCGCTGAGGCTCGAGCCCTGCGCAGATCGCCGTGTGGCAAATCCTGAATTCGCTGGTCGCTCGTATAAGCGTGAATCGTGGTCATCCAACCACGCTCAAGTCCAAACTGCTCGTTAATGACTTTTGCAACCGGAGCTAAGCAGTTGGTCGTGCACGAAGCGTTGGAAATAATGTGATGGTTACCGGGGTCGTAGGTCTCAGTGTTAACACCAAGGCACAGCGTCACATCGGGATCCTTCGCGGGCGCAGAGATCAGGACTTTCTTGGCACCAGCATCAAGATGTTTCTGGGCGTCTGGTCGGGCATGAAAGAACCCTGTCGATTCGATGACGACATCAATGCCTAGATCCCCCCAAGGAAGATTGGCAGGATCTCTCTCAGAAAGAACCGCTACGGCGTTCCCGTTAATATTAAGCGCGCTGTCACCAACTTCGACTGTCCCTTGGAATGCCCCGTGCACTGAATCATATTTCAACAGGTGGGCAAGCGTGTTGGGGTCGGTAAGGTCGTTAAGCGCAACGATTTCGATGTCGGCCGTATCACGAACCGCAGCTCGCAACGTGTTCCGACCAATGCGTCCAAAGCCATTAATGGCTACACGCGCGGACATAGCAATCTCCTTCTAAAAAATGGTTCAAGAGCATCGATGAACGAAGGATAAGCACAGTCAACAAGCGTTTTTAGAAACTAGTTGACCATCCCTCATGAGGGTCGCGAAACCCGCAGAAAACCTTCGTTAAAAGGCATTATCGGGGCGTAGTGCCGAACCTGTCAACTCGACGTCTCAGCGGTGTCTAGGAGCACGAATTCAACCTTCCTGGAGCCGAGCTTTTTGCCTACTGATAGACAGTATAAGATAATAATCAACACATATGATCTTTTAAGAACAGCTTGTCTAGCGCGTTGCCAATGATGATCAGTTCAGTTTCGCATCTTCCTTGCGAACGCTGATTTCAGCACCTAAAATTTTTATCTACTTAGATCATAATCTCGGCTCCCCAAAAATAGAGTAGGAGCCACTCGCTAGCTACGTCGAAGTTCTGACGGCCCCCCCGCTGGCGGGCAATAACACGAACGACAAAATGTCGTCCGTGTTCCCTCAAAGACTCGAAGAGAAAACACGCCATCTAGCAACACCTGAGCCTAGATGTGCCTTCGACGTCGAACAAGGAGTTGAACACCATGTGTAGTCCAATGCGGTGGCTGACGCTGGGGATGATGGGGCTTTGCCTTATTCTCGTGCAGGCGTTTCAGTACCAAACCACCGAACTGGATAAGTTAGAACGACAGCGCGGCACTCACTACGCAGTTATAGCCGAAGTGGAAGCCGAGCTTGAATCTTTGCGTATCGAAACCAGCGTTCGTGACGTCCTGGATGCTAACAACATCAATGTCCCAAGGCACAAGCAGCGGGGGATCGCTCATAGCATCATCGAGGTCAGCCAACAGTATGATCTAGAGCCGGAGCTTATTCTCGCGATGATCTTCACAGAAAGTCGCTTTGACGTTTATGCTGAGTCTGAAGCAGGGGCCATCGGCCTTATGCAGCTGCGCCCCGCTACAGCTCGAGCGGTCGCCGATCAACTCGAACTTGAGTGGAATGGCCAGCGACTGCTTACCGACCCACAGATCAACATTCTCCTTGGCACCTCCTATCTGTATTCTTTACTAAAACGTTACGACAAACACGGCCTTGATTACGCTCTGGCAGCTTATAACGTCGGCCCAACGAAATTTGACACTCTGTTAGAGGAGCGTGGTCGACCGCCAGCAATCTATGCACGGCAGGTCCGCAAGATGACCGAGAATCTGCGGCAAAGCTTCTTCGAAGAACGACGGGACTGAACTCTCGCCTGAGCGGCATGGTGTTATTGACAGGATCGCGCCCCTACTAGCCCCGCGGCACTTGCCGCGGGGCATTTTCTTTTATTTAAAACGGGATCAATGACGTGGACACATTAGTCTTGCAGCGTCTGACAGCCGAACTGGATGTGAAGCTGCGTGGAACCCGAATCAGACAAGTGTACGCGTTGCCGAAAAACGATGTTATTTTCGTATGTGGTTCGGGGAAGACCTTGCGTCTATGGTTTTCGGCCGCTCCCAATCAGCCACATCTGTACTTGCGCCCAGGACGCTATCCCACACCAAAGCAACCTCCTGGCTTCGCCATGGCTGCCCGCCGACTCTTGAACGGCCGGCGGATCGAAGCAATTCAAGCTGTGCCAGGCGAGCGCATTGTCGAGCTTCGTACTACTGGCACCGATGCAATTCGAGTCGTTTTTGAACTTATACCCCGCCGTGCCACTGCCCTGGTTGTCGACCACACTGAACGAGTTTGTGCAGCGTGGAAACCACAGCGCGGACGCCCCGCAGTCGGCGAACCATACACCGCCCCAGTGGCAGATGGGCGGGCCACGATTGGAGATCTCGACGCCAAAATTTGGAACTCACTGAACTCCTCTGTGGATGATAACGACCTTGTCCGTGGCTTACTGCGCTCCATTGCAGGCATGTCTCCACTCACGGCGCGTGAAATCACCGCCCGACACCACAGTGGGGTACCCCTGAGGATGGCGGCTCAAATGGAGATGGAACGAGCTGTAAAGGAGCCGATGGCTGCCCGTATATATTCACCTGTAAGGCTCAGTGAACTAGGCTGCCTTCCTGCCGCACGCAAATTCCTGGTAGCACCGTTCCGAATGCGGCATATCGAGAAAGGATCCCAAACCCTGTACGTAAAGGAGTTCCCAAACCTCAGCGGCGCCGTAGCCACCTTCTATCCTCTACAAGCCAGATTGATGGCACTGGAGATAGCGCATCATAGTCTAAAGTCAGGGATTGATGGTGGGATTATTCGTCTCCTGCGCACGCTTGACGCAGTATCAGCAGATTCCAATGCGGCCGGTGATGCTAAACAACACCGACGTTGGGCCGACTTGTTATTAACACATCCACACGCCAAGCCAACCCAAGCCATCGTCCGTGTTCCCAATGCTTTCGGAGATGGCGATCCAGTGGACATAACCGTTGATCCATCGAGGTCAGTAGTCGACAACGCGCAAATTTATTACAGGCGGGCCCGACGTGCTCAGCGGAGCGCGACGCGTACCACTGAGAGATGTCGCGAACTCGAAGCCCGTATCAAAGCCCTGCGTCAGCTTTCGTCAAAAGTTACCGTTGCACAGGAGATTCGAGACTGTCAGCGCCTTGCGAAGGGCGCCTTAACGCAAGGCGTGAAGATCGCTACTAGCAAGTGGATCATCCCGGAGGCCCCTCTGTCATCTGAGAAGAGTGCAATTGGGGAAGAGACACCTTCCATAGAAACGGCCAATCGCTCATCCAAGAAGTCACGCCGCACGAGACATGGCCAAGACAAATTTATGCCCGGAGCAGGCATCGACGTGTTCACATCAAGCGATGGCTTCAAGATCTTCGTTGGCCGCAACGCGGACGCCAATGAACGAGTAACCCACAAGCTCGCCCGCCCAAATGATTTTTGGCTTCACGCTGAAGGGCCCGGATCTCACGTTGTTATTCGCAACCCCGGCCGCATCAAGGAACCAAGCCAGGTAGCCCTACAAGAAGCGGCCTCGTTGGCGGCATACTTTAGCTCAGCGCGAGGCGCCACCAAGGCAAACGTGCGCTGGACGCAAGCCAAGCATGTCAGAAAGCCAAGGAAGGGTCCCAAGGGGCAAGTGTACCTTCGACAGGCAAATATGACTCTCGCGGAACCGGTGCCACCGAAGGTACTTTTCGCACCCCCAGGAACCAACTAGGCATGTCTAATCACTTAGAAGGACTTCCGCCGCCGACACCTATATCAAGCAAAGCACGGCCCGGTGCTACCATCCACCTAAATGCGTGATATCGAGTGCAACCTGGAATCTGTAGAGGAACAAATCGTGGCTGCAGCGCATCGGGCGGGGCGCGAGCCTGATGAAATCACCCTACTAGCAGTATCCAAACGCATCGACATTTCTCGCATTGAGGCGGCATTGGCATTGGGAGCACACGCCTTGGGTGAAAGCCGTGTGCAAGAAGCCAATGACAAGATACCCGAAGTCAAGGGAGATGCAGAGTGGCACTTTATTGGCCCGTTGCAAAGCAATAAGGCAATGTTGGCGGCGCGCCTATTCGACGCCATTCACTCGGTCCGAAAGGCCTCATCAGTGTCCCGACTCTCGGCCTCGGCCACAGCCGCCGATCGAAGCGTACGAGTCTACGTACAAATTGATCAATCGACCAAATCACTAATCGAAACCCAGCTTCCCGAGATCACTGCCATCTGCCGCCAGGTACACGAAGCTAATGGCCTAAAACTACAGGGGCTAATGACAATGGCCCCATATGCACCCAACCCTGAAGCTTCAAGACCATACTTCGCCAATTTGCGCCGGCTACGGAACGAAATAATGGCTTCAAACACAGAGTTTGGAAGCCTCGGCCTGTCGATGGGGATGAGTGGTGATTTTGAGGTAGCAATTGAAGAGGGCGCTACCATTGTAAGGGTTGGGACCGCTATCTTTGGGAAACGTTCCCCCTGATCGTCGTAACACGGAATGACCAAGTCAGGGACACCACGGGGAGGATGCTCTGTTCGTACTCGCCAATCTAATCGAAGCAATTGCCAGGGTTGTCGACATGGGCCTAACCTTCCTACTGATACTGGTCTTTGGTCGCGCCGTGATCTCCTGGGTTCAGGCTGACCCCTACAATCCCATCGCTCAGTTTCTGTATACGGCCACCGAACCTATCCTAAGACCAATCCGCCGCAGGCTTCCCCCGATGACAGGCATCGACATGTCGCCGTTAGTAGTCCTGATGATCGTCGTATTCCTGCAGCAGTTCCTCGTCCAAACGCTTTCTCAATTAGCTAATACGCTTCGCTGAGAGGAAGACCGAACCATACTTGCTCAAAAAGTCAGCCGGCCCTTGTGCCTCGGCAAGAAAATCGACTGGTACGTATACCCGCCAATGAATTCTAGCGTCACTTCGTAGCTCACTTCGACGACAATGTAGGTTGAGTTTGGCCGAGTGATCTTAATGTCGCTACGTTGGACCGGCAGACCAAGCATGACCGCACGGTCGACCAAGTTGCGCTTGATTGCATCGTCCGAAGACCGCCGGCCCGCGGCTAATAGCACCTCGTCCCGAACCGCGTCGTCGAACTGGTAGGCAGAAGCCTGTACCGGGGCAAGCTTCATAGCGAAGTAAACTACGGAGACCGTCAAGGTAAGCACGAAGATCTTGAGGATCGGAGACTTTTCCAATCTACCAGGCCAAACAAGTAGTTTAGCGAGCCCCAATTCTTGAGTCCTCTACCGTTCTTCTAGGTTCTTCCATTCACGAGTACAGGCTGCTCACGGCCTTCTAACCAATAATCTTGAACGTTCGACTCCAACGCGTACGGGTAAAGAAATGAAGCAGCACATTGCCAAACTGCATTAATCGTTCCCGAATACCTCCAACAACGTATTCTTGGTCGCCGGACTCATATGACCAGTAAACCAGCATTGCCTTGCCCTTTATGTGCGACGCAGGTACCGAACCCCAATACCGTGAGTCACGGCTATTCTCACGGTTATCACCCATCGCAAAATACTCGCCTTCAGGCACATCGAATGGCTCCCGCGTGTCTTGGAAGTTGTCCCCAAAGGCCGCTTTATGGTTAGCATACGGATCATCGATTGACTGCCCATTAATCACCACAGAGCCATCTTCAACAACGACATTCTCGCCGGGCAGGCCAATGACCCGCTTAATGAAATCCTTGTCGGGTTCCTGCGGAGCACGGAAAACGATGACATCTTGGCGGTCGGTGTCACGTAACGGAAGAAGCCAATCCTCAAGCGGCGTCACAGTCGGACCGTATACAAACTTGTTAACTAGAATATGGTCACCTACCAGAAGATGATCCTCCATAGATCCCGTAGGGATCTTGAAAGCTTGGAACACGAACGTCCGGATGAACAGCGCCAGGATGGCGGCGATCAGAATAGATTCGGTGTATTCACGAACCACCGATTTGCGCATTTCTATCTTCCCCTAATTAAAATGGTGGGCCGTCGATTAGTTTCTAACAGTTCATAATCCAACTAAACAATGTGGAACACTGAGATCGGCATCCTTACTAAAAGGGAGGCCTTGATTTCGACTATTCTAAGCTCAGTAACGCTGCACCAATTGCACCTGCCATTGGACCAAGCGCAGCCGGAACTACCTCACACTGGGCCCAGGACTCCGCCCAAGCACGTCGTTCTCCCTCGATGCGGGCCGGCCCGAGAAACCATTCGCCGGCATCAACCACTCCGCCGCCGATAACAATACGCTGCGGATTCAGCAAGTTCACCAGAATAGCCAAACCCACTCCAAGACGCCTACCGCACAAAGCCAACGCTTGACGGGCAGCGTTATCTCCCGAGTCAGCGAATCGTGCAACGACCTCTGCGTCGACATCGGCCGTGGGATTTTCAGCTAGTCGGCGATATTCGGCAACGACAGCACCCCCACCAACCTCTTGCTCGAAAAACTGGGACGCCTCAGGATCGAGAACCAAGTGTCCAAGCTCACCAGCGAGGCCACCATGGCCACGCCAAACCGTTCCTGCATGGATGATAGCACCGCCGACCCCCGTACCAACGGTCAAGCAAACAGCACTGTCATACCCTGCGGCCGCTCCCAGATGAGCTTCAGCCAAACCAAAGGTATGCGCATCGTTGTCAACTTCAACATGCAATCCAGTGGTGGCCTCAAGCGCAATTGCGATAGCAAAATTGTCGAGCACTTTAAGGTTCGGCGCCGACAAGACACGGCCAGCATCGCGCTCTACGAGACCTGGAACTGCTAAACCCAGAGAGGGAGGCGTACCCTCATCCAACTGGCGCCACACCGCAGTCTCCATTGTGATCACCTCTACCACCGCCTCGGCGGTAGCAAAGTCAGAGCCAATCTCCCGTGCCTCGATAACGGTGCCAGGGGCTTCAAGCAAAACAAGCTTGGTACGAGTGCCTCCGATGTCGACACCGATCGCGCGTTCAATCACAGTCTGTTGCTCAATCACTCAAGGGCCAGTTGGCTCGTACGGTTAAGTCAAAAGGGTCGGCTTCACCATCCACTAGGCGTCTATACGCTTGTGCAGCAACCATCGCTGCATTATCGGTCGACAGTTCGAGTGGCGACAAATACAAGGGCACGTCGTAGCACGCCGCAAGTGTCTCCATTCGAGACCGCAAACCACGATTCGCTGCTACCCCTCCAGCAACTACTAGCCCGCGTGACGGAAACTGACGCAGCGCGGCATCGGTAGACGCCTCAAGCATATCGAGGACGGCGCACTGAAAAGAAGCTGCCAAGTCGAGGACACGTTGGTCGTCAGGTCGTTCCGGCTCAAGCTTTTGCCGCAGGGCCTCGCGACGCACCGCTGCTTTTATACCGGAAAATGAGAAGTCAAAAGGGCTCGCCAGCCGAGAACGAGGCAAATTCACCCCCATCGGGTCTCCCGCATCAGAGAGCTGATCAATGACCGGGCCTCCTGGGTAACCGAGTCCCAACAATGTCGACACCTTGTCGAAAGCCTCGCCGGCGGCATCATCAAGGGTAGTACCGGCGAGGCAAAATTCGGACTCGGTCGGCAACCGGTACAGCATCGTATGTCCGCCAGAGACAATCAGTGCGAGCAGTGGATAGTCGACGCGGTTGCCAGCTTCTAGCGTCGGCATCAACGCGCCATGAACGTGCGCCTCTAAATGGTTGACGCCTACGAACGGGATCCCACTCGATCGTGCCGCGCCACGGCCATAACACCAGCCAGCAAGCAGCGCGCCAACCAGGCCCGGGCCTCGAGTCACACCGATCCCATCGATATCTGCCCATTCGACCTCGGCTTCGTCGAACGCCTCCTCCACCACCCAGGGGAGGTTCTCCACATGTCGCCTGGCAGCAAGCTCTGGAACAACCCCGCCATAGGCAGCGTGGTCAATCTGGCTTGAGACAACGTTGCTTAGTACATGAAAACCGTCGGCGACCACCGCCGCCGCAGTTTCATCACAGGATGTCTCGATCCCGAACACCAGCATGACAACCTGTCAGTTCTTTTCCGCAGCCGCAGCACACAGAGCGGCTAGGTTCTCAGTATAAGGCGCTCTGGCAACACCTTCTTCGGTAATGATTGCTTCCACAAGACGATTCGGGGTGACATCGAAAGCCGGATAAGCAGCTAACACTTCGTCCGGCGTGATACGAACATTATTCACCACAACCACTTCGTCGCTCGATCGCTCCTCGATCGGAATCGCTGCACCCGACGAGGCTTCCAGGTCAATGGTCGACGTCGGAGCTGCGACAAAGAATGGGATCTTGTGTTCCTTGGCCAGCACAGCCACCGTATAGGTTCCAATCTTGTTGGCCACATCGCCGTTTGCAGCGATGCGGTCGGAACCAACGACTACACAGTCAACTTTGCCCTGCTGCATCATGTGTCCTGACATGTTGTCAGTAATCAACGTGACCGGAATATTGTCCTTCTGCAGCTCCCAAGTGGTCAGCCGGGCACCCTGCAAGAACGGCCTCGTCTCGTCAGCGAGTACGACTACATTTTTACCGGCCTCCTGGGCAGCACGCACAACCCCAAGGGCAGTTCCATAACCAGCGGTTGCCAAAGCCCCCGCGTTGCAGTGAGTCAGGATAGAGGCATCTTGCGGAACTAGCGCCGCACCATGGGCACCCATCGCGCGGTTCATTTCGATGTCCTTTTGGTGCATCAACTTAGCCTCGTCAATGAGGCGCGCCTTAGCTGCCGCAACACCGTCGGCGAGCGCAACTTCAGCAACTGTGTTAACCCGACGCACCGCCCACCGCAGATTCACCGCAGTGGGGCGCGCCGCATTCATTCGATCCGAGAGATCAAGGAGCTGAACTCGGAACTCGTGTTCGTCACCGGTAAAGGACTGCGCCCCCAATGCCATTCCCATGGCTGCCGCAACCCCGATCGCTGGAGCACCGCGGATCACTAGGTTGGCAATTGCTTCAATAACCTCTTCGGGCAAGGTAAAGGTTAGATAGACCTCCTCACGGGGCAAAACCCTTTGGTCCAGCATGACAACCCCATCGTCAGTCCATTCAATTGTTTTGATCATGCAGCGCTACTCCTCAGTGATTCAATGGTCCCAAAACACAGTAGCCAGCAAACGTGAACCTTGCAACGCTCTTGACGGCGGCTCCTGCCGGTCGTTAGCATCCATATATGTTCGCTTCTCGGCGGATCTTTCTTTCTTTCAGTATTTCCTCCAATACCCTGCCACTAGACGGGTTAACCCGCCGTGCTGGCTCTTTTTGATCTCTGATGGCCTGGTTTCGAAATAAAGGCGGCAGCAAGCGCCCGGTAGGTGATCGTAAGGTCGACATGCCTGAAGGCCTGTGGGCCAAGTGCAATCACTGCAACGAATTCATCTATCGTAAGGAGGTCGTGCGCAACGCTAACGTCTGTCCCAAGTGCGACTATCACTTCCGCATTTCAGCCGCTGAACGTCTGGAGTTGCTTTGCGACGATAGCAGCTGGGAAGAATTTAGCTCCCACATCGGCCCAGTCGACGCCCTCGACTTCACCGACACCAAGACGTATATCAGTCGGATTGACGAGTACCAAAAACGCACTGGCCGAAAAGATGCGATTGTTACCGTTGAAACAACAATTGATGGAATCCCAACGATACTTGCCGTCATGGAATACGCTTTCATGGGTGGCAGTATGGGCTCGGTGGTTGGCGAAAAGATCACCCTTGCCATCGAGAGGGCGCTTGAAACTCAGCGTCCGCTAATCATCGTCTCAAGCTCGGGTGGTGCCCGCATGCAAGAAGGCGCACTCTCGCTTATGCAGATGACAAAGATCACCGCCGCTCTTGCCCGTCTCGATCAAGCCCATCTGCCCTATGTCTCGGTGCTCACAGACCCAACCACCGGCGGTGTAACAGCATCATTCGCTATGCTCGGTGATCTCAATATTGCGGAACCCCGCGCTCTGATCGGCTTTGCTGGCCCGCGCGTCATCGAGCAGACAATCCGCGAGAAACTACCAGAGGGGTTCCAGCGTAGCGAATTTCTTCTGGAGCATGGCATGCTCGATTTGGTCGTACCCCGCAACCAATTGAAGGAGACGCTAGCGCGGGCTATCCGTTATTTACTGCCCGCCAACCTTCTCGCTTCCGCCGTCTCGAGCGTCCACGCCGAGATTCCGACAAAAAAACAGGAGTACGGCGACACGGACGCCGAGTAATAATCAAGAATGGTTGGCGGAAGTAGCATTCGGCAGCGCCTGGAGTCGATAGACTCGAGGCAAGTCAACCCGGGGCTTGACCGTATCCATGAACTTCTAGAAGTCCTCGGGAACCCACAATTAGACTACCCAACCGCGATCATTGGAGGTACGAACGGCAAGGGTTCTGTTGCCGCTATGCTGACTGCCATGGGTCGCGCCGCCGGCCACCGCATAGGCCTCTACACATCCCCCCATCTCACCGTTGTCGAGGAAAGATTCCAAGTCAATGAAACACCGATCAGCGTCTCAGGTCTCGATTCTCAACTCGAGTTTGTATTCGCTGCCGCCGACAAACACCTTGATAGCCCACCATCCTATTTCGAGATCTTGACTGCAGCAGCTTTTCGTTATTTTTCCGAGGCTCAGGTTGACCTAGCAGTGCTCGAAGTGGGCCTAGGTGGCCGCTGGGACGCTACCAACGTTACTCGGCCAAAGGTCGCGGTGATTTCGTCAGTAGCAATCGATCATCAAGAGTATTTAGGCAACGATGTCGAAATGATCGCTGCTGAGAAGGCAGCGATCATTCCATCCGGAGGTATAGCGGTGACGGCACCACAAAAACCATCTGTTCTTGAAGTCATCCGGCAGCAAGCTGTATCTGTAGAAGCAACGCTGTGGGAAACAGAGTCATTTCCTTTAGTGGTGAAGCGTACCGATGCTCAGCTGTGCCACACGATCGACTTCACTGGCCAATTACGTGACTACGTGGGCCTGGAAATTTCGCTTCCTGGCGGGCACCAAGTCGAAAACGCACAGTGTGCCATCCTCGCCGCAGAGGCCTTAGACCGACGACGTCTCAGGATAGGTTCGGACGCCATCTGGGCAGGTTTACGAAACACCCGTTGGCCGGGTCGTTGCGAGTGGCTGGAGGAAAGCCCACCTATCATCTTGGACGCGGGCCATAATCCAGAAGCAGCACAAGCACTGGCCAGGTACCTATCGGAACTACGGCACCGTAAAATATTTAACCGTCTCCACCTGGTACTTTCGACCCTCGCCGATAAAGATACTGAGGGTATTGTCCAAGCTCTCTACCCACTTGCTGATCATCTCGTCGCGACGCGGGCGCCGTCGGAGCGAGCTACAACAGCTCATGAGCTCCTCGCGATCGGCGCTCCTCCGTCGCAAAGCCAAGTAGTAGATGACCCTGGAGAGGCTCTCGCGGCAGCGCGTGCCTCTGCCGACCCAGAAGACTTGATTTGTGTATGTGGATCGACGTACCTAGTTGGTTCCTTACGCCCACTGCTCGTTGACACTTAATATAAAGTTAGGCGCATTTGTTTCCGGAGCCTTTTAGAATGGGATGCTGCCCTTCTACCACCTACATCACGAGCCAGCGAACCGGTGTGACTATCGTATTCGGTTTGCTGCTCGCTTTACTGGCGCCTTGCCCGGCGATCGCCCAGGCTCCACTGGGGCCTAATCAGGACGGGCAGCAGACTAGCGTTTTGCCGTTCAATATTCCGGGGTTGCGCCAAGTTGGATTCGACAGGTTCGAAGCCAACGAAGACGGCACCTTTGTTCTAGCTGGTTATGCTGATATCGATGGGCGTCCTGAATGGAGACTGCAGGCTGATCGCATAGTGGTAACACCTCCGGGCAACACCGGTGAAGATTGGCATTTCGCAGCTGAAGGCAATGTGACATTGCTTTCCAGCGATGTCCTAATGAACGGCTCACGGATGGACGGGTATCTCCTTGGTGGAACCGGAACCATAGAGAATGCCTTCGGCATCGGGCCGGGAGACGTCTATTTTCGAGGTACGCACATTGAGCAATTCAAACCAGGTGCCTTTCGAATCCAGAACGGCGTCGTCACACCATGCACCCAGGCTCTGCCCATCTGGGAATTTTCAGCTCGGACCTTCGACCTTTTCGCCGACGACCACGTAATGATGAAGAATGCTGTCTTTAAGATAAAGGGCGTGCCATTCCTCTATTTGCCAGCTCTCTACTACCCAATCAGCGAAAAGAAACGCTCTAGCGGACTCTTGATGCCGGGTATCGGTAACTCCTCCCGCAAGGGCTTCATGTTCAGTCAGCCGATTTTCTGGGCGATCAATCGAAGTATGGATGCCACCTTTACCTACGAATACTACAGCCGTGCCGGATCTGCCTTCAGGGGTGACTACCGTCATCGCATTACGCCCGGCTCTTCAGGCAATTTGCGTTTTTTCTGGTTACAGGGAGCCAATCCTGACGATCTTGCAGAACCCGACAATTCCACGGGAGAAGAAATTGATGACGACATCACTCCAGTGGTCAGAGGCTGGACGCTAGATGGCAACCATCAGATGGCACTGCCGAGTAATTGGAAACTAAACGCCAACGCCAATTTTTTCTCAAGCAAAGAGTTCATCCAAGGCTACGAAGACAACTACAACCGTTTTCTGCGACGCAATTCTTCGGCCGGGGTTTTCTTAACACGGTCATGGAGCAGCTATACCCTCAACTTGGTAGCGGACGAAAATCGAACCTACTTTGGCACCGTTAACTCGGTGGTGAGGCGACGCGCCCCTGAGGTCGAGTTCCGGGTTCGCCAGCGACCAATATATGAGCCCTTGTACTTTGAGTTCCAAGGTTCTTACGCAGGGTTAGTGCGTGAGAGGCGTAGCCCTGAAGAGGATCCAATAGGCGGACGCTATGAGCGAATTGACGCGTTCCCGGAAGTCTCGCTTGCCTTCACGAAGATCCCCTGGCTGACCTTCAACCCGTTTCTCGCATGGCGGTCAACCTATTATAGCCAGCGAGTCGAAGGAGGGGAGTTCGTTGATGAACCAATCTTCCGGAACGTCTATGAGACGGGCATTGAGGTTATCGGACCGAGCCTCTTCCGGATTTTTGACACACCAACGAGCGACTATTCGCCTCGTTATAAGCACGTGTTGGAACCTCGCTTCACTTGGGGGCGTCAACGCGAATTCGAGCAAGAAGACTTTGTCCGGGGAAATATTATCCAGTTTGACGAGATTGATGGCTTCGGTGGTGACCGTCATTTTGCACGGATGTCGCTAACCAGCCGATTTCTTGCCAAGCGCTTCAACCGCCCCAACGACGAGCAACGAACAGTATGGGAGGTATTTAGTGTCGGATTGGAGCGTGATTTCGACCTGCGAGCACGAGACTCTGATATTTTGTTTCCTGCTCTCCCGCTACCCTGGGCAGTCGCGGGGCGGGTGACCCCGACGCCAGCGATCAACATCTCCGCAAAGATGCGCTTTACTCCTGACTGGGGCTTAGGAGGTTTTACATTAGGCGGGACAATAAATTCGGCGTCCACGACAACTAACATCACCTGGTTCCGGAGTGCCCGGACCTTTGCCAACGAGGATGATCCGTCCAAGGTAGACGTTGAATCGAGCGACCGCCTCAGTGGCGGCGGTCGTATCAATCTATTCCGGGCACTGGTTACCGTCATCGGCAACCTCACTTTGGACGTCACGGAACGTGAGATGCAGGCTTTTATGATCGGCGCGACCTGGAACACGCAGTGCTGTTCAATCGGAGGGCGAGTACGACAAAACAAGTTCTCATTCCGCGATGAGCTTCAGTTTTCGATACTAATTGAGCTGCTCAATGTGGGCGCGATGGGCTTTGGCAGTGAAGAGGGCTGACATAATAACGATGGAAGTACTGACCTTGTTAGTGGCTCGCGAATGCGGTTCAAATCGTTGACTTGCAGACCAAGTTCAGCACTGTCCAATTGGAACTTTCGAACCCGGGGAATACCCAACTGGTCCCAGAGTCCATGAAACACCTGTCTATGGATCGTTGGAAGAGCGTTGGCACAGTACAATAAGAATCAAGGAGCGAAGGGGCTCCCACCTCATCGCCTTTGAGGGCACGATGCCGACGTCGTGTTATCTTGCCTCCCGTCAACTCCCTCTGAAGGACTCCTTTGATGAAGATTTTAATTACCGGGATTACGGGCTTTGTAGGCAGCCATCTCGCTGAGTACTGCCTGTCGCTTGAACAACAGGTCGAAGTAATCGGGACCTGCCGCTGGCGCTCCAGGCGCGAGAACATCGAGCATATTGAAGACGCCATTGATCTCTATGAATGCGATTTGCGAGACGCATCGTCGGTTAAGACATTGCTAGCTGATATCCAGCCGGAGAGGATCTTTCACTTGGCAGCGCAATCATACGTGCCTTCATCATGGAATTCGCCCGGAGAGACGATAACCACAAATGCTATTAGTCAGCTCAACATCTTCGAGGCCATGCGGGAGATCAAAAGCACCGCATCGATTCAGATCGCAGGGTCTTCTGAGGAATACGGTCTCGTACACCCCGAGGAAGCTCCTATCACCGAGGAAAATCCGTTGCGGCCACTTTCGCCGTACGCGGTATCGAAGGTTGCCCAAGACATGCTCGCCTATCAGTACTTCCAGTCGTACGGCCTTAAGGCGGTTCGTACTCGAGCGTTCAACCACACTGGACCACGGCGGGGGGATGTATTCGTTACCAGCAACTTTGCTAAACAAATCGCCGAAATCGAAGCGGGGCTGCGCCCTCCAGTCATCCACGTAGGCGACCTGAACCCACAGCGAGACTTCACCGACGTCCGCGATATCGTGCGAGCCTACTGGCTTAGCCTAGAACATTGCAGCCCAGGAGAGGTGTATAACGTGGCCAGTGGCAAGGCCTACCGTATAAAGGAAGTCCTCAAGATCCTTCTGGATAACAGTGAACAAGATATCGAAGTGGTCGAAGATCCAGAGCGTCTGCGACCATCGGATGTGCCTTTGCTCCTTGGAGACAATTCGCGTTTCTGCAAAGCTACTGGATGGTCCCCGGAAATCCCCTTCGAACAAACAGCGAAGGACCTGTTGGACTACTGGCGCGAACGAACTCCTGCTTGAGTAGAATTCAAAGGAAGAATGCGTAGTCTGATCACCGGAATAGGCGGCTTTGCCGGTGGGCACTTGGCAGCCGCGCTTCTTGAACGTGATGCTGAGGTAGCAGGAATTGACACAGCTACCGGGCAACGGCTTGAGAGCATCCTCGACCACATAACGTTCACCAAGGCCGATATACGAAACGCCGACGACATCCGAGACGCTGTCAACCAATTTCACCCTGAGGTGATCTACCACTTGGCAGCCATAACCAACGTCGGACGGGCATGGACAAAACGACGCGAAACTCTAGAAGTTAACGTTGTTGGTACATCAGCCGTGCTTGAGGTGGCGGCAGAACTAGAACCTAAGCCCACGGTCGTCCTAGCTTCAACCGGTGAAATCTACGGCCCTCCCCCACCGGACTCACGCCCACTAACCGAAGATGATCCGACACACCCACAGAGTCCTTACGCGGTGAGCAAAATGTGCGCCGAGCTTCTCGCTCGCCAAGCTTGGGAGAGCGAAGGGGTTCCCACCGTAATCCTCAGGATGTTCAACTACACTGGCCCGTGGCAGTCACCGAGCTTCGTTTGCAGCGATTTCGGGAGGCAGGTGGCATGGGCTGAAGCCGGTCTAGTCAAGCCCCGGATGAGCGTCGGCAATCTGGAGTCACTGCGTGAGTTCAGCGATATACGTGACATAACCAAGGGTTATCTGTTGGCAGCCGAGCACGGCCAACCAGGTCAGGCTTACAACCTTGCCAATGGTACAGCGGTTCGCATCGGCGATGTGCTTGAGTATCTTCTCCGCTCAACCAAAGTTGATATCGATGTCCAGCAGGATGCTAGCCGTCTCCGCCCAGCTGATCTTGCAGCTTTGCGGGGTGACGCGAGCCGGGCTCGTGAGCAGCTCGGCTGGAATCCATCTTTTACGCTAGAAGAAACACTCGATTCGGTCCTTGAGTTCTGGAGACAACAGGCAGCCAAGAAGAACTGAAGCGCTCAGTAAATCACCGCAGGCTAGTCTTAAACGGATTCTTCAAGCGAAACTAGCCCGGTTTTGTTGTCTTCAATTCCGGATAGCTTAAGCACGGACACGGACTCCCTAGGCTTGATGGCACCCTGCAGAGCCTTTATTTAACTGCTTGTCCGGGGCATCTTTTCTTCATTTTTTTCACTTCTTGCTTGCACCAGAATTAAAGAATCCGTATATTCCATGTGGGTGGAAGTGGACTAAAGTGGTTTTTTATCCCTAAAATTATGGGTAAATCCACAGAAAATAGACTGAAATGCTTCGAGGTAACCAACCGGCTACTGTCGACGACAAAGGCCGGATCAAGATCCCGACGTCTTTTCGTACGGCGCTTCGCGACGCTTATGGTGCCGAGGTCTTCCTCACCAGCGTCGACGGCACAAATGTCCGCATTTATCCCCTGCCTGTCTGGGCAGCCGTCGAAGAGAGAATTCAAAAGATCCCAGCAATGAACCCTGCCCGACAGAAGTTCATGGATCGTGTCAATTATTTTGGGCACGTCACCACAATGGACAAACAGGGTCGCGTTCTTGTCCCACAAAGATTACGGGACGAGGCCAAGGTTTCTGGTGAAGTTGTGGTGATGGGTCAGATGGACTACCTAGTCGTTTGGAATCACGAGATCTTCCGCAGTCGCATGGACGGAGAACCGATGACGGTAGAGGATCTCGAAAAACTCTCTGAGCTTGGAATCTAAATGATCAATGCCACACCGATCCAGGCTTTTTCGAGGCCTTTGCGGTTTTCTTGGCCACAGGAATTGGATGAACAAGCCACCATGGAGTCAGACACGACACACCACCCTGTAATGGTTAATGAGGTTCTCGACAACCTCGCGCCGAACGGTGGCTTGATCGTCGACGCGACTCTCGGAACCGGCGGCCACAGTGCCGCAATTCTTAGTACGGACCCGAAATGTACCGTAATCGGAATTGACCGAGATACCGAGACAATAGATACCGCGCGCAAGCGTTTAAAGCCCTGGAAAGATCGTCTTCAGTTGGTCAGCAGTGACTACCGGCGCCTTCCCCAGCTGGCATTCGAACAGAGTTGGCAACCAATTCGCGGCATTCTCGCTGATCTCGGCATTTCCTCTGCACAGCTCGACTCGGCCGAACGAGGCTTCTCATTTCGCCGCTCGGGCCCATTGGATATGCGGATGGACCGTACTACCGGGCTCACAGCAGCTGACCTTGTCAACAACCTCGACGTTGACAATCTGTCCTCGTTACTTCGACGCTACAGTGACGAACGCTACGCGCGCCGAATTGCCCGTGCGATAGTCCGCGAGCGACAGAAGAACAGGCTACGCAGCACCGACCAGCTTGCGGATATCGTCAGCGCCTCTATTCCCAGGGCCCCAGAGCATATCCACCCAGCAACACGCACGTTTCAAGCGTTAAGAATTGCAGTAAACGACGAACTCAATGGCCTTTACGACTTCATCGTAGGAGCTGCTCGCCTACTCGCTCCTGGTGGGCGCCTTGTAATCCTGTCCTTCCATTCGCTTGAAGACCGTCTTGCAAAGCAGGCCTTTCGGTACCTGGAAAGTGACTGTGTGTGCCCACCACGTTTGCCGCAATGTGTCTGCACAAAGTTTACGGAAGTTGAACTCTTAACTAAGCGCCCACTAACACCAAAAAACAAAGAGATCGAGGCAAATCCTCGATCTCGGAGCGCGAATCTCCGCGCTTTAGTACGACTTTAGGCTCATCAAACGCCAAATAAACAAAGGAAAGAAAGAGTGTCCGGAGCAAGTGGTCCCGTCGCCTTAGCTAGACCAAAATGAGTTGTATAAGGCCTCCCTTTACAACCCTGGCTAGCATTCGCCCCTGGTTGTCGGGGCCACGCTCCGGATTTCTCATTTCCCTCTCTGGCAGGAAGGGCTGAGCATGGGCCCGATTCGTCGCCCCAGAGTGTTTAACGGACCCCTGGTAAAGCCGCGGGAGCCAGGGAGATTCGGTGACCTGGCACGGATGATGGCTCTGGGCATGCTACTAGTGCTCCCTTTCTTCTTGTCCGCAAGCTTGCGCGCCAAACTGCATCAGTATCGTACCGAAGTTGTCGATCTCGAGGCCCACATCAAACAGCTTGACGAGCAGCGTCAGCGCCTCGATATCGAATTTTCCTCAGTAAGCAACCTGGAGCGGATAGAAAAACTGGCCCGTGAAGTGTCCAGCCTAGTCGAAGCTGAGGAAAACCAGGTCGTGTATCTGGCTCGAACCCCTGTTGTACCCGCCCGAAATTTAACTCTCCTAGCTGAGGCTACAGAAGAAACAGATGGTCGTAGACGACCATAAAATTTCTAGTGTTAGCCGTCTACAGAGACGGCGTCTGTTCCTAGTGCTTGTCTGCGCTGGCCTGTGGACCGGGCTGCTAATCGCTCGCCTCGCACACCTGCAGGTCGTGCAGCATGCGTACCTGGTTGAGCGCGCCCGCGAACAACAAGAATACGAGGCCAGCATCCCAGCGATGCGCGGCAACATATTCGCACGCGACGGAAATCTTTTAGCGAGTACTATCGAAGAAACATCTATTTACGTCCACCCCCACCTGCTGGACGACCGTGACAGCGCACCGGCAATCCTTGCACCGGCTCTCCAGATGCCGACCGAGGATTTAGCACGCCTTGTGAATCAAGAACGTTCTCTTGTTTATTTGGAACGATATGCAACACCCGAGATCGTCAGTGCTGTCGAGGCTGTTAAACAAGAACACAATCTCCACCGTTCAGTAGGCAAACACCCTGCTAACCGCCGTTATTACCCAAACCGCCAGCTCGCAGCCCACGTCTTAGGCTTCGTTAACAATGAAAATCAGGGCGCAGCTGGTGTCGAGTACCGATTCAACGACGTCATTCGTGGCCAGGATGGGAGATGGTTGACCCTCAAAGACGGCGGACAGAAGCCCATCGATCCTGATGGGGCTTTCCGGGAGGACCCTATTCCTGGCCACGATATTTTCCTGACTATAGAACCATCCATTCAAAGGGTGGCGGAATCGACTCTAGAGAAGGTCGTTCTTGAGCGTGAAGCTGATGGTGCGAGTGCTGTCGTCATGGACCCGCGCACCGGTGAGGTACTCGCACTAGCCTCCTACCCAACCTTTAACCCTAACGTCCGTGACCAGGCACTGGTCGATCTCTCGTCCAGGAATAGGGCCTCAAACAGCATGTACGAACCGGGTTCCACATTCAAGATCTTTACCGCGGCCGCCGGTTTTCGTGAAGACCTTGTCTTCGAAAACGAGCTTATAGATTGCCAGGGCGGCGCCTTACGGGTCGCGAACCACACCTACCACGACTGGAAACGAGGGTTCGGCATCATGCCCTTCTCCGAAGTCGTCGCGAACTCGAGCAATGTCGGCATGATCAAGGTTGGCTTGCGACTGGAGCCTACACGCTTTTACGAATGGCTTAGGGCTTTTGGCTTCGGCGAACCCACGGGCATTAGCTTGCCGGGGGAAGCCTCCGGCCTTCTACATCCTATAAGTCGTTGGTCATCACTTTCACAAAGCTCAATGATCATCGGGCAAGAAATTGGCGTCACACCGTTACAGTTGACTACAGGCGTCTCGGCAATCGCCAACGGAGGCCTGTTGCTTCAGCCATACATTGTTTCGGAGATCCGTGACGCCAAAGGCAACGTGCAGTTCGAGCACCAACCCAAGATTCGTCGTCGTGTCATAGACAAAGTCACGGCAGCACGTGTAATGGACGTATTAGAGGGCGTTATCGACCCACATTCGGCAATCGGTAAAGCCTCGGGGATCCGTGGATATCGACTGGCGGGTAAGACTGGCACGGCCCAGAAGATCGGCCCTGATGGTCTATACAGCCAGTATGTGTCGTCTTTTATTGGAATTTTGCCAGCATCTGCTCCCAAGCTTGTCGTTCTCGTCATGATCGACGCTCCACGCAAGGGATATTATGGAAGTGAGGTCGCTGCGCCGGCTTTCCGGACCATCGCTAAGGCGGCGGTACGGGTGCTGCGTTTAGCTCCTGACACCGTGGTTGCTCCTTTGCAGATAACTGGCAGCTAGCGAACTGCTCGAAGAGAAAGAGCTTTCGTTAATTAAGGTGTCCTCAGTACGGGGACACAGGGTTATTGCCCGTCAAGGGGTGACGGGCGTAAACAGCAAGGGGAGGCCATGCCGACGAGGTCCGCCCTCGCGTCTCTGTTATCAGGGACCGAGACCAGCTACAGCGGCGACGCCGACACGGTCGTAACTGGGATCGCGTATGACTCGCGAAAGGTCCAGCCCGGCGACGTTTTCGTCGCCGTGCCGGGGTTCGTGCATGACGGACTGCGCTTCGTCACCGACGCGGTAGCCGCGGGTGCCGTAGCGATCGTTGCTGAAGCTGATCCCAACAGTGTGGATCTTACCAAGGCCCCTCCTGTCTGGGCGCGTGTTCATAATGCTCGTGCAGTTTTAGCCCCAATGGCCGCAGCGTTTTATAACAACCCGAGCCATGATCTCACCGTTGTTGGGGTCACTGGGACGAATGGCAAGACTACGGTTGCCGCACTGTGTCAGGCTCTGCTCGAGGCACGTGGGCCGGTTGGAAGGTGGAGCACAACCACAGTAAATATTGCTGGCACTCCCTACCCCGCCCATCGCACCACCCCGGAGGGCCCGGACCTTCAAAATACCTTGCGTCAGATGGTCAACACCGACTGCTGGGCGGCAGCGATCGAAGTCTCTTCACACGCATTGACACTGCGGCGAGTCGATGCAACGCGCTTTGCCGCTGCCATCTTTACTAACCTCAGTAAAGATCATCTTGATTTCCACTCGAGCATGGATAATTACCTAGAGGCCAAAGCGATGCTGTTCGAACGTCTCGGAACAGACAGCATCGCCGTTTTGAACGTAGGTGACCCAGCCTCTGCGACACTGATTAAACGAACCAAAGCGCAGGTAGTCGGTTTCGGATGGAAAGCACTCCCGACTACCCCCAGCAAAGTTCGCTCAGTCTCGAGTCTCGATCAGCACGGTGAACCATCGAATACTCCTTCGATCAATTCCGTTTACGAAACCATGCCAGCGCCGGTGAGCACTGTTCCGACTTATCAGATTACACGTTGGGAATATGCCGCAGGTGTAAGCACGCTGCACCTGGAGACCCCCCAAGGGAACCTTGAGTTTAAAAGCCCCTTGTTTGGGCAAGCAAATGGGGAAAACCTTACTGCCGCGATTGCATTGGCATTAGAACTTGGGCTCAGCGCTGACGAGATTGCCGAACCGGTGGCTTCCTTCACTGGCGAAAGCGGTCGCTTTCAACAGCTTCTACATGGCCAGCCATTCACCGTTTTAATTGACTTCGCTCACACACCTGCCGCTTTGCAGGCTGCTCTAGCCGCGTGCCGAAACTTAGCAGGAATGTCCAAGGAGGTCATCGTCGTCTTCGGCTGCGGTGGCGGCCGTGATCGTGGGAAGCGTCCACTGATGGGAAAGGTTGCTGTCAACGAAGCTGACCAGGTGATCATCACCTCTGACAATCCTCGTAAAGAGGACCCGGTCTCGATCCTCGATGAAATTGAGGTTGGAATTCCGGAACATGCACGGGCACAAGTCGAATGCGAAGTCGACCGTTTTGCCGCCATTGTTCAGGCGTTGGAACGCGCCCGGGCGGGTGATTGCGTTCTGATCGCCGGCAAAGGTCACGAGACGAAACAGGAATTCGCGGACCATTGGATCGAGTTCAACGATGCAACGGTTGCCAGCAAATGGCTCAAGGAACGTTTCGCTCAACCCAACACGGCCGAGACGGAGACAAGGCCATGATCCCACTCTCTGCTGCTCAGATCTCAAAAATCCTGAGCGCTCAGAAAATTTCTGGGGACCGTGAAAAAGTTGTGGAGTCAGTAACCATTGACTCTCGTACAGCCAGCCGTGGTGACTGCTTTTTCGCCATCATTGGTGAAAGGCTCGATGGTCATGATTTCGCCTGTCAGGCAGTGTCAGCTGGGGCTAGCATCGTGGTAACAGAACGGCCGATTCACCCAATTGGAACCGGTAGCGCAGATATCACGGTTATCCAAGTCAAGGACACTACGGCGTCACTGCAGGTACTTGCCAGCTGGCTTCGCCAGCAGCTGAACCCAACCGTCGTCGGTATCACCGGGAGCTTAGGTAAAACTACTACCAAGGAACTCACCGCTGCCCTTCTTGGAATTCGCTACAACGTCCATGCCAGCCCAGGCAACCTCAACAATCATTGGGGCCTGCCGCTGTCACTTCTTGGCCTTGAAGAAAGTCACCAAGTAATGGTGGCTGAAATGGCAATGAGTCAAGCAAATGAGATCAGCTCGCTGGCCACTCTTGCCAATCCAAGTATCGGCGTAATTACTAACGTCGCACCAGCACACATGGAAAACTTCGCCAACCTAGCTGCCGTTGCATCTGCCAAAGGCGAACTCGCACAAAAGTTGCCAGCTTCGGGAACGCTGATCGTTAACGCCGATGATCCGCACACCGATGCTATGCCGAAGAAGTTAGCCCCACACGTCAGCCACGTGGTGCGTTTTGGCTATGATGCCTCGGCGGAAGTGCGCGCCACGAACCTAGTTTCAATCCCCGACGGCTGGGAGTTCAATCTCCACATAGGTTCAGCATCGCGCAACATCGAACTGCGGCTCCGTGGTGCCGCGGGGGTTCCGAACTTCCTCGCAGCGACAGCAACAGCCCATGCTCTCGATGTCACAATTGATGAAATCGCCGCTGAGGCCAGCAAACTTGAACCATTGCCGAACCGCGGGGCGATCCACCGAATCGGCAGTATCACCTTGGTCGATGAAAGCTACAACGCTAGCCCTATGGCGATGAACATGGCTCTCGAAGACTTTGCAACCTTGCCTGCTGCTGGCCGCCGTCTTGCTGTCCTCGGTGACATGCTCGAGATGGGTGACTGGACCGATCAAGTCCACCGTGATGCGGGCGGGAAAGCCGCTGAGATCAAGGTCGACCTTCTTCTCACTGTTGGTACCTGCGCCGCGCTTATGGCTGAGGGTGCTACAGAGAACGGAATGGCCCGAGAAAGAATACACGCGTTCGACACGGCCGAAGAGGCAGCATCCTGGCTAACACCTCGTCTGCAAGATGGCGACACGGTGTTAGTGAAGGGGTCGCGCGCGATACACCTGGAGCGGGTGGCTCAAGCCGTGACCACCACGCCCTTGGGTTCAAACGGCGTCGTGGAAAGCTGACATGTTGTATGAGCTGCTCTTTAACCTGCAGGATGTGTTTTCACCGCTTAACGTGTTTCGCTACATTACGTTCCGAACAGCACTGAGCGCCGTTACAGCTCTATCTCTGACATTGTTGTTTGCCCCATCTCTGATTCGTTGGCTAAAGGCGAAACAGGTCGGTCAACGCATCCGCTCCGAAGGCCCCCCAGATCACAACGCCAAGGCCGGCACACCAACTATCGGTGGCATCCTGATCGTGGGTTCCATCTCCATTAGCACGCTACTGTGGATGGAGTTGAGTAACCGCCTAGTTTGGGTTGCTCTCGGATCGACGCTCGCTTTTGCAATTCTCGGTTTCATTGACGATTACCTGCATGTAATCCATCCGCGACGACGTGGTCTCTCGGTGAAGGCAAAATTTATCGGCGAGATCACCATCGGCCTGGCGGTCGGCACAGTCCTGTGGTGGTTGTCAAATCAAGACATGTTTTCAACCCAGTTGGCGTTCCCGTTCTTCAAAGAGCTGTCGCCATTTCTTGGCTGGATGTACCTGCCCTTTGCAACGCTAGTTCTAGTCGCCGCTTCGAATGCTGTCAATCTCACAGATGGCCTCGATGGTCTCGCCACAGGCGCGACACTAATAGCGGCTGGAACTTTTACCGCTTTTGCCTACTTGGCTGGACACAACACTATGGCCGAGTATCTAAATATCATCTATGTGCAAGATGCCGCCGAGGTAACCGTCTTCGTTGGCGCTATCGTCGGAGCCTGTATCGGGTTTCTGTGGTTTAACTCCCACCCTGCAGAAGTTTTCATGGGGGACACGGGGTCACTCGCACTAGGTGGTGCGGTCGGCACTGTGGCTTTGCTGATCAAGCAGGAGTTCAACCTGTTCTTCGTCGGCGGCTTATTCGTCGTTGAGGCCCTATCTGTAATTATTCAAGTGGGCTCGTATCGATTCACTGGCGAGCGTGTATTCCACATGGCCACGCTGCATCACCATTTCGAGATGAGTGGGTGGCCAGAGTCGAAGGTAGTCGTACGCTTCTGGATACTCGCTAGCATTTTTGCCCTCCTCTCGCTCGCCACCCTAAAGCTTCGATGAACGTATCCGCACACAACGCAAGCGATAGTAAGGCTGCCTGGCACAATCGCAGCGTAGTCGTCGTTGGCGCTGGCGTCAGTGGAGTTGCCGCCGCTCAACTTTTACTCGACTGCGGTGCTGAGGTAACGCTCACTGATACTCGGCCAGAAAGTGAAATACCTAACCCGATTGAACTCACAGAACGTGGAGTCAGGTTAGTTGCTGGTGGGCATCCCAGCACACTGTGGCCAAGTGTCGATAGTGCTGTGTTCTCACCTGGAATTCGACCGGATGCCCCCGTAACGATCGAGGCGCGTGAGGCCGGTGTGACGGTTCTACCAGAGATCGAAGTTGCCGCTGATTTGACTGAGGTACCAATAATTGCCATCACCGGATCCAACGGCAAAAGCACTGTCACTTCGATGGTTGGTGCAATCCTTGAACAAGCTGGCCTCGATGCGCCGGTTTGCGGCAACCTCGGGACCGCCCTCAGTGAAGTAGTTCGCGCGGAGTTAAATGGGGAAATCTCCCCTGATGCCTATGTCGTAGAGGTCTCGTCGTTTCAGGCACATTCAATTCGAGACTTCCATCCGCGGTTCGCTGTTATCCTCAACATTCAGCCAGACCACCTCGACTGGCACGGAACGCTCGATGCTTACACGAAAGCTAAGTTACGCCTGGTCCGCAACATGGACGCTGCTGACTGGCTAATCTACAACTTGGACGATCCCAAACTGGCGTCATACCTGCCGCAAAACAATGTTCGCTTGCTCCCCTTTATGTCCGAGCCTTCTAACCCGGAGGCTCCCACCGCCTGGGTCGGTAATGGCAAGATCTGCTGGTGGACAGCCGACCATGAAGCTTCGGCAATGAATGTTGAGGAACTTCGTGTCATCGGCCAGCACAACCAAACAAATGCCTGCGTCGCCGCCGCTGTTGCGTCTCTGCTCAACGTAGCCCCCGAATCAATCCGCGCCGCTCTATCTACCTATGAAGGGCTCGCTCACCGCATGGAGTATTGCGGCGAGGTGGGCGGTGTACGCTGTATCAACGACTCCAAGGCAACCAACATAGGTGCTTCAATTGCAGCCCTCTCGGGCTTCGATCGAGGTGTTCGGCTGATCCTAGGGGGCCGTGATAAAGGAGCCGATTTTGGTGAGCTATTGCCTGTCCTAGACGAGCGCGTCGCCTCTGTTTTACTGATCGGTGAAGCAAGCAGCGTAATCGAAGCTGCTCTTAGCCATCACACGAAACTACAGCGTTGTGAAACCATGGAATGCGCAGTCGCGCGTGCCTTAGATGAAGGAAACAAGGGTGACACTTTACTACTCTCACCCGCTTGTACCTCATTCGATCAGTATCCCAATTTTGAAGAACGCGGACATCACTTCAAAAGGTTGGTGGCGGCATACATGCTCGAAGATGACCCCTCTCAGAACCTAACGGAGATCTAGGAATGGCAAGTCGCTGGCTGGCGATAGACAAACCGCTGTTCGCTACGACCGTCGTGATGATCGGCCTCGGGCTGCTAATGGTCTATTCGTCGTCATATCACGAATCACAAGAAAAATACGGTAATGGCACCCACTACCTTTTCCGCCAGGCAATCGCGGCGGTGGTCGGAATCGTAGTCATGCTACTCGCTATGCGTATTGATTATCGTTTGTACAAGCAGCGGCCGTTCGTCCTGTTTGCTGTAGGTTTGACTGTAGCTCTTCTGGTGCTGGTATTGATCATGGGCAGTGGTGAAGGAACGCGGCGCTGGCTATCTCTAGGGCCTTTGAACCTGCAGCCTTCGGAGATCGCTAAGTTGACAACAGTGTTGTTTTTGGCCAGCTATCTAAGTCGTAAAGACGGCAAGATTAATGACTGGTGGAACGGCCTCTTGCCCGCCCTTGCGGTTGTCGGTTCGCTCAGTTTGCTCATCTTGCTCGAGCCTGATCTAGGTACCGCTGCAGCGGTAGTTATGGTTGCCGGCATTATGTTGGTTGTTGCCGGTATGGCATGGCGCTACATCATCGGCTTTGGCACCCTCGCAGTGGCGTTAGCTGGTACACAAATATGGATGACTGGCTACCAAACCCGCCGTATTATGGCGTTCTTGAATCCATGGGCCGACCAGCTTGACGTTGGCTTTCAAACGATTCAATCGCTGATCGCCGTGGGGACCGGTGGTATCACTGGCGTCGGCCTAGCGGAAGGCAAGCAAAAGCTATCTTTCCTGCCCGAACCACATACCGACTTCATCTATGCCGTAATTGGCGAGGAACTTGGCTTTGTAGGTTCGACATTGGTTATCGCGGGCTTCTTAATGATCCTGTGGCGTGGCGTGCGCGCCACAGTGATGGTTCCCGATAAGTTTGGTTTCTACCTCGGTGTTGGCCTGACCGCGGGGCTAGTCATGCAAGCCCTATTGAACATGAGTGTTGTCGTGAACTTAGTGCCGACAACGGGTATTCCACTGCCTTTGATAAGCCACGGTGGATCCTCGCTGGTCATAACATGCGGGGCAATCGGCATACTATTGAACATCTCACAACATTCCTGAGGAATTGATGCTCAAAAAGATTCGGCACCTACACTTCGTCGGCATTGGTGGTATCGGCATGAGCGGAATCGCTGAGCTACTGATTAACCTTGGCTACGAAGTGTCAGGGTCTGACCTGTGCGCATCACCGATCACCCGACGGTTGGAGCAACTCGGGGGCATCATCTATATCGGCCACCAAGCGGGGCAAGCAAAAGGGGCCCACGTGGTCGTGACATCATCGGCGGTAAGCAACGAGAATCTCGAAGTACAGGAAGCCATCCAGAAGGGAATTCCGGTCATTCCACGTGCTGAGATGCTCGCCGAGCTGATGCGCATGAAGCACGGGATTGCCGTTGCAGGTTCACATGGTAAAACAACGACTACTTCAATCCTTGGCACTGTGCTCGAAGGTGCCGAACTGGACCCTACCGTCGTCATAGGTGGGCGTCTGCAGGCCTGGGGAACCAATGCCAGGCTCGGTCATGGCGACTTTCTCGTCGCCGAGGCAGATGAATCTGACGGATCGTTCCTGCGGCTATCACCTACCTTTGCCATTGTCACAAACATCGACACCGAACATTTAGACCACTACCGTGATTTCAATGAGCTACAACTCTCCTTTCTAACTTTCTTGAATAGTGTTCCGTTCTACGGTGCCAGCATTGTTTGCCTCGATGACCCCAATATCCAGCAGGTAATTCCACGTATATCGCGCAAGCTGATTACCTATGGATTCTCATCTCAAGCGGACATCCGTGCCGCCGACGTGCTAGTGGACCCACAAGGGACTTCGTTTTCTTGCTACATCGACGGCAAATTGGCTGGCAAAGCAAGTCTTCGGCTGCATGGTCGCCATAACGCCCTCAATGCCCTCGCAGCGATCGCGGTTGCCCGTGAACTCGATATTGATTTCACTGACACCGCAGCCACATTAGCTGAGTTCGGCGGCACTGACAGGCGCATGCAACGCATAGGCACTGTCAACGATGTGCTGGTGATTGATGATTATGGGCATCATCCAACCGAGATTCAGGCCGTGCTCTCTACGGCACGCGAGGCCTGGGACCGTCGAACCATTGTCTGCTTTCAACCACACCGTTACTCACGCTCCCAGTTGCTGATGGAGGATTTCGGCCGAGCCTTCTACCAAGCTGACACCGTGTTCGTTTTACCAATCTACGCAGCTGGCGAGGACCCGATCGCGGATGTGACAAGTGACGCTCTTGCTGCATCGATCGTGAAGCACGGCCATAAGGAGGTCCAAACCATTGATGGCCTTGAGCAAGCTACTGAAGCGCTATCAAACATCGTGAGGGCCGGCGATCTTGTATTGACGTTAGGCGCGGGCGACGTGTGGAAGGTGGCCCGTGATTTGGTCAAACGTCTCAGTCACGGCACCATTCGTGCCGATCTGGATTCGGGACAATCTCACACTAAAGCTTCGGGGGACGGTGCCTGAAGTAATGTTAAAAAATGCACACGCACGCGATAACGCTTGTTTTGGGGCAAGTTGGGGCTCGGCCGCAGTAACTGATCTGGAAGCAATTTGTGCCACCGAGAGCTGTGAGACAGTACGCGATGAAGTTCTCGGTCGCTACACTTCGATGGGCGTCGGTGGCTCAACACCACTGATGGTCTGGCCCAACCATCCTGAGGCCGTAGCAAAAGTATTGGAATGGTGTGCCGATCGAGGGCTAGAGTGGCGGATCCTAGGCGGTGGAAGCAACGTGCTGGTCTCCGATGCAGGTGTCATAGAACCAGTGGTCAACCTGACGAGATTAATTAACGGGGCCAATATTCAAGCCACGACGGCGAAATTGCCCGCCGGCATGCCTACTGCACAAGCACTGCGAACCACCCTTCGCTCCGGCCTTGCTGGCCTCGTCTGGTCCACCGGACTGCCTGGCACCATCGGTGGGGCTGTAGCGGGAAACGCCGGATGCTGGAACGGCCAAATGGCTGACGTCGTGGCACGCATAGATCTGATTGACACGGCTGGAAAGTGGCAGACTCTAGACAACAATGAACTGACTTGGAGCTATCGTCGATTACAGCTGCCCGAGACCGTCGGCCCCTCTGCAGTCATCGTTTCCGCTACGGTAAATGTGCGATCAGAAGACCCTTCAAAACTCACCAGCCGATCGTATAAGTTGCAGCAGCTTAAACGTGAGAATCAACCCGTCGGTGTCCGCAACACCGGTTGTATCTTCAAGAACCCTGACCCGAACCATCCGGCTGGTCGGCTTATCGAGCAGGCCGCATGCAAAGGAATCAGGGTCGGTAACGCGCAAGTTTCTACACTCCATGGCAACTTCCTAATCAATCGTGGTGGCGCCACCTCCACTGACATCGAGACACTGATCGCACAGGTTCAAACAGCTGTCAAAGAACAGTCCGGGATCCTCCTGGAAGAAGAAATCTGCAGATGGTGAGCAAACAATTTCGCCGGGGAACCTCTACGCGACGCCGTTCACGCCGAGCTTATTACACTCGACGAAGGCGAAATCGCCTCGGGGCCACTTCAATAGGCAATGGATTCCGTAGCATCTCGCCTCAGTTCATGCGTCAGGTCAAGAACCGGCCATCGCTCCGTCGCCGGGGGTATCTGCATGCTATGCTCCGCCCAATCGTTATTGTGAGTGTCTTCAGTACCCTTGCGTACGGCACTCACTATCTATATCAAAGGGCTCTGATATCGTCAGCCCTCTCGATTCAGAGCGTGAGATTGCACCAGGTACCGAATATGTTGATCGAACCGGTGCGGGCTCGCCTGAAGCCAGCCTACGGTAAAAACCTACTTGCCCTAGATCTCGAGGCACTCCGTGCCTCCATCGAAGAACTGCCTGCAGTGCACAGCGCGAGTATTCGTAGCGTGTTGCCAGATAGCCTGATCGTATCCGTTGAGGCACGCGACCCAAAGGTGCGCGTCGTCAGCGACCGAAACACGTACATCATTGACAGTGAAGGGGTGGTGCTAGACACCTATGGCCGGCCACAGCCGACGTTACCCAAGATTAGACTAGTCGACGGTGGCAGCCTTGAGTCAGCACCTGGACAACACCTGACGAATGACCCAAAGCATGGTCGCTCATTGCTCTCTGCCCTGGCCATCGTCGACTGGATGGCACAGACCAATGCAGAATTCCCCACGCCACTTGACCATGTCCGCATCGATGCCTCGGGTGTCGTTCTGGTGGCAGCATCCGGACGACTTGACATTGTCCTCGGAGACGAGCGCCGTATGGACGCCAAAATGGAGGCGGTGCGCAGCCTTCTTCATGCCAATCCCCCTGAAGACCGTTCGACTATTGATGCTCGTTACACCGACATACTTGTGGTTCGTGCTTTCGAACCGGACGAGGGTTAGGGGGAGTCTTGGCACGGCGCGATCCATACATAGTCGGTTTAGACGTTGGGACAACCAAAGTGTGCGCCGTCATCGGCGAACCGACCGACGACAACGATCTGGAGGTCATCGGTGTTGGCGTTGCTGACTCCGATGGACAGAAGAAGGGATCGGTTGTTGATGTCGACTCAACAGTCGAGAGCATAAAATCAGCTATCGAAGAGGCCGAACTGATGGCTGGAACCAGTGTGGACCGTGCCTATATCGGCATCGCTGGTGCCCACATCCGCGGCTTCAACAGCCGTGGCGCAGTGACCGTTAATGGGCGAGCCCGCCAGATCACCGAAGAAGATATTCGACGTGTCGTTGACGCTGCTCGCGCTCTAAACTTACCGCCTGACCGCGAACTGCTACACCTACTGCCACGGGAGTTCTCTGTTGACGAGCAGGGTGACATTGTTGATCCGCTGGGAATGTCTGGTAGCCGGCTTGAGGTCGAGGTCCACTTGGTGGTGGGTGCTCTTTCCGCCATTCAGACGCTTGTCACCTGTGTCAATCGAGCCGGCATCGAAGCCCATGGGATCGTGCTTGAACAGCTCGCATCGAACGAAGCTGTGCTCACCGATGATGAACGCGAGCTCGGCGTTGCCCTAGTCGACATCGGGGGTGGTACGACCGACCTGATTTGCCTGGTTGATGGCAGCGTCTGTCACACAGCAGTTTTACCAGCAGGTGGAGACCACCTAACCAACGACATCGCTGTCGGCCTTAGTACACCGATCACAGAAGCTGAAGTCCTGAAAGTAAACCATGGCTGTGTCGATCCCAGCCTCATCGACCCAGACCAGGCGATCGAAATTCCCGGCATCGGAGGCCGTGGCCCACGCTTATTGGCCCGTGGCCGCTTGTGCGAAATATTGCAACCGCGCGCGATCGAAATTCTCGACCTTGTCGCTAACGAACTTCACCGGGCCGGATTTCTTGACCAACTCAACGCTGGGCTTGTTCTTACGGGTGGGGGCTCATTGGTCGATGGTTTCCCTGAGCTCACCGAACAACGATTCGGACTGCCAGTTCGCCAAGGACAGCCGATCGGAATAGAAGGCCTTATCGATATTGTGTCGAGCCCAATCTATTCCACTGCAGTCGGTTTAGTGTTGTACGGACACTACAACCGGGATGCTGCCAACCATTTCAAACCAAATGGTAGCGGTTGGCGGGGATGGTTGGGCGGCTGGCTAGGAGACCTCTTTTGATGGCCTATGGGTTGACTCTCAAACCGGCCGGGATAGATTGGGGGCAACCTGGACCGAGCAAGGAGATTTGAGCATGTCGGTAGAAGAACCAAAAGGTTGGCAACCGGAGCTCCACGAGGAACTTCACCGGCGACAGGCGCAAGAGTCAAAAGTAATCTCAAGTAAATCATCGGAACCCAAAAGTTCTTCCAAAGAGCCCCCCGATCACAAAAACAAGAAGGGGGCGGGTAGCGCTAAGGCTCAGATCATAGCCGCAGACACCAAGAAGCCAGTCAAAAAAGGTGGGGCTTCGAAGAAAGCGGCGCGCCAGGATACCGTTGCCAAATCATTACCTACACCACTCCAGCAACCACCTGAATCTTTCCTGCGGGGCGCTCACATAAAGGTAGTCGGCGTCGGGGGTGGAGGAGGAAATGCGATCACAAGGATGATGCGCTCTGGGCTCCAGGGTGTTGATTTCGTCGCTGCCAACACAGATCAGCAGGCGCTACAGTCCAACGACGCGCCCGAAAAGCTCCAGTTGGGAGCCAACCTGACCAGCGGTCTCGGAGCCGGGGCGAACCCAGAGATCGGTCGCCAAGCAGCACTTGAGAGTACAGAAGAGATAGCTGACCTCCTTGAAGGCAGCGACATGGTATTTGTCACCGGCGGGCTTGGTGGCGGCACCGCAACTGGAGCGGCGCCGGTTATCGCTCGGCTTGCCAACGAACTCGGCGCCTTGACGGTAGCGGTCGTAACCCGACCCTTCCGTTTTGAAGGGCAACGGCGCATGCAGCAAGCCAATCAAGGCCTTCAGGAGCTTGAGGATGCAGTAGATACCCTAATATCAATCCCTAACGATCGTCTCTTGGCCATGGTCGGACCGGAGACACCGTTGGTTGAGGCATTTTCATTAGCCGACACAGTGCTCCATCAAGGTGTGCAAGGCATTGCCGATCTGATCTTAGTACCGGGCCTAGTTAACCTGGATTTCGCCGACGTGCAGACTGTCATGTCTGGAATGGGCATGGCGATCATGGGCACGGCCACGCAGTGCGGCGAGGAGCGTGCCAGGCAAGCAGCGATCGCAGCGATTTCAAGCCCACTACTCGAGGACACTTCAATCGAAGGCGCTCGGGGCGTGTTGATCAATATCACCGGCGGCCCCGATATTACGCTGCATGAGGTTAACGAAGCAGTGTCGATCATCTACGAAACTGCCGACGATGACGCGAACATTCTTTTTGGTGCAGTAATCGACGAGAATATGGGGAACAACGTTAAGGTCACCGTCATCGCTACCGGTTTCGAACCCACGGCACCCCTCCAGTCACGCGTTGATATCTACGCTGACGCTTCCCGGTCAGCAACATCAGACGCCGGCCATTTTTATCGCCCGGGCAGTCAAGAGGAAAATATGGCTTCGCACGCTTTAGACGCCTCGGCCGAAGAGGACCTAGACGTCCCAACATTCCTGCGGACCCAAAATCTAGGCGAGGAACACTAAGTCTCCGCTCTAACGGGTGAGATCCTAAGGCAACACGGGCCACAAGGCACCTTCAGGAGTCTTTCGGCATCCTGATAGAATCTTGGAAAACAATTCGCTCTCTGTTCGTTCCACTGGTCCCACAAAGCACCAATGCCGTCAGACTCCGCACTTTATCTGCGCCGTAGAGCCCAACGAGAAACTCGCCTGGTAGAACCCAACCAAGGTGGACGACTTCGGGTCGTACTTGCCTATCCCAACACATACGCGGTTGGTATGAGCAATCTTGGTATGCATACGCTCTACCGCCTGTTTAACAACCATCCCGATGTGGGCTGGGAGCGTTCCTTTTTACCCGACAAGCACGAGATTGAAGAATATCAAAGGCGCGGCACCCCTTTGATGACTGTGGAGTCACAACGTCCGGTCTCGGACGCGGATGTGATCGCATTTTCTGCCTCTTTTGAAAACGACTACGTCAACGTGGTCCGGATGCTTATCCTCGCCAATCTACCAACGCGCAACGCGGAGAGGGACGCAACCCACCCAATCGTGATTATTGGGGGAGCTACAGTTTCGATAAACCCGGAACCTGTGGCGCCGTTTATCGATTTATGCTGTGTGGGCGAAGGAGAGGGGCTTGTCCGTCCGTTAATCGAGAGCATTCTAGGCCAGGCTAACAGCAAAAAAACTGGAAACTCTTGCGGACAATTAACTGACAGCGACCTGCCAACCCGAGCTGCGTTGCTGCAAAGCTTAGCCGCCTTGCCTGGTTTCTATGTTCCGAGTTTGTACGAACCACGTTATGACCAAACCGACACATCCGACTACCCGACGTTTACCGGGCTTACACCTCAGGATGGGGCCCCACCTTTTGTGACCAAGGTGAGGGCAGTATTCGAGGGTCCCGAGACAGTCGCGTCGACTGCGATCCTGACACCAGAAACAGAGTTCGGGGATCGGGCAATGATCGAAGTGGCACGTGGCTGCACCAAAGGCTGTCGCTATTGTTGGGTCGGCTATAACATCCTGCCGTTTCGGGTTCACAAAGTGGACGACGTACTCGCAGCCGCCGAGCGTTGGTTGCCGACCACACAGAGGGTTGGCCTAGTGGCCACTGCCCTGCTCGACCATCCCGATATTGAGGCGATTGCTACCAGCCTGCGGGAACGAGGTCTCCAGGTATTCAGTCCGAGTCTCATCATTTCGACTCTGCGTGAGCCTCTGCTGCGCTGCGTCGTCGAATCAGGCCAGCGGAGCATCACAATCGCTCCTGAGGCAGGTAGTGACCGGATGCGAGAGCTGATTATGAAGAAAATTACTAACGAAGAAATCCTCGAGAAAACACGGATGATCTTTCGGGCCGGTGTCCTTAACCTGAAAAACTACGTCATTATTGGGCTTCCCGGTGAAACTGAAGCGGATCTTCAAGACCTGGTGAATCTCTGTACCGCAATGCGTGAAATTATGATCGAGGAAAGTCGTGACCGTGGTCGCATAGGTACCATCACCCTGTCAGTTAACTGCCTTATTCCCAAACCAGCAACACCCTTCCAGTGGGCTCAACAGATCCGCCCATCCGAATATGCTGCCAAGTTGCGCTGGCTACGACGTAGGCTTGCGAAGGTCCCCAACGTTGCCATTGAGGCAATGTCGCCACGTTCTGCGGAAATTCAAGCTTTAACGTCGCGGGGTGATCGCCGTGTTGGTGAATTAATCGAGTTATGGGCAGAAACTGGGTCCTGGCGTCAAGCGGTTAGGACATGGGAAGAACGCGGTGGATCAGTCGACCATTTTGCGTTTCGTGCCCTCAAGCCCAACGATCCCCTCCCCTGGGGCCATCTCCGGACTGGAGCTTCCAGCAAAGCCCTCGGAAACCAGTGGCGTAAAGCCCTAGGGGGTAACGTAGATGCAGCGGCGTGAACAGGGCCTCGTAAACTTTTCGAGTTCGCAGCACCTGCCCCTCACCGACCCATGAGGGATGGCAATCGGGAAGCGTTCGCGAGGAACCAAGTCAAGTAATGATCCGTAACCCCCCCGACTCTGAGGGTATTGTTCAACTAGAACACTTGTGGGTACTCCCCGGAATTCGACATGGGTTTGCCACTCGCGATGGGCATCTTGAGGACGTGGTTCCCACTCCTATCGCTCGCCTCAAACAAATACATGGAGCCAACGTCCTTATATTGCCTCAAGAACCAGAAAGTCGTTCCGAGTTTTTCGAAACAAATGCGAGTCTCTGGCCTCACGCCGACGGGCTTATTACAAACTGCCCAGAAATCACGATTGCTGTCGCCGTCGCCGACTGTCTCCCCGTCTTGATCGCCGATCCCGTCGCCGGTGTGATAGCCGCTGTACACGCTGGGTGGCGTGGCTTGTCTGCGGGCGTAATTGAGAATGCCATTGAGATGATGGCTTCGGGCTTTGGTACCAAACCCACCGATTGCGTGGTTGGAATTGGGCCTTCAATTGGGCCCTGCTGCTACGAAGTCGGCCCCGAAGTACTCGCCGCGTTCAACAGACAAGGCTATGACACGGAGGCCCGTGTATCCTTTGCGAATGGTGAGCGACTACACTGCAACCTTGGAGCGGTCGCATCGGCGATCACCCAGCAACTCGGTGTGCTTCAAAACAATATTGCAAACGCCGAAGTCTGCACGAAATGCAATAGCGACTGGTTATGGTCCTACCGGCACGATGGAGATAATGCAGGCCGGATGCTCTGCGGCATTTCGTTGACCCGTCACTAAACTATCAGGCCGCTCGGGAGACCGGCACCGAAGACAACATTGTTCGCAAGTTTTGATATGAACCTGTTGAGTCTGGGCACCCCGGCCATAGCTTCGAAATGGACAATGCCAGAGATGGCTTTCTTTTAGATGGCAACTCGGTTGCCATCAGTCGAAATATTTTGAGCGAAGCGCCCAGGGACCTTAGCTTAACCCGCTAAGACAATCCTCTGACCGACGCACGTGAGTCCATTGCCAGGTTCGCCAATCTATCGGCTTCGACATTCCCTTCCCGGTGAACATGCTCGATCGCAAACCGTGCAAACTGGTCGGCTCTCCGCATCGCATCTTCGAAAAGAGGGCGAAGGTTGGGACTCTTAACCTTGTACTGACCTTTCATCTGCCGCACCATCAGCTGGGAATCTGCCCGTACATGGAGTTCTTGTACGCCTTCGCTTTGAGCCCATTCGAGCGCTGCCAAAAGCGCACTGTACTCCGCCTGGTTGTTTGTCATCGTTCCCAAGAAACCTCCAAAAGCCGCAATGGGGGTGTCTTCGGAGTCGCAGGCGTATACCCCAAAAGCCGAATCCCCAGGGTTTCCACGCGAGCCGCCGTCAACGTAAACAACTGCCTTGTCCACGTCCCCCACAATCAGCTAGTGATGTTTCCTGCAGTAGCAGGCTCGGAGTCAACAGGTTGGCCACTGTTCGATGCAGCCATGTCACCTTGTGCTGAATCTACACCAGAAGCAATCCCCAGGCGTTCGGCAACATAGATGATCCGGCCGCAGTTTTCGCAATGCTTGATGTCAGTAAAGTTAAAGGTGTCGGCGTAGAGCTGCGGCCGCATCTTGAAATTGCACACCAGACAAATCTCATCAAGTATCTCCGCCACCCCCAGTCCTCCACGTACCATCTTTATATTCCCGTACTTCTTCATGAGGTCATCTGGAATGCGATCCTGCAGAGTGGAGAGTGCATCATCAACTTTGGCCTTTACGGAGATTAATTCAGCCTCTTTATTGTCCGCCTCGGCAATGGCGGCATCAACACTTTCCCGCACATGGGTCAGCTCATTGCCCTTTTGCCCAATGGAAGTAGCAAGAGAATCCTCGTTCTCAAGCTGTTGCAGGATTTTCGTTTCAACGGCACTAACTGCTCTTTCCGCATGACCAATTTCTTCCTGGATCGCCCACAGCTCCTTGTTGGTCCTTACCGTCAATATTTGGTCATTAAACTTGGTCACCTTCTCCTCAGCGGACTTAAGATCGATGTCAAGTCGCTTAGAGACGGAGCGAACATCCTCGAGAGCAACTCTGATCGCATCGACCTCCCCCTCGGCAGCCTCAATTTCAGCACGCGCTGCGGCACGTTCACGTTCGACGTCGGCAATTTCAGAATCGATACGCTTGAGCTCAAGCTCACGCGCTTGAACACTTACCAGAACGGCCAAACCATCTTTGATACTCATCGAAGCCTCTTTCAAGCACAAAAAAAACGGGCGGGCCGAAGCCCACCCGTACCGCTTAAGGCAGCAAAGCCGCCCACACCGGTGGACAGTATTTTATTTCGCTCCAATCTGAAAACTCGAGATCTCACTACGCTCTCATCGCAAAGGATCCAAGAAACAATCTACGAACACCTCTCAGCATGCTAGCCGATACACTCGAACAATCATTTGTATACCCGCGTCCAGAATTGCGCAAGGACCTCTTTCCCAGAGAAGACATCAGTGAGCGTTGCAGTTCGGAAAAATAAATGGGCCCTCCAGGATTCGAACCTGGGACCAACCGGTTATGAGCCGGGGGCTCTAACCAGACTGAGCTAAGGGCCCTATTTCTTTGGCTTTTTCGTGAGCTGCTTCGAGCGCGATGAGTAACGCAACTTGCGCAACGCTTTGGCTTCAATCTGCCGAATACGTTACCGAGTCAGTGCAAAACATCCGCCCGCGTTCTCAAGAGTATGTTCCTCCCCATCCTCTATACCGTACCGCAGCGACTAAACTGAGCCTATTCTTTTTGCCAGCGTTATTTTTTCCTTGTTCAGCTGCCCAAATAACTCGTGATCGTCTGAGTCAAGCGCGTCTCGTATGTCCTTGTTAATTTCACGCAGCCTTCGCCTTAAGCTGTCATCGTAAATCCCGAGCGCACAGTTGCGAGCGGAATCCCAATCTAAGGGGCTCTTCTCCTCAAGTCGAAGCCGTGACATTAATGCGCTGGCACCTTCTTGCGCGACACGCACTAGAAGGTTGCCAGTGTCCACTGGAACTCCGTCCGCGTCGCATGTCGCGGCGGCGTCCAGTAACGCGCGGACCCGAGCATCCCGGATCGCATCGAGAGGACAGATCTCCTCAAGTTGTTCACGCCACTCAGGATGCTCAAGCACCGCTCGCAACAATTCACTCTCAGCTAACGTTACCTTCTCGAGCTGTGCCTTCCACGAGGTGGCGTTATCCTGTTGTTCTGAAGACTTGGCCTTCGACCGTACACGATTTTGCCTGCGCCTTCCCTTAGCCTGAACATCCGCTGCCGCATCTTCAACCAGGCGGGCTTCTATTTGCAGTCGTTCGGCCAGTCGTGCAATCCACTCGGCCCGCTCTACCCTATTGGAGATCGGTACGACAAACGCAAGCAGCGACGAAAGCGCTTCCGCCTTACCTCGCGGGGTATCAAGGTCTGCCCGCTCTCCTGCGCGGTGGATCATGAAATCCAAACCGGTGACTGATTGACTCAGAGCGGCACGAAAACCTTCGGCACCTTCCGTCTGCAAGAACGAATCCGGATCATGTTCGGGGGGAAGGCGCACCACATTCACCTGAAATCCATTCCCTAGAAGGATACCAACGGTACGTTCAGCAGCCGCTTGGCCCGCCTGGTCACCATCGAATTCAACAACAGCTTTTCGCGTGAAGTGCGATAACTTTCGAGCATGGTCTTCTGTGAACGCCGTGCCCAAAGGGGCCACTACATTCTGCAAACCATATTGGGCACAGGCGATGAGGTCGAAGTTTCCTTCAACCAGAAGCACGAAACCCTTAGAACTAATCGATTCGCGCGCCTCAAAAAGACCGTAGAGAGTTTGACTCTTCGTAAAAGTGATGGTTTCCGGTGAATTTAGATACTTAGGCTCCCCTTCTCCGATGATACGTCCGCTGAATGCAACTGGGCGCCCACGCGGGTCGCGGATCGGAAACACGACACGGTCCCGTAGCCGATCATAAGTTCCCTTACCAGTCTCTCGCCGTTTTACCAAGCCAGCGACCTCTAGTTCATGTTCGTTGAAACCGGCTGCCAGAAGATGCTGCTGGACAGCCTCCCACTCATCCGGAGCGAAGCCGAGACCAAAGTGAAGTACTACGTTTTCCTTAAAACCACGCTCTGCTAAGAACTCGCGCGCCCTGGAGCCTTCAGAACCATGAAGTTGCTCTCGATAGAATCCATCGGCGGCAACAAGCGCAGCCATAACCCGGTTCCTGTCAACGGCAGACTGCCCAGACTGCTGGCTCCGGCCCCCTTCCAGAGGAACTGGAATGCCGCTACGCTCTGCCAGAGAGCGGACCGCTTCAGTGAATCCCATAGCTTCCTGATCCATCACGAAGCGGAAGATGTCACCACCAGCAGTACAACCGAAGCAATGCCACAGACCCTCTTCATTGACGGTGAACGAGGGTGTCTTCTCGCTATGGAAAGGGCAAAGGCCGACCCAACGGCTGCCGCGACGCTTCAACTCTACGACTTCCCCAATGATCTGTAGGGGGTCAGTACTGCGTCGCACTTCATCGACGAAACTTGGTGGGTAGGCCATGCCCTTTGTACTACCCCGAAGACGCGATTCAAGCAAGCACGATTGGAGGGCCAAATTAATCGTGTGCTGCACGACTGGAAAATGATACTCAGATCACGAGAAGTCGAACCTGTTCCCGAGAAACAATCAATCGCTTGCCGTGCACATCCACCTCAACACTGGCCTCTGATTCAGGATCACGAACCCAATTGCGGACAACCTGCCCTCGAAGATTAAGCGGCTTAACAAGTACCAGTTGCCCACGCTTGAGCGGCGCCCCCAGGTTGTCATCGATTTGCAAGGTTTCACCCGCACCTTCTGTATGAACTTCGTGGACGGTACCCGCAGCTAAGATATCGATATCAGGCCGCAGCTTCTCCATCGTCCATGCCGAAGGATCAACCGCAGCATCCAAAACCCGGCGAGCATCAGCATCAGCATCCCCGATCCGCGCAGCCCAGCGAGCTCGACGATCCTGAGCGGTACGCGACTTTCGAGTCTCGTCAAGCTCATTAGACAATGCCGTAAGCATGCTGTCCCCTCGAGAACGAAGCCGTTTAATTGCCTCGTCGATTGCTACCCTACCGTCGTTGACAAGAGATTGGCGCAATTCAACCAGCTCGCGATTAAGCGACTCATATTCCGCATGGGCCTTCTCCAGACCACTTTGCTGTTCCTGGACCTCTTCTCGGTCGGAGGCAAGAGCTTCAGCCTCGTTCTCAACAGTACGAATCAATGAATCAAGCTGTGCCGCGTTGATATCGACCAAGCCCCGAGCCCGCTCAACTAATGATGCTTCTAAGCCGAGCGTCTCAGCGATATCAAATGCGTTGCTTCGCCCAGGGCGGCCAATGCGCAAAGTGTAGGTCGGCTGTAACGACTCGCTGTCGAATTCCATTGAAGCGTTCAGAGAGCACCCAGAAGAATGAGCGAAGGCCTTGAGGGCATCGTGATGTGTCGAAACGATGGTCATCGCTCCAAGGCTGGCAAGATGCTCAAGAACCGCGATTCCAAGGGCCGCCCCCTCCGCTGGATCAGTGCCGGTGCCAAGTTCATCCAGCAGGACAAGGCTACCGGGAAGTAAGTCGTCCAAGAATTGTTTAATTCTGGTTAGATGGCCAGAGAAAGTGCTCAAGTTAGCAATGACGCTTTGTTCATCGCCAATATCCGCATAGATCCTCGGCCGCCAGCTCAACCGTGCGACCGCGGCAGGCACGGGCACACCACACTGAGCCATCAGGGTGAGTAACCCTATTGTCTTTAAAACAATTGTCTTTCCGCCCGTGTTCGGCCCGGTAATAACCAGGGCCTGGGTGGAGCTGTCGATCTCCAGATCGAGCGGCACGGGAGGCACACGTCTTTCATCAATGCTGGGCCGTTCTTCCTCTCCAACAGTTGCTTCGGGTCCTAGCCTATTCCTCTTCCCCGTCACGCCTGGGATCATCAGTGGGTGCCGCGCTCCGCGCAGCGATAATTCTCCATCAGTCACGATTGGGCGCACGGCGTCAATGATGTCAGCAAACTGCGCTATGGCTTGACAAGCATCGAGACTAGCAATGGTTTGTTCAGTTGCAGTGAGAGCACCAGTCACGGCGCGGACATGGCCTGTAAGATCGGCCAAAAGTCGCTGGACTTCTTCTTGCTCTTGACGATCAAACTCTACCAAGATGTTCTGCTGATCAACGAATTCCAGGGGCTCGACGTAGATCGTCTGGCCAGACGATGAAGTATCGTGCACCACCCCAGGGAAAATACTTCGATGCTCCGCTCGTACCGGCACAACGTAACGATCACCACGCTGCGTAACTAGGCGGTCACGCAATACTCCTCGGGGGTCGTCCCTCTTTACCATTTGCTCAAGCGAGTCCAAGAGCTTCGCTCTTACCTTGCGCTTTTTATGGCGCACTGCTGCCAACTCGGTCGAAGCCGAATCGCGGATCTTGCCTTCTTCGTCGAAAACTTTTTTGATTTGCTCGACGAGTAGTTCCAGGTCAGGAATTGCATCCGCCATTGCTGACAAGCGCGTCAATCTATTGTGCCCAGCGAACTGACGGCGCACGGTGCGCCCGACCTGCACCGTGCGATAAACCGTCATCATCTCATCGAAGTTGAGCACCTTGCCCTCAACGCCTGCCACGCGCAGGACCCCTTCGAGGGAACAAGCCGGGGCCAACGGAAGGGGCGCATCACCCTCAATGTAGGAACGTAACTCAGCAACCTCAGAATGTCGTTCCTCAATCTTGTGCAGGTCCGCAATCGGTTTGATCTTTTCGAGCTTCTCTCTCCCCATGGATGTCTGCGCCCAACTGGCAAGAACTTTCACCAACACAGGGAAATCGAGAGCTTCAAGAGTTGCTTTTTCGGTGATGCGGTTCATGACGTCACGGTGTTTCCCGTTTATTGCTCCAGGCTATCTGCCGCACCAAAAGCTAGCAGCGCACCGATCAGCCCCGCCGCGACACCCAAGCCAATCAGCTGGGCAAACAAAACAACGTTGAAGAATTGCAGTTCAACCAGCGACAACAGAGGGGGGCCTCCAGCGGTCACAAACGAAACCCCGATTCTGCAGATCGCATATAGAATCATCAGAGCAAACACACTCCCCAGAAACCCTTGAATCGCACCTTCTGCCAAGAAACGGCCACGAACGCCGCTCTCCGTCGCTCCAACTAAACGCAGCACAATGATCTCCCGGCGACGGGCGACGACAAGAACGCGGATCACGTTAGCCGTGGTTATGATCGCCGCAATCAACACAACTCCACCGAGGACGATCCCAACGAATCGAAGCCCATTGACCCCAAGTTCTAGACGCCGGATAACCTCCAGGTCATATTGAGCTGCATCGACACCGGGCAGCGTCTCCCAGTTCTCCGCCAGAGTTAAAAGCGCTCCCTCGTTGCGGGACCTTTCACGCACCGTAATGACAAATGAGGCTGGCAAAGGATTTTCTTCCAGGAAAGTAAGCAGGTCACCAAGTTCTTGGAAATCATTTCGGAACTGAGTTGCCGCTTCGTCGGCACTCATAAACCTGAAGCTGTCAATTTCCGGGCTTTCCCGAATCGCGTCAGCGACCGCCTGCTGCTGGGAAACAGTAAAGCCAGGCTCAAGAAAGACCTGCACGTGCCCACGCTCACGCCACCGATGAAGCAAGCCATTCAGGTTGTGAGAAACCAACAAGAACCCACCCAGTACCACGAGTGATAGTGCAATAATCAAGACTGCTGACGACGCGGCGCGGCGACGCCCAGCTAAGCCACGTAACGCTTCTCCGAAGCAAAGCTTCAAGTAACGATCGGCCCGCATCACTAGGACACTTGAGAGGCTACGGCCAACGTATTTAATCGGCCAGCCTCAAGGGTCAGTGTGCGCCGCCCTACCGTGCCAATCAGGTCGGCATCGTGAGTCGCCACCAACACGGTGGTACCACTCCGATTGATAGCGTGGAAGATACGCATGATTTCGTTGGCCCGTTCCGGGTCTAGGTTTCCTGTGGGCTCATCAGCCAAAAGCAACTTTGGTGCGGTCATTAGAGCCCTTGCGATGGAAACACGCTGTTGTTCACCCCCCGAAACCTGAGCGGGAAACAACTGGGCACGGCCATCCACATCAACCAAACGTAGTAACTCACTGGCCCGCCGTTGGCTCTCAGTGAAAGAAAAACCGACGGCCAAACCAACCAGCGCAACATTGTCAAACACAGTCCGATCTTCGATGAGTTTAAAATCCTGGAATACCAGGCCAAGCCGACGGCGGAAACGTGGTACCTGGCGCCTTGGCATAGTTGCGAGGTTGCGTCCAGCAACGATCAGTTGGCCACTGGTTGGCAATTCAGCGCGATACAACAAGCGAAGGAGAGTGGTCTTGCCCGCACCACTTTGCCCTGTCAGGAAAACAAACTCCCCCTCATCGATCTGGAAGCTAATATCCGTTAAAGCAGTGATAGCACCATAACGCTTAGTAACGTGGAAGCAACGAATCATTACTTGATTCGCTCACGCAACAATTTCCGGGCGGTATCGGGATTTGCCTTCCCATTTGTTGCCCTCATCACCTCTCCCATCAAGAATCCGAACACTTGATCTCGGCCACCACGGACGGCCTTGACCTCATTAGGGTGAGCTTCGATGACCTTGTCGACAAACAATGCTAGTTCGGCTCTGGCCGAGATCTGTTGGAGGTCTTCTTCAGCCAGGATAGTTTCGACACCGCTTCCTGTCTCAGCCATGCGGTCTATCACCTCCCCCGCCATTCCAGCTGGAACAGCATCGCTTCGCACCGCCTCCACCAGACTGGCAAGCACTTTCGCAGGCACCGGGAAAGCTGCAAAATCAGCATTGTGGTCGTTTAACCATCGGCCAATTTCGTTGCTTACCCACCTGTTCGCCTCACTAATTGTAGTGCCGGCTTCGATTAACGCCTCAAAATAGTCAGCGCGCATACGTTCCTCAACCAGAATGGAGGCGACTTCGTAGGAAAGCCCAAGCTCTTCGACGAATCTATCTAGGCGAGCAAGCGGCAACTGAGGAAGGCCCTCAGAGGCTTTCGTAACTTCAGGCTCGTCGAGGACAACCGGCACCAAGTCAGGCTCAGGGAAGTACCTATAATCGTGTGCTTCCTCTTTGGCTCGCATTGATATCGTCTTGCCAGTGCGCTCGTCAAACAATCGCGTGCTCTGGGTAAGCGGCTGCCCGGCCTCAAGCAATGCGGTCTGGCGTTCAACTTCAAAGCGCAGCGCCTGCCGCAAGAATCGGAATGAGTTGAGGTTCTTCAGTTCGGTTTTAGGGTTCAGATGTTCCTCGCCACAACGTCGCAGAGAGATGTTGGCATCACAGCGCAAACTGCCTTCATCCATGTTGGCATCCGTTACTCCGACGTACAGCAAGGTATTCCGAAGCGCAGTGACAAAAGCGCTGGCCTCTACCGGCGAACGCAGATCTGGCTCAGAGACAATTTCAATGAGGGGCACCCCACACCGATTCAAATCAACGTAGCTGTTGGTCCCTGACCGAGGCATAGAGCTATGAATAGACTTGCCGGCATCTTCCTCAAGGTGCAGGCGAAGCAAACGAACTTCAGCACGGCGCCCATCACAATCAAAATAGAACGCGCCGCGACCAGCGATCGGCTGATCATACTGCGAGATCTGATAACCCTTTGGAAGGTCGGGATAAAAGTAATTCTTACGGGCAAAACGGCTCCGCAGATTCACCTCGCAACCAATCGCCAGAGCTGCCCGAACGGCAAACTCGACTGCCTTTTGATTGAGCACCGGCAATGCTCCCGGCATACCAAGACAAACCGGGCAGGTACGACTGTTGGGGTGCCCACCGAAAGCATTAGTACAACCGCAGAACAGCTTGGTTGCGGTCTGCAGCTGCACATGGATTTCGAGACCGATAACGGTCTCGAATTTTTCCATACTCGGCATCAACGTCTACAAATCGGTCAGATAGGGATTAACCTTGGGACGCTGCGTCTCTTCTTTGGGACTCTCGACCTTCTTCGTGGTGGTTTTGATGGTCTTCTTGCGACCAGACGTGCTCCGCGTGCGTTTACTGTCCGCGGCCTGCGGACTCGTTTTTCTTGCCGTCCGCTTCCGCTGACTCGAGCGGGACGACTGACGACGTTTCGGTTCGACAGCGCCTTCCTTCGCATTGCTTTTCTTGGTTCGACGTCCCCTGTTGCTCTTCGCAGGATCGTCGTTCTTCTGCTCGGCGTTAGTCTTTGCATTCCTGGAACCGTCGCCCGGTCCACGGGCACGACGCGAACTCCGCCGCCGACGGGCTCCACTGGCCCCAGTTTCCTTGCCGTCACCTTTGCCGCCTGTTTCACCTGGCCCCTTGGGGGTTGCATCTCCGTCAAGCGCACCCGCCGGCCCAGTCTTGCGCGGACTCCGGCGTCTGCGTCGGCGCGTGGGACGTTTGGTCCGTTCCTGCCCATCTTTCGCGGACGAGAAAGGCTTGATTCCAGTCTCTAAGGGACCCTCTTCAAGGGCGAAGTCGAGACGTCGACGTCCCTTATCCACCTTCACAAACTTCACCTTCACGCGGTTGCCAAGCGTGATGGCACGGCCCTTGTTTACCCCTTTCAAGGTGTGCCGCTGATCATCGAAAGTGTAGTAGTCATCGTCGAGAGAGGAGATATGCACCAGCCCTTCGACAAAGAAACTATCAAGTTCAACGAAGAAACCGTAAGCATGAACACCGGTGACAAATGCCTCGAAGCTATCTCCCAGCTTGTCCGCCATAAACTGGACCTTCTTCCAATCGATGTAGCGACGTTCAGCCTCCTCGGCTTTACGCTCACGCTCAGAGCAGTCGACACCGATACGTTGCAAGTCAGCTTGTAGCTTCTCTACATCAAATTCCTGTTGCTTAGTGCTACCCAGGTCGGCCTTCTGCAGACGATGTATCACCAAATCTGGGTACCTTCGAATAGGCGATGTGAAATGCGTGTAGCGTTCCGAAGCTAGACCAAAGTGACCGATATTATTTGGTTGGTATCGTGCTTGTTTCATTGTTCGCAGCATCAAATAGATGATGACGCGCTCACCTGGCTGTCCTGCCAAGTGCTCGACAAGACGTTGAAAATCCTTTGATTTCGGTTGCCCACGGCCACCAAAACTCAATCCGATTCCACCAACAAAGTCCCGGAACTGCTTTACCTTTTCCGCGTCCGGTCCTTCGTGCACGCGGTAGAGCGAAACGACATCCTCCCAGGCAAAATGGGAGGCAACTACCTCGTTAACCCGAATCATGAATTCTTCGATCAACCGGTGCGCTTCATTCCGCTCTGAGCGCTGAATGTTCTCAACTTCGCCACGCATGTTGATCAGCAGTTCTGGCTCCGGCAAGTCAAAGTCGATGCTGCCACGATGTCCACGGTGACGACGCAATATGTCACAGAGCTTGGACATCAGTTGCAAGTGCTGAACGTGATCGGAGTACTTCTTCCGAAGTTTCTCGTCGGACCCATCCAGAATAGCCGCGACATCGTTGTAGGTCATACGGGCTGATGAGCAGATCACACCATCATGAAATTCATAGTTGACGGTTCGCCCCTCGGCATTGATTTCAATTTCGACCGATTGCACAAGGCGATCGAGGCCAGGCTTCAGAGAACAGATCTCGTTGGACAACCGCTCCGGCAACATAGGGACAACACGATCCGGGAAGTAGACCGACGTTGCTCGCAACTGCGCTTCTCTGTCAATCGCTGACCCTACCGGCACATATGCCGAAACGTCGGCGATGTGAACGGTAAGTTTAAAGTTGCCATTGGGCAGCTTCTTAACGTGAACAGCATCATCGAAATCTTTCGCGTTCTCACCATCAATCGTAACAACGTCAACTTCACGAAAGTCTTTGCGGCCGTCGATATCAGCCTCACTAACCTCCGTGTCAATCTTCTCGGCTTCGGCAATCACGTCTGCCGGAAACTCGTGCGGAAGATCAAATTCACGGATGATAACGTCGACATCAATCCTCGGATCGTCTGGGTCACCCAAGACCTCGACAACCTTGCCTTCGGGGTTACGACGGCCATTACCTTCTGGATAGGAGACAATCTCGGCGCACACTACCTGGCCAGGCTTTGCACCGTTGGATTCAGCCTCTGAGATAAAGACCTCGTAACCAATACGGGCATCAAGTGGCACGACATAGCCGAAACGAGGGCCTCTTTCAAACTTTCCAACGACCTGGGTACGGGCGCGCCTCAACAAACGGATAATGCGCCCTTCTGTCTTGCCACGCTGCATTGCCTCGCGCCGGGCCACTACAAGATCGCCGTGGAGAGCGTTCCCAAGTTTCCGACGGGGAATGTAGAGGTCCGCCTGCGACGGATCCCTCGGCACAACAAACCCGAAGCCCTTTTCGTGACAGGTTAACCTGCCGACAATTAGGTTCATCTTAGCGGGAACGCCGTAACGACCGTCCCGCGTCTCAACTAGGCTGCCCGCCTCAACCAATAAGCCCAGAGTCTTCTCAAGGCTCTTGCGCTGCTCTTTGCTAACCCCTTTACGTGTGACTAGAGCCTCAAAATCAAGTAGCCGCGGCTCCCCGTCGAGGAACGTGACTAGGCTTTCAGGTGTTGAGGAGTTAAATGCAGGTGTGGATTGTTTCTGGGTGTTCGATGCTTCTTCTGTCATCTAGAAATTAGTCGGTGAAACTTGGGCCTGGCGCGCGCTAGTCGGAGCCGGTGCGTTGCTTTGACAATCGGATGCCTGTGGGATGCGAGAGCCGATTGTCTCCT
>CAYVUW010000009.1:0-3761 GCA_964455175.1 uncultured Acidobacteriota bacterium | reverse complement strand
AACGCTTGACGATGCCTAAACAAAGGCGGCGGCTTCATGCCGAAGAGCGGTGCGCCGAACGGCCTTCCGCGAATATAAACTTAGAGAAACAATATCATGGGCTATTGAGTCAATAAAGTGCCTGGCCGACAACCCACAAAACATCTGATGAGCCAAACTCCCATAATTCAGCGTTTTTCATCACCAGGTGTTGAACCTCTCGTCAATGCCAGTGTTTGCGGGGCTTTCGACGAACGCTATAATTTCGACTCCGTTGCCCAAGTGGCGGAATTGGCAGACGCGCTAGGTTCAGGACCTAGTGGGCTTCGGCCCGTGGGGGTTCAAGTCCCTCCTTGGGCATTGAGCACCACTTGCTGCAGGCAAAGGTGACTAGGGCGCTTGGTGAGAAACGACCGGGTTCCCTTTTCGTCTCAGCCTATCCATGGCACTGAAGACCAGACTGATGAAGCTTCGATTGTGCGCTACTAAAATTGTCGATAAACGAACTCACGAAACATGCCGATTAGTAATCTTGCTGGTTATCGTCATCACCGTGGCTGGATCCTCGCTAGCCTCGACTATGGAACGAAGATCATCCTCGTCGACCTTTTTTCAGCAACGGCCAGTCTTTGGGGCGACGGTTTCGCAGGTCCAAGTCGACGCTATAGTGACGAATCGCAGCGGGGAATTTGTTGACAATCTGACCCAGGCTGACTTCACGGTTTACGAAGATAACGAACCTCAGCAGATCCTCGATATCCAATTAATCGACTTGGTAGCCGGGACGATTGTCGATCTCGGCGACTCCGAGGACACTAGCCAAACCTTCGATTCCACCAACGCCACAGACAGCAGCGATGAAGTCACTAAAACTCCAGACAACATTGCTGCGGTTGATTCCGCCACCAACTATGGGGCACTAGTTTTCCTGATCGACGGGCCCAGCCTCGACCTCAAAACGAAGTCGCGGTTCTTGGTGGCATGGGAGAAATTGCTTAAAACTACCGAAGGACTTCGTATTCCTCGTGCAGTCTATCTCGCAAACAACTTCGGGACGCTCGAAGAGCTCGTTCCGTTGACGCTCGAAACCGATCCATTGTTCGAAGCCATCGAGGCAGTACGTAAGACACCGACGCCGGGAAATTCCATGAAGTCAAACTTCTACGAACTTCTCGACGATATGAACTTTCCCCAAGGGATCGACGCTGCGCGTGCAAAAGCGCGCGCATTTGAGTATGAAGAGACACAGCGGAGCATGGCGTCCCTTGCGCTTTTGACCCAATTCTGTGACGCACTCTCATCCCGTTCGGGGCGCACAGCGTTGATTTGGGTGACAACCGGAATCAAGATCACTGTTGGCGGGCCTTACACAATACTGACGGGTGAAGATCCCGCCTCTCCGGCAGCCGTCTGGGAGCGACAGCAGCAACTCTTCGACCCCTATACACCAGACTCCCAAATCACCGCGCGTCAGCGGCAACTTCACGAAGCGGCGAATAGTGCGAATGTCAGCATCTACACCGTAGATCCAACATTACGTGGCGACCTCCGCTCCATGGACGTTGATGTGTCAACACGGAGTGCGGGTGACGCCCGTCGCTTGAGTTCGATGGAATTCCAATCGTCACTTGATTCCTTGCGTGACTCGCTCAAGGATGCCGCTACAGCCACCGGCGGCGAATCATTCGTATACTGGACGGATCTCGGAGCAGCGCTCGCGACCATTGAAAAAGACAGCAGTCGTTTCTACCTATTGACCTATGCTGCTCCCTCTCCCGAAGGTGACGGTCAATACCACAACATACGAGTTGAAGTAAATCGACCTGATCTAACGGTCAGGGAACGACGTGGGTACATCGATTTGCCGCTGGACGAGCGTCGATCTCGAGAAATCATTGGGGCACTAACTCTCCCAGGAGCCGTCACGGGACCACCCGTTTTTGCCCGTGCGTTCCACCGCTGGTCTTCGGATGGTGAATCCATCGTCCAGTTAGCCATAGCCATCGATTCGACAACTGACAAAACCACAAGCAACGCCACTACCGATAACACGCTACTTGTGGAACCCAGTAGCCTCGTGTTTCACGCTGCAGCGATTGCCGATAACGGCCGCACTGTCGATGAAGTTCATCAAGGAGTCCGTTCTTTGTTTGGCCCGGCAGATTCCGGAAACCTGGCTGCGATCTGGCCATTCCGGTACGTCTATGACTGGACTCTACCTTCAGGCACCTATGCATTGAGGGTCGTGATTGAAGATGAAGTCACTGGCGAACTCAGCGCCACGCAAATCAAAGTAGAGGTGCCAAACATTAATGATGAGTGGCACGCCAGCGACCTGATTCTGGCTACAACGAATGGCTCGGCACCACCTTTGCCACTGGTGGTTGATGAAGCAACCGAAGACACCCAGCTCATTGTGTACGTTGAGGTTGCAGGCGGTGATGAACCGGTTCTAAGTGGCTCGGTGTTCAGTGCCGATGGCATTGCCCTCCTAGCACCGCTCCCGCCTGTTTCCCTCCAGAAGCAGGCTGGAATCCACCGGGGAGCATTGCGGCTCAAGGGCATGCCACCAGGCGAAATTATCCTGCAGGCAGCGATCACCGATGTCGTTCCAGGACGCAGCAAAATATTTCGTCGAACACTAAAGATCTCCGGCACAATCCCACAACTCTGATCCGCCCTGTGTACAATAATGGGGTCCTGAAAGCGAATTGCCGACCTCGATGACCATGAGAGAGCCTCCAAAGGTGCGTTCGTTATCTTGTCGTGAAATGCCGTTCCCCGCAGCCTACGTTTGCGGTGCCATGATCATCGGGCTGATCCTGGCGATGCTCCCAGGGGCATCGGGCGCAGCGCCGGGAAGTAGCCAGCGACGCGACCTTAGCGAATGGAATAAAATCGACAAGCGTGACCTGCCTGAGGACACTCAGGAATGGCTCGAGGAAGTCGACGTCATCCTCACGAAAGAAGAAGAAGAAACTTTCCTGCGCATGGAAACAGAATTACAGCGCACGGAATTCATGAAACGCTTCTGGATGGTGCGCGATCCCACCCCAGGGACACCGCAAAACGAATACTACGACGAGTACCAGCGACGGCTGGAATACGTCCAAAGAACGCTTGGCCGCGAAACGCCACGCGAGGGTCGAGAAACCGATCGTGGACGCATGTACCTCTTGCTCGGCGAACCCGGGACCATCAAGCGTCTGCACAACACCCGTGACGCCGTTCCAGTGGAAATCTGGTCTTATCGGGCTAACCCGAAACTGGGTATTCCCCCCTTCTTTAATCTAGCGTTCTTCCAGCGCATGGGAGCGGGTGAGTTTCAACTGTACAGCCCACTAATGGATGGCGCATACGAAATACTGAATCCCGATGGACAACGGCAGGCGGAAAATTACGCAAGGAGTGGACGCTCGGTAAACGAAGGCCTGGTCGGAGCCATCTACGACATTTTGCTAGGCACGGATCCCGAATTGGCTATGGTTGCGCTGAGTTATTTGCCGAACGACGTTGGGGCGCTAGTCGGGATGTCTAACGCAGGATTACGCTCGGAAATCCTGATCATGGATATCGAATCCATCCCTAATCGGATCATGCCCAACGCCCAATGGGCCTATCGGATTCTAACCGGGAGCGTTGATGCGGACGTTCGCTTCGAGAGCTTACCGATTCATGCCCAGGCTTTTGCGTTAATTGACCAACAGGTGACGCATTCATGCAATTCGGTTTGATGACTTTGAAACCTTTCTTGCAGGCGAGAGGTCTCATCACCTCAACGA
>CAYVUW010000008.1:68802-71201 GCA_964455175.1 uncultured Acidobacteriota bacterium | reverse complement strand
TCACTTCTCGGGCAGCCGCGTCGACTTCGATGGCAGCAATTCCTGGCCCGATCGCTTCCAACGCCGCAGCACGGGCAGCATTGACAACATCGTGAGCCTCGAGCCAACGCCGACTCGGCATCCCACCACACCAGATCATGCGGGTCAGGTCAGAACAGTAGCCACTGATCTTGCAACCTATGTCAATCATTATCGGCCCACCTGATTCAATACAGCGTGTAGAGGCAACACCATGTGGCAACGCCGAGCGAGACCCTGACGCAACAATCGTCTCGAACGCCATACTTTCGGCACCATGACGGCGGCAGTAGAGCTCCAGATCCGATGCGACCTCGATTTCCGTCTGTCCTGGCGCCAGACCATTTGCTACCTCTTGGAATGCTGCCTCACTTACCAGTAGTGCTGCCCGTATTGCCTCAATCTCTTCAGCGTCTTTGCAGCGACGCTGTGTTTCAACCAGCATGGGAAAAGGTACCCATTCCACTTGGGCCACAGCTTCGAGCTGCTCTCTAAGAATCACCGTGACATGGTGGGGTTCGAAAGCGACACGCTCGACCCCACTATTCGCAACAGCCTCGGCAAGCCCTTTCGGCAAACCCCTTGGAGTAGTAACTATTGAAAGGTCGCTTACTTGAGCAAACGCTTGTTGCTGGTAGCGCGGATCGGTAAGAAAAAAAACTTCCTCAGCCGTCACCAGGAGCCAACCATTGGTTCCTGTAAACCCGGTCAGGTAACGGACATTGACGGGTCTAGTGAGCAAGGCGCCATCGAGACCGGAGTCAACAACAGCTGACAGAACTCGGTCGCGGCGCCGTACATAGTGGATCGGAGTCACAACCCCTTTTCTCCCCCGTCAATCAACCCTGCTTATTGAATTTCTTCTGCCCAGAGATTACTTGAGCAAAGTGAGTGAAACGCGTCTCATGCTTGTCCCACCCTCAGATGATCGCAATTCCTATAAAAATAAACCTGGTCGATGTTAACCAGTTTCACGGGGAGACCAAGAAACTACAGAGAGGTTCACCCGGAACCAAACTCAGCAGTATCCTAATACCTCGATCTCGACCTCAACGTTCTTCGGCAACCCGGCTACCGCCACGGTAGCTCTTGCCGGAGGCGCGTCGACAAAATAGCTCGCGTAAGCTTCGTTGACTTCTGCAAAAAGATCCATGCTGGAAAGAAAAATCGTGGTTTTCAACACTTGATCAAGTGAGCTACCAGCTGCCTCGAGGATCACCTGCACGTTCTGCATGACGCGGTGTGCCTGATCTCCTGCTGATCCGCCGATCAATTCACCGGTTGATGGATCTAGTGGAATCTGGCCCGCAACAAACACCAACGACCGATCTCCGACTGGAAGCTTGGTAGCTTGAGAATAGGGGCCGAGAGCGGCCGGTCCTTTGTCCGTATGAATCACCTCATGTACACGCACTCATTTCTCCTTTTTCATTTTAGAGATGGCGACAACGTTATTCTGCCGAAAGCTCCCAACAAATGCTTCTAAAATCTCCTAACGCATCCCGGTGCGCACTACCCGAAGCACACCCGAAATTTTCGGCAACAGTTGGGTAATACGTTTCAAATGGTCAAGATCGGCCACGTCAATAATCAGATTGATGCACCCATGGTTGTCCCCGACCCGCGAGTCGATATGGCGGATGTTAGTTTTGGCGTCCGAGATCTTCGATGTGATCTCAGCTAACAACCCCCGCCGGTCTTCGACCTCAACCTGGAGATTCACCGGCTGCATATTGCCTTTGGAAGCTCCCCAGGCCACTGGGATCTCCCGTTCCGGGTTCATCAGGAGTTGATCAACGTTGGAACAATCCGCGGAGTGAACAGAAACACCCTTCCCCCGGGTAACGTAACCAATAATCGACTCTCCCGGGATCGGATTGCAACACCGCGCACGGGATACCAAGATGTCATCCATCCCTTCAACACTGACAATCGGCTCGTCGCCCCAACGGAGGATGCGACGAACAGTCTCGCCGATGATGCCACCCTCAGACTTCGGCGCTTCTTTGTTCAGTTTTTCAGGAGGCAGAAGCCGAGCAATGACCTGGTTGGCGGAGATTTTTCCGTACCCCACTGAAGCCAATACGTCACTGCCCATTGCCAGCCCGAAGTGTGCCGCGATGTCGTCAAACGACCCGGCGGCGATAGTTTTCTTCAGGTTGAGGCCGTAACGACGCAATTGCTTGTCACAAATCCGCCGTCCCATTTCAATACTCTTTTCACGCTCACGGCGGTTGATGTAGGCGCGAATCTTGCTGCGCGCACGCGATGTCTTAACCAGACGCAGCCAGTCGCGCGCCGGACGGGCATCGCCGCTGGTGATGATCTCTATAATGTCGCCATTCTTGAGGGGCGTACGCAACGGCACCAAGCTACCGTTC
>CAYVUW010000008.1:17059-68792 GCA_964455175.1 uncultured Acidobacteriota bacterium | reverse complement strand
GCGGGTTTCGTAGTCAAAACTCCAATGGATGTAAGCCCCCTTGCCCTCAATAGGGAATTCCAGGGCCTCAGCCTCACCATTGACCCACAGGTCCAACAAGGCACTGCAGCCTTGGGGGAACTGGTCGCGAGGCGACCACTGTGCAACGGGGAGGACATCTCCTGTGATCACCTTCACCTCTCCCTTCGGCGTGAACACGTAAACTTCGCCCGGGTAGAGATCAATCTTGAGTGACGAGAGGAATTCCCGTGCATTTGGGATTTCCCGCTGCCGGTCAACAATCTGACGCAACCACTGGAACTGTTGGGTATCGATGGCAGGCGCATCATGCCCTTCCTTATACAGCCAGTGGGCCGCGATGCCCTCTTCCGCCACCTGATGCATTTGTCCCGTGCGAATCTGCAACTCGAACGGCTGACCCTCGTCGATCACTGTGGTGTGTAGTGATTGGTACATGTTTGACTTCGGCATGGCAATGAAGTCCTTGAAACGACCAGGGACCGGCCGCCACAGCCCGTGCACGAGCCCCAGCGCCGCGTAGCAATTCTTTACGTTGTCTGTGATGATTCGGAAGGCAACGACGTCGTATATTTGGTCGAGTTCCCGGGCACTAGACGAGAGTTTTTTGTGCAAACTCGTGTAACCCTTGACCCGATACTCAACTTTAGCTTCTATGTTCTGGTCGGAAAGTTCTACTTCAATACGTGACCTAACTCGAGCAATAAACGCATCGCGAACCCATGGAGGCATTACGCCAGGTTTGACGAGTTCACGGTAAACATCCGGCTCGGAGTACTCCAACGCAAGATCTTCGAGTTGCACTTGCAGCCGCCCCATGCCGAGTCGATGCGCTAAAGGTGCGTAGATCTCCATTGTCTCGTGCGCATTATGGAGCTGAGCATCTGGTGAAAGATAGACAAGCGTACGCATGTTGTGGAATCGGTCTGCTAACTTGACAAACAGGACCCGAATGTCCTCAACCATTGCCAGAAGGAGCTTGCGGAAATTCTCGGCCTGCTCTTGCTCACGAGTCGTGAAGCTGATCTTGCTGATCTGGGTGACGCCCTCGACCAGACTGAGCACCTCGTCGCCAAATTCTTCTTGCACTCCCTCCGAATCGGCCTCTGTATCCTCAAGAACGTCGTGTAACAAACCAACGGCGATCGACGTCGCATCGAGTCGCTGCTCTGTCAAGATCATCGCGACTGCCAATGGGTGTACTACGTAAGGCTCCCCAGACTTGCGCAGCTGCCCATGATGCGCCCGAGCTGAAAATATGTGTGCGCGTCGAACCAAGTCTTGGTCCTCCACGGAATACCGCCCGGACATTTGCTCGATGACGTCTTCAATCGTTACCGAGCCTTTAGCTTTTGTACCCAGCGCAGGCAATCGCATCTGTTCAGAATAGCATCAGGGAAAGTTACTTCTCGAAACTGAGACAAACCGAAATCAAGTTCAATTCTTCTTGATCGCGTATCGCCACGGCACCAATAGGTTCAAAGGACCTCAAAGCCTTCGAAGGTAAGCACCCAAAGGAATTCAGGGTCTCAAGAGAAGACTGTCTAGCCGGACATTCCCTTTTTCTTCTTAGCTATAGCCCGCTTCGCTAACTCGTAATAGACCGGGCTCGCAACGAAGATCGAGGAGTAAGTACCCACGACAACTCCGACCAAGAGAGCGAAGGCAAAGTTATTGATCACCGGCCCACCATAGAAGAAAAGTGAAAGCACAACTGCCAAGGTGGTCCCAGAGGTCAACATAGTACGAGAGAGTGTTTGGTTGATGCTGAGGTTGATGCTTTCAGCAAGCGGCATGCGGCGTTGTGTCTGACGATTCTCACGGATGCGGTCGAAGACAACAACGGTGTCGTTAAGCGAATAGCCGATAATGGTCAGAAACGCTGCAACGACTGGCAGATTGAATTCCCGGTTGGTAAGCGAGAAGGCCCCAACCGCGATGAAGACATCGTGGAGGAGAGCAGCAACCGCGGCGAAACCGAAGCGGGATTCGAAACGATAGGTAATGTAGGCGAGGAGACCCAGGAGCGCCCAAAACATCGCGTAGGCTGTTTGCAAACGAAGATCCGCCCCAACCTGTGGCCCAACAAAATCCTGGCCGACGACAGCATAGCCACCGAAGTAGAACGTGGTCTGCATCCAGTTCAAGATCCGTGGATCGATGCCGGTCCCCTCGACCAAATCCCAAGAAGAAAGCAAACCGGTCTGGTCACGAGCGCTTAGAGCCAGATCGGCAACGCGCTCGTACTCCGCGCGAGCGTCGTCGATGTCAACAACGATGTTGAACTCCAAGGGGTTTACCGTGAGGAGACGACTGGCAACTACCTCGCGGCTGGCCGTGTTGAAATCAAGTTCCTGGCCAACACCTGCCTGCTTTGGGTCGAAAACCTTCAGCGCTGAATAGATCTCGCCCAGCAACCCGGCATTGTCTTCGCCCGTAAGCGGGGTGCGAATGAGGACTTCCTCTCTTCCGGGCTGCGCGACGAATTCCTGAATAGTCGGATCTTCAATACCTTCCGCTACTAGCGTGTCACGCAAAACATCGAGGTCAGGCCGTTCAGCAAATAAAACGATGACCTGCGAGCCACCGGCAAAGTCAATCCCATAACGCAACCCCCCGTGAAAAACAAAAGAGGCGATACTCGCTAGGATCAACGTGGCCGACATCATCGCCCCGATGCCACGCCTACTGAGGAAATCGATGTGGGTCTTCCCTATTAGGCGCATTAGATACTCAATGTTTGGCGACGAGTTGACGTCCAAATCGCGAACAGTAGACGAGAAACAAACAGTGCCGTGAACATGGAAGCAACGATGCCAATGGTAATTGTTACCGCAAATCCTTTTACGGGGCCGGTGCCGAACTGAAACAGGAAGGCCGCGGCGATCAACGTCGTCAGGTTAGCGTCTAGAATCGCCGAGAACGCTTTTGAGAAGCCTGCATCGATCGAAGAACGAACCGTTTTACCCAGGTCAAGTTCCTCACGGATACGCTCGAAGATCAGTACATTTGCGTCGACCGACATGCCAATCAACAAGATCAAGCCGGCGATACCCGGCAATGTCAACGTTGCCTGCAGTGAGGCCATCACCCCCATCACAATGATGAGGTTAAGTGCCAAAGCGACTACCGCGTTGATGCCCGCCCCCTTGTAGTAAACAAGCATAAACGCAATAACCACTGACATACCGATGATCGCCGCAAGCACACCCTGGCGAATCGACTCCCTACCGAGCGAAGGGCCGACGCTTCGATCTTCAAGGTACTCAATCGATGCAGGCAGTGCGCCAGAACGCAACATTAGCGATCTATCTTCGGCTTCCTCAAGAGTAAATTGCCCACGAATGATTCCATCACCATCGATGCGCGACTCGATAGATGGCGCCTGCTGGACCCGGTCATCGAGAACGATGGCAAGGAGACGACCGATGTTAGTAGATGTAAACTCGCCGAACTTCTGAGCAGACGTTGCTTCGAGTGTGAAGCCGATAGCTGGCAGTCCAAATTCATCTTGTGACAGGCGCGCGTCCTTCAATTCGCCACCCTCGACAATTGGGACGATATCAAGAAGGTAAAACATCGGGGGGATCTCGATACCATTAACGATCTCGGGGATTGACTCCACGATCTCGGTGCCCGGAGGCAGCTGGCCTCCAGCCGCTGCGACCAATTGCTCGCGTGTCTCCGCCGGTCCCGCTTGAACAAGCCGAAACTGCAAAATCGCCGACGTGCGCAGGAGGTTCTTGACACGCTCGGGATCCTCAGCACCAGGAAGTTGCACAAGAATCCGAGTCCCGGCCATACCCTGGCGTTGAATCACCGGCTCCGCAACACCGAACTGATCAATGCGGTTGCGAATTGTTTGCAACGCCTGACGAACGGCCGCATCCTTCGCTAGGTCTTGTTCAGCTGGATCCAAGCTAAGGTTGAGTGTGGGTGGGTTCGAGGACAGGTTCACGTTGTACGACGAGTAGTAATTAATCGCATTCACTTCTGCTTGATCACGCAAAAGTTCAGTGTTGAACGTCATGCTGAACGACACATCCGAATCGAGAATCGTTTCCGACGGCACCACGCCTTCATCTTCCAAACGATCTTGGAAACGCCCCATGTCCGTTCGCACTTGCCCAGCAACGGCCTCCTCTACGACAACATCGAGCACCAGGTGGATACCACCCCGAAGATCCAGGCCGAGATTAATCTGCTCACTGGGTGGGTAGGAAAGAAACACACAGAAGCTGCTGATCGCTAAGATCAATCCGAACTTATAGAGATTATTCCGAGACATGCTCACTGCTCCGAGAAATTACCTGTCTAGGTGTTCGACGACGTATCAAGTCCGGAAATGCTCGACTTAGCGACGTTGACCTTGACCTGGTCCGCTATGCGAAGCGTCAATCGGTCGTCCTTGATTCCTACGATGGTGCCATATATTCCACCCACCGTGAGCACATGATCGCCAGTCTTAAGGTCTTTGATCATCTGGTCCTGTTGCTTTTGTCGCTTACGCATAGGTGCAATTAGCAAGAAATAAAAGATCCCCAGCATGATGAGGAGCGGCACTAAGCTCCCCCAAGAACTCTGCCCCTGCGCCACCATTAAGAACGCACGCACGTCTTCTGTCGACCTCATTCGAGACGCCGATGTTAATCGGCGATTGGAAATCCGGGGAGACCCGGAACGGCAGCACGAAATTTAGCTCAATCAGGCAATTTAGCCCTGCCAGCCGCGATGTTGCGACGAAATTCGGCGAAGCCCGCCGAAGCGATAGCGTGCCGGATGCTTCTCATGGTGTCAAGGTAGTGAAATAGGTTGTGCCAGGTCAACATAATGCCTGCTGACATTTCTCCGCGGACCATCAATAGGCGCAAATAAGCACGCGAATAACGTCGACAAGTGGGACAGCTGCAGCCAGGATCAAGCGGCCCATCGTCGGCAGCGTACTTCTGGTTTTTAATCGAAATTCGCCCTTCGCTGGTGAACGCCATGCCGTTACGAGCGTGGCGTGTCGGTATCACACAATCGAAAAGGTCAACGCCTCGTGCCACCCCCTCGATAATGTCGTTTGGAGTCCCCATCCCCATTACATAGCGTGGCTTATCCTCGGGCAAAACAGCCGCTGATTCTCCTAGCATTGCCCAAGTGACATTCTTCTTCTCACCAACCGCCAAACCTCCAACAGCGTAACCATCAAAATCAAGTTCAATAAGCTGCTCAGCGTGAGCAACACGGAGGTCAGGGTAAACACTCCCCTGTACGATTCCGAACAAACCTCCAGGTAAACATGTGGCGATTTTACGGCTTCGCTCCGCCCAATCCTGAGTGCGTCGAACTGCCGCCTCAGCGATCACCCGGGTGGATGACCCAGCCACACACTGATCGAGAACCATGGCTATGTCGGAGCCAAGCTGGGACTGAATCTCAACCACGGACTCCGGGGTCAAACGGCGGCTGCTGCCATCAAGCGTCGACTGAAAGGTGACGCCATCGTCATCGACCTGGCAACGATCTGACAACGAAAAAACCTGGTAACCCCCACTGTCCGTCAAGATAGGACCATTCCAACCCATGAACTGATGCAACCCACCGAGTGCCTGAATTTCCGCTGCTCCAGGCCGCTCAGCAAGATGATACGCATTGCTCAACACGATCTGGGCACCAAGTTCTTCGAGATCTTCCGAACGAAGGCCTTTGACAACTCCGTAGGTACCAACCGGCATAAACGCTGGTGTCTTCAGAGTACCGTGCGGTGTATCGAGCACACCGCAGCGGGCGGCGCTTGATGGGTCACGGTTAGTAACGGAAAATTTTAGGGGCACGTTATTTTCTTCTAGGCTTGGCGGCGATCAAGCAAAATGGTCCCAACCGTCACGCGAAATCGTTTCTACGTGGCCAGCCCGGACAAACGTGATCCCTTCGTCTGCGGCGACGAATCGACCAACGGCGCGAACCTCGACACCCTCTTCTGCAGCCAGCGCACGAAATGTTTGCGCTTTTTCGTCCGCCACCGAGCACAACAGCTCATAATCCTCCCCACCTCCGAGGACCAGTTTTATTGGGTCGATGTTCAACTCAGCCGCCGCGTCAACCAAGACTGTGTCCGCAATTAGCATTTCCGCATCGAGACGGGCACCAACACCCGAGGCCAAGCATATGCGCTCCAGATCGACAGCGAGACCATCGCTGATATCAATCATTGCCCCAACCAGTCCCTGGGAGGCTACGCAACCACCAAATGTAACCGGAGGCCGAGGATCGAGAAATGCGTCGATGCATGCTTCAAAAACTGCCGATGGCTTATAACCAGTCTTAAACATCTGCCTAGCCGCTCCAGATCGGCCTGGCCATCCGGTAACAAAGCACCAGGTTCCCTCTGCAGCACCACCACGCTCAACCGGTTCCGTATTCCTTTCAATTTCGCCCAAAGCTGTAACGTTGATAGAAACACGATCTGCAACCGCAGCCACATCGCCTCCCAAAATTGAGGCCCCAAATCTTTCAGCGCCCTCCCGAAGACCTTCTGCAAGGGAGATAACCCAGTCAAGTTCGGTACTAATCGGCAGGGCGAGAGCCACGAGAAAGCCTCGTGGCCGTGCCCCCATGGCGCCAAGGTCGGAAGCATTAACAGCGATCGCGCGACGTCCGAGAACTTCGGGAGCAATCCATTCAGCAAAGTAATGGATGCCTTCGTGTTGGCTGTCAGTCGTGAGCACGACGGAACCACCGATCCCAAGAACGGCAGCGTCATCCCCAGGGCCAATCTGGACATCGCTATTGGGAACGCTAAGCTTGTCCAGGATCTGCTCAACCAGTTCAACCTCACCGAGATCCGATACAGTCAACCGCGCCACTTCAGTGCCCCATCTCTAAAAGGTTGTCTGTCACTTGAGCGCGGGCCCATGAATGAGCTTCCGTGCACGAGTCCCAGCGGCGCTCTACCTGGCCACGGGTTGTTTCTTCGAGCAACGCACCTAACATTGGGCCCTCTTCCATGCCCCAAGAAACCAAGTGCATTCCCCGGATCCACGGTGTTTCTGCTGCTCGTGTCGCATAGGTTTCAAGCTTCAAGGCAGCAGCACCATTTTGTTTGTGGTCAGCCGACAGAGCATGTATCAAGCACGACGCCAAAAATGCGATTTCATGGTTCTCGATTGCCCAGCCAACCATCTGGTTGTCGTCGGCACCGGACGCCGCCATCGCCCAAGAACCGATACGGGTCGACCGTCGCGTCAAGGCGACAGGCCAACGTCGCTCGATTAGCCGCTCCTCCATGCTGGAATTTGCCGCTCCAAGTCCGCAGAGCAACGCTGCCAGTCTCAGCTGTCTACAAGCGTGCGGCCGCAGGCCAGAGACCGTAGCTTCGAACCCACGCCAGGCCGATACACCCCCAAGATCCGCCACCCCCCCAAACGTACGCTCCCCCAACCCTAAATCAAAAGCCAGCCGCAGCGCGCTGACCCAATGCGGGCCACCGAGTAATCGCTCCCACTCTGCCTGAATACGTTCATTAGCAACTTCGTCGATCGACATTACATAACGACTGATAGTGGGCTCAGTAGGCTTCTCGATTTTGAAACCATCAAGTGTAGAAACGTAACGAATTGCCCTTAGTGTCCGTAGCGGATCTTCCCGCAGGGCCTCTTCAGAGATCATGCGAATGACGCCTGCAGCAAGATCGGCGCTACCACCGTAGGGGTCTATAAGTTCAATCGGCCCCGAAAGGTCGAGACGTAGAGCCATTGCGTTAATGGTGAAATCTCGCTGACCAAGATCTTCGGACACGGTCCCCATTATCTTGCCAATATCAACCGAGATATTGCCAAGTCGCGTACGTCGAGTGTCGCGCCATGGGTCCCCAATAGCCACTGGACAGCGACCACAATAACGTCCGAAAGCATCAACAAATTCCTCGAGGTCACCGGCTACCGCAATATCGAGGTCGGCATGGGGATAACCCCGCAAGGCATCCCGGATAGCCCCACCAACGAGTAGAACCGGCTCGGCATGCTCCCTGGCCGCCGCAATGAGCCACGGCAAGGGCGGCTGCGACAGAAGCTGCGAAAAGACTTCATTCTGTCGACTCATCGAGGAGGCCTTTGAGTTCGCTCATGAACTCGTTAATGTCTTTGAATTGTTTGTAGACAGAGGCAAAACGAACATAAGCAACGTCGTCCAGGTCACGAAGCCTCTCGATGACGCATTCACCAATCACCTGCTTCGGAATTTCCCGATCCGGACCATCCTGTGCCATCCCTTCGACTTCATCACAAATCGCCTCAAGCTGCTGTAACGGAACTGCTCTTTTCTCGCAAGCCTTCAAAAGGCCGTCGAGAAGTTTCTTTCGATCGAAACGCTCACGCCGACCGTCCTTCTTGATGACCATAATCGGGGCGTCTTCGACCCGTTCGTAGGTCGTGAAACGCCGTGTACATTCATCGCTCAAGCACTCACGCCGCCGACGGATCACTTGTCCTTCACGGCTCTCGCGGGAGTCCACAACCTTGTCTTTCGCGTGACCACAAAAAGGGCATCTCATGGACACATTATAGAGACTCGTTAGTTGCCTGAGCAGGCCATTGGGAAAGTCCAGAAAACGGGGGGCACTCTTCCGGACTCAATTAAGAGAGCTACTCGAGTCCTTCGAATCGACGCATCGACAAGCCCTCGCGACCCAGCAAAGCAATTCCGATGACGGTGATTGGACCAAAGGCCATCGCGTGGCAAACGATCGCATAACTAACAGCCTGTTCGTTAGGAACGCCCCAAAGTGTCCCCAATGCAACCAGCGCGGCTGCGTGGAATCCACCAACCGCCGCCGGCGTTGGGACCATCACGCCAATCACCACCGCTACGACAAGCGGCATCACAGCGTAGTAGGGCAGGTCGATGTCAAAGGCGAAAAACAGCATGTAGAACGTCACTAGAACGTTGATCCAAATCAAAAGCGAGTGTGCGACGATCGTTAAGATAAGTTTAGGATCCTTTATACCAGCGAAGCCAGTCAGGAAGCTGCGCGCGACAGACAGCAGCCGATCCCCGGTATTGCCTGGTGCCCAATCAGCGATTCTCGCCAGGAACGCATCCATTCGCCTTGGCATCAGTTGGGAACTAACCAAGAAACTCATCGCGGCTACTAATCCTCCCAGCCCTATCAAGCCACTCATTCGCATCCCCGAAATGATCGCCGTGCCATCTTCCACGATCCCCGAGGGCAGAGGGAAAAAAAGTAAGTAAGCCACCAAGATCAACAAGACACACAGCAGGTCAAACAGCCGCTCGAGCACAATGGTACCGAACGCAGCCGTCTTACTAATGCCCTCCCGACGACCGAGCAAAACCGCGCGCGCGATCTCCCCTAAACGACCCGGCAGGACCGTGTTGAACGTCCAGCCCATAAACACGGCCGCTGTCAGCGGCGACAGCGAGATGGACTTGATCGGCAACAACAAGTAATGCCAACGCCACGCTCGGTGCACAACAGCCAGCACGGTCAGCGTGGTAGCCGCCAGTACCCAGCGATAGTCCGCCCGTTTAATTTCGGCAAAAACGTTGCCGGCGTCGGACTCGCGCAGAAACAGCCATAGCAGGAGCAGGGCGAACCCTCCGCCGATCGTGATCTGGATCCGGCGAGACATGCAAACACGGTCGTTCGGTGAAGGAAGGAAGATACGAAGACCAAAATGTGCAAGGATTGCTCGCGACGATACCGTGGATCGTCTCAGCCTGCTACACTCCGCGCGATTCTCCAGTCGCCGCCGCGCTTTCGAGCCACGGCAATCAACGAATTTGCCTCGCCGGAAGGAGCCACCGAATGCTGGGCGAACAAGAGGCCCGCGAAGCCATTGTTACGACGGGCCGTCGCCTTTACGAACGCCATATCCTCGCATCGATAGAGGGGAACATGAGCATCCGCCTGGATGGCGATCGTATCCTGGCGACCCCCAGTGGATTAAACAAGGGATTTATGCGAGAGGGCGACCTTGTGGTCACTGACCTTGGCGGCAAGGCCGAGGATGGCGGTAGTCCATCGTCAGAAATGCCCATGCACTTAACAATCTATCGCGAGCGTGAAGACATCCAAGCAATCGTTCACGCTCATCCCACGGCTGCCACTGGGTACGCCGTAGCAGGCCGCAATCTCCCGGCAGCCGTCCTGGCCGAGATTGTCACGACACTTGGCTGTATCCCTATTGCTCGGTATGGAACTCCTTCCACCGACGAACTTGCCGAGTCCGTCATCGACCCGATCAAAAACTACGATGCTCTTTTGTTAGGCAATCACGGTGCTTTGACGGCAGGCACTAGCCTGGAACAGGCCGAAGAGCGAATGTACCAACTGGAACACTTTGCACAGATAAGCTTGGTTGCAGAACTACTGGGCGGCCCCAAGGCTTTCAGCCTTGAAGAAGTCGAGCAACTCTCAGCTCTCCGAGAGAAAGCCGGTGGTCGTCCGGTCCCCCCGGCTTGTTACCCGGTGGACATCAGCCAAGAAACGATTACGCTAACGAAAGATGAATTGATTGCACTCGTAAAAGATGCAGTTCGGACCCTGCGGTGACAAGCACAGAGCCCCCTAGCGGTGGCGTTGCGCATTCCCTGATAGAATAGCGGCGATAATAAGAAATCCGACACTCTTAAGGAGGACAATAGATGGGTGATTATGGGGAAGCCCTTGGAATGGTCGAGACCAAGGGATTGGTGGGAATGGTCGAAGCCGCGGACGCCATGGTCAAGGCAGCCAAGGTGACGTTCATCGGCTATGAAAAGGTCGGTGGCGGCTTGGTTACCGCGATCGTACGCGGCGATGTCGCGGCTGTGAAGTCGGCTACAGATGCAGGCGCTGCGGCGGCGCGTCGTGTCGGGGAGCTCGTGTCAGTGCACGTGATACCGCGTCCCCACGGTAGCCTTGAAGACGCGCTTCCCATTGGCAAGAGCGAATAACCCCCCGGCCTCGTGTTTCTAGCCCGTGTTGCAGGCACTGTCGTTGCTACACGCAAGGACCCTAAGCTCGAAGGTTATAAGCTACTACTGGTAGCTCCTGTTGACCTGGATGGTAACGACAAGGGTGGCTACGTTGTCGCAATTGACACCGTGAACGCAGGCTACAAAGAAACGGTGATCGTGGTCCGCGGGTCCTCGGCTCGAATGGCCGAGGGCATGAATGAACGCCCGGTGGACGCCTCGATCGTAGGTATCGTCGATTCGGCTGACGTGGACGACTGATGGACTTGGCCCGTGTAATCGGTCGTGTTGTTTGTACTCAGAAGGACGAGTCGCTGAACGGTCGTAAGCTACTGCTCGTCCAGCCTTTAACCATTGAGGGCCAGGATACTGGTACGCCTCTCGTGGCTATCGACGCCGTCGGCGCCGGGGCTGGCGAAAGAATCTTTTATGTCACCGGCCGAGAAGCTTCATTTGCTTTCATTCCTGATCACGTCCCGACAGATGCCACAATCGTCGGTATCGTCGACCAGGTCAATTTACTCTAGGCAGCGTGCTGAAATGTTCCTAGGGCGAGTAATCGGAAACCTTGTGGCTACGCAGAAGGAACCCAAGTACGAAGGCAAGGCGTTGCTTCTGGTACAGCCTGTGTCGCCAGAGGGCAACGTCGACGGGGAAGCTATCGTCGCTGTCGACAGCGTCGGTTCAGGTGCTGGTGAGACCGTATTGGTCGTCATTGAAGGTCGGTCGAGCAGCATCGCTATGGGCCAAAAGCTTGCACCGGCTAACGCCGCGATCGTAGGCATAGTCGATCAGATCGACTGGGAGAGTTAACGATTAGCGCCCTTAAGTTACTCGGTAAACCCGTTCAAGAGGCAATCCTAAAAGATGTCGGAAAGGGTCTCGCTGAATTGGCCAGAGCCGGTCACCGGGCACCAAAGCTCACAGCGATACTAATAGGAGACGATCCCGCCTCGGCGATTTACGTTCGCACAAAGACGCGAACTTGCGAGGAACTTGGTATCGACTCCGAGACCATTGGATTGCCCGAGAACGTATCGACCAAAGACGTAATCGGTTGCATCGACGAGCTCAACACCAATGAAGGAGTCGATGGCATCCTAGTACAGTTGCCGCTGCCGATCGGTGTCGATACCGACACGGTCCTCGACAACATCGATCCCCGCAAAGATGTCGATGGACTGCACCCGCACAACGTCGGTTTATTAGTACAAGGTAGGCCGCGTTTCGTGCCAGCAACCCCCGGGGGCATCATGCAGATGCTCGACCGTAGAAGCATCGAAATCGAAGGGGCAAACGCGGTGATCATCGGGCGCAGTGAGATTGTCGGCAAACCAATGGCTACACTGTTGACGCACCGGAATGCGACGGTCACGGTCTGTCATTCCCGTACCCGCGACTTGCAGGCTGTTTGCCGGAGCGCCGACATACTCGTTGTCGCCATTGGTCGCGACGCGATGGTTACTAAGGACTTTGTTAAGTCCGGTGCGACGGTAATCGACGTTGGCATCAACCGTGTCGCCGAGCGAGACCGGGCCGAGGAAATCTTCGGTGAACATTCTGATTGGGAGAAGTTCAATCAGCGTGGATACATCGTCGTCGGCGACGTGCATCCTGAGGTTCAGGAGATTGCCGGTGCGTTGACCCCTGTTCCGGGCGGCGTTGGGCCTCTCACCATCGGCATGCTGATGTCTAATACGCTTGAAGCCGCGCGGCTGCGGGCAACTTCAGGCGGTTGATCAGAGCGAACGAGAACGTGAGGCCTACCATTCTCCGCGTCGGCCTAACGGGTAACATCGCTGTCGGAAAGTCGACCGTGGCTAGATGGATGGCAAGCTTCGGCTGCCATGTACTAGACGCTGACATCCTAGGGCATCAGTGTTTGGAGCCCAACGAGACAACATACGATCGCGTTGTCGACGTATTCGGGCCTAGCGTCTTGCAGGAAGATGGAACTATCGACAGAAGTCTTCTTGGCGCCCGTGTGTTCAGTGACGACGACAATCGGGTGAAGCTCGAGGCGATTATCCATCCCGCCATTCGCACCAAGGAACAACATCAGGTCGACCAAATCGCGCGGGTCTCTGGCCCCGGCATTGTTGTCACTGAGGCCGCGTTATTGTACGAGACTGGTTCTGTGGATCGATATCAACGGATAGTCGTAGTCACCGCAGTGGAAGATATTCGCCTCAAGCGCCTCCTAGAGCGTGGTCTCAGCACTAACGAAGCCCACGATCGTATGGCAACGCAAATGGTGCAAGCTGAGAAATCAGCACTAGCAGACTACGTCATTGATAATAGCGACACTCGGCAAGCTGCCCATGAAGCTACCCAGATCGTCTGCGAGCAGCTTCAGATAGATCTGGCAGAATGGATGGCAGGGAATCGGCTCCGTTCAACTTAGAACTCAATCGGGACGATACTCAAAACGAATTCCAGGATCAGCCTCGACCTCCACCGCGGCAAGCCAAAAGTCGTGCGTCCTGTCAGCTTCGGTGCCATTTTCACCGCCAGTAATGGTGCGCATACGCTCATCAAGCCGTTCAAAGATCCACGCGGCCACCGCCGGCACAGTTGGGCCGGATTCGCTAAACCCGTCAACATCTTCGAGTACTCGTTGATCAAGCGTCCCTAAAACTTCGTCGACGATAGCCCGCAGAACTCGAAAATCTATAACCAAGCCGATGTGATCTAAATCGTGCGAGCGAGCATAGGCAGCAACCTTCCAGGCGTGATGATGAAGTGAATCTATCTCACCATCAGGACCACGTTTGTGCCCAGCCTCAAACTTAGCTTCGACGCGAACCTCATACATGAACGTTCTCAGCTCTGCTCGTCCGCAACAGTGTTCCAGTCATGGCAATGCGGACAGCGAGCAAACGGCTGGCTCGCTTTGAAACCGCACTTCAGACAAACGTACGGATCAACGAGACGAGCCTCGCGTATCACCCCAGCAAATAAATCCCCCACAGCATTGCCATCGTCGCCTTGCTCATCCAACACCTGCCACAACTCTCGCTGTACGGTGATCGATCCAGGTTTCTCGGTCAGCGCTCGTGTAAGTGCTTCCCGTGCCGCCTCAAGGTCGCCGCGTTCTCGATGCAGGCGCCCTAAAACAAGCTGCACACGCCAGGAGTGGGGGTGGCGATCCAAAACCTTTGCACAAGCTCCTTCGACCCGAGTCCCACCATCGAGTCCGCTGGACACACGAGCAATACGTTCAAGCGCCTGCATGGCCCAGGCAGTGCCATTGCCGAGCGCCATCTCCCAGTGTTGTAAGGCACGTGGCAGGTCACCACGATTGTCTTGGCTATCGCCGACCCCAAGATGTGCTGGTGCGTAACCCGGATCAAGTTCCAGTGCGGTCTCGTAGCAACTCAACGCAGTTTGGGAATCACCATTCTTTTGTGCCGCGTTGCCACGCTCAGTCCATAACGAAGCAAGGAGTCTCTCATCGGTCGATCCCGCCAACTTGTCGATGCGCGATTGGGTCTCACCAGCCTCCTCCCAACGTCCCATTTCCTCGTAAACACGCCGCAGACACAGCCAGCCACTGAGATTGTCGGGGTCACGGTTAACGACATCTTGGAGGGTTCGCTCAGACCGATCCATGAGGCCGGCGCTCTTGAAATCAAGTGCGAGCGAAAATAATGCTTGCGTGCGACCGAGGTCTGAAAGTCCTGGGCGATGCAGCAGGCTCTTGTGAATATCGATGGCGCGCTCAATTTGGCCTTTTTCGCGGAAAAGGTTGCCGAGGGCCAAATATGCCTCCACCGCGTCGGTTTCCCCACGTACGGCTTTGCTGAGCTCAACCAGTGCCAGATCAGGCTGATTCAGGATTAGATAATTCAGGCCTAGAAGATAATGAGGATGTTCTCCGTATTGCGAGCCCTCAACACGGCGAGCACGTGCCAGCGTCAAGGCACGTCCTAACAGAACACCGAGCATAACCAGGGCTGCAGCAACTCCAAGCGTCAGGGACCAACCCTGCATCTCCTACTCCTCAACCCAGTCGGCATCTGACAATTCCCCGTGGTCAATGTCATTTGGTAGGCCGCCAAACTCACGAATCGTTGATTCCAAAGCATCGATTCGGCGCTGAGACTCACGCTCGTGCATGGTGTGTTTAAGGTGTTCAAACACCGCTATAAAACCCGCAACAAGAACACCGATGAATACCGAGCCAAGAATTACCAAAAAGACCGGCACATCTTTGACCGTGCTGTTGGGGAAATAGGTCACGTTGACCCGCTGGTCGCTATTGAGATAAGCGATAGCAACCAAAACGATAGCCATTGCTAGGTACAACAACATCTTAAAGATTCCGCTCATCCCACCTCGTTCTCAACCTGTCCCGCAGGCAGGCACTGGCGACTCCGGTAGTCATCGAGCACGTCATCCCAGAGCCCCCGAGCCGTAACGATATCGTCAACCACCTCACGCGCGGCGCCACGGCCTCCAGGAGTCAAAGTAACCCAGTCGGCAACTTCGATAAGTTTAGCGTGGCCATCCGGCACCGTGATGCCGAGGCCAGCATGCTCGAGCATAGGCAAATCAATAAGATCGTCACCAATGTAGGCAATCTCGTGGTCAGCGATGCCTTCTTGACGCTGGATGTCAAGACAGGCGCTGACTTTGTTTTTTACTCCTTGCCTCAGATAGTTGACTGGTAACTCGGCAAACCGTCGTTCGACCACCTTCGAGGTCCTTGCAGTGATGATGGCAATCTTTAAATCGATCAAGTCGGCTATAAACATCGCCGAACCATCTTTCACGCAGAACATCTTGGCCTCGCGATCATCGTCGATGAAAATGATTTCGCCACTAGTTAACACGCCATCGACATCAAGCACCAAAATCCGAACGTCCCGCAATCGCCTTTCGTAACTCTCACGGTCCAACATCGCCATCAGATCATCTCAGTGCGCCAGAGGTCATGCAGGTGAACAACACCCTCGGGACGCTGCTCGTCATTAATTACTGGCAACGACGTAATATGCCTCTCCTCCATTAACCTCAGGGCTTCAGTCGCCAAAGCGTCGACGCGCGTACACACAGGGTCGGATGTCATCAACTCTTCCGCAGTGCTCTGCAGTGCCGACTCCCCCTTTGATTCAAGAAAGCGTCGCACATCTCCATCGGTAATCACCCCAACCAACCGTCCGTCGGAATCAGCCACCGTCGTCATTCCGAGTTCCTTAGTGCTCATTTCAGCCAAGACATCTACCATGCGTGCCCCAAGAGTGACACTGGGCATCCCAGCCGCCGTGTGCATGACATGGTGGACCCGTAAAAGCTGACGGCCGAGGTTGCCGCGAGGATGATGGGCAGCAAGATCATCGGCACTGAACCCACGTTCCTCAAGCAGAGCCATCGCTAAGGCATCACCAACTGCTAGGGCCGCCGTCGTGCTGGCAGTGGGAATCATCCCAAGCGGACCGGCCTCCTTTTCAACACCCGCGTCAAGAACGATATCGGCTTCGCGTGCCATAGTTGATTCGGTCTCACCAACGATAACGATTAGGGGCACCCCTAAGCGTTTGATCGCCGGCAACATCGCGACGACCTCTTGGGTGTCTCCACTCTGGCTGATCGCCACCAGGACGTCACCTTCGCATAGCAAACCAAGGTCACCATGTCCGGCCTCAGCAGGATGAAGGAAAAGTGCCGGACTCCCTGTTGACGCAAGAGTTCCTGCCAACTTACGTGCAATGATGCCGGATTTGCCCATTCCAGAGACAACTATGCGTCCAGCGCAACCAAGCAGGATATCCAGTGCTTTGTCGAACGGCACCTCATCAAAACGCTCAGCCAATTGGCCGAGCGCGTTCGCCTCGATGCGAAAAACTTCCCGCGCTAAATCAAGCGAACGCTGCCGCTGCTGTGACGATTCAGTGTCGCCGCGAACGTTCTGTCCAGAAGACCCTCTATTCACGATTCCATTCCTTGGTCCACCACAGGCTTGTTCGCTGAGGAATGTACCCGGAGAGTTTCTTCGAGCAAACGCTGCAATGTCTCAATCGGCAGTTGGGTCGAGGAATCGCTCAGCGCCGCAGGAGGATCATCGTGGACTTCAATAAACAAGGCGTCGACACCTATCGCAGCCGCCGCACAAGCAAGCGGTTCAGCGAATCTCCTTTCTCCAGCAGTCTGCCCTTTACCCGCCCCTGGGAGTTGAAGGCTATGAGTGACGTCAAATATCACCGGATGGCCGAAGTCTGCCAAGCGACAAACTCCCTTAAAATCAACCACCAAATTATTGTAGCCGAATGAAGTTCCACGCTCGGTAAGCATAATCCCGGAGGCCCCTGCCCCTTCCAGTTTCGCGATAACGTGTTTCATGTCTGTAGGGGCGAGAAACTGGCCTTTCTTTACGTTAACTGGCCGACCACTCTCAGCTGCAGCCAAAAGAAGATCCGTCTGCCGACTCAAGAAAGCCGGAATCTGGATCATGTCAACCGTGTTAGCAACCGCCTCTACCTGCTCAACAGCGTGAATGTCCGTAGTGACAGGAACCCGAACTGTGTCACGCACCTCTGCCAGGATCTCCAGGCCAGCTTCTAGGCCAGGCCCACGGTAAGAGTCAATCGAGGTACGGTTAGCCTTATCGAACGACGCTTTAAAAACAAAGGGCAGGCCAAGTTCACGTGTGATATTGGCAGCTTCAACCGCCACACGTAGACACTGGTCCCGACTCTCAATGACACACGGCCCGGCAATCAGCCCAAGCGTCCCCGCACCGAATTCGACCGTTTCACCGATTTTCACCGTGTTTGTCATGTGCGCGCTCCGGTCGCGTCAAACTACCGCGATATCTTAGGCCGTCTCGGCTCTAACTTCTTCTGTAGCATTTTCTGCGCGCGCCACGATGCGACTGGAACCACTGTTAGCGTGATCCTGTGCGGCACGGACAAAAGCCGCAAACAGCGGATGCGGCTCCTGCGGCCTTGACTTAAACTCGGGGTGAAACTGACAGGCGACAAACCACGGATGTTCGGGAAGCTCAAGAATTTCCACGAACTTCCCATCTGCAGTCTTGCCACTAAGTACGAGACCGGCGTCAACCAAAGGCGACTCGAAGGCACGATTGAACTCGTAGCGGTGACGGTGGCGTTCCGAGATCATCTCCGACCCGTACGCTTCGGCGGCCCGTGATACGGAGACCAGTTCACATTCGTAAGCACCGAGTCTCATCGTACCGCCAAGATCTTCAACACCAAGAAGATCTCGTAGCTTGTAGATTACTTTGTCAGACCCGGGCCCCGGGCCTTTGAAATCAAACTCGCTACTGTCGGCCGAATCCTCAAGCCCCGCAACGTTTTCAGCAAATTCCATGGCTGCAGTTTGAAAACCAAGGCAGATACCGAAGTAGGGGACATTATGCATACGCGCGTAACGAATTGCTTCCATCATGCCGCGTACCCCACGATCGCCAAAACCTCCAGGAACCAACACACCTCCGACATCAGCAAGGAGTTCGGCCGCATCTTTTTCTTGCTCAAGACGTTCTGCCTCAATCCACTTAATATCGACGCCGAGGTCGTTTGCCAACCCTCCGTGGACGAGTGCTTCGGTGAGGCTTTTGTACGATTCCTCGAACTCAACATACTTCCCAACAACCGCGATCCGGACACGAGCCGAGGGATCTTTATAAGTCCTGACCACGTGCACCCATTCGGCCAGGTCAGGAATATCGGTTTCCAGCCCAAGCGACTCGCAGATGATGCTGTCGAGACCCTCTTCCTGGAACACGAGCGGTACATCATAGATACAATCGACATCTTTTGCTGTGATCACCGCTCCCGGATCGACGTTGGTAAACAAGGCAATTTTCTCCTTGATTCCCGCCGGCAGGAAACGGTCAGTGCGGCACAGCAAGACATCAGGCTGGATACCGATTGACCGTAGCTCTTTAACACTGCGCTGAGTCGGCTTGGTCTTAAGCTCTTTTGCCGCCGCGATGTATGGCACCAGAGTTAGGTGAATGAACATCGAGTTGCCACGACCGACGTGTTGTCCAAGCTGACGGATCGCCTCGAGAAACGGGAGACTCTCGATGTCACCGATCGTGCCACCAATCTCGCTAATAACAATATCGGCAGTCGACGCGAGCGCCGTGATGCACTCCTTGATTTCATTAGTAATGTGAGGAATTACTTGGACTGTCTTGCCGAGATAAACGCCCTGGCGTTCCTTCTGAATAACAGACTCATAGATCTGCCCCGATGTGTAATTGTTAACTTTGGCCATTCTCGCGTTGGTGAAGCGCTCGTAGTGTCCAAGGTCAAGGTCAGTTTCGGCCCCGTCATCGGTGACAAACACTTCCCCGTGCTGAAAAGGGCTCATTGTTCCCGGGTCGACGTTGATATAAGGATCCAACTTCAACAAGTTAACGGTGTACCCATGAGCTTCCATGAGCCGCCCGATCGCCGCCGAAGCAAGCCCCTTGCCTAACGACGAAACTACACCGCCGGTTACGAAGATGTACTTGGTCGACATTCCTCTACTCGATCTCCTGATTTGTTAGTTCTTCTAAAGGTATCAGGCATGCTCCCGCAACAGGGCACGCACCCTTTCAAGGTCACCGGGCGTATTCACCCCTGGGGTTCCCTCATTGACAAGGTATGTCTGGATCGTTTCTCCAGCCTCGAGCACCCGCAACTGCTCAAGGCCTTCCGCTTTTTCCAAACGTGACGGGGGCAGCGCAGTCCATCTTCGAAGGGCATCGGAAAGATAAAAGTAAACACCCAAGTGCAACCATGCCCCGGATGTACTTGTTTGATCAACAACCTTGGGCGTCCACGCCGCATTAGACTCACCGGTGGACATATCGACTGACGCCTCCCACTCAGTACGTGGAAAAGGCACCGCAGCGCGACTGAAATACAGCGCTTGTTCGTTGTCGTTGATCACGACCTTCACCGCATTAGGATCCCAGAAATCTCGGCGTTCCTTGAGCGGAGCGCGGAGGGTGCCAAGCTCGGTTGCAGAGCCCCGAAAACGGTCGAGCGCCCCGGCTACCGCAGCGGGATCGAGCAGCAGCTCGTCACCTTGCACGTTGACGATGATGTCGGCAGAGTATCGCGACGCGGCGTCGGCAACCCGGTCGGTCCCCGAGGCGAATTCACCAGCGGACAGTACCACGTCGGCCCCAGATTCTCGGGCCGCCTCGCCGATACGTTCGTCATCAGTTGCAACGATGGTGGCGTCTATCCCCTCCACTCGAGACACGCTTTCCACAACGTGCTTGATAAGCGGTCGACCAGCCAAAGAGGCGAGCAATTTCCCAGGAAATCTGGCAGAAGCAAACCGCGCTGGAATGATGGCAATGCAGTCCATGCGCCGACCCAAGATCAGTGATCACAGGAGAATAACACCCGACCCGTCTAGACGCTGATCAGGGACTTTACTCTGAGCGCTAAGTCAAGAACGGTAGCGTCCATGAGTTCGCCGGTATCATCATCAGGGATCTCGATTTCGAATTCATCCTCAGCAGCTATCACGAGGTCAATGATCTCAACCGATGTGAGACCAATCTCACTTTGTAAACGAGCTTCATCGTTGACCTTCCCAGCAACTTCCGGCTTGAGTTCGATAATAAGGCGCTTTATATCCTCAACCATCTCAATCGAACTCACGCTAATTTCCCTTCTTCGTAGAGGTCTCGACAACGGCCTCGACATAATTTCCCACTCGTGGTTCGAGGAATCCGGCCGCTTTCCAGCAAAACAACATCAAGTACTGGAAGGTTGAGGCTCTCGGAAACCACGGCCCGCACCCGCACACCGATGCTTTCACTATTTTTAGGGTCGCGTGGCGCTGCCACAATAACAATACCTTCATCATGGCCGTTCCTGGTCCCGAAGGCAACGACATTTCCCGGGCGTACCAACTCGAGGCCATGCACCACCCTCTCGATGTCCTGCGGGTAATAGTTTCGCCCACCCAAGATAATAAGTTCTTTTTTCCGTCCTGTGACGAAAAGCTGTTGATCCTTCATGTAACCGAGGTCACCAGTCATTAACCATTTCCCGTGGAGCGTATCCGCTGTGGCCAAAGGGTCGTTGAAGTACCCACGCATGACCGATGACCCCGCGATCGAGATTTCTCCAATACAATTATCCGGAACTGGCTTGCCATGATCATCGACGATGCGCACCGATGTTTCGCGAACCGGCGCACCACAACTAACGATGCGCGCGCAGTTGGAGGCTTCATTAACTGGACGGGCGATGCCCTCCTTCTCAAGAACCGCCCGGTCGACCTCTACGATCTCATATTCTTCCTGAGCTCGAACTCCGGTAGCCATTAGACCAACTTCGGCAAGGCCGTACGCGGGCATGAAACCAGTCTTCGGAAACCCTGCCGGCTTAAACGCTTCTGTGAACGCAGTAAGCAGATCGGGATCTACGGGTTCGGCGCCAACAATCGCGACCCGCCATCTCCCTAGATCACGTCCAGGAATGTCACCACGCTCCAGCAGATGTCGGTAACTCACGTTAGGGCCAGCAGTTATCGAGACGTTGTGACGTTCCATCACGTCGAGCCATCGGCGTGGTCGGCGCATAAAATTGAACGGCGTCGTGAGCACCAGGTCGATAGAACGGGCTGCCGCGCCCAGTAAGTTCCCAATCAGACCCATATCGTGATACATCGGCAACCATCCGCCACCAACGTCATGGGGTGCCACCTCGAGACGTTCGACTATCGCTTGGACGTTGGCAGCAACGCCACGGTGCGGCAACACGACGCCACGTGGCGAACTCGTTGACCCGGATGTAAATTGGATAACGGCGATCTCATCGGGCGTGGCCTCGTGCGGATCGAAACGGCTCAAGCTACCGATCAGCTCATCGTGGCGGATGACGAGTGCCTTGTTCTCAAGGTTGGCTTCTTTCACCAACGGCTCTCCAACCAAGTCGACTTCTTCATCAACGACAACGAATTTTGGTTCAGCCACACGTACTATGGAAACGACGTGCTGCAGGTAGCCTTGCAATCGGTTCCGGCTAATAGGAGTCGGCAAGATCGACGGGTGCAACCCTGCCAGTACAGCGCCGAAGAACGACGTCACTAAGGGTCGTAGGCCCTGGCAAACAATCGTCACACGGTCCCCTGGCTCACCCTCGAGGTTCTGGAACCCTGCCGCCAACCGCTGCGCTTGCGCATCGATTTCTGTCCAGGTAAAGCGCTGCTCGTCTTCGTCGACGAAGATCAGCCCACGATTCCCACAAGTCTCCGAGGCACGAGCCAGGATGTCAGGCAATGTTTGTGGAAACTCAGAAACAGAACTCACGGTTCACTCTCGAGACAAGGCCGGCGCCTAACAAAGCCCTTGCCACTCAGGATCCTGCTGGCTCGAGCGCCGGCAGCTTGGCTTCAATCTGCGTCCAGCAGTCTTCCAGGTCGGCGCCAGTAACGATAATTCCGTGGTTGGCCAGACCGAGGATCGTACGCCGCGGGTCATCGGTTTGCTTAAGGCCATCAAGCGTGGACTCACAGAGTTCGATCGTACCGCAAGGATAATGTTCATCAGTGTACACAATCCCATCTACGAACCAATGGATGTGGATCATCGCTCCGATCTCAGGAAATTCCCGGTAAATCGTAGCGTGGATACTCGAGTCGATCGAAACCCGCGAATCTTCAAATCCCACAGGTACTGTAATGTGAATTTCTCGGGCATCCGGATCAAATTTACTGACCAGGAGGATGTCCTTTCCGATGACATCAAGTTTTGCCTTGTTCACACCTCGGCCTGACATCCAGAAGACGTCAGCATCGTGCCGCGCGCTCATGTTGCCGTAGCTAACTTGCTTTTGCCCCAGCACTTTGAAAAAGCGACGGCGAGCACGATCCGATAAACCGTCAAGAACAACCGCTGAAGGCACCAGATCAAGATCATCGAGGCGGCGTGCCATATCTTGCATCTCTCGAGTCACATTCGTTCCTTTGCACAACTCCTCGGACAGATCCGTGTGCACGATGTTCTCATCGATATAGGTAACGTCGGAGCGCTGCAGCAGAAGGTTGAACAGCCAATCCGCGGCATCGGCAGAACCATTGAGAACCTCATGCCCACGTTCTGGAGTGATCAGCGTCATGTTGTAATCTTGTGGACCATCGCCGGTGACTTCCGTATAACCCGCAAGGTTCGCCATACAGCGCAAGCCGATCTCGTACGAACGAACGACTCTCTGAGCGTCATTCTCTACGGCATCCGCGATGAAGAATATGCCAACGAAGTCCTGATAAGTACGACGCTGAATGCCAAGCTGATCAATGTCATCACCATCAGACATGAACGCCAAGATTACGTCGGCCGGTTCGTTGCTATCATCGCTGAGTAACTGATACTGCGGCGAATCCGCGAAACGTTGACGCACGGGGTCAAATAAACCGTCCAACACAGGGTGGGAGCCCGTGCGCAGCATCCGCACAGTCTTCATGAATTTCCTCCATAAACGTCATAGCGATTGGGCATATCAGCAGCGCAACTACTTTCCTTTTTCCCCTGCGAAAGTCAGGGACACCCGATCGGGCCTAGGTCAAACAAACCATGGGAAAATGATTGCCTTGGGTCCCACGCAACTACGTAAGGATACACACCGAACCGAGCCAATGCATGAGTTTAAGCTACTTGAAAGTCTCTCAATACCCAATGAGGCTGTAACTTAAATCGGCATCCGAACAAGGAGGCTTGCCGGATATACCGACAGTTTAGCCGGTAAACCGCCAGCGATCTCCCCATCGGTTTCCACGTCGAGAATGGGGCCCTCAAGTTCGATCGATCGACATACCAAACTCTGAATATCTGGATGGTCAAACCGACGTTGGCTCTGAAGTCGTAGAAACTGGCCTAATGTCGTTTTCAGGCTGAGCGCCCCAATCATAACGATGTGAAGTTCTCCGTCGCTGAACGAAGCATTCGGGCTTGGTCGCATGCCACCGCCAATAGAGGGACCGTTGTTCACAAAAAGTTGAAGCATTCGCGTATCCCCACTGGCACCATCGTCAGTGCGCCATGAAACCTGGTGCGGTTGCGCCTTGAAGATTTCTCTAAGGGCAGCAAGTGTGTAGGCACGCTTACCGAATCTTTGCAGCCACTTGCTCCGGTTGACTCGAAGCGCCACCGCAGGTCCCAAGCCAACCGTGACTCCGTTAAGAAAATAACGGCGCACTTTGTCTCCTCCGGCGCTAATGTCCGCAACACCGACATCGATCCAAATATCACGCCCATTCCTTAAGCCATGGAGGATCTTGGCTGGATTAAGAGGAAGGCCCAATCCACGCGCCAGGTCACACCCAGTACCCAACGGAAGGTACGCGAAAGCAGTGCTGGCTGTCCTCGCCTCAACCTCCATGAGGCCCTGGACAACTTCATTGGCCGTGCCATCACCGCCTGCGGCAATTACTAGGCCCGATCCGGCAGCAGCTGCGGACCGAGCAATCTCGGTACCGTGTCCGGAGTACTCAGTCTCGATAACAGTTGGCGTCGCTCTCCATGAGCGAAGTTCATCGCGTACCCGGCGCCAAGTGCGTCCTGCCTTCCCCCGCGCAGCGGCCGCATTCAGAACCAGAACGGGAGGTGCCTGGACATTCTTCTCTGGATCGGACAACTTGTCTCCGATGCTGTCGTTCTTGGCAACCATAGTCACCCCTTTTACCGTAACCGACTTGCAGTCGCTACTTTCGCGCGCAAGACTCCGAGACTCATGGAGACTCGGGAATGATCAGCCAGCTCATCACACGTGCGGTATTAAGCTTGAAAGCAACTGTCACCAAGGTAGCGGTGACGCTGCGGATCTCCCCAAACGTACTCACGATCACTTCTTTGTTCCCGACCTTGTTGGCCACCTATAACTTGGCACAAGGCCGGCTGATAGTGGCTGGTTTCTGGATCATAGCGAGTGGGTTTTTCGATGTCATCGACGGTGCGGTAGCCCGAGCTATCGGACAGAATTCACCGTTTGGAGCAGTACTCGACTCGGTAACTGACCGCATCGCGGATGCTCTAATCTACATCGGCGTCGTACTCTACTTTTATCGCACAGAGCAGCCACTGTATGTCATTCTCACGTTGGTGGCCCTGGCCGGCTCACTAATGGTTTCCTACACAAGGGCCCGGGCAGAAAATACGGTGGTGGACTGCAAGGTAGGTTTTGCGGAGCGTGGCGAGCGTATTGTATTGCTGCTTCTCGCTTTGTTCTTCAATAAACTAGGCGCTGGCATGTGGATACTCGCCGGGCTTTCCTGGTTAACCACGTTGCAGCGCGTTGTCCACACACACCGGGCCCTCGCTGCAGGGCAGCACCGAGCTCCTGCCGAGCCCAGTTAGCGGAGAGTTTAGCGGGCCACCCTCCGCTAGAAACCGTGGACAATCATAAAGACACAGTTCTTGCGCCTGCCAATGGTTAAATGACGAAGCACCCTCGTGACGCTGCGCACGGAATCTTAGTGAGCACAGCACCACCCAGCAATTACAAACCTGCCAGAACGGACTGTTCTCAGTGCCGCCGCGGTTTGGCGACGCTTTCTTCGTTCTCCGACGAAGAGTGTCCCCCGATGGCAATGCGCTTTCCCTCGAGATACTTGCCAGCCACCGCGTTCCAAGTTGGTATCACGACCGTCACGTTCCCGGTCGCTTGCGCTTTACATGCCAGGCGGATCAGCGGCCGAGGTTCGTCAGTTTCGATATAGCCAAAGCGAGCGATGCGCCTGCGTTCAAGCGGGTTGACTTCCGAAAGGTGATCATTGCCACCCAGGATACCGACCCAACAAGTTCCGCAAGCCGCCGAGCGACACTCCGTAGGAATAGGGCCATCACCTGGCTCGCAACGATTATTGGCGTATGGGTGGTCGGCTTGGTCAAGCATCGACGCCTGCGTAAGCTGGACACCCTTGATTAGCTTAAAGGTGGCACGCTTGAAGCCCTCATCAAAACGGATCGTGTAGTCCCGCTTGAGGCCCTTTAGGTACCCCAAAAAGCCACCCTCATCGTTTTTAGCTCGGTCAGCATGAACCTTTTGAGGCGATCGACGGCGGGCCCAGTCGCTGATGTGAAGGTTGCCCTCGGCGGTATCAAACGCCGCACGACCCACTTGGTGCAACGTCATGAAACCGATGATGGTGATACCGATTACTAAAGACACATCTGCCTTTACTTCCCCTGCAACCTGAGACGAAATCGCGCGAACCTCGTCGACAAGATCGCGGCTCTCAAACGCAGCTTGCGATGAAGCACGCTCGCTGATGGCCATCTTGACCTGTGGCCAGTAACGGTGCCCATAGACAAACGCGTGCGAGCTGTCGATATGCTGCTCCAGTCGGGCAACACCTTTGAACTCAAGCTCTTCAAGTAACTGAGGGTTAGCTTCGGCATCCTGGCGCATGTTTCGCACCCAAAGTGGCCAAAAATAGAACCAAATCATCGAGGCATCTCGGTCAACTTTATGTATCAACGGGACCAGGTTATTAACGGCTGACCACCAATCATCCTGACTGTGGCGATCTAAAAACTCCATGAACGAAGATTTGTTTTCAATGCTCATCAAATGTCTACTTGGTGTGCTCAGAATCGTGAAAAACTATGAATGATGAAAACTCAGGTACAAACCACTCAGACCTCTCGACCGATAGGCTCAAGCTCTTGTAGCCATCGCCTTTCGCAGCGAACAGCAAAACAAGTCAGTCTGAAAACAAGCACAGAGATTCTGGAAGACAAGCTGCCATATGTGAGGAAGCCATATTTTCGCACATCAGCTATGGTGTTGAAAATCCGCCGGAACCGTGTAATTTCCCTCCGGATATAGTCGTGAATCTTATTCCAGCTGCCAACTCCGGCTTCCCCTAGGAACCAGCTTATGTACACATTCTTGGTGGTCTTTACGGCGGTAATCATTTTCCTCGGCGTATACGGATACCTGCATTTGCAGCTGGTAAAAAAGAAGTTTGCCAAGGCGAGCAAAGAAGACCAGAAGCGTCGTCAAGAGCGCCTCGATAACCTGCCCGTGATTCCGCTGTCTGAAAGAGATGACGAAGCCATTTACCAGTGGAGCTTCCACCATGGAGACCGCCTTGTGGCGCGCGCGGTGGGGCCGGAAATCGATGAAGCAGCAAAAAAGGCAAAGTTCACGGAAATCACCGATAGTGACCTGCTGCTGCTACCGGACGAATGTCATTTCCGGAAGTACAAACTCGAGATCGATACAGTTGGAGACGCAAAAAAGACTGACACGACAAACTCGGAAGAAGGACGCATCTTACGTCAAGTTACAGCCCAGATCACGGGCTACGTGGAACATTAAACGCTCTGACAATCCTCTAATTCCGTAGGCGTCCCACGTCCCACTCTCAACAAGTTTGCACGTCTGTCCCACCATTCCATGGTCCTGCAAGGACCCAACACAAAAAGGCCGGTGGGAACCAAAGTCCCCGTCGGCCCTTTCGGAACTTCCAGTGAATAGCTCCTTGCTAATGGGTACGGTAGCTAGGTGCAGTCTGAAATGTCTATCCGAGTTCTAATTCTATCTGGCTGAGCTTTTTCGACTTGCCTGGTGTAGCCGTTTCCGCCTGCTGAGCTACCTCTCCTAAAATTTCTTGGCGGTACAGCTTCGCCATTTTCTCGTTTTCAGCTTTGGCACGAAGCTCAGCAAGCTTCTCATCACGCTTCGCACGCTTTTCCTGATGAGCGTACTTGGCAATGCCGAGATCATCGAGGTCATGCTGCTCTTCCTTGGTGACAATCTCATCGCGGAGCAACATGCTGTGCTCGGTCTCCGACAACTCTACTTCGCGGTTGCCTGCCCATATCTCATGGCGACCGTGCTCGTCATACCACTCGTTAAGTTTAGCTGTCATATGCATCTTCTCGATGATGTTCCTCCACCCAACACCCGTGTTGTATGCACAGAAGGAAATCTCGCCTTCCTGGGTGCCATACGGAATGATGCACTGCTCGGTACGGCGAAAATCGTAATTGAACAGGTCTTGAAACCACATTCCGGCGATAATCAACGAGCCCCAACGATCATCGCGCCGTTTCTCAATGTCTTCCATCGTTCGGTCAGCACCTGAGTTGCCGTAATCAAGGCCGGTACCACCGAACTGCTTGTCGAACTTCTTGAGCATGTCGAAGACGCTGAAGTAACGAGGCGATTCAAATGGCTTGTAGTTGCGCATGACTGACAAACTGAAGCCCACAATCGTCCAGAACTTACTACGTGCGGCGTTGTTGATCGCCTTTGTATCGTCCGACAGCTGGTCGCCTTTCAGAAAAGCGGTAATCGGCACCATTTCACCGGTAAGCTTGTCGATCATCGTCCCCATTCCAATACCGCAGTTGGGGTGGCAGCCACAACTGTACTGGCCCCACTGGTGGTCTGGGCCATGCACTAAGTCAGCAAGGTCAGAGAATGTCGAGATATAGGACAGAGGAAACCAGTCACGTGTAGGCTCGCTAAAGCCAGTTTGGTCCTTCACGTCATGTGCAAGGTCAGCAAGTGTGTAACGTTGTGCGTGACGCCGATCGTCCGTGATTTCCTCGTCTCGGCCCGTAAAGGAAACCGGTTGGAAAGCCAGAAATACAATCTTGCGCGGATTGTCACGAGCGAACTCGATAATGCGACCAACTTGCTCGTTGTTGATGCCGTTAATTAGCGTCGTCACCGGAACGATTTCGACGCCAGCGCTGTGCAGGTTCTCAATTGCTTGCAGCTTGACGTCGAACAGGTTCCCCACGTGACGGTGTGAGTTGGCCGCGTTGCCAACTCCGTCAAACTGCAGGTACGCATATCGGAGACCAGCCTCAGCTGCAGTCTTCGCGTATTCGGGATCCTGTGCGAACGCGATGCCGTTGGTTGCTGCCTGTACGCTCAAGTACCCGACTTTCCGTGAATAGCGAATAGCGTCGAGAAAAAACGGGGACGTCGTAGGTTCACCACCCGAAAACTGTACTGACATTTGGCGCCGAGGCTTGATCTGGATTGCGTTGTCAAGAATTTGCTTGATATCACTCCAGCTCAACTCGTGAACGAAGCCGACCTGATTGGCATCCATAAAGCACGGGTCGCACATCATATTGCACCGGTTCGTCAAATCGACTGTGAGAACAGTGCCACGGCCATACTTGATCGTGCTTGTCCCGTGGTCATGTAGCTTTTCGTCGTTGTGCGACCGCTGGTCGCGACCCGGGAATTGATTCTCAAGGTGGGCAAACATCTCTGGGTCAGTCGACATAACGTCTTCAAAGCGCCCATGCTTAGGGCACTCCTTGACCATCCAGATCTTCCCGTCACGCTCGATAATTTCAGCCTTGATTTCACCGATTTTTTCGTCTTTGAGAACTTCGACAGGTAGCTCACCTTCGAGTATCTTGGCGCGGATCTCAGGGACACACTGCGGGCATAGAGAGTCAGTTTTACGCGGCACACCCAACGTAGGCCGAGTCTTTTCCCACGACTTTTGTAACGGCTTATCAGACCAAGCCGGCACAAAACCGGGATTAGGGCGGATCTTGTTGATACGAGAGAACACAAACCAGGCCGCCTGAGCCGCGTAAACCAGCCCCTGCTCGAAGTATTTTACGGGACGATGCATCGTTCCTCCTGGCGAAAAAACCAGAGTTGTGAGGTCACTCTGTTGCCCTCTAAGAAAATCGGTTTTGAAATCAAAAATAAATCCAGTTGCTCGGAATGCAGTTAGGGCAAGCTGCGGTGAACACCCTAGTTAGCGGAGGATGTTAACAGAAATAGCCCAATCGCTGTCAATAAACATCCGATCAGGCATCGTCCACGGCAGTTTGCCGGATGATCTCGACATCTTCCGGTAAGTCGAGACGAAAATCGTCAGGATCGAGACCCGCATCACGTTGGACCTTCGTTAGAACAATAGTAGTTGTAGTCCCCGCATGCTCTTCCAATACGATCCGCCGCGCCGGGTGCCATTCGCCTTCGGCGACTGACAATCCGATACGTTTAAAATGGCGAGCAGCGGAGGTGTCCGGTTTCGGAACAAGGTGCAGCATATACAACGTAGCCCCGTCCCCATCATCGAGACTAATTCCTTCCAATGTCACACTAAACGACGCCCTAAGATCAGAGCTCGATACCATTCCTGGGACATCTAAATCCTGCGCTTCCTCCAATGAGCCAGTAAGGGATATGATGCGGGCCTGCTTAATCCGCGGGATATATACAATGACCGATTCATCCGCGATTAATTCAGTTCGCAAAGCTGGATCAGTAATCTCGCGCCTTATGTAGGCAGGCTTAAGGAAGGCTATGGTCCCACTCTCGGTTTCCTCGTCGTCAAAGAGCTCGATATATTCGGTCGCCGTCATATCGGCAGTGAAGCTCTTGAGAACATCGCTGGCTGCCTCGATTGCGACCAACACAGCATCAAGATCTAAACTCTTTGTTTGCTCCTGCGGATTAGGCAAGAAGAACAAAGCAACGATGGTTACGCCACAGATCAGGTCATACTGCCACGACCCGCGTGGCCAGTTCAGGAAAACCCAGCGTCCGACTGGCCCCCACAACTGTAGTCCGCGGCGGCTGTCCATCACTGGTCATCTACCTCGTCAACGATCATCCCATCCCGCATGTGTATCGTGCGGTGAGCTATCTGCGCGACTTCGGGATTGTGGGTAATCACCATCATTGTCTGCCCGAACTCTGAGTTAAGGGAGGTAAACACCTCCATTACAATCTCCGAGTTGCTGGTATCGAGATTACCGGTAGGTTCGTCGGCTAACAAGATGTGGGGCCGGTTAACCAACGCCCGCGCAATAGCAACACGCTGTTGCTCGCCAGTCGACATCTCATAAGGCTTATTATCTATTTTGTCTCCAAGACCAACCCTCTCCAACAATTGTTGGGCGCGGTGTGGGTCGCCCCGGCCACTCTTGTTACGCCAACGTTGAATGGCTTGGGCCAGTTTCACGTTATCGAGCGCCGACAGCGTCGGGAAGAGATTGAAGCGCTGGAATACAAAACCAATCTTGTCGCGCCGAACCAGCGTCCGCATGCTGTCTGTAAGCTTGGTGATATCTTCGCCGTCGATACGAACTTCGCCTCCCGTCGGCCCGACCATGCCACCAAGAAGGTATAGCAAAGTCGACTTTCCGCAGCCGGAGGGGCCCATCAGTGTGACGAACTCACCTCCGCGCACAGCGATGTCTACATTTTTGACCGCTTCGACCACAGCCTTGCCCATGTCGTATTGCTTGGACAGCGCAACCGTCTGAAGCACGGGCTTGGCGTCGATCATCTCTTCCATTGTCATTCGTCTCGCAGGGCCCGCACCGGATCTTGCCCGGCAGCGAGAATGGCTGGGTAGAAAGATCCCAAGATCCCGCCGAGCATACCGAGTGCACTTGCCGCAAGTGTCCAAGGATAAGAGAACTGGATCATCAGCGTTGGATAGGCGGCCACCAGCATCGCGGCGGAAAACCGACTGAGCCCGTAGCCTCCAACCACTCCGAGCAAACTCAGCAACATGGATTCCTGCATAATAGTCAGTACGATGTAAAGCTTGGAGCCGCCAAGCGCCTTAAGAATGCCGATCTCCCGGGTGCGCTCGATGATCGATGTGTACATCGCCAATAGAATCACGAGGAACGAGAGCGAAACGGCAACTCCGGCAAGCACTGCCCGGAAAATGTTCAAACCTGCAATGCTCTCGAACACCATCGTCGAATATTCCTCTAAGACGGTCGTCTGCACACCTGGAATCCCAGTTTCAATTCGTGCCGCTAGTTCTCCTGTTTGGTCAAGCCGATCGGCTTTCACAAAAATCAGGTGGACTCGAGTCGGCTGTCCAACGAGCTCTCTCAATCTTGAAAGACGCACATAAATACGAGCTCCGATGCCAGCATGCGCTGTTCCGACGACTTTCCATTCAGCACCTAACATCTCGACGTCATCGCCCACCGAAACATTATTCGCTTCGGCAAACCGTCGATCCACGACCATCTCGAGTTCAGAAGAATTCCAGTCGAGCCCTCGACCATCTAGATAAGTGAGGCTCGCGCCGACCTGTTCGAAGCGCGGATCAATGCCCCACGCGTTGACTGGGGCGCCCCCGCTAACCATCGCCGACCAGAAGTAGATTGGGGCCACTGCCTGCACCCCTTCAACTTGCTGGATCACTTCCACGACAGCTTCCCTCAGCGTCGTGCTCGACAATCCAAGAAGCCTCGAACTGCCAGCTGGCTGGACAATGATGTCGGCCCCAACGTTCTCCATCCGGTCCGCTAGTTCTGCCAACGTACCGTTGCTCAATCCGACAATCAGCAGCACCGCGGTCACCGGAACTGCTACTGCCAGGATGGTAATGGCAGCTCGGGTCTTACGCTGAAAGATATTGGCGCGAACCAGGCTCGGCATAACAGTGGCCTCAGTGGCTTAGTGGAGGCTTGAGAAAAGCGTTCGATAAGAAGAAAACGAAGCGAAGACAAAGCTTCAGAACGCCTTGCGCTCAGCCTCAGAGTATGTCGACAACAAGAAACATGGTCAAGCTTCCAAGGACAGCCGAATTTCAAGAATCAAAAGCAGTTTGGTCACGTCTTAAACGATCACGCACCACCGCCGCGACGAAATTCTTCCATAGCTTCCTCAAGTGTCAGTACACGGTAACCCGCTGGCAATTCGAGGAATTTAAACGCAGCTTCTGGAATCGATGGGTTGCGATCAGCTTCGGTCAGGTCGAAACGAAAGATGAGCTCTTCCCAGGGGCGCTCGACCTCGATCTGGCTAGGATATGCATCCATCGCACCAACCATGTAGTTCGAATACTTGGCGACGAAATCAATTCGCCCATCGGCATCAAAGCCCTCAATCTGGCTGACCCGTAGGTTCTCTCGATCAATCCACACCTTGCGATAGATTCGTGCGGTGTCTTCGCTGTCTATCATCCAGACAAGACAGTAGCGATCCGGATAGGTTTGCCGAATTATGGAGAAGCCAGGCGCGTTTGTCGTAGGAAGCAACTCGGGGAGGAGAGCCTGGGTCATATGGTGGGGTCGCAGTGCAAAATAGGGCCTTTCGGCATCGGGCTCGGCTGGCGCTGTACCCGTCCCCATGTAATGTGCACCATGGTCGGGAACAGACAGTTGGAACTCGACCCCGTTAGAAACCAACTCAAAAATGGTCCCGACTAATGACCGTCCCCCAACCAAATGCAGCGCGCCGCTGCTAGTTGCAAACAGGCGTACGTTGACGTGTCGGCTATCATCATCACGTGACCAATACATCCGCAGCTGCCCCTGTGTCTGCAGCGCTGAGGTGGTCCAAGCGTTAGCCCGTGTAACCAGTGTGGCGACGTCAGCTGAGAGGTAAACCGGCATTGAGCCAATTTGCACGTTCAGCCGAGCCGTTCCTCGCGGGCCCAACGAGCCACCGCAACCGAGGCTAACAACCGAAACCAGGAAAGCCAGTATCAGTATGTTTCGATGGGCGCACATGGCATCACATCTGCCGTGAAAGGACGAATCCGGGCAGCTCAACCAACGCCTGTTTGGGAAGAGAATCTTCCAAATCTTCAAGGCTGTCTTCTGCCAGATGAGCGTATTTTGCAGCGGCCATGTAGGACGCGTCGAGCGCACCACAAGCGCGTACCGCCATCACCACAGCGCTAAGGTCATCATCGCTCAGTTCCGGGTCACCAAAACAACCCAGAAAATGCTCCTGGGCAGCCTTCTCGCCATCACGTAGCAGATAGATCGCTGGCAAAGTCATCTTGCCCTCACGCAAGTCTGCTCCAACCTTCTTACCAAAACGCGCGGTGTCAGCGCTGTAGTCAAGAAGGTCGTCAATGATCTGGAACGCCATACCAATGTTGCTTCCATAGGATGCAAGTGCCTGTTCATATTCTGGGGTAGCATCGGCAAGGATTGCCGAAGCCTGACCAGCAGCAGCAAACAAAGAGGCGGTCTTACGATCAATCGTCTCCAGATAGTCTTCATCGGTCAACTCAACATTGCCGTTGTTCGAAACGTCGAGTATTTCTCCTTCGAGCAATCGGCTGGTGGCTTCTGTAAGGATCTCCACGAGACGCAGGCTGCCAAGCCCCACGCTCATAGCCAATGAGCGCATATAGATGTAATCACCAAGCAAAACGGCGAGCTTATTACCCCAAACCTGGTTGGCAGCTTCCTGCCCTCGGCGCACCTCGGCACCATCTAAGATGTCATCGTGCACCAAAGTTGCAGTATGGATGAACTCGATTACAGCGCCAAGCTCCACGTCATCATCGCCCTTGTAGCCGCATATATTCGTGCACAACAGGACCAACGCTGGACGGAGGCGCTTGCCACCAGACCGGAGTACGTACTCAGAATGGCGACGAACCAGTGCAATCTCAGAGTTGCAGGCACGCTCAATTTCGCGTTCCACAAGATGCAGTCGGTCCCCAACGAGAGAATAAGCCAGCGTCTCGGTCGGAGATCCTTGAACCTCTGGGTCGACCACCCTAGCCCTCTATAAAGATTACGTCGGCACCTTCGGGAATCTCGAATTCGAAGAGCTCTTCGGGAAGGCCGGGATCAAATTGCACGTCGTGAAATTGGTAGTCGAGGGTGTTACGAAGATTGTCGTAGATCACCAGCCGTACGATCATCTCTTGCAGCGGATTTACCTCAAGAATGAGTCGCTCAAATGAGGATCCAGAGCGACTTGGGTGCAATTCAAGTTGTACGTTACCCCGCCTAAGAGGGGCGCCCCATTCGACCACCTGAATGCTGAAGTCACGAAGAAGGTTCCCGCGACCAGAGAGGTAGAGGATTGGCATTCCCGCTGTATTCGCAAAGTCGGACTGCATCACCTGTACCTGATTGTCCTCTGGCAGGTAGAGATACATCTCGCGCCCTGGGCCACCGGCAATCAGTAGTTGGTCATTTGTTTTGTACTCCCAGCGCATTCGGCCAGGAGTGCTGATGTACAAGTCTCCTTCGACCGTCGTCATGACACTCCCTAGCCGGCTAAGTCGGTTTTGTACGAAACGAGCTTGCAGTTCCGTCTGTTGGTACTTGTCCTGAATCCGTTCAATTAGCAATTGGACACCGGGAGCCGGTTCCTGTTGCTGAGGCACAACCAAGAAACAGACGGTCGCGATGACGCCGAGGATATTCAAGCGCCGCACATTCCACATTTAGAGCGCTCTCCTTGGTCTTGTGAAAAAAGCTGTATACAACCAGGCCGACGAGTATTACTAACTCTCCTGGTATCATACCTTGTGTCAATCATTATGGCGGTGCTCACAGGCGCTGGCGTTCGACCGACGTCCCCTCTTTTCTTGAATCAATTCCTACTTCAGCATAGGCAAAATGCGACCGAAGTTACTCATTTTGGGTCACGTGGATGCACACGGCCGTCACGGACTGGTGGCCGATCTTAGAGCTGCAGAGAGATTAGGGGCAGAACCGCTCCCCGTAGTGACCGCATATTCCCTAGGAAAAGGCAGCAACCCAGAAGTCCTCCGACCCGTCTGGGGGGGCACCATTGCACGGCAACTGGATGCTGCGCTCGCCCAGGAACCAGAAGCGGCGTTGATCGGCGTCCTGGGCCGGGCCCGACACGTCCGGCTCGTGGCCCAACAGTTAACAAACAGAGGGCCTTCGGCTCTCGTCTTGGCACCAATGCCAAGTGCTTTTGACATTGCACCGCTAGTAAACTCACGATTGTTTGCTGCAATCCGCCGCCGCCTGATTCCTGAGGCACGCGCCGTCGTCTTGACAGCAAACAACGCTGCGACATTGATGGGGACTAGTGGCGAATCACTCGATGACTTGCGAGGCATTGGCCAGAAGATTCTGGGCCTCGGTGCCGGAGCTGCATGGAGCCGTGCTTCTCCCAAAGAGTCACGACAAATCGACATTTTTGTTGATCAGGCTGGGTCCGGTTTGCTTGACTACCAGGCGACCAATGAGGATGTTGAAACACATACTTCCGCCGCTTCTTTGGCAACGTTGCTAGCACTCGGAACTAAGTTGCGCCCGGCCGTTAATCGGGCACATCGTCAGGCCTACAGCATCGATCGTGAACTCCACCCCGCATGAACAAAAAGCCATAGGAGATTGAGATGATCCGCACTCGCCCGGTATCGATTTTTGTTGGGCTTGCTGTTTTGGCCGGCACACCGATCTTAGGTGAATTACGTGACCCTCATTCTGAACACCCATCCACGCCCGGAGTCTTCCGTTCTGTCGAGCACAACTACCGAGTCGTCACTGTAGCCGAGAACCTCGAACATCCGTGGGCAATCGCTTTTCTTCCTGGCGGTGACGTTCTGGTCACAGAGCGGCCGGGGCGACTGCGCATCATTCGTAACGGCACACTGCTTCCCGACTCCGTGCCAGGCGTCCCGGAGGTGCTCGCTCGCGGACAAGGTGGTTTGATGGACGTTGTTCCCCATCCCGACTTTGCTTCAAATCGTTTCCTTTACCTAAGTTACTCGAAGCCAACTGGTGAGCAACAAGCCACGACCGCAGTAATTCGCGGGCGTTTTGAGAACGACACCTTGACTGATGTGGAGGAAATATTCGTCGCTGTTTCACAGGGCAATGGACATTACGGATGTCGCCTTGCCTTCGATCCTGACGGTTACCTGTTCATTACAACCGGTGATCGCCAGGCACCGCCCCGCGGTGACCTGGCAACGCACCCAGCACAGGATCTCTCCAATCACCACGGTACGGTGAATCGGATTCACGACGACGGTCGCGTTCCCGAGGACAACCCGTTCATCGGCCAAGATGGCGTCCAACCAGAGATATGGAGCTACGGCCACCGCAACCCGCAAGGTCTGGTAATCGATCACTCGACCAGCAATATCTGGATCACTGAGCATGGGCCACAGGGTGGCGACGAGGTTAACTTGGTATTACCAGGCCGCAACTATGGTTGGCCGGTCATCGGCTTTGGCGTCAATTACCGCTCTGGCCAGGCCATCCACGAAGGGACTCACCGCGAAGGGATGGAGCAACCGGCTTTCGTCTGGGTGCCTTCGATCGGCGCCTCCGGACTAACGCTCTACAAGGGTGATGCGTTTCCTCGCTGGCGCGGCAACCTATTTGCCGGCGGCCTGTCCGGAGAGAAAATCTCTCGGTTCACGCTGGATGGTGAAGAAGTTGTCATGGATGAGACCCTCGTCCACCGGATGGGGCGCATCCGTGACGTCCGTGAGGGCTTGGACGGCTACATTTATATCGCTATCGATGGCAATAGCAACGAGCCAACGCAGATCTTGCGGCTAGAGCCAGCGGGCAGCTAACAGGCTCCCCTTCTAAGGTCAGAAGGAAGTGGATGGCTGAGATTCAGGCGTTGCTTCCGATTACTTCTTCGGGGTCAAGCCTCGGGAAGAGAGGCTCAGTTTCCTGAACTTGCCGAGGGGCAAGTGACGGATCATGGAGGTTGTCGAGTCTCCACATTCCTGGGTCCTGGTCCTGCCCAAGAGCCTTCGCCATTGCCGTACTGCGCTCTGGCATGAACGGATAGGCCAAGATAGCTATCTGGTGCAATAAGGCAGCAAGTTGAGACAAGACGGCATCAAGCTCTCCAGCCTTGTCCGGGTGCTTGGCAAGTTCCCATGGGGCATGCGTGTCTACAGCTAGATTACCTGCGCGAACCAGGGACCAAATCGCCTTCAACCCGGTCTGCAACTCATAAATATCCATAGCGTCACAATACGTCCGAGCTTCTTCCTGTGCAGCAGTGGATAAACCGGTCACATCCCCCTCCCCCGGCCCACCTAAAAGACCATTCTGATACTTCATTGCCATCCCAACGGTACGCTGCAACAAATTACCGAGGTCATTGGCCAGGTCAGCGTTGTAGCGTCCTACGAACCTCTCGTGATCGAACTCCAAATCACGACCGAACGGCGCCTCCCTTAACAGGAAATAGCGAAGAGCGTCGGCCCCAAAGCGTTCCGCAGTGGCAACCGGATCCATAACGTTGCCCATGCTCTTGCTCATACGACCTCCACCTGTCAGCACCCAGCCATGTCCAAAAATCGTCTTAGGCAAAGGCAATCCCGCCGACATCAACATCGCTGGCCAGATAATGGCATGGAAACGGGTAATGTCCTTGCCAACTAGATGCATGTCAGCAGGCCAAAATTTCTTGTGCCTGTCAGTCGCCTCCGGGAAGCCAGTAGCAGCAAGATAGGCCGTCAAAGCGTCGAACCATACGTACACTGACTGGCCCTCGTGACCTGGCATGGGTATACCCCAACCGTCAGAAGCCCGCGATACGCTGATATCTGCAAGTCCTTCATTGAGCAATGACATCAACTCGTTACGCCGATAATCGGGCTGTACGAACTCCGGGTGACGCTCATAGTGAGATTTGAGCCGTTCCTGGTAAGCCGAGAGCCGAAAGAAGACGTTGGCCTCTTCGCGGAACTCAGGCTTAGTTTCGTGCACTGGGCACTGGCCCTCGACTAGATCGCGCTCACCATAGTAGGCCTCACAGCTGACGCAGTAGAAGCCTTTGTATACACCTTCGTACAAGTCGCCAGCTGCCTTGGTCCGATCCACCATGGCCTTGACTGCGACCCGGTGCAATGGCTGCGTAGTGCGGATGAAATCATCGAACTCAACGTTAACTGCCGTCCAGGCCGCGCGAAATACATCTTCCATCTGATTGGTGAAGGTAATCGGCTCCAGCCCTTGTTCCTCCGCCCTCTTGTAAACGTTCTGAGAGTGTTCATCGAGGCCCATCAGAAAGAAAACATCCTCACCCATCAGACGTTTGTAGCGCACAATCGTATCCGCAGCGATCTTCTCGTAAGCCGTGCCAATGTGGGGCCGACTATTCGGGTAATCGATTGCACAAGTGATGTAAAAGCTCATATCAGCACTTAGTCAGGTTCTTTTCTTCGTAAACACAAAGGTCCTCTACGCAACAATTCCAACACTTGGGCCTTCGCGCGTGGCACACCTCACGACCGTAGCGAATCATGTTCATATGCAGCGGGTAGGCGATTTCATCGCGCACATGCTTCTGAATATCCCGGTTTGCTTTGGAGAGATCACCGGTTTCGATTATCCCAAGCCGACGCAGTATCCGATGCACGTGAGTGTCGACAGGAAAGGCTGGCAACCCCAAAGAGAATAACAGGATGCAGTTGATGCTTTTGGCACCGATGCCTTTGTATTTCTGCAACTCAACTCGCGCCAACGCCATGTCGACAGTCAAAAGGTGATTGAGGTCAAAGTCACCACGTTCTTTCTTGAGTTGCAACAGAATGTCCTTGATCCGCCTCGCTTTGACCTTGTGTAGCCCGCCAACCTTGATTGCCCTAGCGATCTTATCAACCCGAGCAGCAGCGACCTCCTCCCATGTATCGAAATGCTGCCACAAGCTCGCCCAGGCACGATCGCGATTCGTATCTGTCGTGTTCTGGGACAAAATAGTGAAAATGAGCTCCTCCAGCGGTGCCTGCCTGTTTTTCGGTTGCGGTACGCCGTAACGATCACGGAGCCTAGTACATAGGAGTTCTATGGCACCCGATTCATTTGAGCCTTCGGCAGCGCAAACATGTGACTCCCCTAGGGCTGTTGCTTTGCGGGACTTCACGCCCGGCCGTACCGGTGCTCCGCCGCTCACTTGGCTCCCTCGGGAAGAATCAACCGCGACACTAGGGTGAAAGCTTGGCGGCCAGGTATTCGTCGAGCACATCGAGAGCAACGCGCACTTGCTGCATCGTGTCACGGTCCCGGACCGTCGCCTGGCCATCGTCGAGGCTGTCGAAATCGAACGTCACACAGAACGGTGTGCCGACTTCGTCTTCACGACGGTAGCGCTTACCGATACTGCCCTGTTCGTCATACAGAACATTGAAACGACGCTGGAGATCGCCAGCAAGCTTCCGTGTTTGCTCGCTAAGCTTCTTCGACAACGGAAACACTGCCACTTGTCGCGGCGCGATGTGGGGGGCAAGACGAAGAACGGTCCGCTCCTCCCCGTCTACGTCTTCAACTGCAAAGGCATCAGCAAGCACTGTAAGTACCGTGCGATCGAGCCCTGCTGAGATCTCGATCACCGACGGAAGGTACTTCTCCTGACGCGCTTCATCAAAGTAGGTCTGATCCTTGCCCGAGTGGTCGTTATGCATTCTGAGATCAAAGTTGCCACGGTTGGCGATGCCCTCAAGTTCCTGATAACCGAATGGGAACTGGTATTCCACATCAGTGGTGTAGCGAGCGTAGTGGGCAAGCTCATCCGCGTCATGCTCGCGAAACCTGAGCTTCTCATTGCAGATGCCGAGGTCCCGATACCACTCCATCCGTGCCTCGCACCAGTAGTCAAACCATTGCTTCTCCTCACTCTCATGAACGAAGAACTCCATCTCCATCTGTTCAAACTCGCGAGACCGGAAGGTGAAGTTCCGTGGTGTCACCTCGTTACGGAAAGCCTTGCCACGCTGCGCGATTCCAAATGGCACCTTCATTCGGGTCGACATCTGCACATTCCGAAAGTTGACAAAGATCGCCTGTGCAGTCTCCGGTCGCAAATAGGCAACCGACTGGGAGTCTTTCGTCGCCCCAACATAAGTTTCGAACATAAGGCCAAACTCGCGCGGCGCGTTGAGCCCACCATTGCAATTGGGGCATTTCGTGGGCACCTCGTCAATGCCCAGTTCATGCCTCAAGTGGTCGACACGGTAACGTCGTTTGCACTTAGTGCAGTCGACCATCATGTCGTAGAAGTTGCCAACGTGACCCGACGCTTCCCACACTTTCGGCTGCATTATGATCGAAGCGTCGTAACCAACGACGTCCTCACGTCGTCGCACGACTGAGTCCCACCAGAAGTCAAAGACGTTGTTTTTCAGCTCAACCCCAAGGGGCCCATAGTCCCAAAACCCGTTGAGCCCGCCGTAAATTTCACTGCTTTGGAAAATGTAGCCACGCCGTTTACACAGCGACACCAGATCATCGAGGGAATCTAGCTCAAGGTTTTCTGCTACTTGCTGATCATTTGCCATTCGCTGATTCTATCGGTGATCCCCTACCCCTCAAGCCAAGTTTAATTGCGCCTTGCGGAAAGTAGGCTCACTCGGTTTTTGGTTAAAGAAGATGGTCAAGACCGAGCACCTCAAGTCGCTCGCGGAGTAATTTGACGTCCTGGCTCCGCTCAAGCGAGGCAACAAGAACAACGTCACCAGTGTGAACAACAGCTAGGTTATCCACTCCCAGCATAACCACACGGGCATCAGGCGCATGCACCAGGTTACCGGTCGAATCGATCTGGACAATCTCACCAAAAGCGACGTTGTCCCCCTCACTCTTAACACTACCCTCGTGCAGCGCTGCCCAGGAACCTACATCAGACCAGTCGAAGTTAGCCCTGACGATGACAACGTTTTCAGCTCGTTCCATGTCCCCAAAGTCAATTGAGATCGCTGGCATCTCGGCATATGTCACGGCGCGCGCCTCGGGGTCGACTTCTTTCACCATGCGCTTGCCTGCGCTGCAAACCTTCGGAAGATGCTCCTCTAACGACCTCCAAATTTCCGCCGCGGTCCAGACAAAAATGCCGCTGTTCCAATAGTAGTTACCTGCCGTCACATAACCTTCGGCCGTTTCGAAATCAGGTTTTTCACGGAAGTTCTCTACACGAAAGACCTCAATGCTTGAGTCATCGGTCGATGACAATGTCGTGCCCGCTTCGATATATCCATAGCCGGTCTCTGGGTAGCGCGGCGATACACCGAAGGTCGCCAGCGCCCCATGCTCACGGGACGCATCGATTGCGATCGTAACCGCAGACCTGAAGGCCTGAACGTCCGTAATCAGATGATCCGACGGCATTACCACCTCCACAGCATCGGCATCCCGATCACGGATAGCGGCGGTTGCCCAAGCAATGCAAGGCGCGGTGTTTCGAGCCTGCGGCTCCAACAGAAGGTTTTCCTGGAGGAGACCAGGTATCTGGTCGATGGTCATGCTTTCATAATCATTGGCGGTGACAACGATCACGTTTTCCGGCCCGGAGACAATTTCCAGTGCACGATCCCAGGTCGTCTGCAAAAGTGACTGTTCCCCGGCAATCGAAAGGAACTGTTTAGGCTTCCGCTGGCGTGACAACGGCCAAAACCTCGTCCCGCCACCACCCGCCATGATGACCGCATACACACTGGGATCAACGGGGGCCATGGGATCAGCCCCCTCCCGGGCTAAGCTCGGATTCAATCCGGTCCAAACGCTCAATGAAAAGCTGCTGTATCTCGCTAAGTCTTGCTGGACTCTCCGCTTCAAAACGCTGAACGTTGATCGGCCCAGTGTTCGAGGGCCTTGCCAATCCCCAGCCTCCATCACATATGGCGCGAACACCGTCGATGTCAATAACCTCGAACTCTTTCGCAAGCTCTTCTCGTAAGCGCTCACATACCTGGAACTTAGCCTCGTCGCTGGATTCCCGGCGAATCTCGGGAGTCGCGAAAGTGTCTGGGAGGTCGGAGAGAAGATCTGAGAAGCCGCCGTTGCACTTGGAAGCGATCTCCATCAGTTTGGCACCAGCGTAGATAGCATCGTCGTGCCCAAAGAAGTTCTCAGCAAAGAACAAATGACCACTCATCTCGCCCCCCAGTATGGCGCCTTCATCCTTCATTTTGCGCTTCATAAGCGAATGGCCCGTTTTCCACATGATAGGCCGTCCCCCATGAGCCTTAATATCATCGTGCAGTTGTTGGGAACACTTGACATCGAAGATCACCGATGCGCCTGGGTTGCGTTCGAGAACATCGCGGGCCAACAACAGCGTAAGTTTGTCGCCCCAAACAATGTCGCCATTGTCATCGATGATACCGACACGATCGGCGTCACCATCGAACCCAAGGCCCAGGTCAAGTCCTTCGCTAATCACCTTAGCCTGCAAGTCGACTACCGCGTCTTCAACGGTCGGGTCAGGGTGGTGGTTAGGGAAGTTGCCATCGACCTCAGAGTACATCTCGATGACCTCGCAACCGAGATGGCGATAGATCTCAGGGGCGATGGGGCCAGCCACTCCATTACCCGAATCGACCGCGATGCGCAGCGGCCGCTGCAAATTGATGCGAGCATAAAGTGCGGCCTTGTATGCAGGAACTAAGTCACAGGTTTCGTAACTCCCCTCCCCGCTTTCGAAGTCGTCATCTTCGATAAGCTTCCGTAAATCCTGGATTGCATCGCCGGAGATAGTGTCCGTGCCTATACAAGTTTTAAAACCGTTGTACTCAGGTGGATTGTGGCTCCCGGTTACCTGGATGCCTCCGTCGGCACGAAGATGATGGAGTCCGAAGTAGAGGTTCGGAGTTGGTCCCAATCCGACGTCAACCACGTTGCATCCGGTCGAACGAATGCCATCGCAAAGCGTGGAGGATAATTCTGGGCTCGAAAGACGACCATCCCTACCGATCAGGACGCGGTTGCCCCGACCCCGGAGAACCGTTGTTCCGAAGGCTTTGCCAACAAGCACGGCGACGTCAGATGTCAGATCCTCGCCGACCACTCCCCGGATGTCATAGGCACGAAAGATTCCCGCTGCAGCATTGGACATCGTGTCAGGATACCCTGTTGGCATGAGTGTCGCTCCAACATCATCTAACGGAATGTTACGCCTGGTTGCCGGCCCAGCCAGCGCAGTCCTAATAACACTGATTCCTCTACCTGGACTTGAGCCCGCAGCGCAAGCAACGGCAGGGATAGCCACCTGGATGGCGATCTGGTGGATGACTGAGGCTGTGCCAATACCAGTAACCTCGTTGCTACCTTTGGTTGCCTTCCCAATTACTGGCGTTCTGTCATACCAAGAAGCCGCTGCACCCTACGCCAACCACTTAATTTTTCTGTTCATGGGGGGCTTCTTCATCGCAAAGACCATGGAGCGATCGGGCCTGCATCGCCGCCTGGCGTTAAAGATAGTCGTCGCCGTGGGCACCGAGCCACGCCGCCTCGTTCTCGGCGTAATGCTGGCAACTGCGTTGTTATCCATGTGGATTCCAAATACCGCAGTAGCAGTCATGATGTTGCCGATTGGAATGGCGCTCATCGGTGAGTTCCGGCAACAAACTAACAAAGAGGTTAACCACGTTAACGCTGAAATCGATCACGATGTCACCACCGCCGCACCGACTGGTGATTCGACGGAACTACCGGGCTCTTCGGAGCATGGCGTCAACGAGCTCGGCATCGCGCTAATGCTCGGTATTGCCTACTCAGCATCTATCGGTGGCGTCGCGACTCTGATTGGCACGCCGCCGAATCTGGTTTTCGCTAGCATGGCCGAGGAGCTCGTCGGTGGACAGATCGACTTCATAGCCTGGATGGGAGTCGGACTGCCGATTAGTGCTGTTCTGCTGCCGGCGGCGTGGTACTACCTCACCCGCCTAGCCTGTGCAGTCCCCAAGAAAGGCGCACTGGGCCGCGACTTCATGCAGCAACAACTGCGGGCCCTTGGCCGAATGTCACGCAGCGAGACGGCCGCGGCGACAATCTTTGGGATAACCGCCGTCGCTTTGGTATTGCGCAGTGAGAAACAAATCGGTGACCTTGTCATCCCCGGTCTGGAAACATTTTTCCCAATGGTCGGTGACGCCACGATCGTCATGACAGCAGCAATCGCCGCATTTTGTGTTCCTCTGTCCCTGCGTAAATTGGAGTTCGCCCTCGACTGGGAAACTGGTCGCGATATTCGTTGGGGAATCTTGATTCTCTTCGGTGGTGGTTTGTCCCTCGCCGAAGCATTTCAGAGTAGCGGCCTGACTGCCTCGATTGCCAACAGCGTCAACCGCTTCGAGGGGGCGCCAGAATGGATCATAGTCCTGGCATCAACTTCGATAATCATTTTTCTGACCGAAATGACATCCAACACAGGAACCGCAACGCTGCTTATGCCTTTATATGCTTCGATTGCGATGGGGCTTAGCATCCACCCCTATGTGCTGATGGCTTCGGGTGCGCTTGCCGCTTCGATGGCGTTCATGCTCCCGGTAGCAACACCGCCCAATGCGATTGTCTACGGGTCGGGAATGGTCACGATCCCCAAGATGGTGCGCGTTGGTTTCGTGATGAACATCAGCGCGATTATTGCCACGATGTTAGCTGCTTTTTTTCTAATACCTCGATTTCTAATCAGTTAGCTGACTAGAGAAATAAACACCGCATCCTGCTCGCCTTCCCTCATAAGTCCCACGCAGAGCCTTAACACTTGTAGCAACGTAAAGGTGAGCAAACCGAGTATCAGGTTGGCCAAACAGGTTGCAACTTTTTATTCATATGGGGTCACAGCGAGAATTTCTCGTAGCGAATTAAATGCTTTTTAATCCGCTCCTCGAGAACCCCATGGCCAAGTCCGACTGTATTCGGCACCGTGACAAGCCCCTCGCCGTCAATCTCAACCCAGGGGTCGATGATGTCTTCCTGCCAATATCGTTTCGATGCTGACAGGTCCCCTGGCATCTGAAAATTTGGGAGCGAAGACATCGAGATGTTGTGCAACCTGCCAACACCTGATTCAAGCATGCCCCCACACCACACCGGAATCTCGCGCGCCGCGCAAAGGTCGTGAATAGCAATCGCAGCGGCACGACCACCGATACGTGAAGCCTTGATGTTGACCAGGCGGCAGGCGTCGATTTCAATGGCGTGTGATGCGTGGCGGGCTGAGTGAATACTTTCATCGAGGCAAATCGGGGTTTCGAGTTCGGCCTGAATTGGCGCGTTCCCGTCGATGTCATCATGGGCGAGCGGCTGCTCTATCATCAGCAGGTTGAAACCATCGAGTGCCTTGAGACTACTCAGAGCATCAGGATCGTTCCGATATCCGCAGTTAGCATCGACCATCAGCGGGATGTCACCAAATCGATCCCTTACAGGCTCAACGATCGAGACGTCCCTTCCAGGCTCGATCTTTAGCTTGATCCGCTGATAACCCTGCTCGAGGCCAGTCGTAATCTTTTCTGCAAGGACCTCAAAGTCGTCCTCAATACCTAGCGAGATTCCCACAGGAATCCGGTCTCGTATCGAACGGCCGTTCGCATACAAGCTTTGTAGTGAGACGTCTTGACGCTGAGCGTCAAGCACCCACAATGCTTCTTCGACCGCACAACGAGCCATCGGGTGCCAGCGCCAGGACGAAAATTTCTTGGCGTAAGCAGCTGCCAAACCCTTGTCGGGCCATTCTTCGTCGAGCACAACTGGGGCCAGGAAGTCTTCGATGATGTGCCATCCGGTGCTCGCCGTCTCGTATGAATACATCGGCATGCCATCGGCTCCCGACTCGCCCCAACCGCTGGCACCATCTGCGTTCGCTTTCACGAGCAGAATCTCACGTTCCGTCGTGGTACCAAACGAGGTCGTGAACTGACTGACTAACGGCATTTTGATCCAAAAAAGCTCAAGTGATTCGACCCGCATAACTACTCCCTTGTTTCGTAGCTTCGACGCACTTTTAGTCCCCTGCTCCGTCAGTTTCGAGATTGCCTTTCTCGAGCAAGTACGCAGTCTGTGGACCTACACTCGACTGGGCAGCACTCAGATGGACACATTCACGAACATAGTAACCACGCTCAAAATAGGCATTAAACACTCCCTGTGTGGCTTCGCGCCAAGCCACTACAGCCCGGTGATCATGAACCTTTGCATCCTGTACATTCACCGGAATCTCGCAGCGGATATGAGGTCCATCAAGTTCAAGGTCAGGCTCACCTGGCCCCCAACCGTCCGCTTGCAGGGCCCAAGGCGCCTCCACCTCTCCAGCCATCAATCTTCCTGCGACCACGCCGACTTCCCCGGCTGTACGTTTTTTGACTCGTGCAGAGTTAATCAACCACTTGATTGTCAAACGGTCAGTCGTGGTCCCAGCGTGCAACTTGCTCGCGGTCTCACCGTACAGGTTGATTACGTAGTCATCAGAAAGTCCCCCGAGCTTGCCGAAATTGAGGCAGGCGTTGATCGATTCAAGCGGATCAAATGTCCACACGATCATGTCGACTCCCTGTGCTAAGACATAGTCTCGCTGTGCCCATTTGAGGCGAGCTCCGAGCCCCATATTTCGTGCCCGTTCATCAACCGCCAACATGTGCGAACAGTGCACCAGCCGCCCTTCGGGATCTCGGCCCAGGAAGCCATAGCAGAAACCATGCAATTCACCACCTTCATCGAACGCTCCTAGTACCAACCCGCCCCACTTTTGGGCGGTCACGAGGTTGGTCAGCGGAATAACGTCAAGAGGGTCAGAAAATCTCCAGGCATGCTGTTGTAACCGTTCGCAAGCATGGTAGTCGTCATAAGTTTCCAAACAACGCAAGGTGTAGGTCATGCTACAGCTCAATCAAATTCCAGTGGGATGTTCAATCCAGATAGGTTCAATGTTGAACTGTTCTGCCAACCAGTCGCCAATGGCACTTACCCCGAAGGTCTCGGTGGCATAGTGGCCGCCAAAAAGGCAGTGAATGCCATGATCGCGAGCCGCATGATACGCCTCGTGAACCGGTTCTCCGGTTACAAAGCAGTCCGCGCCAGCATCAACGGCGGCGTCCAGCTCGCTACAACCCCGCCCGGTTATAACAGCGACTCGACTGACTTCTCCATCTCCAAACGACCAAATCAGTGGCTCAGCACAGCCCGCGCCAGCGAGCCGCCCAGCCACCGAACCAATATCAGTAGCTTCCTCGAAACTCGCGAGCACGCCAATCTTGCCAAAGGTGCCGTCGATTGTCGCCCCAAGCAGCTTCGCCAATAGGACGTTGTTTCCCACCTCAGCATGAACGTCGAGGGGCAAGTGAGCAGCGTACACGGAGAGATCACCGGCGAAGCATGTACGGACCCGTTGGCCGACAACCCCTGTTAGTGGAACCTGCTGGCCCCAAAACAATCCATGGTGCACAAACAAAAATTGGCAGCCAGCGTCAACTGCAGCTTCGATTGTCGCCTGCGAGGCATCAACCGCTAATGCTGCCCGGCTAACTTCTTCGGCACCTTCAACCTGTAGTCCATTTAGAGACGAGTCTTCGAGCATACCGATGTCAAGGTATTCATCGAGCGCTGCTGTAATTTCGGTTCGAGTCGCCATGTCAGGTTATCTTCGCTCTGCCAGCATCAATACTCGGGTACGGCCCGGCAACCGTAACTGCACAGCGGTCCGGGTGTAGCCGTTTTTCGGCAGTGGCGAGAATCTGTTCGACATCGACCGCGTCCACAAATCCAGCAAAGCGCTCCAAGTAATCAAGCCCCAGTTGGTATTGCTCAATCGAGTGCAGCGCTGATGCCATGCCCTCGTTTGTTTCGAGGTTACGTGGCATTGAACGCACAATCGCTGACTGAGCATCGGCGAGTTCCTCCTCGCTGACCGGCTCCCGGCGAATTCTTTCTATTTCTTCAAAAGCAGCATCCACCGCCGCGTCGACGTTATCGGGGTGCACACCGGCCCTGACAACGAACGGCCCCGGCCCCACACCTGCACCGAGTGATGAATACGCATAGTACGCCATTCCTTTTTCCTCGCGGATATTGCGGCCTAGGCGACCACCCATTGCGAAGCTGCCGAGAATCATGTTCATAACCACGGCAGCGTAATAATCATCATCCAGACGTCTCAAGCCAGGGTGTCCAATGACGACATCAGCTTGCGCCTTATTCCGCATCGTTTGGACTTTGCGGGTTCGCTCCTCGGGCCCCGGCGCGTCCGGAATGTTCGGCAAGGCTGCTGCAAGGCCCCCCCCGTTGAGATCCTGCGCACCAGTTTCAGTAGTCCAATCAGCTAGCTTCGATTCAACCGCTTTGCAGGCACTATCGGCGCCAATTCCACCAACAACGACTAGAACGGCGCCACCTGGCCCGAAATGACTTTGGTAAAAGTCAACCAAAGTGGGGCGGTCGACAGCCTGGATCGACTCGTTAGTACCAAGGAGACGCCAAGCGTAAGGGTGCTCGGGCGTATAAACCATCGCCCGCAACATATCGAGAGTGATTTGGCGCGTATCGTCCCGATCTTCCTGGATCGCTGTGAGGATGTCCCCTCGCAGTTTCTCTATTTCCGAAATAGGAAACGAAGCTGACACAGCGCACTCGCCAAGTAATTCAAGCGTCGATTCGAAGTCAACGACCCGTGACTTCGCACCGACATAGGCCGTATGCCGAGTGGAACCTGATCCCAGTAGTGCACCAGTAAAATCCAAGTGCTCGCCAATTTGGAATTTAGTACGCTTCTCAGTACCACGTTTCAGCATTGCAGCGCAGAAACCGGCCAAGCCTTGGGTAGACGATGTCTCGAAAGCCGCACCGGCAGCAAATCGCAAACTCATTGTGACAGCCGGAGAATCTGGATTCTCCTGATGGAGAACCGTCAGCCCGTTGGGCAAAACGAAGCGGGTCGGGCGAAACCGGACACGACCGTCAATGCTGGTCATTGCATCGCCTGGGGTCTGAACCAGCCTACCGTTCGCCGGCTAGACACCAGCCGGCGGGCAACAACATCACGTATGTTCTCCGCCGTAACTGAGTTAATCTGCTCCTCGATCTCAAAAATCATCTTCCAATCAGCAATCGTCGAGAAGTAACCGAGTTGGTGGCCGATCCGCGTCACCCCCTCATCATCGAATGCTAACTGAGTGAGCAATTGGTTCTTCGCTTTTTGCAAGCTGTGATCCGCAGATCTCTCGGATGCGAGAGAATCCAACACAGCGAACAATGCATCCTCGACTGCCGACTCAGGGATACCGTCACGAACTGTTGCAGAGATGCTGTACAGATACGGCTGCTCTGTTGGCAGCAACGCACTCGATACTGCGGCGACTAACTCAGTCTCTACCAAAGCCTGGTACAGGGAAGAGGTGGTGCGGGCGTCGCGCCCGAAACCACCCGCCCAGAGGTTGATTCCCTTGCCACCAGAAAATACAGCGTCAGCTACCAGAAGCGGCACGAAGTCTTCATCACCGACCGCCGGAGCATGGAAAGCAACGTCCAGATAACGGGTTGTCCCAGGGCGTTCGACTGAAACACGGCGCTCATTTTTCTGTTCAGGCTCACGAGTTTGAACGCCGGGTGGACGATTCCCACGTTCGATAGAACCGAAGTACTGCTGGACACTACGAAGCGCTTCATTCGGTTCTATGTCACCAACGATCACCAAAGTGGCATTGTTGGGGCAATAGTAATTACGGTAATGGTTATAAAGATCATCACGACTCATCGTCTCAAGATCCGATAACCGGCCAATCGTTGGCCATCCATAAGGGTGTGCTCGGAAAGCCTCCGCCGCGACATCGACTCCAAGAAGATAGGCGGGATTGTTCTGGTTGCCTTGCAGTTCTGCAATGATGACACTGCGCTCCGACTCGAATTCATCTTCCTCATAGATGCAACTAGTCATACGTTCGGACTCGATGCGCAGCGCCAAATCTAGCGCGTCAGACGAGAGCGTTTCGAAGTACGTTGTCTGATCAATCCAGGTGTAACCATTCCAGGCACCCCCAGCCCGCTCGATCCAGACTTTCAGGTCCTCACGCGAGATTCCTTCGGTACCCTTGAAGTTCATGTGTTCAACCCAATGCGAGGCCCCGGTCGTTCCCGGACGCTCGTCTTTGGATCCGACGTGGTACCAGCACCACACGGAAACCAACGGTGCCGCGTGCGCCGGCCTCAGCAAGACTCGCAACCCGTTGTCAAGCTGGTGCTCGATGACTTCCGCAGCAGCGTTACTCAAGGAAAACCCTCGTCATGCTGAAGGCACCCAAGGGCACGTTAGCTTGAGTTTTCTCGCTCAAGCTGCCAAATAGATCGGGTTGATATTCCCCCATTAGAACTCGGGTGCTTGCGTCCGCTGGCGCGAAGACCTTCTGCATGACGTGCACGCGCCAAGCGAAACGCTCCAGGTTGTTAGTTGGTCCGACGATACACGCCACTTCCATCGTTCCATAGAAGTTGGAAACCACCTCAGTTTCCCAGGCAAGGGGCCCTCGGCGAGCCAGAAATTCCCCTAGCGGCGGCTGCCCGGCGGCTTCGTATTCGGCAACGATCTTGATCGCTCGGCGCGCATCCCCAGCAGCGTGCATTTGATAAAGCGTGTACGTGGCAACGATACCGAGAACAAAGGTTGGTAAAACTAAAAACCAGTTGTCTCGATTCAAAGCAACAACCCCGCAGCAAAGTACAGCGCCGTGGCAATCACACCACCGACCAAAGCATAAGGAACCTGGGTAACAACGTGCTCGATGTGATCGACACCAGCCGACATCGATGAAATAACAGTGGTATCAGAAATTGGGGAGCAATGGTCGCCGAAAATCCCACCACCCAGAATCGCTCCAACGGTCAATGGGATCGAGGCCTCAAGCTGTCCTGACAGAGCGATTCCGATCGGAAACATGATCGCCCATGTGCCCCAGGAAGTCCCGGTAGCGAAAGCAATGAACCCCGAGGTCGCAAAAATCAGGGGCGCAGCGCTGACCGCGTTAAGCCACGGGCTTACCATGTCGGCAACCCATGGGCCGGTTCCCAGCGCACGGCAAACCTGACCAATGGCAAGAGCAAGCGCGAGAATTGTTGCCACTCCAATGAGTTCGCGAAATCCGACGACAACAAGCTCTGCCGTCTGAGTAAAGGTAAAAATACCCTGCACGCGCGTCAGAATTATTGCTGTGGCGACTCCAGCCGACACAGCCCAAAGGACCGAAAGCGATCCCGAACCTTTCATAATGATATCGAGAAGCCCGTACGCCTCACCGCCAGGCGGCACAATGCCCTCAAGTGCCCTCCCGCCAGTCACCCAGC
>CAYVUW010000008.1:266-17049 GCA_964455175.1 uncultured Acidobacteriota bacterium | reverse complement strand
CGGACAGTTCGTTTATTCTGTAGATCTTTACAACGGAGAAAATCCCGACACTTTAGGTGCTCTTGGCCTTGTATTTAACTACAACATACAAACACACAGTCATTACCGTCTATTGATGGCCCGTTCCGGTGGCTCTATGTCCTTAGTCCTATCGCTCCCACCAGCCTCTTGTTTGATTGACTGCTCAGGTAAAGCTCCCGTGTTGCCAGCAAGCGCCTTCTCCTCAGCTCGACGCATGGGTCCTATGTTCCAGCCGGTAACCGCGACGATGACGACGACGGCAATCGCAAGGATCGCGTAGAAGTTCAGTGGCACAGCCGCCACTAACATCGGTAATGGATCGAGTCCCTCGGCAGCCAACAAGCCAAGTACGTAAGCACCCCAAGCATTAATTGGTATCAAAATGCAGATTGGCGCCGAAGTCGAGTCACACATGTAGGCAAGCTTGGCGCGAGACAGCTTCACGCGGTCATAAAGAGGTCGGGACACCGCCCCGGTCACTAAACAAGTGATGTTCGATTCAATGAAGATGCTCGTGCCGACAACCACCGACAACAATTGTGCGGACACCGGTCCGCGCACCCACCCGCGGCTCACCATGAAGTTGGCAAATCCGTTGACGCCACCCGATGCACGCATCAAAACGATCAGCCCCCCAACTACCAAGGTGAACAGCAGAACCTCAGCGTTACCGCGATTGGTAACCACGATGACAAGCTGCTCAATCGCTCCAGCAGCACCCAAGATTGGATTAAACCCAGCCAGTATCGTGGTACCGAGAAAGATCCCGGAGAACAGCGCCAGATAAACTTGGCGCGTTATCAGCGCCAGAAGAACCGCCGTGATCGGCGGCAACATTGATAACCATCCGTAGTCAGTCATGGGCGCTGATGCTAGTTCCAACCGCGATGAATTCCTAGCTGGCAATTCCCTGGAAGGGTGCCAGCAGAGATCGTCCCAACGATTAGGTTCCCAAGTTTGGCCATCAAAAACGAGTGCCTTACGTTGACCTTGGCAATCAAACCACCAGCCATACCATGGGTGAACGTTCTGATCTCAACCTGCCAAACGTTGGCGCACAAGCGCGTTGGCGACCTTGCCATCGATGCGACCTTGGTAGCGACTCATTAGCTGACCCATCACTTTCCCCATGTCCGACGGCAAGGAAGCTCCAGTATCGGCTATAACCTCATCCACAGCTGCACTCAATTCATTACCTTCAAGCAGCTTCGGAAGGTACGCTTTAATGACCTCAATTTCCGCTAGTTCAGCCTCGGCGCGATCTTGACGTCCTCCTTGAGAGAACTGCTCGGCTGCCTCCCGCCGCTGCTTTACTGCAGTGCGCAACGCGGCAACAACTTGTTCTTCATCCAGGTCCGCTCCCGTAGCGATCTTCCGATTATGAAGGTCGGAAAGGATCATGCGTAGAACGTTTACAGTAGTCTTCTCGCGGCTTTTCATGGCCGCATTAAGGTCGCTTCGCAATCGTTCGATCATAGTTAAATTGTAACGCAGGACCCCGTTTGATGGGGCTGCCAGGGGTTACCATCGACTGTTAAACTTGCACTTATGGATCACACTTACCCTGACAGGAAGCTTTATTACAACGGGGCCTGGGCCGTGAGGTACCCAGCCCAATGCGTACTGACGCTTTTAGCCACAGTTTTTTGGGGAAGCTGCGCGCTACTAATCTCCCTTGTCGATCGGCGAGGGAAGTGGGTACACGCTTGTGCCCAGAACTGGGGCGCCTCAATCTTCCGAATATGCGGCGTGCAGGTGCAGACCGAAGGCGAGGAGAAGCTTGATCGGGAAAGCTCCTACGTAGTCATGTCGAACCACTGCAGTCTATTTGACATCCCCACGGTACTTACCTCTCTACCATTCCCATTCCGCATGCTAGCCAAGGCGTCTCTATTCCGCATCCCGTTCATGGGTTGGTACATGTCACGAGTCGGGTATATCCCCGTCAAACGTGACGATCCCAAGAGAGCACGCGAAAGCATCGAAAATGCGGCGAGCCGAGTCGCCTCAGGCCTTTCCGTATTGATCTTTCCGGAAGGTACCCGTAGTGTCGAGGGTGAAGTGGCTCGTTTCAAAAGAGGCGGTGTCAACCTTGCTCACACTGCCGCCGTTTCGGTGGTACCGGTCGCGATCATCAACAGTGGTCGGTTGTTACCAAGGGGTTCCTGGCACGCCGATCCAGGAGTCATCACGATGCGGATTGGTGATCCCATCAATCCCAAAGATTTTTCCGATCCCCGTGCGCTGGCCAGTACCGTCCGATCAGCAATTGTGCGAATGATCGAGGAGCGTCGAGAAACGGTGTGATGCTTCCTTTGATGCACCGATGAAGAACTCCCTTCCGGACAGGGCAGTCTCATGATTCCGCTTCGAGATGAGAACCCAACACGCACCACGCCGTTCGTCAACCACGCTCTGGTCGGCATCAACATCGCTGTGTTCGTCTATCAGGTGACCCTAGGGTATGAAGGCGGGCAAGCCGCCTACATGGGCTTTGTCGAAAAACTCGCGGTAACACCAAGCCTTTTGCTATCACCATCAACTTGGGCACAGACACCAATCCCGGCACCGCTGACACTTCTAACCTCAATGTTCGTGCATGGCGGCATTCTTCATCTCGGTGGAAACATGCTTTACCTGTGGATCTTCGGCGACAACATCGAAGACACCTTGGGGCACCTCAACTACCTGTTCTTTTATCTTGCGTGTGGCCTATGTGCAGCAGGGTCACAAGTCATCATCGAGCCGGGGAGTACGATTCCGATGGTTGGAGCGAGTGGTGCCATAGCAGGAGTTCTAGGGGCTTACCTAGTACTCCATCCCCAAGCCCGAATTCTTACGTTCGTCTTCCTCCTCTTCTACATCCGAGTGATGTACTTGCCAGCCGCCATCTTGCTCGGTATTTGGTTCGCTATGCAGCTATTCTCTGCCTTCACAGGTGGGCCAGGCGTCGCCTGGTATGCACACATCGGTGGTTTCTTGGGCGGTGTGCTACTTGTCGGGACTTTCATGGGAGGATCGAGTGGTGGGAAACGAAGGCGATCACAACAACCACCTCATAACTTGCACGTCGTGCACTGAATCGTTACCAGTCAACGGCCGAACAATCATCAAACAAGGGTTTTCATGACGGAAATTTTTACTGGTGGCGAAATCGTCACGCTGGACCCAGTGCGTCCTGGAGCGGAGGCAGTTGCGGTACACGATGGGGTCATAGTCGGGATCAACGACAAACAAACACTATGGGCCGAGAACACCGACGCAACTGAGATCAACATCGCAGGCGGTTGCCTGATCCCGAGCCTGATTGACCATCATTTACACCTCACCGCGATCGGCCTCTCCCTGCTCAACCAACAAGAAAACGAACGCCTCTTTCTACAATTGGCGGGGGCTTCCTCAAGCTCTTCGATCGTTGACCGTGTTCGAAATCGAGCCACCCAGGTTCCCAAGGGCGACTGGATCCTTGGCATGGGATGGAACCAGCACGACTGGGGCACACACGAGTTTCCCTCACACGAAGAGCTAAGCCATGCCGTCCCGGACCATCCTGTGTTCCTTGTGAGAATCGATGCTCACTCCGCCTGGGTAAACCAGGCGGCGCTAACGCGGGCAAAGATCTCTGACAGCACACCAGCCCCCCTGGGCGGTGCTGTCCAGCGCGGAGCAAATGGGGCGCCGACAGGAATATTGCTGGAACGCGCTGTAGAGCCAATTTTGGAACAAATTCCCGTTGCAGCGGGTTGGGAGATCCGTGAAGCGTTCAAACTAGCTTCCAAAGCTCTGGCTAAGCGGGGTGTCACGGAAGTTTTCGACGCTGGTTTCATGGCCAGCCCAGCAATCGTAAGCATGGGGGTCGATTTCGAATTGATGCTCGAGTTGTTGACTTGGGCCGACGCTGAAGACCCGCTTCCGATCGACGTAAATTTGATGATTCCCTCACCAAGCAAGCTAGCTGACAAGATCGTCGGCAATCCCGGTGAGTACGCCGATCTCTCGCCTCGTATCCGAGTGACCCACATCAAGTTATACGCCGACGGCGCATTTGGTAGCCGCGGGGCCGCCCTCTCCCATCCCTACGCCGACGACCCAAACACTGCCGGCTTAATGCGAATGACTGACGACGAGCTTGAATTTGAGACCCGCCGAGCTCTTAAGTCAGGCCTCGATATTTCGACCCATGCCATAGGTGACGACGCTGTTCGCCGCGTCCTGAGAGCGTACACAAGGGTCGCCGATGATCTCAGCGATCTGGATCCACGCCGTTTTCGCATCGAACATTTCGGCTACAGCTCGCTCGAAGCCCAACAAATCGCTGTGGAGCGCGGCTTTCTTCTGGTCACGCAACCAAATTTCATAGACCCAGATGACAACGGACGCACCATGGAAGACTGCCGACTGGGAGCAGAAAACGGTGAATGTGTATACCCGTGGAGGGCACTTTCAGAGGCTGGCGCTAACTTGGCTCTCTCATCGGACTACTACACGTCCCCTGGACCCGCACTCCTCGACTTCTACACGGCCCATACTCGGACAAATCGGGCGGGGATGCCCCCCGGAGGATGGCAACCACAAAACCGTCTCACACGAGAGGAAAGCCTTCGAATCGCTACGTCGCTCTGCCCAAATGGCGGCGGTAGACCCTCCGGCGGCATCATACGCGTCGGGGCTCCTGCCAACCTAGCCGTGTTATCGGCAAATCCATTGACGACTAACGAAAGCGACCTGCTGAGTATTGGAGTGCAAAGAACGCTTCGCCGGGGAAAGACAACTTACCGGGGGTAGTCAGCACACATAAGCAAACAACTGTTGTATTTGACTGGGGACGGGCCCGATCTTCTTCTTTGTTTAATCCCCGCCAAGGATCTCAGTCATGGCGTCACCGATCACAGACGGGCTTTCGACAACCGTAGCACCAGCCTCTGAAAGAACGCGCATCTTCTCATCAGCCGTACCCTTGCCACCAGCTATGATCGCCCCGGCATGTCCCATTCGCTTACCGGGAGGTGCGCTACGCCCGGCAATAAACGCAACAACCGGCAGTGGGTAATCGTCCGCAAGATACTCAGCAGCCTCTTCCTCGGCACTCCCGCCGATCTCACCGATCAAAACAACGCCCTTCGTTTCTTCATCTTCGGCAAACATCTCAAGGCAATCGCGGAAAGAGGTGCCGTTGACCGGATCTCCACCAATGCCAACCGAAGTAGATTGGCCAAGACCAACACGGGTGAGTTGGTCAACAGCTTCATAGGTAAGCGTCCCACTTCGCGAGATAACACCAACTATGCCCTGCTCGTGCACGAAACCCGGCATGATGCCAGCCTTGCATTTGCCCGGCGAAATAACACCCGGGCAGTTCGGGCCGATCACCCGAGTGCCACGATCGAGGCAATAGGCCAATGCCTCAACCATATCAAGGGCGGGAATACCCTCAGTAATACATAGGGCCAACCTCACCCCAGCAGCAGCAGCCTCCTTAATCGCATCGGCAGCAAACATCGGGGGTACGAATATAAGCGACACGTCCGCGTCAGTCTCAGTCTGAGCTTCCGCCACCGTGTTAAACACTGGGACAGTATCGTCGAATGTTTGCCCGCCTTTGCCAGGGGTGACACCCGCGACAACCTTGGTGCCATAGTCGATACATTGGCGGGTATGAAACGAACCTTCGGTGCCAGTGATCCCTTGCACCAACACACGGCTGTCAGCATCGACCAGGATACTCACCGGCCAGCCTCCACTGCCTTGCGCGCCGCCTCATCTAGAGTTGCAGCGACGATAAACTCAAGTGACGATTCCTGGAGTAATTTGCGCCCTTCTTCTGCATTCGTTCCCTGTAGGCGCACGGTTACTGGGGTGGTGACCTCAACCGTTTGAAGCGCTTCAATGATGCCCTTGGCAACCCTATCGCAACGAACAATACCGCCGAAGATGTTGATCAATACGCTGTTGAGTGCTGGTGCCTGCATGAGGATCTGGAAGGCAGCTGCCACCCGCTCGACTGACGCGCCGCCACCCACATCAAGGAAGTTGGCAGGCGTCCCTCCAGCAAGCAAGATTTCATCCATCGTCGCCATTGCCAGGCCAGCACCGTTGACCATGCAACCCACCGTCCCTTCGAGCGAGATGTACGAAAGGCTATGCTCAGCAGCCGCGATTTCCAGTTCGTCTTCTTCACTGTGGTCGCGCATGGCCTCAAGGTCCGGGCGACGAAACAAAACGTTGTCGTCAATATTTATCTTTGCGTCCAGGGCAACTACATTGCCATCGTCAGTAACGATTAGCGGATTGATCTCTACTAGTGAGGCACTCAAGTCAACAAACATCTCAGCTAACTTCCTAATAATCGGGATTGCGGCACGGTGTGTCTTGCCCTCAAGCTCAAGTGCATACGCCACACCAGCTGCCTCGAACGTCTCAAGTCCCCAGCCTGGCTTGATCCACTCGTTGTGGATCTTTTCCGGTTCGTTGGCTGCAACCTCTTCGATTTCGATACCACCTTCGGTCGAGGCAATTATCACTGGTCGTTTTTTCGATCGGTCGATCGTGATTCCCAAGTAAAGTTCGTTGGCGATATCCGCGCCGCCCTCGATCAGCACCTTCCGGATTGGGACCCCCTCAGGACCAGTCTGCGGAGTTACCAACTGTGAACCAAGCATCGCACCAGTTAGCTCACCCGCTTCGTTGGGACTGTCGGCGAGCTTGATGCCACCACCTTTGCCACGCCCTCCAGCGTGCACCTGCGCCTTGACGGCGAAACGTGTGTATCCCTTCTCTGCGAGGTTCGCTGCCGCAACCACGGCAGCATCCACACCTTCAACAACTTCGCTATCCGTAACAGGGATCCCATACTGGCGCAGTAGCGCCTTGGACTGATACTCGTGTAGCTTCAAAACGTCGAGAGAAGGTTCGGACGCCTCTTGTAGACCGCCGTCGCCACCGCGATCTTCAGGGCATCACCTGGGAGAAAGGGAAGGAAGCCCATCCACAAAGCCTGTTGAATTGGCACACTGAGAAGTAGCGTGAAATGCAGCAGTCCGCAAATATAAACGAGGGCTGACCCACCAAGCATTGTGGCCACAATGCGCGGCGTCGAAGCATCTTGACCTCCAAGAAGTCGCCCGATCAAGAAGGCTGCAAGCATCCAGCCCAGAATGTACCCAGCCGTCGCCCCGGTCAAACCGGCCTCAAAGCCGGACCGCACGGGCAAACCAGCGCCCGCTGCGATGGCAAAAACCAATGGCCCGGCGACACCCCGTCCAGCACCCAACCAAGCCGCACCCAGATAAACCGCAAACGTCTGCAATGTAATCGGCACGGGTGTAAACGGCAGGGGAATGCGGATCTGGCCGGCGATAAAAATCGTCATCGCGAACACCAGAATAGTTGCCGTGTTAGCAACAGCGATGGACGCCTGTGATCGCTCGCTAATTAACTGTCGGTCTGTGGCTAACAATAGTGGCCTTCCAGAAGTAAAAATCGACGGAAACCCGCGTCAACACGAGGCTACCCAGGGGCCATCCTGTGGTCAAGCTCATCTACGCGATCGTACGGCCAATCGTTTGGGCAATTTGGCGCAACTGCTCTATGAGTTCCACGAACTGGTTAGGAAACAGCGATTGTGGGCCGTCCGACATAGCTTTCTCAGGGTCATGATGAACCTCAACCATCAAACCATCGGCGCCGGCCGCAACCGCTGCCCGTGCCATAGACGCAACCTTGTCGCGAAAGCCAGTCGCATGGCTGGGATCGGCAATGATCGGAAGATGCGTTGCCTGTTGAACAACGGGAATTGCTGAGATGTCGAAGGTGTTTCGAAGCGCTGTTTCAAACGTTCGAATACCACGCTCGCAGAGGATTACGTCATGGTTCCCACCAGCCAGAATGTACTCGGCCGACATCAACAAGTCTTCGATTGTCGCCGACAACCCACGCTTCAACAACACTGGTTTGTTGCTACGTCCCAGAGCCTTTAGCAACGCAAAGTTCTGCATGTTGCGTGCCCCGATCTGAAAAATGTCGACATACTCGCTCATCAGTTCAACCTGCGAGGCATCCATAACTTCCGAAACGGTCGCCAAGCCGTTCGCGTCAGCGGCCTCGCGCATATAGCGTAAGCCCTCGCCACCCAAACCTTGGAACGAATACGGAGAGGTCCGAGGTTTGAATGCGCCGCCTCTCAGCACACGTGCACCGGCCTTGGCCACGATTTCAGCAATCGCGTGGATCTGCTCTTCACTCTCAATCGAGCATGGCCCGGCCATCACGACAACGGGCTCATCACCTACTTTGGCATCACCGACTGGGACAATAGAATTTTCGGTTCGAAACGAGCGTGATACGAGTTTGTAGGGTTTGCTAATAGCAAACACTTCTTTCACGCTCTCGAGGACTTCGAGTTCCCGCCGATCAACCACCTCAACATTGCCGCCAACTGCGCCAATTACGGTACGCTCCTCGCCACTTGATCGGTGCGCATCGAATCCGAGCTCCGTTAATCTCTCAATTACGTGCTCAATGTGCTCCTCGGAAGCCTCACGAGCCATCACGATAACCATGCCGTTACCTCCGAGCCCACGCACAAGAGCTCTTGTAATTTTTTCACTTATCTTCATCTCTCTCGCAATTCACTTGCCGCGAGTACCGTATTTCGTCTACGCCGTGTCGGAACAATAACCAAATCGCTTCCTAGTCGAACGGGCCTAACCCATTTCGTCACTGGTCTAACAACTTCTTTTCCCCGTCGTGCTTGTAATTCAACGTCTCAATTGTCTCTCGATTCGTCCGATGTGGCGAACGGCATGCTCCTTTTAACTTAAAAAAACAGTTTCATCCTCACTATGATCAATCTTCTTAAGCACTTCCTTAAGCAAGGCTTATCTGTCCACTTCTACCGAATCGCTTACGCTTCCCTCCGCTGGGCTGTCATTACCGACTGGCGTGCCGCCGCACACAATGGCGCAACAAGTGTAGACACGGCGCTGACCGCGTCGACGATGACGGCACCAGCGCCACCCACTGACTCAATCGCGTCAATGATGGCGCTGCCGACAACAACGCCATCAGCGTGCGGTCCCAGTGTCATGACGTGCTCCGGCTGCTTGATGCCAAAGCCAACAACGAAAGGCTTCGTTGATAATTTTCGCATACGCTGCAGGAATTCAACGGTGCGACTTTCAATGGCGCCTCGTGCCCCAGTCACACCGGTCACGCTGACACAGTAAGAGAAATGGGTCGACGCCCGGTCGACTTTACAAATACGGTCATCCGGCGCGTTGGGTGCCACTAGGAAGGTCAGTGAGAGACCGACGGCCCTACAGCTAACAAGTAACTCGCCCGCTTCATCGGGCGGCATGTCGGCGATGATCAAACCGTCAACCCCGACTTGTGTAGCGTCCTTGATAAAGGCATCGACCCCATACGCGTACACTGGGTTGCAGTAACCCATGAGAATCAACGCGGCGTCTGTTCCCGAAGCGCGGATTTCCCGAACAGCTTCAAGCGTCTTACGCACCGTCATGCCATTGCGCAACGCAACTTCACTGGCATGTTGGATCGTTGGCCCATCAGCAAGAGGATCGGAAAACGGCATCCCGATCTCAATCATGTCGGAGCCAGCTGCAGCAAGTCCAGTCACGATTGGCACCGTAGCAGTGATAGTCGGGTAACCAGCAGTTATGAACGGCACCACCAACGGTTGGGAAGCTTCGCGTCCGGCAGCGAACGCAGAAGAAATGCGGTCGGACGTTTTCACCTCAGATCCTCCTCCGGATGGGTATCGAGATGCTCTGTGACTACCTCGACATCCTTGTCTCCCCGGCCAGACAAACAGACAACAACGCGATCACTTTCACCAATGCTGTTGGTTTCTGCCATCTCGTAGAGCTTGGCGATTGCATGGGCACTCTCTAATGCAGGAATGATTCCTTCACAACGAGAAAGCCGTTGTAACGCCAAAACCGCCTGACTATCGGTGACGGATGTGTAGGTCACCCGACCCGTTTCCTTTAGGTGGGAGTGCTGAGGACCAACGCCTGGATAGTCGAGCCCAGCCGAAATCGAGTGTGGCAACTGAACCTGACCGTCGTTGTCCTGCAACAAGTAGGATCGGGTGCCGTGAAGAATCCCTATAGAACCGCGAGACAGTGTCGCTGAATGACTCGCGGTGTCGATGCCATGTCCCGCGCCTTCAACTCCTACCATATTAATGTCGTCGTCGAGCCAGTCAGCAAACAAGCCAATAGCGTTGCTACCACCCCCTACACAGGCAATTAGAAGGTTGGGCGGAGCTTCCCCAGCTTCCAAGAGCTGAGCACGAACCTCACGCCCGATAACAGATTGAAAATTGCGCACCATTGCCGGATACGGGTGTGGGCCAACCACCGAGCCAAGAATGTAGAAGGTTGATTCAACGTTGGTCACCCAATCTCGGATAGCCTCGTTGGTAGCATCCTTCAGTGTTCGACTACCGGACGAAACCGGAACCACCCGAGCACCCAAAAGTTCCATGCGAAAAACGTTAAGCTTCTGACGACGCATGTCTTCCTCGCCCATATATACCGTGCAGTCGAGACCAAACATAGCAGCAACGGTGGCGCTAGCGACTCCATGCTGCCCGGCACCAGTCTCGGCGATCACACGCTGTTTCCCCATACGGCGGGCCAGTAACCCTTGGCCAATCGTGTTGTTGATTTTGTGGGCACCGGTATGTAGAAGGTCTTCTCGCTTCAACCAAATAGTGGCGCCACCAGTTTCGTCCTCGAGTCCACGGGCTCTGTACAACGGGGTCGGTCGTCAAGCGTAGTCACACAAAAGCCGCTCGAGTTCGGCAGTGAACTCAGCATCGCATATGGCTTCTGCATGCGCTTCTTCAAGCTCACGTAGAGCCGGGATCAATGTCTCAGGGACGAAACGGCCCCCAAACCGGCCGAATCGTCCGTTCTTATCGGGCAACTTACCGTGTCGTGCTATTTCACTCATCGATAAGGCTCCAGGGCGCGGGCGAAAGCCTGCAATTTCGACCTGTCTTTCACTCCCGGTTCAGCCTCTACCCCAGATGAAACGTCGACTCCCCAAGGCTGAACCTGCTTAATCGCGGAACCAACATTTTCAGCTCGGAGGCCACCTGCCAACACTACGCGTCGGCGAGAAGCCAACAGCCCTGCTACATCCCAATCTGCGACGTGTCCGGTACCACCATACTCACCTGGAACATCGGCATCGATAACCAACGTGCAATCGGGATAGGTCTCAGCCTGCAACAGTGCTGCTTCCGAACCCGTACCCGGCGCAAAACGAAGCACTTTCCATGTCGGTTTGGACCAATCCGCGCACGACGCTGCTCTTTCATCGCCCACAAGCTGCACGAAATCCAAACCAGCTCCAGCGATCGTATCTCTGAGCACCTCAGACGATGCCTCTACAAATACACCAACCTTCCACACATCATCAGGGATTTCACTAACAATCGACGCGGCGTCGTCGACCGTCACTGCGCGCGGGCTACCCGGCCAGAACACGAAACCAATAGCGTCGGCCCCCAACGTAACTGACAACACGGCATCGGCAACGTTGGTGATACCGCAGATCTTCCAGCAGACCCGGCTCATGGGGACAACTCCTCGATATCGGCGAGGTCTTCGATGTCGGCGAGCTCAATTAGACCAGTTTTTAGCCGCGGCGCAGGGTCGGTTGTATTTCCGACATCGACAAGATCTCGTAGAACACTACCTGGCTCCTCGGCCGTAACGAGCGCAGTGCCCACCAGAACAGCATCAAAACCTACCTCAGCCACCCGAGTCACGTCGTCAGTATCGGAAATGGCACTTTCGGCGACCGAAATGAGATCCATTGGAAGCTCCGGGGCCAATCGCAGAGCGTGTTCGAGATCGACCTCCATGGTGTCAAGGTTTCGGTTATTGATGCCCACGATACCGCTCCCTGCCTCTACGGCGGACACAATCAGCTCAGGTCGGTGAAACTCGACTAAAGCATCAAGACCGACCGAATGCGCAGCTTCAACGAATTCTTTGAGAGCCGAACCATCGAGAAGTTCCGCAATCAGCAGTACTGCGCTCGCTCCGGCCGTCGCAGCGCGAAACACCTGGTAGAGCTCGACGACGAAGTCCTTGCGCATCGTCGGCAGCTCGATGGATGTGCTCACCGCCATCAGTTGGTCGATTGAGCCCAAAAAGAAATGTTCTTCGGTCAATACACTAACCGCGGCAGCGCCATTTTCTTGGTACTCGGTGGCGAGTTCGACCGGCTCGAAGTCTTCGCACAGTCTGCCCCGCAGTGGACTTGCGCCCTTGACCTCGGCTATCACCGAAACACCCCTAACCTCAAGAACTGACCGGAAACGCCCCCCAACGGCGTGGCGGCCGATTTCTTCCGCCTCGAAGCGTAATTCAGGCTCGCTAATCTGCGCACGTTGTTGCTGAGTAGTGGCACGCGCCCCCTCAACTAGATCTGAAAGGAGCAGGCTCATAATGATGTCCTGCGGGTGGCATTTACGAGTGCGTCGAGGCACTGCGCTGCAGCGCCACAGTCGATTGCCTTTCGAGCCTTTTTAAACCCTTCTTCCAGATCATTAGCAGCGCCAGCAACATATATCGCCGCTCCCGCGTTCAACGCTACAACATCAGCCTGCGGCCCAACTTCCCCTGCGAAGATTGAACGGATTGCGGCTGCGTTGTGAATGCTGTCACCGCCGGCTAAATCGTTGAGAGTAGCCGGCTCGATACCAAAATCAGCTGGTTGAACTTGGTAGACATCAACTGACGATCCGGTCCACTCAGCAATCTTAGTTGGACCAATGGTTGAGATTTCATCCAGACCACCAGCTCCATGAAACACCAGAGCTTGCTCAGCACCGAGCTCACCCAAAACACGTGCCATGGTCTCAACAAGTGCCTCATCGTACACGCCAACGACCTGGCGCCGAGCTCCTGCCGGGTTACTGAGCGGGCCCAATACGTTAAACACGGTACGCAAGCCGAGTTCCTTACGTGGCTCGGCCGCGTGTTTCATAGCTTTGTGGTGAAACGGAGCGAACAAAAACATAAAACCAACCGACTCAAGGATCTCTGCCTGGCGTTTCGGATCATCGAGAAGGGTCACACCGAGCGCCTCGAGAACGTCGGCACTGCCACATTTACTTGAAACACCACGATTGCCATGCTTGGCAACCATTACACCAGCGCCGCCAGCTACCAAGGCCGCGGCAGTCGAGATGTTAATCGTGCTGGCCCCGTCGCCACCGGTACCCGCGGTATCGACGAGCCCATCGACAGTAGTTATCACCATGGTTGCCGCCTCACGCATGGCCTCGGCACTGCCCGTGATTTCCTCGACAGTCTCGCCTTTCATACGCAAAGCCACTAGGTAGCAGGCAACCTGCGCCGGCGTCGGCTCGCCACTCATGATCGCCTGCATGACACCTCGCGCCTCACCACGTGTAAGGTCGGCGCCGTCAATAACTTTTCGTATTGCCTTCAGAAACATTGGTTTATGGCTCGAGTTCAGCGCACATCAAGAGGAAGTTCTCAAGTATGGTAGGCCCGTCCGGAGTTGCGATTGACTCCGGGTGAAATTGCACACCGTGCAATGCCCACTCACGGTGTCGAACACCCATGATTAGCCCGTCGGCGGTCGCCGCTGTGATCTCAAGGCTTTCGGGGAGACTACTGCGTTCCACGATGAGGGAATGGTAACGGGCGACTTCTAGCTGCTGGGGAAGACCTTTGAATAGACCCTCTGCGCAATGTTCGACCTTTGCTGTCTTACCATGCACAATCTCTGGCGCTCGAGCAACAACACCACCGAATGCGGCGGCGACGGCCTGATGGCCTAGGCAGACCCCAAGGATCGGCACCTCAGAGCCCATTCCCTCGACAATCTTGCAGCAAATACCAGCGTCCTCCGGGCGGCCCGGGCCTGGGGACAAAACGATCCCTGCTGGAGCCTTAACTCGCACGCTATCGACATCGATCTCATCGTTACGGAACACCTCAAGTTCGGCACCTAGTTCCCCAAGAGCCTGTACGAGGTTGTAGGTAAATGAGTCGTAGTTATCGACGACGAGAATCATGACTTGGAGTGCTCCGCGCGGTTGGCCCAGGAGAGCGCCTGCAAAGCCGCGGCAGCCTTCTGATTGGTCTCGTCGTACTCACGGTGTGACACCGAGTCGGTGACAATTCCAGCGCCCACCTGCACTTCGGCGCGGCCGTCCCGCATGACGATGGTACGAATCGTGATGCAGGAATCTAAGTTGCCCGCGAAATCAGCGTACAGGATCGCCCCGGCGTAGACACCGCGAGATAACGGCTCAAGATCATCAATGATCTCCATAGCACGGATCTTCGGGGCACCACTGACAGTCCCAGCCGGGAAGGCAGCGAAAAGTGCCTCTATCGGCCCAAACTCAGGTCTCAGTGTCCCCTTGACACTTGAGACTAGGTGCATGACGTGAGAGTAGCGCTCGATCTTCATAAATTCAGGTACACCGACGCTGCCATATTCGGCCACGCGCCCTACATCGTTACGCCCCAAGTCAACCAGCATAAGATGCTCAGCCCGTTCCTTTTCGTCCGCGAGGAGTTGTTTCCCGAGCGCAATGTCAGCCTCCTCGGCGTCGCCACGTGGCCGAGTGCCGGCGATAGGTCGATTTTCGACCGCGCCATCACTCACCTTAACGAGCATCTCGGGCGAAGACCCCACCACATGAGCCTGTCCCGTATCGAGAATGAACATATAGGGTGACGGATTGATAGCCCTGAGTGCCCGGTAGACACTCAACGGGCTGGCACCCGTCTCACAGGTAAGGCGCCGTGATAATACGACCTGGAAGGCGTCACCAGCCGAAATGAGCTCCTGCGCATTCTCCACTGCGGCACAAAACTCTTGACTGCTAAGACTTTCTGTAATTTCACCAAGAGCATCTAGCCCTCGTTCATCGTCGGGGACTTCGTCGAGAGGCGCGGCGTGTCCAGGCACGGCATCGAGCACCTTTGACAAGTGCTCCAACCGGTCAATCGCCTTTTCATAGGCAGTTTCAACCTCCTCTGTGGTCGCCTTTTCGCAAACGCGCGCGTTGGAAACCAACACAACCCGGTGACGAAGGTGGTCAAACGCCAGTACGCTGTCATAGTAAGCGAGGCTTACCCAAGGCATACTGCCGTCCGATGGGTTACTCGTTGGGATATCTTCAACCCAACGAATGGCATCGTATCCAATGTAGCCGACTGCCCCTCCTGTAAACGGCGGTGCCCCGATTACCGGTTGGGCTTTGTAGCAACGCTGGAGCTCACCAAGCGCCGCCACCGGATCACCTGGGATCGGCTCTCGAGCGCCGCTAGCATCAACCTTGACCAGGCCCGAAGCATCACCCTCGACCTCAAGAAATGGATCTCCACCGAGAAAAGAATAGCGACCAATGTGCTCTCCGCCCTCGGCGCTCTCGAGCAGAAATGGTCGCCGCAAGCGACCGGCAATGCGAAGGTAAGCGCTCACCGGTGTCAGAAGATCGGCGAGCCGTTCTGCACACACTGGGACAAAGTTCCCCCGTTTCGCCGCGGCGGCGAATTCGGGAAAATCCGGAAAAACACGCAGACACCTCGACCGTTCAATCAACGGTCTAGCCTCCGTTCGGTTGTTTCAGTGAGGGAACGACGAAAAACGGAAGCTGGCCCCTACCAGGACCAAAACCAATGCAGCCAGACGCGGGGGGCCAGCGCAGACGGAGCTCGGTCGCCGGTTCGGGAATACCGGATTAAGATTTCGCCACTCATAAAGATCGCTCCGTTGCTGAGTTTGGATGGTAGCAACGGCGCTGCGCGGCGGTCAATCGTCGTGGGAGCTTAGTTCATTCGTCAATAGTTTCTCCGCGGCATTCCGCATTGCGCGCAACGGCTCGACGCCGGGATCACCCATCAAGAGCCGGTACTGGGCAGCAGCCTGGCGGATGAACATCTCGAGCCCCTGTATGGTGGTACAACCTCGCTCGATGGCTTCACGAAGCAAGGGTGTGTTGGGTGGCCGGTACACCATGTCCAAGACGACCTCCCTTCCGCTCAGCCATTTCGGAGGGAAGGGCGTTGACTCTGCCAGTGGCGTACCCCGCATACCAACGGGTGTAGCGTTAACAATGATGTCAAAATCATCAACTTCAAGTCGCTGCAACCCACCACCGGAACAAGAGCAGAGCTCTGCGGCCTCTTTGGCGTGTGCCTCTGTTCGATTGACGATCGTCACAGCAGCGCCGGCAGCAATAAGGGCCGATGCTCCGGCCCGCCCGGCGCCACCCGCACCGACCATAGCGATCTTTGCCCTTTCTACTGGTCGTACAGTGGCCAGGGCATCAACCAGCGCACTACCGTCGGTGTTATAGGCAACAAAACCATCATCTTCGAACACCACAGTGTTGGCTGCCCCAACGGTTGCCACGAGATCATCTTGACGAGTGCTGAGTAACGCGATCTCATCCTTAAACGGCATCGTCACACTTAAACCCTGAAAATCCATTTCGCGCGCCAAATCGAGTGCGGCATCAAGATTTCCACCGGCGATGGGAATGTAGGCGACATCCAGTCCCTGTTCTTGGATGACTGCGTTGAAAATCGCTGGCGACAACGAATGCGAAATCGGGTGACCAATAAGCCCGCATAACCTAGTGCCCTGCTGCCAACGGTTCATCTGGAACTCGTCAACGAGTTCTCACTTGTCTCATCATGATTAGTTATACCATTTCCACCAGTTAGGGTTT
>CAYVUW010000008.1:0-256 GCA_964455175.1 uncultured Acidobacteriota bacterium | reverse complement strand
CACCCTGCCCCGCTGCATGCAACCGACTCGCCTTGCCAGCTTCACCCATGCAAATACAGGTGGCCGGCTGCCCCGACATGATCAGCTGTTCGCCTGCACTCAGTAAAGGAAGAGAATCAGAGGGGACTTCGGCGGTAGCAACAAGCTTGGCCATCGACGGCGCTAGTTTGCCGATTCTTTCTACCTTTTGCGAAAGATCAGAAGGCCGAGCCGAATTCCAATGATGCGACGCAACTACCGGACATTGAGCATCATC
>CAYVUW010000007.1:62709-71308 GCA_964455175.1 uncultured Acidobacteriota bacterium | reverse complement strand
ATTGTCCCGGTCGTGACGGAAACCACCGGACTGCTCGGAATCCTCGGAAGGATTCGGCGCTAATAATGACAAGGGTTTCGGCGCAAACCCGCGCCAATAAAGGATTCGTCGAATTGGCACTTATTAGGATGATGAGTCCCGCGCGGATGTCTTGCGACAGCCGGACGACTAAAGCTCACCAACTCCTTCCCTTCGTTTCGTCAGTCATGGCTATTCCCGCTCCCGGTTCATTAAAGGAGCAGATCAACCATTAAGGAAGCAGCGAGTAATCCAATGATCAGCCAGCCTTGTAGTTCTCGTGTTGACATATGAGTTCTCTCCCTTCCGAAGCGGAGTTTGTCCACTTCTTTATCATCGAGACGCCGGCCGGTTAGCGAAGAGCTCGTCTCAACACGGCCCGACATCTCACTTCGGAATACGACTCTCGACCTTTCGGAATCGCAGGTTTTGTAAGCCTCCAGCCTCCAAAACGAAGCCGGAGACGTCGCCATTGCCGTTTCTCAGGAACGACAACTCTCGTCGACCCCAACCAAAGCGGTCGGCGGAATAAGGAGTCAGGTCAAGCCGATTTCCGCGAAGCTCGAACTGAAGGCTGCCTTCGCCGACCTGAAATGAGTAAAAGACGTCGAGTTCGTCACTATAAAAATCACCAACAAAGGTTCCAAGTTCTTCAATCGACAAAGTTACAGCTTCCGGGCCGCGGGGCCGGGAACGGGACCGGGACCGGCCCTCAGCAGCGGAGTCAGAAGGTTCTTCGAGATAATCGACAAGGTACAGATCAGCGATTTGTTGGGCCAAGAGTCCGGGGCGGAACGAACTCAAATTCGAAAATATTACGACCGAGAATCTTTTGTCTGGAAATTGCAAGAAATTTGCCACATACCCCACCGCGGACCCGCTGTGTTCCATCGTTCTGAGGCCACGGTAGGAGCCAAACTCGAGACCAAAGGCGTACGACAATTCATCTCCGTCGTTTGTCCGCCCGCGCTCGAACATCGTGTCGATCAAATCTTGTGTTCCGGCTCCAAGCTGGTTGTCATAGAAGTTGTTGTCCCACCGGAGGAAATCCTCGACAGTGGTGATGACGCCAAGGTCGCCGATGACATCCGAGCGGAGGATGTCGAGGCGATAGCCACCGTTGCGTTCTTGCGAATAACCCATCGCCTGGTTGCGGATGATCGCATTGCGGTCGTCGTAAAAGCGTGTGCTCTTCATACCGAGCGGATTGAAGACGTTCTCTTGGGCAAAGGCACTGGCCTTTGTCCCGCTGACCCGCGTGACGATCTCCGCCAGGAGAAAATAGCCTGAGTTCGTGTAGGAGAACCTTTCCCCAGGCTTGAAATTGAGCGCCTGCTGCCGAGCGAGAAGATCGACGAGTTCTCGCGTCGTATAGCCGAATCCGCTCCCCTCGGGTTTCCCGATTAGTTCGACAAGAGTGAGGTATTCACGAATTCCGCTGGTGTGATGTAAGAGGTGCCGAATCGTGATGGGTTCACCATAGTCTGGCATCTCGGGAAGATAAGTGCGGATGTCGTCATCGAGCGAGAGTTTCCCCTGCTCAGCGAGGATCGCGATACACATCGCCGCGAACATCTTGGAGATGGACCCGATCCTCAAGACAGACTGAGGTACTAGCGGAATCCCGTAGTCTAGGTTCGCGGCACCATATCCTCGAGCATAAACAATTCGTCCATCTTTGAAGATGCCAATTGCTGCCCCCGGAGAATCCCCTGTATCCCACTCTGCAAACAGTTCGTCGACCTGTGCGGTGAGTTCCGTGTGCGGATACGCTTGGCTCAAGGCCTGCGCAGGCAGTGGTGTAGACGAGAACAGTGCACCCATGAAAATGGAGGCTAGGGCAAAGTTCATGATCACTCCTCGTTTCATCTGGCTGACTCCCCTGGTCCTTCCGCATGGAATGCTAGAAGCTTCCCGTGCAGTGAACCGTTGTACTCCCCATCGTCTATCGTGATCTTTCCGTCTATAAGGACGTAGTGAGTTCCCTCGCTGTAGCGTCGCGCGTCCGCGTGGGTGGCGTGCTCCCGAGTTGTTTCGGGGTCGAAGACAACGATATCTGCTTTGTATCCGCTCAACAGCAACCCTCGATCGTTCATTCGAAGAAACCGTGCTGGAAGAGACGTCATTTTCCGGATAGCGTTCTCGAGCGTCACGGCTCGCTGCTCTCCGACATACCTTTGGAGCACTCTGGCTTGACTACCAAAAGAGCGAGGATGACTAATCGAGGGTGCATCGGAGTCCTTCACGATAGGCCGTGCGTCGCCATCACTGGAGAACATTAGCCAATCCTGCTGCATTGCCAACTTCATATCCTCTTCCGACATAACACCACAGGCGACATATAAGTCAGGCTCATCGATGACGAGATCTGCAGCGATGTCAAACGGGTCTCTATTCTGTTCTTTGGCTAGATCAGAGAGGATCCGACCGATTAAATTCTCGTTCTTGTTGGCCACGACGACTAGATAACTATCCCAACCCGCCAGGGCTACCGAGCTTGGCCTGTTAGGCGTACCCACAAGCACCGATTGCCTTATCTGTTCCCGTTTTGACTCGTCGGACAGAGCTTCCGCCAGTTCATCGATGTAGCGATCTCGTAACGTCTGTCTCTCGGAATCTGGCAAGCTCCGATCTCTTAGTCTTTGTCTGATCTCTGCAAATGGCTCCATATCGTTCGGCAGATGAAAAGGAGCCCAGCCAGCATTGCTTGTCACTGGGATGATGGGCCCTCCCGATGCGAAGTGATACGGATACATGTCGGCGCTAACCTCGACGCCTCGGTCCCGAGCATCGTTAATGAGTTGAATCGCCTCTCCCATCACCCCCCAGTTATTTTTCCGGGCTATTTTGAAATGTGTGGAATTGCCGCGGACGCTGGCTTCTTCTGCAATTCGGATGGTTTCTTGGGTGGCTTCCAGTACACCGTCAAACTCGTTGCGTTGATGACTGGAATAGACCCCACCAAACTCGCCAACGACTTTTGCTACCTCAATGATTTCTTCGGTGGTAGCAAATCGTCCGGGAACGTACTCTAAACCCGAACTCATTCCCCAAGCACCCTCTTGCATCGCCTGACGAACCAACGAACGCATCTTCTGCAGTTCCTCGGCCGTTGGCTCACGCGGTTCCACCCCCATAACTTCTTCCCGGACGGCACCAAATCCGACCAGGTGGGCCGCGTTGGTTCCAATACCAAGCGTCTCCCACTGCGCCTTGATCTCAGCGACGTTGAAGGTGCCGCCTCCGTCCGCCCCTGTTACTACGGTGGTCACGCCCTGGATGAGGTAGTTGAGATTGGCGTTGGAATCTGCCTGCCTGAAGCCACTCTCGCTATGCGCGTGCACGTCGATAAATCCCGGCGACACGACTAGCCCCTCAGCGTCGATGGTCTTCCGGGCAGTCTTGGAGGCGAGATCTCCTAACGCGACGATGGAATTGCCGACAATTCCGACGTCTGCGTAGAACCAGGGATTGCCGGTTCCGTCAACGACCTTTCCATTCTCGATGAGAATATCGAAGTCTTCATTGGTACCGCTGGCGCATGCCGCAGAGAAAAGCGCGGCCACCAGCCACGTGTGCCTTGTCTTGCTTCGCATGTCACCCCTCCTTACTTCAATCTGAGTTGCGAGGCTGAGGCTTTAGAGAGCAGAATGAAGTCATGAAGAGAACTCTAGTACTTGTGTCGTGCCTGTGTTTGGTTGCCTGTGTCTCTGGGCCTGAGCCTCAATCTGTCGGTGCAGAAGGGCCGAGGAATACGAATGTCGATTCTATTTTTGCTGATTTAGTTGGGATGCGCCCAGGAGCCGCCGTAGGAGTTGTAATGAGTGGTGAGGTTGTGCACCGGGCTGGGTATGGGACTGCCAATATGGATCACAGCATTCCAATAACTCCTGAAACTGTATTCGACATCGCATCTATCTCTAAACAGTTTGGGGCAATGGCGGCGCTTCTTCTTGAGGCTCAGGGTCGCCTAGACTTGGAAGAGGATGTCCGAGCCTATGTTCCGGAATTACCGGATTTTGGCCACACAATTGTGCCTCGCCATCTAATTCACCATACGAGCGGGATCCGCGACTGGCCCCATGTCATGAATTTAGGTGGGGTCGACTATAGCGATGTCATCTCATTCGAGAAGATCCTACGTATGCTCTACCAACAGAGGGCGATCAACTTCCCGCCAGGCACGGAGTATGCCTACTCGAATACGGGGTACAACCTCTTGGCTAGGACGATCGAGGCTCAGTCGGGCATGACGTTCAGAGCCTACACTCAAGAGCAGATCTTCGAGCCTCTCGGAATGACACACACACATTTTTCTGACGATTACCTGGAGATCGTCCCCGGACGCGCTGAATCCTATGCACCAGTCGGTGACGAAGATGACGGGGTCTTCCGCCGACAGATCAACCAACTCACAGCTTTAGCTTCGAGTTCGCTCAATACCACGGTGGATGACTTCATTTTGTGGATGAAGAACTATGAAACCGGTGAGGTTGGAGGTGAAGAGATCATCGGTAAGATGCTACATAGAGGCGTGCTCACTGGTGGTGATACGATCGACTATGCCCACGGGTTAACCGTGGGGGCTTACAGGGGGCTTGCAAACTTTGGGCACGGAGGCTCGTGGGCAGGATTTCGTACGAACTTCGTTCGATTCCCTGAAGAAGATCTGTCGATCGTTGTCTTCTGCAACTTTTCAACATGTGACCCAGGAGGACGGGCGCTTAAGGTTGCCGAGATTTTCCTGGAAAATCGGATGGATTCGACTGCTATGCCTCTCGAGGAATCAGGTGAGGTTACTGAACCGCTGAGTCTTGCCGATTCGGAACTGCACGAATATTCCGGTTATTACCGGAGCCCCGAGTTGGATTCAACCTACCAGGTTTTCGTCGATTCGAGGGGGCTTGTTGCGGAGCACTGGCGAAACCCGCCATCGATCCTGTCCCCGACCGGCGATGACTTGTTCAGAGGAGACCGGCGGTGGTTTCCAGAAGTACGTTTTGTCAGAAACCGATCAGGCCAGGTGACGGGCTTCGCCGTAACCGGTGGCCGCGTGCGGGATCTGATGTTCGAAAGAGTTCAGTAACCAGACCGATTCTAGGGGATAGAGCCATGCAACTTGATCGTCGACAATTTACAAAGATCGCAGGAGCCGGGGGAGTTGCCATCGGGGCAGCGTGGCAGCAAGCCTGTGCCCAATTTGCCGAGACGGGAGAAGTTTCACCGGAGACCGTTCGCACGCTGCTTGACGCCCAAGGATCCCGCAGCATTTACGATAGTCCCGAAGAATTCGAAAAGCTTCGTCGAGCTGTAGAGAACCTGGTTCGCGTTCGGAGCGAACTACGGAGTTTCCCGCTTGACGAAGACGAGCAGCCGCTCACGGTCTTTCGGAGGGGCTGATGGCGCAAGAAGAAATCCACTTCATGACGGTCCGCGAACTTGCGGACCAACTAACCGCTGGCACTTTGTCTTCGGTTGAACTGACTCAACACTATCTGGACCGAGCCGAAGAACTAGATATTCCGCCCTTCGAGCTTCCCAGCGAACCCCGTTTGGATCATGAAGGCAAGCTGGCGACCATGGTAACGATCGCACGGGCGCATGCGCTCGAATCTGCTGAGAGCGCTGATGTGGAGCTTCGAGCCGGACGCCGGCGAAGCATCCTTCATGGAATCCCCTACGGGGTGAAGGATCTGCTGGACACTGCGGGAATCCGAACTACTTGGGGTTCTGGAATTTTCCGTGATCGTGTTCCAGACCGAAACGCTGCGGTCATTGACAGCCTTGAGGAAGCCGGTGCTGTGTTGATGGCGAAGATGTCTCTTGGTGAGTTCGCGGGTGGAAACACCAGTTCCGCGCTCAACCCTTGGAAGCTCGATCGTACAAGTTTCGGTTCGTCAAGCGGCACGGTTAGCGCTGCGGTGGCTGGCCTTATTGGTTTTGGTATTGGCACTGAGACTGGTGGCTCAATAGTTTTCCCGGCATCCGCAGTCGGAGCTTCGGGCCTGCGCCCGACCTTCGGGCGTGTGAGCCGCTTCGGTTGTATGCCGCTCTCTTGGAGCCTCGACAAGATTGGACCTGTAGGGCGTTCTGCTGAAGACTGCGGTTACATCCTGGAGCAAATTTCCGGATACGACGCCCGCGATGACTCCTCAGCTAATCGATCTTTCAACTTCGAAGTGGGGCCACCGGACCTGCGGGGCATGAAACTCGGTGTACACCGATCAGAATTCGAGCTTTCGCAGTCGGAGCACACGCGCCGGGTTTTCCAGGAAGCGCTGGATGCTTTTGTCAGCATGGGCGTGATTTTGGAGGACATCAACTTTCCTCTTCGGCCAACCGGAGCCCTGTTCACAACAATCGTGACAGGGGAAAGTGGAACGATTTTCAGGCCTCTTTTTGATGACGGGCGTGCAGCTGGAATGTTCGCCTTTAATACGGACCGAGCTGCAGGGTGGATGGCTGGACGGATGATGCCGGTGGCCGACTACCTTACGGCTCAGAGAATTCGAAACCAGCTGAGACGAGAGGCGGATGAAATCGTTTCACGTTATGACGCGGTGATTGCTCCGACGTGGCCCAACGGTGCCGCCTTGCGCGAGGTCAGCCAAGGCTGGCCCATTCCTGCTAGGAACGAATGGGAGCCACTCAATGACTTAAGTGCGAGAACCCCGCGGTTAAACTACATCGCTAACCTTGTCGGGCACCCTGGCCTTGCGATTCCGTGTGGTTTTGACGAAGACGGCTTGCCACTGTCGCTCCAGATTGTCGGATCCGCATTCGATGAGCAGGCTGTTTTGGACTTCGGGATGGGGTTTCAACGCGAAACGGATTGGCATCTCCGTCGACCGCAATACCCGTGGCGGCAGTAGTCACAAGTATTGTGGTCTAGAGAGCGGCGACGACTCCGATTTCAACGGTGAACTGTGGGGCTGCAAGTCTGGACTCAACACACGCCCGGCAGGGAGTCTGGCCGGGTACTACCCAGGCATCCCAGACTTCATTCATTTCATTGAAGGTGGAAATGTCGCTGAGCCAGATGTTGGCCGAAATGAGCATGGATTTATCAGTCCCAGCTTCCATTAGCAGCTCATCGATTTGCGCCAGGATTGCCCGTGTTTGGTCGGCAACTGGAGCTCCCTGTGCTGAATGGGCTACCTGCCCGGCTGTGTAGACGGTGTTGCCGTGCACAACGCATTGACTCATGCGGTCACTGACTTGAAAACGTTTGATATCCGACATGAATGTTCCCTTGTTATGAGGGGGCGCAATTAGGTCGTTCAATTTAACCCTTACCTGCAAGGTCTATAAATGGCAGCCCTAACGGGATTTGAACCCGTGTCTCCGCCTTGAGAGGGCGGTGTCCTGGGCCAGGCTAGACGATAGGGCCACCAGAAGTCTGAGCCAAATTTAGCCGGGACCGAAGAACTTTAGCCAGGGCTCTGTGGGGAGGTCAAGTCGACGTCGAGCATGGTTGTGAGAGTTTTTCGGGCTGATGCCGCTAAGGCCAGGGTCATGACCTCTTCGATCGTGAACCAGCCGAAATCGGGAATGTTGTGATCTGACTCTTCAAGTTCAGTAGCCGTTCCTGAAATCGTTGTTTGGTTCCCCGAAAGACTTGCTTCATAAACGTGACAGGAGATGCGCCGGTCTGTCATCCCGTGACGGATTTCTCCGAGCTTAGAACCGAGTCGAACGCTCCAGCCAAGTTGTTCCTCTATGTAGCGACTGAGCCTCGCCTCCTGCACCCGTGAATTACCCGATGCGGGCTTTTCGGCCAGTCGCGAATCTAGCGTGGGAAACTCCCACATGTCGCTTACGAGACTGGGACGTTGGCCTCGGAACATTAAGAATCGGCCGTTGTCTTCGATCACTGCGGCATATTCAGTGACAGCTTTGACAAGTTTGGATCTTCTCGGGGGTATCTGCTCTTCGATTCCTAATTCGTGAGCTTCACAGTAACTAGAACATGGGCATTGATCACACCGCGGGGAGCGCGGTGTACAGACCCGTGCCCCTAATTCCATGATCGCTTGGTTGAGCATACCCGGTGGGTGACATTGCATTGCGTCCGCTGCCATTGCTTCGAATCTTTGACGCACCTTGGATCGCCTGGGGTCGTCCTCAATGCCGGCTAAGCGGCACATGATTCGGGCGACGTTGCCATCAATGGATAACGCCGGTATGCCAAAGGCGATCGAACCGACTGCTGCGGACGTGTAAGGGCCGATACCAGGCAACTTGAGAAGCTCTTCGCGCGTGTCAGGAATTTCGCCGTCGTGGGTATCAACAACCACCGTGGCCAACCTGTGCAGCAAGCGTGGGCGCCGATAATATCCAAGCCCTGACCATTCGGCGAGGACGTCGTCGAGTGACGCTTCTGCCAGATTAGTGATCGTGGGAAACCGTTCAAGGAAAGATTCGTATCGGTTGATGACGGTCTCAACTCGTGTCTGCTGCAACATTATTTCCGAAACCAGAATGGCATAAGGGTCCCGGGTTTGGCGCCAAGGAAGATCGCGCCGCATTTCGACATACCACGAGAGCATCGCATCCACGAGATCTGGAGGAAGAGGGAACT
>CAYVUW010000007.1:38863-62609 GCA_964455175.1 uncultured Acidobacteriota bacterium | reverse complement strand
AGGGAACTCGGCCAGGCCAGGTTTCTTGTTGTTTACGGAGCTCATCGCGGCACGATACTACAGCTCGAATTATCGAAAACTGATAGGTTCACGCAATCAGTGCTTGCCTCTCGGTGCCGGGCCGCACACTATCAGTGCATGGCTATCAAAATGGCTGCCAAGCACATGTTTGGTTACCTAGGTTACGGAGGAATGAGCTAAGACAACTGATGAATACTCCTTTCGACATGCCCTACGAGAATTTGCCGGTACAGCTCCCAGTGTTTCCGCTGACCGGAGCTGTGTTACTACCCCGGTGCCGATTGCCGTTAAACATTTTTGAGACACGTTACGTAAAAATGACTGAGGACTCACTTGCCAGTGATCGCTTGATTGGCATGGTACAAACGGTCAATGTCGAATCTAGTGATACAACGCCTGCGTTATTCCGTACTGGATGTGCTGGGCGAATTACTTCCTTTAGTGAGACCGATGACGGCCGGATCCTGATCATTCTCACTGGTATAAGTCGGTTTGACGTAGAAGAGGAACTACACGTCGACACGCACTATCGGCAGGTAATTCCAGCCTGGGAGGCTTACCGCCTAGATCTGACCGAGCCAGAGAATGGCAACATCGATCGCGAGCGTCTATATGCATCGCTCCGGGTATATTTTGAGGCCCGTGACTTTGATACAGACTGGGAGTTACTGCAGGAAGCGACCGACGAGAGTCTGATTAACTCGTTGGTAATGTCTTGCCCGTTCGATTCGACAGAGAAACAGGCACTTCTCGAGGCGAACGGCCTCGATGAGCGTGCTCGCCTGATGTTGTCACTACTCAATATGGCTACGCTTCACCGTGCCACCAGCGAGCTTTCGTTGCATTAACCCGCATTTCTCATCGGGTTGCTGCTCCGGTCTCGACGCGGTCGTTATTCTGAACGGTACGCAGATCGTCGTAAAAGCGGGTCTTTAGCTGATTCTTTATAGCCGTATTGCATGGTTGCCGTAAGGTTTGAGGCAGCGTGTCATTCAAACGGAATCCAGCTACCGCCTCGCTGCGCAGAGGATTACCATGAGGCGCTATGAGCACCTTTGCCCTTCTGACCTTCATAGATTAATCCGTGGACCATAATCGCTTCGATGTTATCGTCGTGGGTGGTGGACCTGCAGGTATTACCGCAGCGACTGCGCTCGCCAAACAAGGTTTTTCGGTCCTTGTATGTGAAGCGGCCGTTTATCCCGGCGCCGAGAATTGGTCTGGGGCAGTTTATTTTGCCGAGAATTTGGAAGCTGACGATGCATTTGGCAAGCAGGCCATCGAGGAAGGTCCCTTCGAGCGCCGTCTAATCGAGCGTGGGTTTTTTCTTTACAACGGCCACTCGATGCTCGGCGCTACATTGCGCGACCCTTCGGTGTTCCGCTCGTGTTTCACCGTTCTGCGCCCGGTTTTCGACCGCTATCTTGCTGAATTGAGTCGAGAACAGGGTGTTGTTCTGATGTGTGAGACGACGGTGCAAAGCCTCATTCGGCACGAGGGCTGCATTATTGGCGTGCATACCGAGCGTGGCCCAGCCTACGCGGACGTGGTGTTTCTTGCTGAGGGTGACGCTTCGCACTTGGTGACCCAAGAAGGTTACGAGCGGGTTGGATTGGACGCCGGTGGCGATCCGAATACAGAAACGGGGCCACATTTCCTGCAGGGGGTCAAAGAAGTGGTGTCGTTGCCTCCAAAGGTTCTTGAGGAGCGCTTTGGTTTGCCCGAGGGCGGCGGCGGTGCCTACGAGATGTTGCTGAGGAACGGCTCACGACAAGGGCGAACAGTGCGCCTGAACATGGGCGGTTTTGTCTACACCAACCGTGACAGTGTTTCGCTTGGCTTTGTGTTGCCGGTCGACAATCTGGCAAACAATTTTGATGGTGATCACAACCTACTGATGGAGTGGTTCAAGGGCTTGCCCGAGGTGGCACGCTGGATCGAAGGCGGCGAGGTCACATCGTACGGCACAAAGATTATTCGTGGTGGCGGCCTGCGCGAGATCCCACAGTTAGTAGACGATGGACTAGCGATCGGCGGAGCGGCGAGTGGTATCGGCATCGATTTCCCGTACCCGAACTTCACCGGCCCAGCGACATCCATGGGGCTTCTGTTCGCGCGCGCCGTGTCCAGCATCACGGCTGAGCATAATGGTCCGGGGAAAGGTGCTGCTGCTGGGTTGATCGGTAGAAGCCCATTTACTGCGGAAGCGCTTGAAGCAGCCTACCTAAAGCCTGTTAAACAGACGCACTACTACCGGAATGTCGAACGACTTGCTGATTGGCCGGACTATATCGAGCGAACCCAATTCTTTTTCGAGCGTCAGATCGACATTGTTAATGGTGTCACCTACATACTGTCGCGCCCAGATATTTTGGCGGTGAAGCGCTGGTGGGAAGCCATTCGGTTGAAACGCCGGCTGATTCGGGGCAAGCGCGCTGGATCGATGCTCCGGGACATGCAGGAGAATTCAAGAGCGCTCGGATTGGGGTCTGCCGTTTGGGCCGGAATAAGCCCCCGTATCTTCATTCGTTGGCTGCTCAATACGGTGACGGCGCTAGTTCCCTTTGGTGATGTGTCTACCGGTGGCGACGAAACCATCGGGATTGCCAAAGCTACGACACAGGGTGGTGGCAGATTCCGTGTGATGCATCGCGTCCTGGCAGGGGCCGAGCCTGCGGGTCGGATGCCCTTACTGGGGCGTTGGTACTGGAAACGATACGGGTCGGCTCTTGCCTGCGCCTTTGCTGACGTCTACACGAACGACGATGAGCCCCTCGACGACAAGTTGCCACGAGCTCTTGGCCGAGTGATTGGGCAGATCTCGATCTGGGATCCCCTGGCAGTGATTGGGTTGGGGCTCGTTGGTTTGATGATGACGGCGATTCAGGCAGTTGGCGAGTGGTTTCAATACGCTGTGTTGAAGAAGGACTTGGCCTCGTTTCGTGGTCAATACGTGGGGCGTTTGCTCCAAGAGAATCGCTCCCGAGGCTGTCTTGACGACGACGTTGTTGAGATCAAGACATCGTACGAGCACAAACTCGGCACAATCCGTTATTGCGAAGGCGAACATTCACACATCAAAGTTATGTGGCCTGATGACTTGGCAGCACGAACCGACCTGGCGAAGTCGTCGTTGTGGAACGTTTGCCCCGCCAGAGTCTACGAGGTGCAGCGTCATCCAACGGGGATGCCGGGAGTGGTTGTCAATTTTGACAACTGCGTGAAATGTGAGACTTGTTGGCGCGCCACCTCCGACGTGGACTGGAGCCGCGCTACCCAACAGCGTCTCATTTACGAGACTTACACACCGGCACACGCTGAACTCCGTAAATATATTTTGGAGCGCCCACAGCCGGTGCCGCGAGTGCGTCAGATTCCCTCGTATTGGGACGCTTTCTGGGGCGATCTGGTGGTCGGATTCCAAGGCGTCGATGCGGGAGCGCTCGAGGCGTTAAGAGCCGAACTTGGACGAGCAGAGGTAGCACTTGGAAGTTATTCGCGAGCCCTCGGTGATTCGCCGGTTGTTCTTGAGCAGGGTGAGCGGTTTCATCTTGAGGAGCTATTGCAGATCGTAGCGCGACGATTTGGGGCAGCCCGTGACATTTGGGAGGCTGACGCTTTTTCTAGCTTACGCTTGTTGATTGGCGAGCCGGTTGCTTCGCTGTGGTCGGATGGGGTAGTCCGAGTCGAGGAGATGGTGGCCCACGCATCTTCGAAGCGGTTTTTTTGGGCGGACATGGTGGGTAAGCAACTAAGGGATCACCACCTTGCCGGGCTGGGCAATCTGTTTGCCCGGGTTGAAAGGCTTGAAGCGCAGGTTAAGGCGGAAGATGAATCGGAGGAACTAAACTCCGTTTCGGCTTGTGCTTGGGCGAATAATTGGATTCGAGCGGAGGATTTGCCGGCGCAATTTGCTGCCATGCGAGAGGGCATCCGGGGATGGTGTGATCATCACATCGACAGCAGCGTGCTGCGCTCGCTCGAGAGAGAAGAACCTCTTAGCAACGAACTTAAAAATTGGCTTGCGCGCCAGCTGGCTGTAACGGTCAAGGATCGACGACGCTGTGCAAGAAACTCGCATGCTAAGACTACATACGGTCACCGTGACGTGTTGTTGGAAGAACTTGCGGCGGTCGATCCATCGCTTGCAGCGTTAGCGTCCCAGCATCTCCTTGCAACTGATCTGCTCCATGGGGCAAAGACGGATGAGGACATCATCCCCAGTATTCTTTCTGCTCGCTCATTCGCAGCAGTTGTTACACAAGGTTCAATTAGAGACCGTTTGACAGCTACGAATCCTGCGGAGGGTTCCGAAGCCGAAATAAGTACCGGAGGAGCCGAATTGCACGGCGAGGGGCCACTGGTGCTGGCAGCGTTAGCTGAATGGCTCTTAGTTGTCCGCGACAACCTAGGCTACTTGGTCCCAATTGACGCTCCAGGCATTCACTTAGAAGCGGTTGGTTGCATTGGTCTTGTTGGCGCTGGCGTCCGGCGAGTGGTTTTTGACGGTTGCAATGTTTGCCCCAGCCGGATCTTCGAGATCGAGGCGCTCGCACCGGGATCTCTTTTTCCTTCGCCTGCGGTGGGCGTCCCATTCACCGACACGCTTGGTGTTGCGGTGCCCGATCACCTTGCGATCGTTAGAGGTGCCGGTTCCTATCTCACTGGACGGGCCCGCGAGCACGCGGCAAGCCGCATCCAGTTTCCCGGCTTATTTCAAGATGAATCTGGTCGCGACACGATCGCTAAATTTGGTGCAGTGAAGCAGATGCTTGCCGAAATGGAGGCGCAACGCATTCTCGTCGAAACACTTAGCTTGCTCGATCCAGGCCCGCAAGATGATGCATGGACAGGTGCGGCGGTCCGCAAGATTCTGGCAGCTGATGCTTTCGGGCCTCAACCGGGGTCATTTAGCTACAACGCCGGTCAGATTTTCGGAGGTACTGCGTTCTCCGAAGACGATTGCCTAGCGAAGTATTATCGGGACAGCAGCCCGTTCAGGTTCCTTATTGCCCACGATGATGTGCTCCGCACCGAGATTGGTCGCCGACGTCTCGAAGCCGTTAGCGCTGGTGCCTCATTAATTCCCGTTTCACTTCAGGAAGAGGCCTGGCTGGAGGCGTTACGCGAAGAAGGTCTGTTCTCGGACATAGTTGTGCGGTGGGAGGGGGCATGCTCTGAAATTGAAGCATGGGCTGTGGACGCTACTTCCCATATTGATAGCGACTCCAAGCGCGCCGACCTCGTGTCCTTCCATGCAGGCAATGTTACGGCCCGTGCTCTGGGCATCAAGGCGTGCATTCTTCGTAGTGGCTGGCGGCTGGAGTGCGGTCTTTCCGTCAAAGCGACCCTCGAAGCCACAGCGTTGCTAACAGACCGATTCGTTGCTGACACACCGATGCTGGTTAGCGAGGCCCACTTGTTGAGTGAAGTTCTCGCAGTAGGGCTCGACGCCATCGTTCACGGCGACTTCGAACCTGCGGCTACGATCCCCGATGCCGAGTCTTACAACCTCGTTTTGTCAACAGACCGTGCTAGCCAATCAGGGGATTGGCTATATCAACCGTTTGACGGGGAAACGTGTCGCTATGTGCCCGAGGTCTTGTGGAACGATCCGGAGTTACGCGCATTTCGCGAAACGGTAGAAACTGATTTGCGCCAACGCTACGTTGAGACTGACTTCGATGGCCTGACTTATAACCGCCACTTGGAAAAGCTCCACACTGTTCCGCACGATGACCTCTGCTATTTCGTCGACCGTGGCTTCATGCGATTACCAATTCCATCGGAACTTGGCGGGGAGGATGCACTCAAAGCGATTTACTACATCGTTTGTGAGATGAGTGGCCGTTACGGTGATGCGGCATTGTCGCTCGCGATCATGGCGAACACGAGCATCGGGACAACGCCGATACTTCTCAGCATGAAGCAGGATTTACCACGTGCCCGTGCTGAACTTGAACAAGTTAAAGAAACTCCGGCGCTATTGGAAGAAATTAGCGAGGGCATTGATGCTCTAATCGAAGGGCTGAAGCGGCCAAACTTTGAGCTTCTACAGCGGGATTACCTGCAACTTACCGATGTGGTCAAGAAAAGGATTCTTAAATCCAGCACCCTGAAGTATATCGGCGCAGCCTTCCTTCGCGCCTATTTTGCTGCCGGCAATGCTGGGAAGAATCGTGATATCGAGGGTTTCGAAAAAGAGTTGCGAAACGCCCGCCGGTTGATCGATGTGATTCTCAATGGGGTGGAGGATCGGGTCCTCGAGTATCCGCGGCGTGTTCGGGCCCACGAATTGTTCCTGAAAATGATCTCGGCTGGCTACATATCGGCATTTGCCCTTACCGAGCCAACCGCTGGGTCCGATTCGGGTGGTGTCAAGACAACCGCTCGGCTGGATCGCCGATGCGTGTACGAGGACGATCGTGGAGTCCTCCATTTTTTTCTTGACCAAAACGACAAAAACGAACGCCGCAATTTGCTCGATGCCGATCGCGTCGAGTTCGACTTCGATGGTTTCCGCATGTTGTATCGGTGGTCTGACGACTCGGAGCCAAGCGAGATCCGACACGGCGCGTACGACTACGAGAATGATCTTTCCGGTTGCTGGCGGACCTACGAGCACGATGGCCTTGAAGTTTCTTTTACTGACATTGCTCAGATTCGAACTGATGCTGATGGACAGCGCTGGTATGAATTCTGGGAACTCAACGGTTCGAAGATGTGGATTACAAATGCGCGTTTCGCGCATTGCTTCGCGCTATACGCGAACACCGAGCCTGAAGGGGTAACTGGATTCATGGTCGACCGCCATGCTGAGGGCTTGGTGGTTGGTTCCGATGAAGAGAAGCTGGGCCAGCGGGGTTCGCCGACAAACGAACTGGCGTTAACTGCTGTTCGTGTGCCTCGCGAGTGCATTATCGGCCTCCGCGGTCGCGGACAGGTCAACGCTCTAGAAACTCTCAACACCGGACGCACAGGGTTGGCTGTCACGACACGGGCAACCATCCAGGAAATGATGGAAGACGCTGTCGACTACCTAGGTGGCGGCACAGAAGCGGCCAAAGTGCTTGGTGGGATCTACCCGGCCCAGCTAACCCCACCGAAAGCACTGCAGCTTTACTGGATGGGTCGTCTCATGGAAGAACTCGTCACCACAGCGGCGGTGGCCAACGAACTCATTGGATTGTCTGACCATCCACTTACGAAAGACATACGGATGGAGTCGGCGATTGGCAAGTATTTTTGCAGCGAGGCGGAGCATGAGGGCATCGATTGGATGGAGCGTGTGCGTGGGCTTGACGGTTTAACGTACCGGCACCGGATCGAGAAGACACGTCGTGACGCGCGTGTCCTAAATATCTACGAAGGCACCAACGAGGTTCAGCGTTATCTGTTGTTGCGAGCCCTGGTGCAGCAAGTTCTGCCAGCCTGGCGGGCTGCTGGTGAAGACCCGTTGAGTTCTAAAAACTTGGGGGATGCCCATCCTGAGCTAAAGAGGCAACTCGAACGAGCCAAGTGCGGTTTGATGCTGCGGCTCGACGAGGCGGTTAATGCGTTTGGCGACTTGATTTGGGCGAATGTGAACTTGCAACCGTGCTTCTTTCGGTTGGCCGAGATTGCTGGGCTGATCAAGGTTATGGACGCGGTTTTGTATCGACTCGAGTGGTTGGCATCGCACGATGTGCCGGAGGAATATGGCGCCCGTCTCGAGAAAGCATCTGTCCTTGCATTCGGGCGTTGCGCAATTCGGATTGAGGCACTCGACCGTCGTTTCACTGCCTCGTACGCATACCTTCAAGACGGTCGTTTTCCCCCTGATATACAGCTTGGCTTCCTCTCATTGGACCCGGCCGGCGCCGTCGCTGAGAGCTGGGGCGCACTTCCCGACTCACTGCGACCGGCAGCGCCCCAGGAAGCATTGCCGCGGGATGTACGGATTGTTGTTCTTGCCAAACCCGTACCGGTGGTTGCGCCACGACCACGGTTCGGCCCCAACACTTTCGAGGAGTCGCTATACACGATCGACGCCGTCGATCGACGTTCTCTCCAGATAGCAATGAAGCTGAAAAGTCGTGATCCGGACAGGGTGAGGGTTGAGGTAATTTCGCTCGCAGGAGAAAGCGTCGGTTCAGAAGCTCTGCAGCGGGCACTTGCGCTTGGGGCTGACGAAGTCACCCTCCTGCAGACACCGGGTCATGTGGTACTACAAGACCCGACAGCTGTTGCCCATCTCGTTGCCCGGGTGCTGACCGAAAATCCGGCTGACATTGTCTTCGCCGGAGCTTGCGCGTCGGACACTGGGCAGGGAATTGTTGCGCCGATGCTCGCTGGCATGCTTGAGCGTGATCATGTCGATAGTGCGCTCACTGCAGATTGGGGCGAGGGTCCTAATCTGAGCCTTCGGTTAACGGCCAGGGGTTGGCAAGGGAATGAGCTTGATGTGGCGCTGCCGTGTGTAGTTTCGGTGGAGCCGACATCTGAACATGTCGAACTCGAGCATCGTCTTGGAGAGTCCATTGCCGCTTCGTTGGCTCACGTCTCGTGTGTCGAAGTCGACGAGATTGAATCGATGCCCATCTTGCACAGTCCTCGTCCGGCTATGGAGCAGAGAGAGGCTGGTTGCATCGTGACAACACCAGAGCACGCAGCCAAATTGCTGCTTGACATCGCAGATCTGGCAGGCACCGTAGGTGCGGCGGAAGTAACTCCCTATCACGGAACACCGCTCAGTTTGACTCATCAGACTGACGATGCCGCGGCCTCTTGTCTGTTTGTCTGTGACTCTGTCACCGGTGATGAAATTTCACCCGCGAGCTTGGGAGCGCTTGAAGCTGCGGTTCGGTTCACGGCAGGCACAGCCATGTCTCTCGACGTGGTGCTGCCATTGACGGACCGCGAATATGTAGCTGGGACAGTAGGCCAGGTAATCAGTGAGGCGAACCCACGTCGTGTCTATGTAGTCGAACACTCAGGCCTCGCCGATTTCGGGTGGCGTGGCCATCTAGAGTGGTTCCAGGAATTTTTGAGCATGTCCCGTTCTAAACCCCAGTGGCTACTTGGGCCTGTGGCTATGAACACGCTATTCGCACGCTTTGCAGGAGCAGCCTCCACCGGAGTGGATCGTTGCTGGCCTTGGTTTCACATCCAGACCGTATGCAACGGTTCCGGGCCGCTCATGCTCGGCAGTGATATTTATGATGGGGCAGGGCAAGCGGCGGCCGTTCCAGCCTCTGAAGGTGGTTTGCGAATCGCGACGTTTGCACCGACGGTTGAAATTGAGATCCCAAACAAGAAGCTGGAGAACGATAACGAAACCGTTGTGTTTCGCTATGAGCCCAGTGTTGATTATGACCCGACAGATGACTTCATAACTTTGCTTGTTAATCGACTAGATGGTGGCGAACTTACCTTGAGCGAAGCTGAGTTCATCATCGACTTCGGCTACGGTGCTGGCGGTCACGAGGGCATGGAGTTGCTAGGCGAGCCTCTTTTGGCTTTGTTCAGAGATGAACTCGGGTTGGCGGAGTCAATGATTGGAGGCACACGTAAGGTGACCCAGGATCTCGAAGTACTGCCAATGGATAAGCAGATCGGCCAGACTGGAGTGCGGGTGTGCCCAAAGGTGCTTGTGGCGCTGGCTGTATCCGGTGCCCCTCAGCATGTTGATTGGATAGACGACAAAACTGTGATCCTATCGTTCAACATTGATCCAGACGCGCCGTTGATGAAGCTCAATGAGCAGAACGCTGGACCAGTAGTTCATCCGATCGTTGGGGACGTCAACGAAACTGTTCCAAGGTTCATGGCGGCGCTGCGCGAGAAGATCGGCGCTGGTGAGTAGGAGGAAACTCCGGCGGCTATGGCGAAGACTTGCTTTCGTTAGCGGACGGTGTCATCGCTTCTTAGCAACTACCCAAAGGGAGCCGTGACGGCCGGTATCGAAATCGACGTTCTTGGTGTCGAGTTCACTGACCGTTAGCTGGTACGGGGTTTCGTGGCCATAGGCGAGCAAGAGCCTTCCGCAGTCGTCGCAGGTGGCGATATCGTGGTGTTTCTTGAGACTCTTTACTGCCTCTGTCGAGCAACATTTTCTCAAGGGCATCACGCTATTCTAGCCCGCGCTCGTTTTTGCCTGTCGACAGAGTTGCCCTGGACTTGAATCGCTCCGGTTGGCAAGCTGGTTGTAGTTATGCCTTTTATGAAAACAAAGAGGCAGAGTCTCGCTGAATTAACACTAGATAGAAACGTTTGTCGTGGGACGGACTCTAAAAAACAATGCAATAACCGTATTTGTGTTGCTTGGCGTGGCCATGGTGGGAATGGTGTCGACCAACGCTGCCGCGCGTACACCGGATGGCCACGCAGCCGTCACCACTTTTCTTGGCTATGAGATTGGCGAAGAGAGACGCTACATAATTGCGCCCGACGATGCCATGCGCGAAGGCGAATCGGCCAACTGGAGCGTGCGTCTCAATCGGGTTGAAACGGACAAAGGGAGATCAATAGGTGTTTTTAGACTTACACATGTAGAAAGTCGATGGAGTCTCAACCCCTTTAGGGTTCTGGTGGAGTGGCACTACATCGGTGAAGCGCGGATTAACGAGTTTGGTTTTCCTGAGGCCGTGCGATTCTCAATGTACGAGGAGCACATCGGCGAAAATCCATGGCGTGGCGTGCTCATGTCGGCTGAGTACAAGCTCGAAGGGGATGAATACATAAAAACTGTTCGCGTCCCTGACCAGGTGTGGGAGTTTAGGTTTGGCATCGCTACTCACGATGATCTTGACCTTAATGTTCCGGCAGGGATGTTCCTTTTTCGGCCCCAGTCAACGGGAGTCGATTTCTTCATGAACCCCGCCTTACTGGGGTTTTCGGTTCCGGAAGTGTTGCCTGACACCTGGAAGCATCGGGTGCTTTTCTTCCGGCCAACATATCCAGTCCGTTACCCGGGGGCCAGATACGTGGCCCGTGAACGAAACAGAGTTGCCGCGATCCGTCGCTACTATGACAAGCGTACGCTTGAGGCTAAAGAGTCATCTGAACTGAAGGTGGGTGGCCGGACTCTCAACGTTCGCAAGATAGACGTTACGGGCCCGGTGCGTGACGTTTTCGTCGACGAATTTGGGCGAGTGGTGCGCATCGATCTCGACCGTGATCCGATTACTCGTAAGGATCGATATATCCGTCTACTCTTCCCTTCGGAGTATTGATTCCCGTGCAAGGTGCGCGTGACGTCAAGGGGCCAAATGTTCACAGATAATCAAGAGCGCATGTATCTAGTTCGTGTCTTCCTTGGGGCGTTGCTGCTTCTTGGCGCGGGTTCGATGGTCGACCACGTTTTGGATAGTGGCCAGTCTTCTGTTGCCTTGGCCGCTGGGACCGAACTTCGCAACGCCTTTGGCTACAAAATCGGCGAAGAACGACGATACGTACTTGAGCCGGCGGATTCATTGCCAGCCGGGGATAGCGCTTGGTGGTCAATCGTGCTCAGAGACATCCAAGGTGCGGGTGACGACACTCGCATCATCTTTGATATTGAGCATGAGCGGACTGAAATTATCCACGACATTTTTGGTGGCGTTAATGGACGCATGCAGATGGTTAAAGTCGGAGGGCGGCTGACGGTAAACCGCTTTGGTTTCCCAGAACGCCTTACTATTAGCGAGAAACATGACTTATATGGAGAGGTGCGGTCTGGAAGCGACACCCGGACTACATTGTTTTTCTTCGATGGCGAACGGTTCGTCAAACAGGTGCGCATCAACGGGGTCGAGTGGGCGTTTAATATTGCGATTGCCAATCACGACGACCTAGATCTTGGCGGTCCAACCGGTTTATATGCTTACGTGCCCACCGCACTGCATTGTTTGGGGGCTCGCAGTGAGCCCGGTAGGCCTGCTCGCTGCCCCAATGGTGATCCGGCGTTCGCGAACCCAGGGCTTTTGAGTCTTGCTCTTCCGGTGATGTGGGAGGAGCAAGTCAATGAGAAGAAATTTCTATTCTTCATGCCTTCGGGCTTTGGGACAGTTCCGGGGGGGTTGATGGACATGAATCGTTTGAAGGCGTTAGAGCGCGACCACATTGGGAACTACACGCGCTACTACAGGAAAACGGACCTGAAAATCAAAGAACATGTCCAAGACGTTGAGATCGGGCCGCGTTTTGTCGATGCTTGGTTATTAGACGGCAGTGGCTCTATGCGAGACTTCTACATCCAGCCTGACGGTAAGGTTTTAAAAGTCTTGATCGACGCTCACCCTCGGACTCATGGGGAGCGTTGGATTCGCCTTTTGTTTCCTTCGGAGTATTGACGTTGCTTGGTGAATACTCCTTCAAACTGCCGATTAAGGCACGGTTCCGTGACAGCGACATGCTTGGGCACATTAATAACGCTGTCTACTTAACCTACTTTGAATCTGGGAGAGTTGAATATTGGACGGTCCTCACGGGGAATTCTTCACTAGAAGACCTCCCCTTCATTTTGGCTCGAACTGAGATCGATTTTCTTGCAGAAGCCCGGGCGGGGGAGGACTTTACGCTGGGCGTGCGTGCTGTTCGTTTCGGCAACAAATCGTTCGACCTAGAATACTTGCTCGTTCGTGACGTTGATGGAAAGCCGGTTGCGCAAGGTCGGTCGGTGCAGGTGATGTTCGACTACGAGTCGAGACGGACTCAGCTACTTGATGCTAAAACCCGGCAAATGATTGATGAATTCGAAAGTGGTAGCGGGCAGCTATGAAGATCTAAGAGAGGCTTTTATCCTGCCCATTAGGTTTAGGGAAGCACTTGGCAAGGCCTAAGACGGGTGGATCTGCCGTTGACTTCGGGGGCCCTTCACCTGGTCATTGAGTGTCCAGTCGTAGTCGATGAATTGAACTCGCATGGTGTCTCGATGTTCGCGGATCCACGCTGCTTTATCCGTAGGTGCGTGTACGAGGATGTAGTCAATGATGCTTCCTGCTTGGACCTCAAAGTCGCCACCGTACCAATCAAAGTAACTTGACACCCAGAGAAGGACGTTGTCATTGTCGATGTACATAGCCCTTGGGCTAGCCATGAATTCGAACGATAGCTCGGTCAACATTGGGTCGAGATCGGTGGCAACGTAAGGACGCCGCAACAACCTAGGGCATCCGAAAGCGGCACAAACGAGAGTCCAGTGGATGCGGGGGTCGTTGTAAGTGGGTCGCAGGATGTCGTGCTCGATGTTGTCGAGGCTGAGTTCCCGGTTGGCGACTCGATATTCTTGCTTGAAGAAACCACCAACGAGGCCGAATAGGATGCCGACTTCACGAACATTCTCTATGGGGTACCGCTGAACAACTTGATAGACAGTAATAGCGTTGTAGGCGTTGATCCAGAAGGCGAGCTGCTCGGTTTCACTGAACCCTGAGGGATCTGTACTGCCGATAGTTCTAATAAAGGTCTTGAGATCGTCATAACCCGCGCCTCCTAGACCTGTGTAATCGACCAGCCCTTCTTCATCAACGTAACCGGAGAGGACACGGGCCCAAGGGTCATAAAGAGTTTGATCGGTACCTACTTCAGCCCAGCTCCTACGTGAAAGTTCCTGCTTTGGTTTAAGGAAAGCTACGGGTTTTGGCGACTCGCCGGTTACGATCCCACCTGCTAGATGATTGCAGGCCGAAGCAGATTGGCACGCCGCTCCAACTATGCTCAGTGATTTGGCGGTGCTTGATAGGACGGTGTCGCTATTCTCGCCCCAAGAACTCGCAGCAGTTGCTTCGACATCACCTTGGGATCGTGCCAGGAAAGGTCCTGGAGAAAGTGCCACCAGGAGAACAATTGAAACCGAAACTAGTCTCATAGAAGTACGTTGCATTGAAATGTTTCGTCGTCGGTAAGAGGCTCGGACTTTACCGGGCTATTCGGCAGTGACCAGTGTTTACCTTTTACCGTTCACCATCGTCGAGTCCCAGCCGGTCACTCATCCACTGCGGATCAAATCCTATGCGAGCCTCGTTGTGAATAACCACCGTCGGGGTTCCGGTCGGTCCTCCAGTGTGTGCACGGATGGTTTCTCCCGGGTCAGCAAGGTCTTGTACATTGACATCGTCAAATTCGATGCTGTTCGCGCGAAGGAACTCCTTCGCTAAATCGCAAGGTACTCAATTGTGGCTACTGTAAACGATTACACTCATTGTGGAACCTAGTAGAGAAGGAATGGCACGTTTGGATTATTGTCGCACGCCTGCACGGATGACATTATCCATTCACTGGGCCACCACTTTGGATGGCGGCTTCATATCCGTTGGGAGTCTATTTGGTGTGGTTTGAATCGGTTATTCGCAAGGAAACGGGCTGTGTCACGTACTTGGTTGGGGTTGATGGGGGAGACTGCGCGGTCTTTGACCCTCTTTGGGATATTGAACCCTATCTTGCAATTGCCCGCCGCAGGTCCTCCCAGATTCGCTACGTGATCGATTCGCACAGTCACGCCGACCATGTGTCTGGGGCCCGTCGGTTGGTCGCGGCGACAAGTGGAGAGTTGATCCTGCCCAACCTAGCTGAGGTCACCTACGAAGCCAGCCGGGTTGAGAGTGGCGACGAGCTGGGAATGGACGATGTCATCCTACGTGTCGTTCACGTACCCGGCCACCGCCCGGAGCAAATCAACATCGCGGTGATCGATCGTAGTCGGGGCAACGACCCCTGGTGCCTATTGACTGCAGATTTTCTCTTGGTTGGCGATATAGCTCGACCCGATCTTGCGCAGGCTGGTGAGGAAGGTGCTGAGACGATCTTCAACGTTGCACTTCCCGCCATTGCTGACCTGCCCGACTTTGTGGAGGTCTATCCTGGCCATGTGGCGGGTTCTACTTGAGGACGTGTCACCAGTGGCAAGGTTGCCACTACGGTTGGGTACGAGAGGCGTTACAACCCAGCCTTGCAATTTAATGATTGCGACTCATTTGTTGCCTACATGACAGATGGGCAAGCGGTTCGTCCGGCGAATACGAATCATGTCATCGCCATCAATCAAGGACGTGAGCGTCTTACGATGGACGAGCCGGCAGCACCGATTCTGTTACCAAGGAAGTTTGCCGAACTGGGTGGCGAGGGGCACGCAGTTGTCGACACAAGATCATCCGCGGCTTTCGGAAGAGGGCACATACCAGGTTCGTACAGCATCCAGTCCAGTAGCCCCGAGTTTGAACAGCGTGTTGGCTGGGTAGTGCCGGCGGACCTCCCTATCTTGCTAGTGTCTGAAGATGAAGGGGCGTCGCGCAGGGCGCACCATAAGATGGCATTCGTAGGACTTGACCACCGCGTCAAAGGGATCCTGTCCGGGGGTATGGCAGGTTGGAGCCAGGGTGGCATGGTCGATGCTACGTTACCCCAAATTAGCGTCCATGAACTTCGAGGGCAGCTTCAGAACGCTGAAGGTCTTCACATCCTCGATGTGCGCGAGCCTGATGAGTGGGCGGAGATGCACATTGAAGGAGCTAGTTCGATGAGCTTCAGGGTTCTCGCGGACAATCTCGAAGAGATTGGTATTGGGCTGGAGGACCATGTTGCGGTTCTTTGTGCTGGTGGTATCCGATCGAGCACTGCCTGTAGCATATTGCTACGCAATGGTTACCGAAGGGTGTACAACGTGACTGGGGGGATGGGTGCGTGGACTGCCGCGAATTTACCGACTGAGACGTAGCAGAATTTCCGTGGCGGTGTTTCATGGAGACAAAATGGCTGGGACGCAGGGATTCGAACCCCGATTCCACGGTCCAGAGCCGTGTGTCCTGCCAATTGGACGACGTCCCAGCCGAAGCACAAAATTTTAGCAGGTACGAATAAACATCAAGTTCCTACGGACGTGGTCATCATTTTCTTTAGGCCAAGAAATTGCCCGAGCAAACCGCGTGAGGTAAGCCGCTGGAATTTCCTGGGACTGCCCGGCTCCTTCCACACAATGCTTGTGGATACCTAGATGGGGTCGTTGACTAGCTGCTAGCTCTCGACCGGGGTTGTCTCTCCTTGCGCCGCTTTGACCTTCGAGAGATAGCGAATCATGCGATCTAGGCGAACCCGCGTGTTTTCTTGGCCCATCAGTTCGAGTACTTCGAAAATGCCCGGCGATGACGCTTTGCCAGTGACCGCAATGCGGCAAGGTTGTATGAGCTCGCTAGCTTCCAATCCGAAACCTTCGGCAAGTTGACGGATCGTCACTTCAAGCTCCTCCTGGTTCCACGGATCAACCTGGGTTAATCCCTCGCGCAGCGCTTCCACAGGACCGAGCAGATCCTTGCCCCTAATATTCTCTGCTAGAGCTTCAGGCAAATATGGGAATGCCTCGGTAAGGAATGGGGCAATGTTGTCGGCGAGCTCGTTGATAGTTCTTGAGCGTGACTGCCACAGGTCAATGAGTGCGAATATGTAGTCACGTCGCTCCATGTCGAGCTCTTCTTGCCAACAGCCTCGGTTACTTAGTGCATCGCGCACCGAGTTCATTAATTCACCTGCAGGCACTTCCGATATGTACTTACCATTGAGCCAACCCAGTTTCTCTACGTCGAACTCGGCGTTAGACGAGTTGACGCGATCGAGACTGAATTCCTTGGTGAGTTCATGCAGCGTGAAAATTTCGCGGTCGTCTCCCGGCGACCAACCAAGAAGAGCTAGGTAGTTGATTACTGCTCCGGGCAGATAGCCTTTGTCACGGAAGTACGTCACCGAGGTTGCTCCATGGCGCTTCGACAGCCGCTTCTTGTCCGGCCCGAGAATCAACGGTAGATGCGCGAAGACTGGAACTTTGGCGTCCAGTGCCTCGTAAACAAGAATTTGTTTGGGAGTATTGGGCAGGTGATCGGCACCGCGGATCACGTGGGTCACACCCATCTCGAGATCGTCGACCACGTTCGAAAGGTGATACGTCGGCTTTTCGTCGGATCGGAGTAGGGTGAAGTCCTCTAGGTTTTCGTTGCCAAAGCTGACTTCACCATGAACTTGGTCGTCGACCATTGTGGTGCCTTCCTGTGGCACTTTGAAACGGACCACCTTGGGGGCTCCGGCATCAAGCATTGCCTGCACGTCCTCCGGGGGTCGGTCCCGCCAAACGCCGTCGTAACGCCAACTCTCTCCCTTTTCCAAGGCTTCCTGTCTTTTTGCCTCGATTTCCTCGGCGCTACAGAAGCAATAGTAAGCGTTACCTGAATTCATTAATAAAGAAACGTAGTCACGGTATAGGTCGAAACGTGTCGATTGGTAGATTGGGCCTTCGTCCGCGTCCAGACCCAGCCACTTGAGAGCAGCGAAAATCCCTTGGGTCGACTCTTCGGACGAGCGGTCCTCGTCGGTATCTTCGATCCGAAGTATGAAGGTACCTTTGTTCTGACGGGCGTACAGCCAGTTGAACAGCGCGGTACGAGCGCCCCCGACGTGAAGCTCGCCAGTGGGAGACGGCGCGAAGCGGACGCGCACTTCGGAGGACTTAGGCATGTCGAACCTCTTTCAAGTATTTAAAGACTTAGTAGCAAACTTCAGTGTGAACGGAGGCCGAGAAAGGAGAATAATATGGGGCTCGCTTTGCCTCCCAGGCCGTCCTGTTGGGCGATCCTCTTGGGATGGTAGCTTAGGCTTGGGAGCCTCGCCAGCTTGGCAGAGTATCAAAGAACCTGCTAATGGCCACCAGGTCGGACGAACCCACAAACCTCACAGATTTCCGCTTTTCGCGTGGCGATCGTGACCACGACAGAGCTGGTAATAAGAACGGCGGCTAGAATGTAGCCAAAACCCAAGAGCCAACCGGCAAGTGCACTCCAAAACGCTAGCACTGCTAGCAAAACGGCGCCGAACGGACTGAAGCGGTGACGCCTGGCTGTCTGCCAGGAGTCGGCAGCGTCGCACTCTGGGCAACGTTGCCAATCAGGTGCAGCAATACTGGTTTCGTTGGCCAGGCCGGAGTTCATCTCCAAATGACCTGGGAGGTTTGCGGCGTGGTGAAAGATTGAAGATTCATGGTGACTTTGCCAAAGCGAGCACGCCAGATCATGTGGCGGAGGGGGAGGGATTCGAACCCACGGCACCGGGGTTACCGATGCAACGGCTTAGCAGGCCGCCCTATTCGTCCACTCTAGCACCCCTCCGCAGGCGGAGGGAGAAGGATTCGAACCTTCGGACCGCGTGAAACGGTCAACGGTTTTCAAGACCGCCGCCTTAAGCCAGACTCGGCCATCCCTCCCGCGGTAGAATTGTACCGCGAAGGTCGAAAGATCGTTGATATGAGGTAGAGAAAGGAAATCTTGCTATGCGCGTTGACCAATATGCCTGGTGCCTCGGTTGCCTTGTCTTGGGCCTGGTAGCGACGGGGTGTTCAGCACCGGCTTCCAATACGGAAGAAGCTTTTCAAGCGATGGCGGTTGCCTCACTTGCCCAGATCGAGGGCGAGACGGAACTTGCTGGATTGCGTGACGAGGTCGAAGTGCTTCGTGATCGCTGGGGTATCCCGCACATCTACGCTCAGAACACCGACGACCTGTTTTTTGCCCAGGGGTATATCGCAGCGCAAGATAGGCTTTGGCAGCTTGATATGTGGCGTCGTTGGTTGGAGGGACGGACGGCTGAGATTTCCGGTCCGGAGCGTTTCGAGGCCGACCGCATGATGCGACTGCTGTCTTGGCGTGGTGGCCTGAGTGAAGAAGAGTTGGATAGCTATCACCCGGAAACGGAACGTATCCTTGAAGCATTTGTTGGGGGGATCAACGCTTTCATCGAAGAAAGCGCTGACAATCTCCCGGTGGAATTCAAGCTCACTGGTCTTCGGCCAGAACCCTGGACGCTTGAGACGCCAACCTTGCGATCGACCCTCAGCGGTGTCGGTGGAAACATCGCTTCTGATTTACGACTGGCGCAGCGCGTCGCTTCATTGGGTCCCGAAGAAGCCAACCGAAGGGCAAACCCTGATCCTTTCTACGAACTCGTGGTTCCGGACGGGTTTGATCCAGCGATCATTACTGACGAGGTGCTGAGAGCCTTTTCAATCCGTGCCGGCCGCGGGTTTGCTGTCGAGCTTCTGCCCGAATACCGACAGCTGGAAACAATTGCGAACGGCAGCCCGGTTGTGAACACAATGTTGGCGGGGTTGCAATGGTCACCACCAATGCCGCCCGAACATCGTGATGAAATCGGCAGCAATAACTGGGTAGTAGCCGGGAGTCTGAGTGCCTCTGGATTGCCGATGTTGGCAAACGACCCCCACCGTCAGGTAACTAACCCATCGCTTCGTTACCTTGCCCACCTAGAGGCTCCGGGGTGGAGTGTTATCGGAGGTGGAGAGCCGGCCCTCCCTGGGATAGCGATTGGGCACAACGAGCACGTTGCGTGGGGCTTGACAATCGTTGGCACGGACCAAACCGACGTGTTCGTTGAACAGCTAGACCCCGATGACCCGTCACACGTTCTTTATAGGGGACAATTCGAACCCCTTCGGGTTGAGCGCGAAACAATAGCTGTCAAGGGCGAGGCGCCGCGCGAGGTCAATTTCGAGTTTAGTCGTAACGGTCCAATTATCTACAAGGATATCGATCGAGGGGTTGCATACGCGGTTCGGTCGTTCGCGCAAGAGTCCGGCACTGCTCCCTACCTTGGGTCCCTTCGTGTTGACCAAGTTAGTGACTGCATCGAGTTTCTTGATGCCATGTCTGCCTGGAAGCATCCGTCTGAGAATATGATCTGTGGAGATGTTGATGGCAATATCTCATGGCGTGCGGCAGCCCTGACGCCTAACCGCATAGGCCCGACACCATGGTATGGCCGATTGCCGGTGCCAGGCACCGGCGAGTATGGATGGGACGGTTTCCGCGACGACCTCCCTGAGGAGCTGAACCCCGAGCGGGGTTGGATCGCAACCGCCAACCATAATATTCAACCACCGGGGTTTCACCCGCCGATCATGTTCAAAACGGCGCAACGAGCGGCACGTTATGAACGCATAGCCGAAGTGCTATCAACGGGTGGTAGCTCTGACGGAAGATTCACAATCGAGGACTTTCAACGCTTGCAGCTTGATGCCTTCTCGCCCGCAGGTGCCGATGCTGTTTCATTGTTCGAAGGGTGGACTTCCGAAGACCCTGATGCCGAATGGGCCCGACAGCAGATTGCCGGCTGGGATGGAATCTTCGATCGGTCGAGCACTGCTGCTGCCCTTTATCTCACATGGCGAGGCAATGTCGAGGGGGCAATACTTGATGAAGCGCTACCCATTGAAGAGCGTCGCTCTGCGGTTGAAGATGGCCTGCGACGAACACTCGTCGATATGTCAGAGCTTGACAGTGATCGTTCACAGTGGCGGTGGGGGCGCCTCAACATTGCCACTTTCGAGCATCCTCTCTTGGCGGTTTACGACCAGATCCCGGTTGAGAAGAGCGGGGGTGCTGGCACCGTTTATTCTAACGGTGCAACCTTTCGTGAAATTCTCGACATGGCTGATTGGGAAAAAGGAATATCAACGACATCACCAGGCCAGTCTGGTCAGCCGGGCAGTCCTCACTACGGTGACTTGATTGAGAGCTGGGCGGGCGGCGATTATTTTCCGCTTGCTTACGCCCGTACTGCAGTTGAGGAAGTCACGGTACATCGTCTCGTGTTGAAGCCTTTGGCCTCCGTGAGTCGCTAACGAAGAGCTGCACGCGGTCATATTTCTCTGTCGTCACACTGGAGCCTAAAAAAATGAAGCGACTTGTTCTGGCGATGGTTTTTGTTCTTGTAGCTAGCCCCATGGCTTTTGCTACTTGGTCGGTCGTTGCCGTGAACGCTGCGACTGGCGAGGTTGTAGTTGCCTCAGCGACATGTGTCGCGCAGTCACGCTTTAGTGGTTTCCCTGCCCGAGATCTCATGGACATCCAGGCGATTGTAGTACCGGGGCAGGGAGCCGCTGCAGCGCAAGCAGGTGTCGACAGCACTCGAGCAAACCAGCAACTGATCTTCGATGAGATCACTAAAGGAACCGATCCCACTGAGATAATAGTTATGTTGGAACAGGATTCGGATATCGACTCGCGACAGTTTGGCATTGTTGATATGAGCGGGCGGACTGCGGGACACTCGGGAGCTGGTAATAGTGCAGCTTCTCTCCATGCCACAGGGCGGGTTGCCGCTGAGCCAATTTATTACGCTGTTCAAGGCAACATCCTGGCTAACAATCGCGTCGTCTATGATGCCGTCCATGCGTTGAGAACGACCGAAGGTAGTCTCACTGACCGCGTCATGGCAGCGATGGAAGCCGCGGATGCTAACGGTGGTGATAAACGCTGTACTTGCGAGTCAAATCCGTTGCCGGATGCTCCGTGTGATGGCAAGACGGCACACGTTGCCTATATCGTTCGTGCCGATGCAACCGATTCATCCGGTGAGTCGTACAACGATGGTGACTACGCGCTGTACATTAGTGTCACCGACGAAGATATTGCTTCAGATGAAAATGCGAACCCAGTTAAGACATTGCGCCTTCGCTATGACACTTGGAAGGCGCAAAAAGGGTTGCGCTGATGAGCGCAGCGGGGCGATGGCTCGACACAGTCTTAGATGCTCAAAAACGTTACGTTAGAAAACAAAAGGCGCTCGTTCTCCTCGACAACTGCAAGGGTACGAGCGCCTTCAGCTAAGCGTCCTTACTTAGTTAGCGCTGATGTGTTTGATCTCGCTTATGACGAGGATTTTTGCGCCGCCACGTTCAGCGTATTCACCAGTAATCTCGACCGTGTGACTTGCGTGAGCTTTCAGGTCGGCGTTAGGTGACTGCATTGAAGCGCTCGAGGCGAGCCAAATGAGCTGATCCGTGCCCTCTTCGAGTAGCGCAAGTGGAACGCCATTATCAGCACATGTCTGGGCACAGCCACGATGGCCGCTACCGCTAGCACCCGACTTGATAAAGCATACGGAATCAATCACTTCACCACGAACGGTGACCTGCTGCGTAGCCAAGGATGGCATTGATACGGCGACCGCTAAAATGACCAATGCGATTGGCAAATAATAGGCTCGCTTCATAATTTAAACCTCCCAGAAAACATCGGAGCCGAATTGTAGACGGAACACATTATTGGACGAGAACTGCCATGTTTCAACCGTTTGAAGATGGTTAGCACAGCAAATCCTAGAGCTGGCCCAATAACAAGCAGCGTAAACGGCTACCTGTGTTGAAACTGTGACGGCTTATTGGGTTCCAGGGCGCTTTAGCGGGGCGATTCTTTCGAGACCATTCATGTAAGGACGTAACGCGTCCGGTATCGTTACGGTTCCGTTCGCCTCTTGATAGTTCTCAAGCAATGCGACAATGGTGCGTCCGATGGCCAGTCCCGACCCATTGAGCGTGTGAACGAATCGCGCCTTTTTGCCTTCGTGTGGTCGGTAGCGAATCCCGGCTCGCCGCGCTTGGAAATCTTCGCAGTTGCTGCACGATGAAATTTCACGATAGCGCTGCTGAGAAGGAAGCCAAACTTCGACATCGTATGTTTTGGCAGCCGCGAATCCGAGGTCCCCGGTGCACAGGCTCACCACTTGATACGGCAGCTCAAGTCGCTGCAAGACGCGCTCGGCATCGGTCACCAGAGTTTCAAGCGCTTGATATGAAGTCTCAGGCGTTGTGTACCAGACAAGCTCGCACTTAGTGAACTGATGGACGCGGATTATGCCCCGTGTATCCTTGCCATACGAACCCGCCTCACGGCGAAAACATGGGGTGTAGGCGCAGTACCGAATTGGCAGGTCCTCCTCGTCAAGGATCTCGTCTCGGTGAAGGTTGACCAACGGAACTTCAGAGGTTGGAATTAGATATAAAGAATCCTTTTCGATGAAGAATGCCTCTTCGGCGAACTTGGGTAATTGGCCGGAGCCCTCCATCGACTCCGGCAGCACAAGAAACGGCGTGAGTACCTCTAGGTAGTCGCCTTCGTCTCGCGCTAGATCGAGCATAAAAGCTGCGAGTGCTCGTTCGAGAACTGCACCGGCTCCGAACTGGGCAGGGAAGCGTGCCCCTGAGACCTTTGCGGCACGTCCCGCATCGATAATGCGCAGGGTGTCGCCCAGATCGACATGGTCGAGCACCTTGAAATCAAAATCGCGCGGTGCGCCCCAGGTTCGCTCAACTATGTTCTCGGTTTCGTCACGGCCAACCGGAACACTTTTGTGTGGCAAGTTGGGTAGCCCAAGGAGATCGGCTTGTATTCCCGCATGGAGGTCTTTGAGCTCAGCATCGATACCCTCGATCTTGAGGCCAAGCTTACCCATATCGGCAATGATGTCGTTGGCGTTGCCGCCGGACTTCTTCATCTCGCCGATTTTTTTGCCTGCTTCGTTTCGTCTTGCCTTGAGGGTGTCGACTTGCTGGATCAGCGTGCGGCGAATCTCATCCCGACCGAGAAGATCATCGAGGTCGAAAGTGACGTTGCGGGCGGAAAACTTAGCACGAGTTCTACCAGGATCTTTTCGAAGCTTAGAAAGGTCGTGCATAGAACTCACCGGGTCCGCAGGTGTCAGGAGGCCTTTTTCCCCTTTTTTTCTTTGGCCTTTTTGCTTTCAGTTTCTTTGTTCTTGGAAGCTTTTTCTCCCTTGTCCTCTTTGTCGCTTTTCTTGTTAGCGTAGTCGGTAACGTACCAACCGCTACCTTTGAAGCGAATGGCGGGTGGGCTGATTAGCCGGTCGACGGTTCCAGAACACTCAGGGCAACGCTTGCGTGGTTTATCAGAGAACTTTTGAATGAGTTCGA
>CAYVUW010000007.1:6879-38853 GCA_964455175.1 uncultured Acidobacteriota bacterium | reverse complement strand
TGGTACTCGTAGATGGGCATTATTTAAGGTCTTAGAAGAATGCCGTTGGAATCGAAAGAATTCTGCGAGCGCCCGAAAACCCATTATAACTCGACATCGGGCATAAGGCCCACAGCGTAGTGTCCTGGCAACCGTAATTACTAGACCATGGCAAGAGCCTATTAAGGTTTTGCTTCCATCCAGTTGCCCCCCCAGCCAACTTCGACGACAAGAGGAACGTCGAGCTCAATAGCATTTTCCATCTCCTCGCACACCATGGTGGCAACCATTTCCACTTCATCTTCCGGGATTTCAAGGACAAGCTCATCGTGCACTTGGATGATCATTGCCGCCCCCGAACCTTCATCAGACAAGCGCTGGTGCAGGTTCACCATGGCGCGTTTGATCATGTCAGCCGCTGTACCTTGCACCGGAGTATTAACCGCGATGCGTTCTCCGAAGGATTGCACTGAACGCTGATGACTCTGTAACTCCGGCAAATAACGGATACGTCCGAGCAGAGTTGTAACATAGCCGTCGACCTTTGCCTGCTCAATGGTTTTCCCGAGAAAGTTACGCACTTCGGCATAAATATCGAAATAGTTGTCTATGAAAGCGCTTGCCTCCTTGGTTGAAATACCGAACTCACGGCCTAGGCGCCGTGGCCCCATTCCATAAATGATGCCGAAGTTGATTACCTTGGCGCGATCACGTTGCTTGCTGCTGACGTCCTCGGGGGGAACCCTGAAAATTTCCGACGCTGTCTGCCGGTGTACGTCTCCTCCTTTTTGGAATGCCGCCTTAAGATGTTCGTCGCCTGAGAGGTGGGCCATAATGCGGAGCTCAATTTGAGAGTAGTCGGCGGCTAAAAGCACACATCCGTCGGCTGGGATGAATGCCCTGCGAATCTGCCGGCCGAGCTCCGATCGAATGGGAATGTTCTGCAAGTTGGGATTACTGCTACTCAGCCGTCCTGTCGCGGCGACTGTTTGGTTGAAAGAAGCGTGCAGCCGTCCAGTTTCAGGGTTGACTAATGTCGGCAGGGAGTCGACATACGTTCCCTTGAGCTTAGCTAGCTCCCGATACTCGATCACCTGGTTGGCGATTGGGTAGTCGGCAGCAAGTTTCTCGAGCACCTGCGCCTTGGTTGAGCGCGACCCGGTCTTGGCGGTCCGGCCACCGGAAGGTAGCCCGAGCTGATCGAAGAGGACCTCGGCGAGTTGCTTTGGCGAATTTATGTTGAACTTGCCACCGGCGGCTTCATAAATTGCTGCGCTGATGCCATCGAGTTGCTTTTGCAGTTCAACGCCCATCTTGGCGAGGTAATTGGAATCGATGCGCACGCCAGCAAGTTCCATATCGGCAAGCACCTGCATGAGTGGCAATTCGACCTCCCGGTATAACGCTGAGAGCTTGGTGGCTTCAAGTTCAGGCGAGAAGATCTCGCTGAGCCTCAAGGTGGTATCGGTGTCTTCGGCGGCATAGGTTGTTGCGACCTCGACAGGCACCTCATCGAAAGTGGCGTTTTTAACCGGGATAATTTCCTTGAATGGCGTCATCTTGACACCCAGATAATCGAGCGCCAGGCCATCGAGGCCATGGCCGGTACGTGTCGGATGCAGCAGGTACGAGGCGATCATGGTGTCGAACCAGGGGACGATCCCCGAGATTCCGTGGCGCTTCAACACGATGAGGTCATATTTAAGATTTTGACCGATCACCTTGACCGAGGCATCGGCTAGAATCGGGGCAAGTTCGTCAAGGGCTTCTTTCAGCGGCATACTGTTCCCGGTTCCCAAGGTAGTGTGGGCGATAGGGAGGTAACCGCCATGGCCAGCTTTCCAACTTAACGCTATTCCAACGATCTCGGCTCGCACTGGGTGCTGGTGGGTCGTTTCCAGGTCCACTGAGAGCTGGCCCGCTGCCCGTGCTGCATCGAGAGCTGCGACAAAATCGTCGGCGCTTTTAAGCGTTTCGTAGTCTGCGTTTTTGATGCCGCTTTCGGTGAACTCTTCTAGAATCGAGCGAAATTCGAGCTCGGCAAACAGCTCACGAGCCAGCTGGCGGTCCGGATCCTGAGCGCGGAATGCGTCGAGGTCTAGTTCAAGCGGCAGATCCGTGTACACCGTTGCAAGCTCCTTGGACAGATGGGCCATCTTGGCGTCCGCATTGAGTTTCTCGCCATACTTCATCTTGGTTATCTCGCTGGCGTGCTCTATCGCCTTCTCGATGGTGCCGTACTCTCGAAGGATCATTTCAGCACCTTTCGCCCCAATGCCCTTGACGCCGGGGATATCGTCGACACTGTCCCCCATTAGTGCTAGCAAGTCAGGAATGCTCTCGGGAGGGACGCCATATTTGTCCTCGACCCTGGCGCGGTCGTAAGTGACGCGGCCCTGCCGCTCGGCAAACATTGTTATGCCCTTGTCGACAAGTTGCAGGAGATCCTTGTCTTCTGAGACGATGACAACCTCGATGCCCTTCGCTTGGGCTTTGCGGGCCAGTGTGCCGATGACGTCGTCGGCTTCGTACCCAGGGACCTCAAGTATTGGAATTCTTAACGCCGAGCAGACGCGGCGAACATAGGGAATTTGTTCAAGTAAGTCTTGGGGAGTTTCGTCTCGGGAAGCCTTGTAACCTGGAAAGGTTTTGTGGCGCACGGTCGGCCCCGGTGGATCGAATGCGGCAACGACGAAATCCGGCGTCTGCTCGCGCAGGAGCTTGCGGATCATGTTGGTGAAGCCCAGCGTGGCATTGGTCTTCAGCCCTTTCGACGTTGAGAGCTCCGGAATCGCGTAGAAAGCACGGAAGATATGCCCGCTGGCATCGATGAGGTAGAGACGTGATTTGCCAGTTTTGCTCACCTGCGCACGCTGTCAGGCGTAGCTTTCTGCGTCAAGCCAGCAGGAAGCCAGAGAGCATTTGTAAGTGAAAGACACATGTGTGGGCTGCCTCTTTGACAGGTTTCTGAATTGGGGGTGGTGCAACGGCGTCTAAACAGGCAAAATCTGGAAGCAATGACCAAGTATCTAAGTATGTTTGGTGCAAAAAGCCAGTTTCTTAGCACCCTTCTTGTAGCTATCTTACTGCTGCTCATCGCTCAGCCGGTACTAGCATCCGAGACCGAGAAGGGGATGGTTCCGCTGACCGGTTCTGTGTATGACAACAGTGGCTTGCCACTGATAGGCGCCTTAATTGCTGTCGCCTTGCCGGGGAGCGAAAAGCTTGATGCGCTGACGATTTCGAACACGAGTGGGCATTTCTCGATCAGCCTGAACCCCGGTGTCTACACGTTGATGGCACAGAGCTTCGGGCACATCAGCGCGGTTGTTCCAGAGATCATTGTGCCGCGCGACCAGCCAATTCGAGTGCAATTGCGTTCGCAGCGGCAGGTGGCCTCGATGCTTTCGAACGAGACGCCGTTTGATATCGGTTACGCGTTGCGGCCTCAAGTTCGCGATATTCTCCGCCAGGCTGAGCCAGCAATTGCTGACATCGGTTCAACTCAAAACGTTGCTTGGCTCAATTCGTCCGAAGAGCAGTCGATGTGGGCGAACGTCGGTGGCGAATTCAGTCTGTGGACCGTCGCGCCGCTGGACGGGACGTTCGAAGATAACCGAACGGCAACAGATTTTGCCATGGGTAGTGTTGGAACGGGCCGTCAGGAGTGGGGATTCCGTGGCCAGCTCGCGGACGGTGGTGTCGTGCGAGCACAAGGCGAAATGACTCGATTGCTGAATGACTCCCATGCATTGAATGTCGGAGTGGGTTTTGCGGGGAAGGACCTCGCAGTATCGGCAGATTCGGAATATGAATCCCGCAGTATGTGGGTTGGCAGCATCGATGCTGAGGATGTATGGCGTCTCGGTGAAGCAGTGCAGGTCGGCTATGGTCTGCGCCTTGAGCACTACGACTACCTCGAAGATACCGCGCTGATGTCACCGCGGGTGCAAGTCGCCTACGCTCCGGTAGAGTCAGTGACTTTGACAAGCGAAGTTTCGTACGATGCCGAAGCTCCAGGCTTTGCTGAGTTGCGTTTCCAGGCCGATCGACTCGTCGTTTCGCACATGGACGTGCTGTCAATCGACAACATTGTCCCGGAGCGCACTATGCACTACGAAATCGGTATTCAGACTGGTTTTGCGAACACTACATGGCGGGCCCGTGCCTACCATGATGAAGCTCGCGACGAGCTCGTTGGTGTTTACTTTGCGAACGTCAACGGGTCCAGTGATTACTTTGTTAGCAATGTCGGAGATTCGGTAACACGAGGTTTCGAACTTGACATTCGTCAGTCCTTCATGGGGAGCGTCTCCGCAATTGCCAAGTACACATATGGGCGCCGTGAAGGAGGGTCTGTACCGACAGGCATGGTTGTAGACCGTGGCCTCCTGACAGACACAGACACGTATAACAACAGTAAAGCGGCTATAGTCGGGGTTATCCATGAAGTTGCTGCGGGCGTTGAGACCGTTGTGGGAGGGTATGACACACGGCTGAACGCTATTTATTACTGGAAAGCAGGCGTTCCTGTAGTTCGGGGTGGCACCCTTGGGAGCGTTTATGAGCGCCTCGATATGAACGTTCGGCAGCCACTCCCGTTTCGAGCCTTCTCGAGCGACTGGTCAGCGTTATTACAGGTTCAGAATGTGCTCGGTCGAGCTTACGATGGCGTGTTCGACTTCCGCCTTGACAATACGCCGGTTCTTGCTCGTTTGGTGAGCGGTGGACTCGCGGTTCGTTTTTAAGCCGCGGATATTTACCGAGTCATCATGATTCCTAATTCCCTTGAGCATATTTGGGGTGCTGCATCTTTGGCAGGATCGATCCATATATTTAGGCTATGAACCAAATATTTGGATCAGGAATGGAGATACGTGCCTGGAATGTTTCAAATGCGATAAACAAAGAACAATTTACGCCTTCGAATGTGGTACGTGATTTGCTAGCTTTTTAGGTATGTTGCTCTTTGAGCGCAGGGACTGCCGGGCGACCCTATAGTCGCTGACGTGCAAATAAGCCAGATGACAACCCAACAACAACGTATCGATACACTCAAGCTAATTAGCCTGGTTGCATTTACCGGCTTTCTTGTGTTTTTGGGTGTGGTGAGCGTTGTTAACCGACTTCATTTCGAAGAGCCAATTGATGGGGTTGTTTGGGATGTTGGTGATGGGGCGATACTGGCCTCTGTGATCGAACCCGACGGTCCGGCGGATCGGGCAGGAATTCTCCCGGGCGATCGGCTTTTGGCGATTGGCGGGCTCAAGATCCCCGCGGAGCCGCCCGACTATGTCGATAGTGTTCTTTGGCCGCTGATTCCGGGAAACCAAGTGCCCTACCTGGTTGAGCGTGACGGCTCGACGATTGATTTTCCGGTGATCATAGGTGGCCGTTCACTTGGCAATGCCGTTTTTTTCTATCTCTGCCTTGTGGGAGTGACATCACTCCTTGCAGGCGTATTCGTGCTGATGCGTCGACGCGACGTGGAGACTGGCACGGACGCGGTTTCGGGTGTAGCGGTGCGTTTCTTTTGGCTATCAATAGCGTTTTATGGCGTCACGGTTCTTTACCCAACGAGAGAAGGCGACGCATTTAACCAAACGATTTATTGGGTCGATCAGCTGGCGCGCAACCTGCTACCGGGACTCTTTCTCTTCTTTACGCTGACGTTCCCGCGATCAAAACCGAAGTTTTTTCAACGACGAAGTGCCTGGATTGTCGGCATTTTCGGTCCTGGTGTGTTGCTGTTTCTGTCCTACGTCGGGCTGATGCAGTTTGCCAGTCCTCGGCAGATGACACCAAACTCCTTCTACCGGGCATTCGATTTCCTCAACAACCTTGACCTTATATACCTTGCCACCGCTCTCGTGGCCGGGCTCTTGTTGATTGTCTACAAGTACAGGAACACGGAGGTCCCGACCGAACGCCGTCGTCTTACCTGGTTGATTGGTGGCCTGGGGATCGGGATGTTCCCGTTTATTAGCGTATACGTGCCTTTGTACGTCTTCGGGGTGACACATCCGCTCCTTGAGCTTACGGTTCTGCCTTTTGTACTGATTCCGATCTGCTTTGGATATGCAGCGGTAGGTTTCCGGCTTTGGGACGTTGAGGTCATCATGAAAAGATCCCTTGCATACACGGCGTCCGCTCTTACTGTATTCGGTGCATATGTTGGTGCCGACTACTTGATTCGTATGCTGATAGACCCGGAAATCGCAGTTGCTGGCGCGTTCCTTGTGACATTACTTATTGCAACAGTATTTGCTCCGTTACGCGATCTAATCCAAGACGGACTCGATCGCTTGTACTACCGTGAGCAATACCGGTCGCGGCGGCACATCCTTGATTTTGCCCGCGAACTCAATACCGAACTCGACCTAGGCCAAGTAGTGGCTCTGCTAGTTCAACGTGTTCGCAAGATGGTATCGGTGGGGCGCATAGCCGTATTGCTTCAGGAGGAAGAGGGTTCGCGACTCCGTCTTGCGGCATCGGATGATTCCATCGAGGGCGGTTCGCGGTTGTCGAACGACTTTTCGAGGTTTCTTACGGAGGCGCTTGCCAACCGAGACTTCCTCTATATCGAGGACATAATGAACATGCTCGACGAATTTCCCGAAGACCGCGATTTCATTGCTAAAGAAGATCTGGTGTATTTTCTGCCGCTCGTCGTAAAAGGTGAAGTGCTTGGTTTGCTCGCTCTCGGCCGCACGATGTCTGGTGACTATTTGTCATCCGATGATCTCAGGGTATTAGCGATGTTGACCTCGCACGCTGCGCTGGCCCTTGACAATGCGGTGCTATATCGCCAGGCACATGCCCGAGCCCAAGAATTCGAGCGTCTCAAGGACTACAACGAAAACATCGTGCAGAGCATTAAGGTTGGCGTTATGGTGCTGGACACCGGCGGTCGGGTGCGCTCGTGGAATCGTTCCATGGCGCAAACTCACGGGATGAGTGCCGAAAAAGCAATTGGCAAGTACGCCGACGATCTATTCCCGGCGAGTTTCTCGGTAGCTTTACAGCAGGCGCGCCACCGTGTCGTGGAGGGATCCGAACCCATCGCTTCTGCTTACCGGGTGAGGCTGCGCTATGGGGATGACATTGACCGGATTGTCAACATAGTTGTGGCCCCGTTGGCGGATGATAGGGGTCGCCAACCGACCGTTGTTATTGTTGATGATGTTACCGACCAGACTGAGCTTGAGGCGCAGCTAAGACAGGCCGACCGTTTAGCATCGACCGGTTTGCTAGCGGCCGGTGTTGCCCACGAAGTCAACACACCGCTCGCGGGTATTTCTAGCTATGTACAGATGATGCAGCGCAAGATGCCGGAGACTGATCCGCGCCGATCGATTCTTGAGAAGATCGAAAAACAAACCTTCCGAGCGTCGAGCATAGTTAACAACCTTTTAAATTTTTCTCGACAGCAGTCATCCGACATGCAGGCTGTTGACATCAACGGCGTGGTGAACGAAACATTGGTGCTTGCAGAGCTACCACTATCGACCCGTAGGGTGCAGGTTGACACTGACCTTAATGAGTCGGTGCCTCTGGTTTGGGGGGATTCGGGGAAGCTACAGCAAGTTCTTATGAACCTTGTACTGAATGCACGTGACTCAATGCCTAACGGAGGCGACCTCACGATTCGAACCGCGAGACAAAACGGTGAAGTCGTCGTCGAGGTTGCTGACAATGGCACGGGAATTCCGAAAGAGCAGATACACAAGATTTACGACCCCTTTTTCTCTACCAAGGGAACTGGCAAGGGGACCGGTCTCGGCCTCTCAGTGACGTACGGCATAGTTCAAGAGCACCGAGGCACAATCACCGTGCGCAGCGAAGCGGGTAACGGTACGGTCTTCCGCGTCGCGCTGCCGGTGGCAGATACTGGCCGGGTACGCGCCGCAAGTTAGTGCGTACAGTGTTAACCACAACTGTCGAGCGGCATCAACGAAATGTCTAAGTTAGCTTCCATTCTTGTCGTAGATGACGAACCCATAATGCAAGAGATCCTCGGGGATTTTCTGCGCGAGGAAGGCTACTCGATCGATATCGCTGGTTCCGGGGAGGAAGGCGTAGAGCTGGCCCAGAAAAGTTCCTACGACTGCGCGATTGTCGATCTAATGATGCCAGGGATTGATGGAATCGAAACTATGCAGAAGTTGCGTGATATTGACGCCTCAGTGCCGGTCATTATGGTGACGGCTTTCGCTTCAGTGGAATCTGCTGTCGAAGCCATGAAACGGGGTGCCTTTGAGTACATAACCAAGCCATTCAAGAACGACGAAGTCTTAGTCGTTCTTCAGAAAGCCATTCGTACCCGTCAGCTCGAGCTCGAAGTTCCGCAGTTGAAGGAAGAAGTCAAGACACTGCGCAAAGCTCTAAAAGACAAATACAGCTTTGAAAACATCGTCGGGAAAAACCGATACATGCAGGAAGTTTACGGTTTGATCGAGCAGGCAGCACCGTCTCGTTCGACCATTCTAATCCAAGGGGAAAGCGGCACTGGAAAGGAATTGGTAGCAAAGGCGATTCATGCTAACAGTGCGCGGTCCGAGAAACCTTTCCAGGTTGTTAACTCGGGTTCGATGCCGTCAGATCTTCTCGAAAGCAATCTATTTGGGCACGTTAAGGGTGCATTTACTGGTGCCGTTGCCAGTAAGAAAGGCCTCTTTGAGGTAGCCGATGGTGGATCGATTTTCTTCGATGAGATCAGCAATATTAGTCTCGAGGTGCAAGCTAAGTTACTGCGCGTGATTCAAGAGAAGGAGTTCATGCGCGTAGGTTCGGTTGACACCTTGAAGGTCGACGTTCGTTTAATTGCGGCGACCAACGACGATCTCAAAAAGATGATCGCAGAGGGAACATTTCGCGAAGACCTGTACTACCGCATCAACGTCATCTCAATCACGCTACCCCCGTTACGCAACAAGGTCGATGATATTCCATTATTGGCCCAATACTTTCTCGACAGGTATAGCAAAGAGAACAGACGTGAAGACCTAATAATTAGCGACGATGCTCTCGAGCTTCTCAAGGGCCATGCTTGGCCCGGCAACGTTCGGGAGCTGGAAAATGCCATCGAGCGTGCTGTTGTCTTGGCGCCGAGAGGCGGAGGCATTAGTGCCGAGCTCATCCGCGAGTACATTGACCCGGTGACGTTCGATTCTTCAACACCGATGGTGATGGTACCGGCGGAGGGTTTGCCGATGAAGTCTGTTGTTGCCGATTTCCAGAAACAGCTCATCGTCGACGCACTTCGTAAAACGCACTGGGTTCAAAAAGAAGCCGCTAAGCTTCTGGACCTGAAGCCCACAACCCTCAATGAGATGATCAAGCGCTACGGAATCCGCGAGGAACACTTTTCGTAGGCGCACGTGTTTCTGGTCTGGGGGTTGTTCCCTGCAAGTGGCTTAGTCATGGGACTTGGTGATTCTATAGCGCCCAGAGATAAGTGAACTTGAAGATGAGTGCGCGGTCCTGAGTTTCCCCGCCAATCCAGTTTTGGTTGTACACGATGAATAGGTCGGAGCCGGGTTTGTAGATCCAGTTCAAACGCGTATTCATCGAGATCATGTTCTCGGTGTCGACGTACTGGATATACGAATTCATAGAGAGGTTTGGGGAAAATGACGTGTTGAAACGCTGGCGCAACACGTTGGTCTTGAAGCTGCCACCTTCCAGGGCAACGTCATTGTGGTTCCATTGCGTTTCGCTACGGAAATACGGACTCGGTCGATAGTTGACGGTGATGTTGCCCATGAGTCGGGTTCCATCAAAGAAGCCCCCATTTGTGGCATGAAATGACACGGACAGGGCGCGGCCAGGGTTGCTCCTTCCGTAGGTAGACCAGTGGTGGAAGGTGTATTCGCCAGCAGGAATGACGATGCCATCTTGGATTTCGAACGGCTCGAACAAACGTTCGTAAGAGGGGTTGAAAAAGAAACCTATCCAATCGTCGCTTTCCAATAGCAACGCGAAAAAGCGGATGTTGCCGTCCCAGGTTTCCACCGTGTTGTCAGTGCGCGTAACTACGCTGTTGCGCACCTCGAAACTCAGATTCCTTATCCAACTGATGTTACTTGGTCGCGGCTCATAGGTGATCTCATGTTGGCCGCGGCGAATCCCTCGGCGCGAAACGAAACCGGCCTCCGGAGTGTAGTTTTGACGAATGTCGTCAACACTCGCGCTGAATTTCCAGGTCGGCCCTTGCCAGTTGAACCCGCCACCGCCAGCCCAGTTTTCGCTATCAGCCCACGGATTGTCACTGAGCGTGTAATAACCGTTGATGTTTAGTTTCTGGTGAGGGTTCAATTCCGCGTCAAGGCCCACAACACGGTTGTAGTCGTTCCCGCTTGATTGCCGATTGGTGAAGATTGCACCGAGGCTTGAGCGCTCGCCCACGTTGCGCTTGATCCGTGCGACGGTCCAGTTTGTTGATGGCTCAATGTTCAGCTTGGTATTGGGGCTGCCTGAGTTGGCAGCGAACTTGTGCTCGCCGGTTTGTACGTTGAGCAGCCCAATATTCCAGTCGCCGGCGCGGCCGGTAAGTTTGCCGCCTGCGATGATTGGTATCTGATCGCCCTGGGCGATACCGATCTGCCTAGAGTGATACACCTTCACAAGTGGCCCACGCCCACCCCTGGAGCGACGCGGGTCACGATCCCCGCCACCACCGAAATCGAAAATGCCAGCGTTTTCAAGAAAGAATTCACGTTTCTCGGGGAAAAAGAGGGAGAAACGGGTCAGGTTGACCCGTTGCTCATCAGCTTCAACTTGAGCGAAATCGGTGTTTGCAGTCAGGTCAAATGTCATGCTATCGGTGACACCCCAGCGCAGGTCGAGGCCGACCTGAGCGTTTCCAGCGACATCGCCCACGTCGGTAGTGACTCCCTCGTCGCCCGAAGCGATAACGAAGGGTTTAATCCGAAAGTTGCGCGAGGGGTTACCGACCGCCATATTGGTGAGTTGCCCGTACTGCGAGACGCGGTACATGTCGGCATTGCGCATGATGGGTGCCCAATACACCTCTTCGTTCTTGCGTCGGATCACACGACGCACATTCATGCCCCAGGTATCGTTGGCAGGATTGAAGCGCAAGGTGTTGAAGGGAATCTCGAGCTCCGCGGACCAACCCTCTTCGCTTCGTCTCACTGCGACGTTCCAGACGCCGTCCCACTCGAAATTTCGGTCGCGGCCCTCGTCAGTGATTAGCGCGTCGACTCGGGCAGCCAGTGGGTTGGTCTCGAAATAGAAAGCGTTGCGTTGGTCATGAAAAGTATCGAGAAGGATGATGACTGAATCATCGGACTCCAGTTTTCCGGTGTAGCGCCCGTCGCCACTCCCGTCACGAAGCATGTCTTTAGCGATGATGCCAGAGGGATCAGTGTCGAGAGCGCGGATTCCGATATATAGCGTGTCATTGGTGTAGACGACTTGGACAAAAGTTTGTTCAGTGGCAGCCGTGCCTTGAAAAGGCTCACGCTGCACAAAAGCTGTGCCGTTCTCCGCTAGCTTCCATGCTTCTTCATCAAGGACGCCGTCGAGGTCGATGTTGCTTGTTACGAGCATAGCCTGGAGCATTCGTCCTGTGCTGGCCGTGTCGCGGGTGGTTTGTTGGTCGCCACCGCTTGTACCTGGCTGCCCGCCATTTTGCGGTTCCTGATTTCCACCCTGGACGTTGGGATGGCCTTGCCATGGCCAAGCTTCAGCCGGAACAGTCACGCACGAGAGCAGGATAAATGACAAAAGAATGGTATGTAGACGAGACACAGGTGTATGGGCAGTAGGGGAATGCAGGAGGAGCCTTCTCCGGCGCGGCAAAGCCACCGTCATTATCTAAAAAGGCTAGCACGAGATGCTGTGGCAAGAAGTAACCTGTATATCTCTGCTAACGCGCGTGGCTGGGCACGTAAACCCGTGTACCACTTTCCATAGAGTTGATTTGAGCGATCAGGTCATCAAGATCGCTCTCGTCGGCGACGAAATCGATCTCCGAGGTATTTATCACCAGTAACGGTGTTTCCTGGTAGTGATAAAAGTAGTGAGCGTACGCTTGGTTGACCTCATCGAGGTAGGCGCGGGAGATTCCGGTTTCCTCGGCGCGTTTACGCCGCTGCACGCGCTGCATAAGCACGTCAGTCGATCCTTGGAGGTAGACGACCATGTCGGGTTTAGCTAGCTGTGGCGCTAGCAGTGCCCATAGCTTTTCATAGAGCATCAGTTCGCTGTCGTTCAGTGTAAGGTGGGCGAAGATGCGGTCCTTTTGAAAAGTATGATCAGCCAGCGTGAGTTGTTGAAACAGTTCGCCCTGTGCTGCCTCGGTGAGCTGCCGGTAACGTGATAGCAGGAAAAATAGCTGGGCCTGGAAAGCCGCGCCTGGCACTTCATCGTAAAAGGACTCCAGAAAAGGATTTGAGACGTCTTCAAGCAGTCGTACAGCCTGGAGTCTCTCAGAAAGTAGTGTTACGAGGCTGGTTTTACCTACTCCAATCGGTCCCTCGAAGGCTACGTAATTCCAACGCATCAGCCCACCTTGCCCCATGCTGGCGCTAACAACCAAACTCGTTCTTGTTCCGGCAACGCATCGAGCAATTCGCCGATCGTGGCACCGATGGTCGGGTGGCGTGTCAGCGATGCGATTTCGGCGAGTGGTGCTAGGACAAATCGTCGATCCTGCAGCCGGGGATGGGGAATCTGGACCGACAAGTTCTCAATGACACTCTCCCCGATCATCAAAACGTCCAAATCTAACGTCCGAGGCTCGAACGAATCGTTGCCCTTGGACGTATCTTGTCGAGAGCGACCATTCTCCTGTTCGATCACTAAGCATAGATTGACGAGTTGCTCAGCGGTGGGAGCATTGTCGATAATAGCTACACAGTTAACATACCAGGGGTGCCCAGTTTGTTTGGCATCCGTGACCATTGATTCGTCGCTACCTGTTCGCAGGTCCGGCTCGGTAAGATAAAAGGACGAGACGGTACGCAGTTTGAGTCCGTGCTTACGTAAACTGGCTAAGCCGGCACGCAGATGGGCAATGCGGTTGCCCACATTGGAACCCAACCCTAGGTAGACACTTTCGTCTTGCACCGGAACCCGTGGTGACATGTTTGGGAGCATGAACTTTGCCCAGTATACTCGGCGATACATTGCAGAACTTCCTTAAGCAAATCGAGCAGCGATCGATCACCGTTGGTGTCCTGGGTCTTGGCTACGTGGGATTGCCTCTCGCGGTGGCGTTCGCCGAGGCTGGTTTCAAGGTGATCGGCTTGGATGTCAACGACAAACGCGTTGACCGGCTGAACTCTGGCGATTCCTATATCGCTGACGTGCCAACGCAGACACTAGCTAAGCAAGTCGAGGCCGGACGCTTAACGGCTACCACTGAAGGTCGCAAGATTGCCGAGATGGACGCGGTTGTGATTTGTGTTCCCACCCCTCTTAGCAAAACACGCGATCCAGACGTTTCCTACATCATGGCTGCCGCTGAAGAGGTTTCTCGTCACATCCATCCCGGAATGTTGGTGATCATGGAGAGTACGACCTATCCGGGAACGACAGAAGAAGTACTGTTGCCGACGCTGTCTGTTAACGACTTGGTTGTTGGGGAAGACTACTATCTGGCATTTTCGCCGGAGCGTATCGACCCTGGGAACGAGAAATACAAACTTGCTAACACTCCGAAAATTGTTGGGGGCTACACTGAGAAGTGCAGCGACGTCGCGATGGCGTTGTACGGGACGATTTGCGCCGAAGTTCATCAGGTATCGTCGTGTCGTGCCGCAGAAATGGTCAAACTCCTAGAAAATACCTTTCGGGCGGTCAACATTGCATTAGTCAACGAAGTGGCGATGATGTGCGAGCGACTTGAGATCGACACGTGGGATGTCATTAACGCGGCGGCAACGAAGCCGTTCGGGTACATGCCTTTCTATCCAGGGCCAGGCCTCGGTGGCCACTGCATACCGGTCGATCCGTATTACTTGACCTGGAAGCTACGCACCCTCGATTATCAGGCTCGCCTCGTCGAGCTCGCGAGCGAGATTAATGCCAATATGCCGGAACACGTCGTGCGGTTAGTAGCGGACGCACTTAACGAGAACAGCAAGAGTGTTAAGGGCAGTCAAATTTTGGTGATTGGTGTTGCATATAAGCGTGATATAGATGACGTACGAGAATCACCTGCGCTCGACATCATCAGGTTGCTGGTTGCGCAAGGTGCCGAAGTCGACTACAACGACCCTTATGTCTCCGAGGTTTCCGAGGACCTGGAGGCACCGATGCAGTCAATCAATGGTGTTCCGGAAGTGTGTGGTGACTACGACTGCGTCGTTGTTTGCACAGATCACACCAACTACGACTGGCCTGCGATCATTGACGCGTCATCTTTGCTGATTGACACTCGCAACGTTACAGAGGGTCGCGACGACGCCCATGTTGTAAGACTCTGAACCGCTTTCACACGGTCAAGCGCTCGGCTACGCGGAAGTGTTAGTCGCGTGGCTACTCGGATTGAGGAGCCCGACTTGATGATTCGGGCTGTGACCGGTTGGTGAATCCGATGAGCGATACTGAAAAAGTAGTCACCGTCAATCGCAAAGCACATCACAACTACGAAATTATCGAAAAATACGAAGCCGGAATTTCGTTGTTGGGCTCCGAAGTCAAGGCATTACGAGAGGGCCGTGCCAACCTCAAAGACTCTTATGCTTCGATCGTTGGCAACCAGATTGTGCTCCTCAACTGTCATATTGGTCCGTACCAACCGGCTGGCCCAAACGCTCAACATGAGCCCGAGCGCCCCCGGCCACTGCTGCTGAACAAGCGCGAGATAGACAAACTGCGGGGGCGCATTGTCGAACGGGGCTTCACTTTAGTGCCACTGCGCATCTACTTCCGCAGCGGGTGGGCCAAGATTGAACTTGGTTTAGGTAAGGGAAAGCGATCCTATGACAAGCGAGAGGCCAAGAAGCAAGAAGCAGTCAAGCGAGAGATCGAGCAGGAATTGAGACGTCGCCGCTAGGGCTTCGCAACGGGGTCTTGAACGGCACACGATTCATTGTTGAGGTCGCGTGCGTGCAGACGCTTTGGGAAAAGCACCACGATGGTGGTTTACTCTCCCGTGAAAGCGAGAGAATGAACGCTCGTCGAGATAAATTCTACCCATACCGTGGGTGCCGAATTGTCCCAGGATTTTGTGTGGGGCGAAGGAATTCCAGGCCATCGTTCAGCAACTAAATTCTTACTTGTGAGGCTGTACTGGTCGCCTGCGTGGTGTCAGGCGGTTAGCATATGCTGTAGCAGCCTTAAATAGTTCGGGTTTCAGGTCAGGAGTAACGGAGAATGGCTAAAGACACACTGACGATTACAGATAATCGTACAGGGGAGATATATGAAGTACCGATCTCCTACGGGACGTATCCGGAGTATGGTGCCGCCATTCCCGCCGATGAGCTCCGTAAAATTAAGGCGTCAGAAAACGATTTCGGCCTGATTACCTACGATCCGGGTTACACCAATACCGGTTCTTGTAAGAGCAGTATCACTTTTGTCGATGGTCAGCGAGGGCTCCTGCGCTATCGGGGCTACCCGATTGATCAGCTCGCCGAGAAAAGCACTTACCTCGAGATTTCTTATCTGCTGCTAAACGGAGAGCGTCCAAACCAGGAAGAGCTTAGCGACTGGACAGAAAACATCACTATGCGCACGATGCTCAATGAGAGCATTAAGAAGGTGATTGACGCTTTCCATTACGATGCTCACCCTATGGGCATACTGGTCAGCACGCTCGGCGTCTTGTCGACGTTCTACCCAAAAGCTAAAGAAATTTTTGACGAAGAATCGCGCACCCGACAAATCTGGCGTTTGATCGCGAAGATGCCCACGATCGCGGCATACGCATATCGTCACCAGCGCGGCCTTCCGTATGTCTTGCCCGATAATGACCTGTCGTACACTGGCAATTTCCTGAACATGCTCTTCAAGGTTACTGAACAGAAATACGAGCCTGATCCTGTCCTTGAGAGAGCTCTGGATGTGTTGTTTATTCTGCACGCGGATCACGAACAGAACTGCAGTACTAGCGTTATGCGCAACGTTGGGAGCTCACAGAGTGATCCCTACGTCGCAGTGGCAGGGGCTGCTGGGGCACTCTATGGGCCGCTTCACGGTGGTGCCAACGAAGCGGTCCTCCGTATGCTCGATCACATCGGATCGGTAGAGAATGTGCCGAACTTTATCGAGCAAGTGAAGTCGGGCGAAGCTGGAAGGTTGATGGGTTTCGGTCACCGTGTTTACAAAAGTTATGATCCTCGTGCCACGCTGATCAAGGATGTTGCCCACCAAGTCTTCAAGGTTACTGGTGTCAATCCGTTGCTTGAGATTGCTGTCGAACTCGAGCGTGTCGCTCTTGAGGACGATTACTTCATCGAGCGCAATCTCTATCCCAACGTTGATTTTTACTCGGGCATCATTTACCAGGCGATGGGATTCCCCACCGCGATGTTCCCGGTGCTCTTTGCCATACCAAGAGCTTCCGGTTGGCTAGCACAATGGCAAGAGATGCTTCTCGATGGCGATCAGCGGATCGCCCGGCCTCGCCAGGTTTACATGGGTTACGACGAGCGCGACGTCGAATAATTAGCGGTTTGCCGCCATTTTGGCAGCTAAGCGCACCGCTGCAATCATTGCTTCTGCATCAGCGATGCCCTTCCCGGCAATGTCGTAGGCCACCCCATGATCTGGAGATGTGCGAGGGTAGGGGAGGCCAAACGTTGTGTTTACAGAAACCTCCGGTGCTCGTTTAGCCATGATCGTTCCTTGATCGTGGTACAGGGCCAGGATTGCGTCGAGGGTCGGATGACGGAACACGCTATCAGCGGGGAATGGGCCGTGGACGTCGGCGCCTTCGCGTCGTGCTTCAACAATCGCTGGGCGCACCTCGCCATCCTCCTCGCAGCCCAGCAAGCCTAACTCACCAGCATGAGGGTTGAGCCCTGCCACTCCTATACGCGGTCTGTTGCCGAACCACCGTTGCCAACCCTCATCGAGGCGTGCCAACGCGCCAACGATTGCAGCCCGCTGCACAGATGCGACGGCGGTTACCAACGGCAAGTGAGTTGTTAGTAGTGCAACCGCTGGCCGAATGCCGGCGAACACCATCAGAGGGCTGCTTACCTTGGCACGGGATGCCAGAAAATCAGTGTGGCCCTTAAAGCCGGGTTCGGTTGCCGCGATGACGTATTTACTAACTGGTGCAGTTACTAGTGCTGCGCTGTCACCGCTCGCGGCGAGGTCGGCTCCTGTAATGATGCATTGCAGAGCGATGCGGCCGTCTATAGCGCGAGGGCGGCCAGGCTCAAGGCCAGGGTCAACACAACCACACTCGAGTATTTCCTTGGGCGTCCGTAAGTGCAGGTTGGTGGCAATGGTTTCCAGGTGATTAGGGTCACCGACCACGATTGGATGGAGAGCTTCTGAAGCTAACGCCTCACACGCCCGCAAGACAATTTCCGGGCCGATGCCGGCGGGATCACCCATCGTTATAGCGATTTTGGGCGAAGAGTTCATTCCGCAGTCTTGTTTCTTAGCGCCGAGCCGACTCCGATCAGTGCTTGCTCGATGGTAAGTCTGGCATTGGGTTGAAGTGGTGAGCGCAACCGATCGTCGGCTTGTTGCAAGGTGCCGAGCGCTTCAACGATATCGTCGGGGGCTAAGGTGCTTGCCCATGCCGCCCATTCGTTTGTCCGGTCAAAATTGACAACCATTTCCTCTCGGTTGCCCACCGTCAATACGAGCAGGTCGTGGAGGATATCTCGAACCGCATCAATCGCCGAGGACGCCTGGTCGATCTTGCGTTCACCGGCGCCGGCTGCCAACAGGGTCTCGGCGCCGGTGAGTAGCGCAGCACCTCCTTGTAAAGCGGCCTGAAGCGCCCCCTCGGCAACGGCGCGACGGACTTCGTGTGCATCAAGGTCCAAGTTGATGGCACGCCCCAGACTTCCCGGCGCCAAGCTTGATCGGAGGCGTGCTTCCTCAGCGCTCATGGCGAACTGTTTTTCAAGGTACCGACGCATCCCAGCAAGCCCGAGGGGTTTAAACCGAAGCGTCTGACAGCGTGAACGGATAGTCGGGAGCAAGCTACTTGGTGCTGGTGTGATGAGCACTAAGGTTGACGATTGAGGAGGTTCTTCTAGCGTTTTCAAGAGTGCATTTTGTGCTGATGAGTTCATCTTGTGGGCATCGTCTATGACCACGACTCGGCGATTCCCCTCGTATGGTCGGTAACCGACCCAATTCACGATAGGTGCATGCGGCGATGCCGTTTCCTTTTTATCGGATTTTCGTGGCGAGATCTGCTGCAAGCGAATACGCCCTTTATCTGGTGCTACCCAAAGAACGTCAGGGTGGAGTCCACGTTTGACCTTGTGGCAAGAAGAGCATGTTCCGCAGGCGTCGCCGGGCCCTGATTTCATGCAATTCAGTGCCTGCGTGAGCACACCGGCGATGGTTGCTTTGCCAATGCCGCTTGGGCCACTAAACAAGAGAGCGTGGGGCAAACGATTTCGAAGGAGAGCACTTTGCAATGCCATGAGCCCTTGGTCCTGTCCAATGATGCCGCCGAACCCAGGATCTATAGCCGGGGGAGCTGTTTTACAGCCAGCGGTGGCGACGGCTTCATCGTGGGCAGCTAGTTCTGCCTTTGTTGGTTTGCCCGGTTTATGTGCTGCATTCATTCGATAGTCGCCAGTAAGGCGCCTCCTTCTACTGCTTGGCCTTCCTCAACCGCAACTGTGACGACGACCCCATCCCCTGGGGCACGCAACTCATTTTCCATCTTCATAGCTTCGACCACGACGATGCCGTCACCCTGGGCGATCTGTTGACCAGGTTGCACGAGAATACGGGAGACGCGGCCGGGTATCGGCGCCGTGATACGGACGAGTCCATCGACGGTCCCTGGCCCATCGGTGGCGGCACGGTGACGGCGGATATCAGCAGCCTGGACTCGATAAGTCTGGCTCTTGAGATGTACGTCGAGATGGTCGGGAGCCTCTCCAATGAACACCTCATATGAAGCTTTGTCGATCAATAACGAATAAATCCCAGTTTGCGGACAATGACAATCTATTAACGTTTTGTGCGTGACGTTGTTGGTGCCTTTGTCCACGTTGGTTTCTTCGAGATGGTCGACGGCGATCTGTTCGCCGTCGCGTTGCAATCGATAGCGCCGTGGCCTCTCCCCGTCGATACTGACTTCAATAATCACACTTCCATCTCCATTACGGCTCGCGGTCAAGTGCGGCGACGCGCCCAGCAATTTTCCAGGGCGACCCGGGGGCCTTGAGCGGTCGATACGCTTTGTGTTCCTCATTCAGAAAGATATGCACCGCCGCCGCCAACCGCGCCACCTCGGTGATCGAATCGCAATCATCCGTAATGCTGTCAGTTGGTTCAGAAGCACCGTTCAGTAGCCGGTCGAGATACCCGGTGTCGAAGTTGGCGTTGATGAAGTCAGAGTCTGCCAACACACGTTGAAACAATGGGATCGTGGTTGCGACGCCGCGGATTTTGTATTCAGTGAGCGCCCGTTGAAGCCTCCGTATGGCGGTTAATCGGTTGTCCCCCCAGGCGATTAGCTTGCCAACAATTGGGTCGTAATGGATTGGCACGTTGTAGCCCTCAAACAGGCAAGAATCATCGCGGATGCCTGGGCCGCCGGGGATGCTCAGTGTCTTAACGACACCTGGCGAGGGCGCAAAGTCGTTATCTGGATCTTCGGCGTAGATGCGGCATTCGATCGCGTGACCACGAAATTCGACATCTTTTTGTTCAAACGAAAGCTTCTTTCCTTGGGCCAGGGAAATCTGTTCGGCCACAAGATCGATTCCCGTTAGTAACTCGGTAACCGGGTGCTCGACTTGGAGACGAGCGTTGACCTCGATGAAGTAAAACTCCCGATCTGAATCGAGAAGAAACTCGACCGTGCCAGCGTTGCTGTACTCGGCCTGCGTTGCGACCATCAAGGCTGCCTCGCCCATTTTTTCACGCAACTCTGGATCGACGACGGGCGATGGGGCTTCTTCAAGTACCTTTTGATGCCGGCGTTGCAGGGTGCATTCTCGTTCCCCGAGATGGACTTGGTTCCCGTGCAGATCGGCAAGGATTTGGATTTCGACGTGACGCGGCGTGACGATCGCTTTCTCCACATAAATGCGCCCGTTGCCGAATGCTGAGAGTGCTTCGCTGCTGGCGGTCTCAAAGGATCTGTCTAGCTCGGCGTCGTTTTCAACAAGACGCATACCTTTGCCGCCCCCCCCCGCTGCTGCCTTAAGCATTATCGGATAACCAAGCTTGTCAGCGAAGTGGTGTGCTTCCGCAATGTTTTCAACCGGATCCGGTGACCCTGGCACTACAGGCACACCTGCATCGATGGCGCACTGGCGTGCGCGGGCTTTGTCACCAACGAGTGCCATGCACTCTGCTGTTGGCCCGATAAAAATCAAACCTTCATCTACACAACGGCGGGCGAACTCTGAGTTCTCAGAAAGAAAGCCATAGCCTGGGTGGATTGCGTCTGCCTTTGTTGCATGGGCGGCCTGCAGAACGCGATCTATGTTTAAGTAGGAGTCGGTTGCTGTCGCCTCTCCCACCGGATAAGCGTAGGTGGCGAATCGAACGTGAAGGGCCTCTCGGTCTGCTTCCGAATAGATCGCGACCGACTCGAGACCCAGGTCTCGACAGGCACGAATCACGCGAATTGCAATTTCTCCCCGATTTGCGACGAGAATACGGTGGATTGCAAGACTCTCACTCATTGTCCAAGCGTAGCCTGGGCGTGGTTTCGTCGCCATGCCATTGAGTCTTGAGGGTGCTTCCCTGAGGTCGCCAAACTTACTGGCGGGGACAAATTTCTTTCCCCGACCCATTCAAGTTCAGCATGTAAGAAGGTAGGTATCTGCCTACGAATTGGTTTCCATTATCCATCTAGGGCAATGTGCAGACCTCAGGAAACGGCCTTTTGAAGAACTGCTTGTCTCAACTACATTAGGAATAGTTATAGTGGAATGTTCCCGTGTTTCTTCGGGGGGTTCCGTTCAGACTTGGTGTCGAGTGCGAGTAGTGACTTAATGAGTTTACGGCGAGTGTCCCGGGGCCGAATGATTGCATCAACCCAACCGCGCTCTGCGGCAATGTAAGGATTGGCGAACTTGTCTCGGAAGCTCGCTATCTTTTCAGCACGAAGGGCCTCGGGGTCATCGGTAGTGGCAAGCTCTCTCCGGAACAGAACGTTCACAGCGCCTTCTGGGCCCATAACCGCGATCTCGGCCGTTGGGTAGGCAAAATTTACGTCTGTGCGGATGTGCTTGGATGCCATCACACAGTAGGCGCCACCGTATGCTTTGCGTGTGATGACGTTGAGCTTGGGTACTGTTGCTTCGGCGAACGCGTACAGTAGCTTGGCGCCGTGTTTTATGATGCCGCCGAACTCTTGCTCGGTGCCGGGCAGGAAGCCTGGTACGTCTTCGAAAACTACTAGCGGTATGTTGAAAGCATCACAAAAGCGCACGAACCGTGCACCCTTAACCGAAGCATCGATATCAAGGGTTCCGGCGAGGTGGTCGGGTTGATTAGCGACGATTCCAACCGCTATCCCGTGGAGGCGTGCAAAGCCGACTACGATATTGCGCGCGAAGTGCTCGTGAACCTGGAGAAATTGACCATTATCGACAACCCCGTGAATCAAGCCCACGATATCGTAGGGTTTGTTCGGGTCTTCGGGAATCAAGCTATCGAGAATCTCGTCAGTGCGCTCGGGATCATCTGTAGGGTCAAGCTTTGGCGGGTCTTCACGGTTGTTCGATGGCAGGTACGACATAAGTTCGCGTATCAACGCTACGCATGAGCTATCATCGGCGGCGGCGAAATGTGCCACGCCGCTGCGTGTATTGTGCATCTCTGCCCCACCTAAATCTCGTGTGGTCACTTCCTCATTCATCACGGTCCGAATGACGTCAGGGCCTGTCAAGAACATGTATGAGCTGTCCTGGACCATAACGATAAAGTCGGTGATAGCCGGCGAATATACGGCGCCCCCGGCGCACGGTCCCATGATTGCAGAGATCTGCGGTACCACTCCTGAAGCCAGAGTATTTCGGAGAAAAATGTCGGCGTAGCCGGCGAGCGAGGCAACTCCTTCCTGGATTCTGGCTCCACCGGAGTCATTCAGGCCGATGACCGGCGCCCCCATTTTCATCGCCAGGTCCATGACCTTACATATCTTCTGGGAGTTCGCCTCAGAAACGCTGCCGCCGAAAACCGTAAAGTCCTGAGCGAAGGCGTAGACGAGTCGACCGTCAATGTGTCCGTGACCACAGACAACACCATCGCCTGCGATTCGGCGATCCTCCATGCCAAAGTCACGGCAGCCGTGTATGACGAAGCTGTCCAACTCTTCGAACGTATTGGGATCGAGCAATAGGTTGAGTCGTTCGCGTGCCGTCAACTTGCCGGCGTCGTGCTGCTTCTTGATCCGTTCCTCACCGCCACCTTCAAGCGCCTCCTGCTCACGACGCTCTAGCTCCTTGAGATGATCTTCAGAGGACATTTAGCGCTTGCGTCGTGCCTGAGTCGCACGGACACGACCGGCTGTGGTGGTACGTACGTTGGCCTGCACTTAGGCCTCGACGGCCTCGGGAGCTACAGTCTCGCGCGCTTCTTCCCAATCTGCTAGAAACGCTGCTAGGCCCTTGTCGGTCAACGGGTGGTTGAACATCGCGTCGAAGGCTTTATATGGGAGTGTTGCTACATCAGCGCCCATAAGAGCCGCATCGAGGATGTGTTTCGGGTGGCGGATTGAAGCCACCAGTACCTCAGTAGGGAAACCGTAGTTCTGGTAAATGGCAAGTATTTGTGCAATGAGTTCCATGCCGTCGTAGCTGATGTCGTCGAGGCGTCCGACAAATGGCGAAATATACGCGGCGCCGGCCTTGGCAGCCAACAGGGCCTGAGTGGGGGAGAAGCACAGTGTGACGTTGACGCGAATGCCCTCGTCCGCGAGCACGCGAGTTGCCTTTAACCCCTCACGGATCAAAGGGCACTTGACCACTACGTGCTTATGGATCTCGGCCAAGCTGCGGCCTTCTTCGATCATTGCGTTGGCTTCGGTGGAGACGACCTCAGCACTCACTGGCCCCTGTACCACCTCGCAGATCTCATGGATAAGCTCATCAAAGGGTCGACCTTCTTTGGCAACCAGAGAAGGGTTAGTTGTAACTCCGTCGATCAGTCCGAGGCTGGCAGCCTGGCGGATCTCCTCGACGTTTGCAGTATCCAGGAAAAACTTCATGGTTCAACCTCCCGTCGCGCCCCGGAAAGGGTCCATTTTCGCCGCTGTTGCGCCCTTTGTACTCCGTACCGTCTTTCTGTCACGGAGTGGAAACGGCGCTAGTTTAGCATGACCGCGCGTGGCGTTAATTGGGCCATAGAAATGCACAGCTTGTTGTTTTTGTAAGCGTTGGCGTGAATGGCACTTAGCCGATTTTTTGCATTTTAATTGAGGCGCCAGTCATAGATCGGGAAGCTTTTGCAGACTTCGTCGACCTCGGCTCTTATAGCAGCGCACAGTTGCTTGTCACCACCACTGTCCAGCACCATGTGGATCCAATTGGCAATCTGGTCCATTTGCGGTTCCTTCATGCCGCGTGTGGCGACGGCGGCTGTTCCCAGCCTTAACCCCGAAGTGACCAGCGGAGGATTCGGGTCAAAGGGAATAGTGTTCTTATTGGCGACGATGCCGGCGTCATTGAGCCACGTTTCACCATCCTTGCCGGTAAGGCCTGCAGTGCCGACGTCAACAAGAACGATGTGGCTGTCGGTCCCCCCCGACACTATGCGGTGGCCACGCTCGGCGAGAGCACGAGCAAGCTCCTTGGCGTTGGCGAGTACCTGTGTAGCGTAGCTCCTAAAGCCAGCGCTGAGTGCCTCTTGGAAACAGACTGCCTTCGCGGCAATCAGGTGCATAAAGGGGCCACCTTGGGCACCAGGGAAGATTTTGCGGTCGACGACTTTGGCATGTTCTTCCTTGCAGAGAACCAGCCCCCCACGAGGGCCGCGTAGCGTCTTGTGTGTTGTTGAAGTGACGTAGTCGACATGCTCGCAGGGGTTCGGAAACAAGCCAGCGGCAACCAGGCCAGCAGGGTGTGCGATGTCGGCCATTACCTTCGCACCAATTCCGTCTGCAATTGCTTGTACGCGGGCGAAATCAATCGTTCTCGGATAGGCTGAGGCGCCGACGACGATCAGTTTGGGTTGATGTTGTTCCGCTTTGGTGGCCATCTCGTCGTAATCGAGCAACTCAGTGTCACGATTAACTCCGTACGAGACGACGTTGTAGAGATGGCCCGAAAAATTTAGCTTGTGCCCGTGCGATAGGTGGCCACCATGTGGCAACTCCATTCCCAGAATGGTGTCACCGGGTTCGATGGCAGCGAAGTAAACGCCCATATTCGCTTGCGTCCCAGAGTGTGGCTGGACGTTGGCGTGTTCGGCGCCGAACAATTCTTTGGCACGCTCGATGGCAAGGGCCTCAGCTTCGTCGACGAATTCACAGCCGCCATAGTAGCGGCGGCCAGGATAGCCTTCCGCGTATTTGTTCGACATCACAGAAGAGCAGGTTGAAAGGACCGCTTCGGAAGCGTAGTTTTCGCTTGCGATTAGTACTAGCTTGGTGGCTTGCTTTTCGGTTTCCCGGTGGACGGCTCCGTGGATTTCAGGATCCACCTCGGCCAAAGAACGGGCCATCGCTTCGCCGGCTAGTGGATCATTAATACTCATACCTTCTCGCCCATTTGGTGAGTCCTGTTTACAAGGGAATTTACGACAACCTTGATACTAACAGGGTGGTGCCGTCCCTCGGAGTTCTCCCGGACGCTGCTTGTTCTCTTCGTGGGCTTTGATCGTGCGAACTTTTTAGTGTGCAGTAGTCTTTCTCGTGGTAGGTACGAGTAGAAGCTCCCGGCTCCCAACAACTCACTTAGTCGATCAGGTCCCACGTTCCATGCCTAATGGCCCCAAAAATCAAATAGCCAAGTCGCGCTGGCCACGACGGACAACGTCATTCTTAGTGTCAGCACTACTCTTGTCAGGCTGCACCCGTGTTGGCCCTTCGCTGGAAACCTATTCAGATGTTGCCAACCGAGCGCGCCAGGACCCGCAATCGTTTGTTCGTGAAGCCCACAGTCGATGGGACAATCTGCTTGGCATGGTGGGCTCGTATCAGATCCGTTCGACTCAGGGCGTTGGTAGCCAAACGATGAACGCGCAAATTTACCTTTTACGCGACCATTTTCTTGATATCCAGGTACTGGCTCCCACTGGAAGCACCGAAGCATATCTAGTTGCTGGAGAGAGCGAGGTTGGGTTTTGGGCCTCCGATGAGAACCGCCTATATAAAGGACCAAGCCATCCAGGCGAATTTGGGCGAGCGCTCGGTATTAATCTCTCACCTGCGGCGGTCGTCGCTGTGCTCATGGGTTATGGGGTCGATATTGGCAGCGTTGACCTGTCGGTCCAGTGGGACGAGACAGTCCAGCGAATCCGGGTTACTTTGGCCGAAACGAGTGCTTGGTTGCATCCGGTTTCCGGGCGTTTCGAACGTGTTCTTGCAGAGACTGCGTCCGGGCTGATTGAAATCGAATACGAGGCCTGGTCTGAAGTAGGACCTCCGGTACCTTTACGGATGCGGGTGGAAGTTCCAACCGAAGACATTACCTTGGAACTTCGCTTGGCTGCGGCGTGGCAGTCGAATCCCAAAGGGCTCGACAAAACCTATTTTGACGTCTATCCAGTTTCTGGTGCTGTCGACGCACCGCTCAGCCTTCTGCAGGCTAAGGGTGGGTTGTTGCGCCGCGGGCTAAGTCAATGATTCGTTTGCGCGCCTCAGCAAAAGTTAACCTGGCGTTGCGCGTAGGGCGGCGTGCTGACGATGGCTATCATTCTGTCGCCACTGTTCTTCAAACGCTGAGCTTGTCTGACATCCTGTATTCGCGTCTCGCGGACCCCAGAGACCAGTCCGCCAAGAAACTCCTGCAGCTTCGCGTTGATGGTGCTGAATTGCCTCTGAACAACACAGTGACCGAGGCGGTGTCCGCCATGGCTGTTGAGGCACATGATCAAGGTGTCGAACCTCACCCGCTGACCATGCAGCTGGTCAAGCGAATCCCGCGGGGTGCTGGTCTCGGTGGTGGTAGCAGCGATGCGGTGGCCGCAATGTCAGCGTGCGCAAGACTTTGGAAACTCAATGTATCAAGACTTCAAGAATCAGGCACCTTTCAACGGATCGCTGAGCATATAGGAGCGGACGTGCCGTTCTTCCTTTCTGGTGGTACCGCGCTCGGCACTGGCAGCGGCGCGCGGGTCGAATCGCTTGATCCTTTGCCTACCACATGGTTCCTGGTAGCGGCCCCCCAGCTTCATGTGTCAACGGCAGAAGCCTACCTTGCGTTCGACCGCAAAACCGGTTCCAGCAACGTGGCGCAGCCGCCAACTGTTCCCGCCTATGCGCCGGTGCTTAGCGGCGAGTGGATGGGCAACGATCTTTCGGCACCTGTTGCTAGGCTTCACCCAGAGGTAGACGACGCTCGTCTTCAACTGGAAGGACTTGGCGGCAACTGTGCGCAGATGACGGGCAGTGGGGCAGCTTCATTCGCTTGCTTCGGCGACCGCCGCGCCGTGACCCGGGCTTCCCGTCTGCTGCGAGAGAGAGGACTGTGGGCTGGCGCATATGTCTCCATCACGAGAAGCCAACACCGACGATCCGTCTTTGGCGAATTTCCTGATTTGACACCTTAGGCCATTTGATGCTGCATTGGGATCACGGCTATAATAAGGATTCGTTATCCATGCGCGTCCTGCGTCCGACACGGTTACTTGAGTTATTTGAGAGTTGTTCTTGGGGCGTCGCCAAATTGGCAAGGCACCGGCCTTTGGAGCCGGCATTTGCAGGTTCGAGTCCTGCCGCCCCAGCTTCATTGGCTACCCTAATTAGACCACCCCGATAGCTCCCCGCCGACCCATGCCTTCTGCAGATCGCGCTCTAACACTGTTTGCGGGTAATGCCTGCCCTGAACTGGCCGCCAGTATCGCGGATTTCCTCGGTCACCCCCTTGGAGCACTCGAACTTACCCAGTTTTCGGATGGCGAAGTTCGTTGCCAGCTGCAGGAAAACGTCCGTGGCACTGATGTTTTTATCATCGACTCTACATGCGAACCGGTTAACCGCAGTGTTATGGAACTACTAATCATGATCGACGCGGCGCGTCGGTCTTCAGCGGCACGCATTACAGCGGTCATGCCTTATTTCGGATACGCGCGACAGGACAAGAAAGACGAGCCAAGAGTACCGATCACTGCCAAGTTAGTGGCTGATCTTCTGGTTACCGCAGGGGCTGACCGGGTTCTGGCGATGGACCTGCATGCTGGCCAGATCCAGGGATTCTTCAATATCCCTGTTGACCATCTGTTTGCGGCGCCGGTAGTTCTTCGTCATTTCGAATCGATGGAACTGGATAATATAGTCATGGTTGCTCCCGATGCTGGTGCTGTTGAGCGTGCGCGGGCCATCGCCAAGCGCCTAAACGCCAGCTTGGCGATCATTGACAAACGCAGACCGCGCGCCAATAAAGCGGTAGCGATGAATGTTGTCGGTGACGTCGAAGGCTGCACCGCTATTCTCTACGACGACATGATCGACACAGCGGGTACCCTGACGCAGGGAGCCCAGGCGCTTAAAGAAAATGGTGCCTCGGCAGTCTATGCTTTTGCCACCCACCCGGTCTTGTCAGGTGCGGCGGTACGTCGTATTGAAGAGAGTTCAATAGACAAGGTCATCGTCACCAACACTATTCCGTTAAACGAACAAGCCGCGGGTTGCGACGACATCGTGGTTCTGTCTGTCGCTGAACTGCTGGGCGAGGCAATTCGAAACATCCACGAAGAGACGAGCGTGTCTAGCTTGTTTATTTGATTCCTAAAGAGAAAAAGTCATGGCTGAAATCGTTATTGAAGCAGAGGCACGGGAAGCTGGATCCAGCAACGCGGCGCGCCGTTTACGGCGTGAAGATAAGCTGCCAGCGGTTGTCTACGGTGGTGACAAAGAATCGCACCCGATTATTCTGAGCCCGCGCGAGATCATATCTGTCCTGACGTCGGAGTCTGGCCAGAACACTATTTTTAAGCTGAAGGTGGCAGGGGGGTCTGAAGACGATGTGATGATCTTCGACGTGCAGATCGACCCGATTACGCACCGCTTAATCCATGCTGACCTTGTGCGAATCGCGCTGGACGTAGAGATCGAAGTCTCGGTGCCGTTGCAACTTGTCGGGGAGGCTATGGGCGTTACAGAAGATGGTGGTGTCCTCGACCATTCGCTTCGCGAACTTCTGGTTACCTGTTTGCCAACCAATATTCCGGAGAGCATCGATGTGGACGTCAGCGAACTCCAGATGAACCAATCGATCAAAGTCGAGGACCTTGCTGTGCCTCCCAGCGTAACTGTTGTTACGTCACCGGACAGCTCTGTTGCCTCGGTCGTAGCACCGGTGGCTGAGGCAGACTTGGAGGCTGACCGGGGTCTCGAAGAAGAGGAAATCGAGGGCGAAGAACTCGCAGAAGATGCGGAAGAAGCTCCGGAGGAAGAAGGCGAGGCAACAGAGGCCGAGAAAACAGAAGACGACCCGGCACCGGAATAACCAGTGCGTGCTTTTGCTGGCCTGGGGAACCAGGGCGATGCTTACGCGGGTCACCGCCACAACGTCGGCTGGATGCTGTTAGATGTTCTTGAGCGGCGTCACGCGATAGTCGACAAGAAGGACCTCGACCTGGTGCGATTAACTCACATACGGTTGAAGGGGCGGGGCAAAAACGGCGAGTTTGCCGAGCTGTGGCTCATGCGTTCGAAAACATACATGAACGAAAATGGTCTAGGCGTGGCGAAGGGATGCAAAGAATTGGACTTGAGGCCAGAGCAAATCCTTGTGGCATTCGATGACGTTGACCTCCCGCTCGGCAAGTTGCGGCTCAGGGGGAGTGGGGGTTCAAGCGGCCAGAAAGGGATGCGGTCGATCATTGATGCCCTAGGGACACAGAAAATTCCCAGGCTTCGGCTGGGAATCTCCGGGGAGAAAGCATCAACTGACACAGTTACCTACGTACTCAGTTCCTTCGAAAAGAATGAAAAAGACACGGCAGCGGAGATGGTCGAAGAAGCTGCTGACGCCGTGGAGATGGTCCTTCGATCAGGACTCATCGCGGCGATGAATCGCTTCAACTGAAACAGAGGAGTTCGAGCCGAATGGACACCCAGACATTGACGCAGCTAGCCCCGGTCTTTGGCGCTATTGGATTGGCAATCGCGCTAGCGATCTTGTTCTTCCTTAGGCGCATGCCTGTGGCGAGCCAAGACATGGCTGAGCTTGGTGAAAAGATTCATAAAGGCGCGATGGTTTTCCTGCGCAGCGAATACAGTCTGCTGCTGATCTTTGTGTTCGTAGTTGCCGGGTTGTTATACACGTTTGTAAACCCTTTGACCGCAGCGGCTTTTGTCACTGGAGCGGTGGCATCTATGGGGGCGGGGTTTGCAGGTATGACGGCGGCAACAAGCGCTAACGTTCGCACGACCAGTGCGGCAGCCAGCAAGGGACAAGAAGCCGCGTTGATGGTTGCCTTCCTCGGGGGTTCGGTAATGGGTTTGTCCGTTGCTAGCCTCGGCCTCCTAGGTGTCGGTACTTGGTTCCTTTTGTACGGAACCCCCGACACGGCGTCGAATATCACTGGTTTCGCAATGGGTGCTTCTTCGATTGCACTGTTCGCTAGGGTCGGGGGTGGTATTTATACGAAAGCAGCTGACGTTGGTGCCGACCTAGTAGGCAAGGTCGAAGCCGGGATTCCTGAGGATGACCCACGGAACCCAGGCGTCATTGCCGACAACGTTGGCGACAATGTTGGTGACGTTGCCGGCATGGGTGCTGACATTTTCGAATCTTACGTCGGCTCGACGATCGCTACGATTACCATCGGTGCAACCTTAGGTGCTGTCCAACTCAGTGCTCTAATTGAAGAAGGTAGCAACCTTGCCGGAGAGAACGCGAGGGTTGCACTGATGAGCCTTCCATTGGTGATGGCGATGATCGGCCTCGTTGCATCACTTCTAGGCATTGCCTCGATGGCCTGGTTTAAGAACACGAACCCGGCGGGGGCCTTGCGATGGGCACCGGCATTCGCCGCCGTAGTGTTTCTCGGTGGATCCTACGCTTATATTGGAAGTAGCGGTCTGAGTGGAAAGATTTGGTTTGCGGTCGTAGCTGGGACCTTCGCGGGCTTAGCGATCGGTTGGATTACCGAGTACTACACAGCTGGCAAACCAATCCGCGACATCGCATCGGTGAGTGAGACTGGGGCGGCGACCAACATAATCCAGGGGCTGGCGGTTGGCCTGCAGTCATGCGCAGCTCCGGTTCTGATGATCTGCTTCGCGATTTGGGCTGCCAACGAGACCGCAGGTTTGTACGGTATAGGTATTGCAGCTGTCGGCATGCTGGCGACAGTCGGGATTACGATGAGCGTCGATGCCTACGGCCCCATTGCTGACAACGCTGGCGGTATTTCGGAGATGTCCCGTCTTGGTCCTGAGGTACGTAAAATCACAGACGGACTCGATGCGGTTGGCAACACAACTGCCGCCATTGGCAAAGGGTTTGCTATTGGCTCGGCGGCACTCACCGCCCTAGCCTTGTTCTCAGCCTACACTCAGGCTGTCAACTATCATCTAATCGCTGCGGGCGACAAGGCGCTGCAGATCATCCTTACCGATCCGCGTGTCGTCATCGGCCTAATGATCGGTGGCATGATTCCGACCTTGGCCGGAGGCATGACGATGACTGCCGTCGGCCGGGCCGCGTCGGAGCTGGTCGAGGAGATCCGGCGTCAGTTCCGTGAGATTCCAGGCATCATGGAGGGGACTGGCGAGCCAGACCCTGATCGTTGTGTCGAAATTGCCACTAAGGCCGCTCTCCGGGAGATGATTCCGCCTGGTTTGCTTGCCGTGATCGCTCCAGTTGTCGTTGGCTTCACGCTTGGCCCTGCAGCGCTTGGCGGCATGCTTGCAGGTTCTACGGTTGTTGGCGTATTGCTGGCCCTGATGATGAGTAATGGCGGCGGTGCTTGGGACAACGCAAAAAAATATATCGAGGAAGGCCACCATGGTGGTAAAGGATCGGAAGCGCACAAAGCGGCGGTCGTTGGTGATACCGTCGGTGATCCGTTCAAAGACACTTCTGGCCCGTCAATGAACATCCTGATAAAATTGATGTCTGTTGTATCACTGGTCATAGTCCCGCTAATTATCTAGCGGCTTAAAGACGCTGGCCAACCCTTTCCAGAACAGATCTCGCAGCTCCTCGCCCTGGTTTACCAGGGACAGAGACCGAGAGGAGATTCATGCCGAATTTCTACGAAACACTCCTGATTGTGACCCCGGAGGCGGACGATGACGGGGTTAGTGCCGTAATCGGCGATCTGCGCACCACCATCGAATCAGACGGGGGAACGGTGCTCCAGGCTCGCGTATGGGAACGCCGGAAGCTGGCCTACATGGTGAAGGGCAAGACCGAGGGTATCTACGTCATCATCCATGCTGACGGGGAGAGGACCTTGCCGGCTGTTCTCAAGGAACGCATGAAACTTGACGAGTCGGTAATCCGCTCTATGGTCGTGCGACTTAGCGATCAGCAAGAAATCGATGTGAGGCAGGAGATTGCCGAGCGTGACCACGCGGGCGACGCTGCCGCGATCGAGGAGCAGCGCGTCGCTGCTGAACGGCGGCACGAAGCCGAGGCTGCAGCTGCGGCCATGTCTCTTGACGAAATCGTGGCTGCCGAGGAAGCAGAGGCCGAGACCGCTGATTCGGATGTTGGTGATGATGGGGAAGCTGAA
>CAYVUW010000007.1:0-6779 GCA_964455175.1 uncultured Acidobacteriota bacterium | reverse complement strand
CCGTAGAAACTTCGCTTGTCGACGAAAATGCCGATGATGTCGCCGACGACTCAGAGGACAGCACCGTCGACGACGAAGGGAAGGAAGGTTAACGATGCGAGGAGGATACGGACGAGGCCGTCGGCGCCGCAATAAATACCTCAAGGATGACGTCTTATACATTGACTACAAGAACGTCGATTTATTACAGCATTTCATTCTGGACCGCGGCAAGATCCAACCACGCCGTACCAATGGCAATAGCGCCAAAGTGCAGCGCATGCTATCCCGTGCCATCCGTCGGGCCCGTGAGATCGCGCTTCTGCCGTACACTACCGGTTGAGAACATGAAGCTAATTCTTCGGGAAATGGTCGAAGGCCTGGGTAAACCCGGGGACCTTGTGGAGGTTAAGGCTGGCTACGGGTCCAATTTTCTGCTGCCGAAGGGGCTAGCGCTTAGAGCCAGCGCTTATAACGAGCGCATGATCGAGGCGGACAAGGCGAGGCGTGAGGAAGATGCAAAGGCGGGGGCGCAGGACGCGGAAGAACTGGCTGGCAGGCTCAGCGGTGTCGTGGTCAACGTCAAGCGAAAGGTTTCCGAAGGTGATGTGCTTTACGGATCTGTTACGGCTGCCGACATTGCCGAGGTGCTCGCCGAAGAGGGTTTTGAGATTAGCAAGGACCAGATCACCCTTGATCATGCGATCAAGGCTTTGGGTGGGCACGAGATTACTCTGAATCTGCCTTACGGTGTCGAGGCGGCTATCAAACTCTGGGTTGTGAAGGACGAAGAGGAGTAGCAGACTGGCCGCATGGCTGACGAGCTAACGAAAGGACGGACGTTACCGCACAATTTGGATGCGGAGCAGTCTGTCCTCGGTGCAATCCTGCTTGACAACACAGCCATAAATCCCGCTGGAGAAACCCTCACGCCTGAAGACTTCTATGGCGAAGCGCACCGCGTCGTTTTCGAGGCTATGGTGGCGCTCTCAGAGGATGATTCTCCCATCGATGCGGTGACGGTCGCGGAACGGCTTGAACGTTCTGGCCAACTTGAGCGGGCCGGGGGCCTGGGCTATCTGTCAACGCTAATGGACGGTTTGCCTCGGGCGCTGAACGTGGCCAATTATGCTCGCATTGTCAAAGACAAGTCGTCGCTGCGAAACCTGATCTCATCCGCAAACACCATCATTACCTCGGCGATCAGTGGCGATGAGCCAACCGACGATATCATTGACCAGGCCGAGCGCCGAATCTTTGAAATAGCTGAAGACAAGGTCAAGCGTGGCTTCCTGTCCGTTCGGGACCTCGTCGGTGAGACAACCCACCAGCTTGAAGAGTTGTACGAAAGAAGTGACTTCGTCACAGGTGTACCGACTGGTTTCAAGCGCCTCAATACGTACACTGCGGGCCTTCAAGCGGGCGACCTGATCATCATCGCGGGCCGACCTTCGATGGGTAAGACAGCGCTGGCCCTCAACATCGCGCAGCACGTTGCCTTGCGACACGATGGGTCAGTGGGCATTTTCTCGCTCGAGATGTCAACCCAGCAGCTTGTCCGTCGCATGATTTCCTCCGAGGCGCAGGTTGACAATCAAAAGATAAATACCGGATATCTCTCAAAAGATGAACTCAATAGCCTAATCAACTCACTGGAGTTCCTCGCTTCGAAGAAACTCTTTGTGGATGATGCGGCCAATCCTTCGTTGCTGGAGATGCGCTCCAAGGCCAGGAGGCTCAAGGCAGAGCACGGTCTCGATTTGCTGATCATCGACTACCTGCAGCTAATGAGCCTTGGGCGCTTCGAGAACCGGAACCTCGAGATCGGTGCGATCTCCAGGGCGTTGAAGGGGCTGGCTAAGGAGCTTGAAGTGCCGGTGATTGCGTTGTCGCAGCTGTCACGGGCCCCAGAGGCACGTTCCCATCACCGGCCGCAGCTTTCTGACCTTCGTGAATCGGGAAACTTAGAGCAGGACGCTGACGTTGTCTCGTTTATTTACCGCGAGGAAATCTATACTCCCGACGACCCGTCTCTCGAGGGTGAGGCTACGCTGATCATTGCCAAGCAGCGCAATGGTCCCGTTGGTGACGTGCCATTGGTCTTCTTGAAGAAGTTCACTACATTCAAGGAGCGCGAGGACCGTGATGATCCTGGAGAGCCATGGGGGTAAGACAGAGATCTCAGCATCTTTTCTCTGTTTTACCTGTAGCCATAGAGATTCTCTGTCGCTGAAAAGCGCACTCGGGGCGCAACCTGGAGATAGCGAACCTTGGCACAAAAGAGCATCGGCTTCGGCCTTGTCGGCACTGGTATGGCCGGCGAAACCCAGGCGAAGGAATTCCAACACGTCACGGGCGGCGAGATGGTCGCTGCCTGCTCTCGCGATGAGGCCAATGTTAGGGAGTTTGCGGCCACTTACGAGATCGGAAAATGGTACACGGACTACGAAGATCTCATTCGAGACCCTCGAGTCGATGTTGTTTGCGTCCTGACGCCGTCTGGCTTGCATCGGGACATGGCAGTCGCAGCGGCAGAGGCTGGAAAGCATGTCCTCATCGAGAAACCACTCGAGATTAACCTGCACCGTGCCGACGATATTATTCGTGCGTGTAAGCAGTATGGATCGAAACTGGGCGTAGTTTTCCAAATGCGGTTCGGCAGTGTCGCTCGCGAGACCAAAAAAGCGATTGAGGCTGGCGCCCTGGGAAAAATTTTTCTCGCCGAAGTGATCGACAAAGGTAGTCGCACCCCAGCTTATTACGAGTCGGCACTTTGGCGAGGTACCAGGGGACTTGAAGGCGGTGGTTGCTTGCTTACCCAGTCGATCCACCCCATCGATCTTATCCAATACCTGGTCGGACCAGTTAGCGCAGTCTGCGGACATGTGGCGACCTCCCGGCACGCTATTGAGGTCGAGGACACGGCGACGGCACTATTCAAGTTTCAGAACGGTGCCATGGGGACGATTGTCAGCACGACGTCTATCAAACCGGCGATGAAGTCAAGGTTGGAACTCCACGGAGAAAAAGGGACCATCGTCGTCAACGCCCAGTACGATAAGTTTCTGGTGTGGGACGTTGAGGATTACCCGGCACCAGAGCCGGTTGAAGCCAGCTTTGACTTTCATGACATCGACGATCCTTGGGCATTCCCCCAAACGCGGCATCGTGTTCAGTTGCAGGACATGGTTGATGCAATCCGAGAAGATCGGGACCCGATTCTTTCGGGAGAGGAGGCCCGTAAATCATTGGCCATTACGATGGCTATCTACGAATCCTCCAAGCGGGGCAAGGAAGTATCTCTGCTGGCGCCTGAGTTCGCACCGCCGGCATTCTAGATGGTCTCTCTTGAGCGATTACTGGGAAGTTCTACCCTGTCGTCGTTTCAGCGCCCAGGCTTTGTGTGGCTATGGCTGTCGCTAACAACGAATGGCTTCACCAACGCCATCGCTGCCGTGACTTTCGGGTGGCTAGCGCTTGAGATCACCGGTTCCCCAGTTGCAGTAGGAACGATTTTCGCGGTACGCAACGTGCCTAGGCTCTTGTTTGCGGTACCAATCGGGGCACTTTCAGACCACATGGATCGAAGGCGGATGCTTCAGGGCGTCAACCTGTTTGGTGCCGCTTTAGCTCTGAGTGGAACGTGCTTGGCATTCACTGGCAATCTCACCTTTATTGGGCTGCTGGTTGTGGCCTTCCTGGAAGGATCATTTGATGCTGCCGAAACGACGCTTGGGCGGGCGTTTATATATGACTTAGTGGGCCGCGACGAAGCTATTAACGGCATGGCTCTTGAACAGCTCGCGAATCGCGCCGTGGGGGCCGCCGGATCAGTTGGTGCCGGTGTGCTATTGGCTTTCTATGGAGCATCGGCCCCGTTTTTATCGATGATGATCGGGTTTGTCATTGCTGCATCGGCGCTTTCAATGATTCCGCGGAGTTTGCGCGTGGCATCGGCAGATATTGCCAGAATAGCGTTCTCTACCGAGTCAGCCGAAAGCACTGGCGCGGAGGTTTCCACGGTGGTTTCTTCGAGGGAGACGAAGAACCGTCTTGATCCCAAGAATTCCGCGTTCTTCCTTAGGGGATTTACTGTCCTATGGCGTAACCCTGCGGTGCTATTGCTTGCAGTGATAGGTGCCGCAGCTGAAGCCTTCGCGTTCTCCAGTGATGCACTCCTACCGTCGTTCTCACGCGACATACTGATGGTCGGAGAGACTGGGTTGGGTAACATGGTGGCTATTCGACAGGTAGGCGGTGTCGCGGCGCTGCTTATCCTAGCCAGCCTTTCCACTCGTGTGCGTCCCGGGAAACTGATCTTCTGGATGTGCGGGCTGTTCTCCCTCTCGCTGATCGCCTTTGCTGGCTCTGTCTCCTACAGCTTGTCGCTTTTTCTGATGTTGTGGATCGGTGTGGCGTGGGCAGCAGTCGATCTTCTTTTGCCGAAGTTGGTTCAAGACCGGGTCCCGGATAGCGAGCGAGGCGCAGCCGTTGGTATATGGAATCTCAGCCGTGGGGCGGGGCCACTTGGTAGTCTTGAAGTCGGAGTGATTGCAGGGTCTTTGGGAGCTCCTATCGCGCAGATCATGAACGCGTGTGCGTTCTTGGTAGTAGTGGCGGTTGCGGCTTTACTACAGCGAGACTCTCACTGGCGAATATTTGGTGGCGAGAAACCAGCCAGCTAACGACATGTGTTTACGTAACTAACGAACGGCCAGTTGCTCACCTTGCCAGGTCAGAGGCCGCCCAGGCCCAGACTCGGGTTTAACGTGTTGTTTTCGCACATCACCACGCCATCGAGCGTGACCTTGCCGGAAGTTAGTACAACGTCGCTATGCATCATGGCGTTACCGACGCTACCTTGAAAGATCGGGTCTTGTCTGCCGAAGCCGAAGGTGATCGCACCCATGACCATTTCGTCCTCGGCCATTTTGTTGCCCATTCGGGCGCGAGGGCTAATTCCGACATTCCAGTGACATACTGCAAGCGCTTTTGGGTCGCCAGTGGAGTAGAGACGCTCTCGCAATGCATCAGCGTCATCCCCTCCCTCGATCGAGGTGATGAGACCTTCCTTGAGCTGGAGAGTTACCGGCGTACTTACCGGCCCGAGCGGGGCGTCAAGTGTGCCGTCAATGACCACGGTGCCGTTAATTGTTGACTCCACGGGTGCAATCGAAGGTGTCGCTCCAGGGAAGAAGTCTGCATCCCCCGGCGAAACCGCCCGCCCGTCCGCCAATAGTGCGGGCCGTCCTTTCAGACGGAAGCTCACATCGGTGCCTAATTGTGAGGTTACGTGGCAAACGTCGGTCTCATTCCAGAGAAGGCAGATCTTTTGCGCTACCTCGGTCATGCGGGGATAGTCCACATCGAGACCGCCTTCCAGTATCCAGTCCTCTGCACCAAGTGGCTCGCACTGAGTCACGCGGCCGCCTTTGCTGCGCGACTCAAGGAGGGCCCTAGCAATACTCTCATTTGCGGCTGGCCCGAGCATGATGATCACGTTGGCTCCGACGATAGCTCCCGCGGTGGAAGAAAAATCGCGGTCGGCATCACTCGTGGTCATTTGTGGAATAGTCAGAAGCTGAGTGTTGGCTTTGGCATTGATCCCGGCGACCAGGCACGACTCGCTGATTTGGCGGTCAAACCCAGTTTCGGTCACGACCAGAAGATTCTCCCCCGGCTTAGCCTCGACCATCATGTTCACAATGGCCTCACCCCACTCCGCCCACCGTGAATTTGCCATCTGCTCCTCCATCGTTGCTTCTAGTGCAGGAGCAGAATTCGCTCATTGGGAGGGTAAAGAAACTGGACACCATCTTCAGTCAAGATGGCATTGTCTTCTATGCCAAGTCGTACTCGGAAACCATCCCACTCCGGTACCGCAGTGTTCGCAAACAGTTCGAATGCGAAGATGTGATTTGGTTTTAGCACGAGGTCATGTACGGCGACCCGGAAACCGCTGATGCACGGGCCTGCCTCGATTTCGCTATCCCCTGTGTTGCCGACGCAGTGGCAGTCGGTCGAAACTTGTGTTTTTTCTGCTTCGCTTTCCGAGAAACCACGAGCTTCAAGGGCTTCGGTCCAGACTTTGGCCCAGCCACCACTGAAGCCGGGATCACCAACCAGATTCACGAAAACAAATCCTGCTGCTTCGAAGTTCTTCCCGATGGTCTTCAGTGTTTCACCCGTTGTCAGCCCCACCTTTATGCTGTCGCGAAGCACTTGTCGGGCACGAAGCCCCTCGTTCCAAGCATGCTGGAGGCCATCTGGAATCGCGATCGCGCCCTCGTGCAAGACATAGGCGGTCCTCTTGATGTCTGAGCCCAGATTCATGAATTCAAACCCGAAGTCGAACTGGAACAGATCACCACGCCGAAAAACATAATCAGGTGAGCCATATTCTTCCGGAGAGGCTTTCGACGAGTAAAGAATTGCTGGCATGAACAACTTGGTGAAGATGGGTTCGATCCCGAGGGCCAGTAGTTCGTCTTTGATCCACCAAGCTACCTGTTCACGCGTGGTTTTGCCGACCGTGATCACTTCGTTCGATAGCGCCCGCTCGATCAAACGTCGCGTTACTTCCCCCAGCTTGCCGTATTCAACGATCTCACTGATTACCCGCCGGTCGCGAAAGTCAGTAATTACCTGTTCAGCTGAGATAACGCGCGCCGCGTACTTGGCACCCAGCGCCTCAGTCAGTCGAAGATAACCAGTGTGGCTAAGACCATCACCCACAGCAATTCGCACTGACATATTCACCGCGATGGTCTTAGGGTCGCGCTGCTTGACGAACTCCCGTA